>QXWO01000157.1 GCA_009911035.1 Lachnospiraceae bacterium
GATTTAGAGTTTTGGGAGTGGACTCTAAAAACTCTAACCCCAAGTTTACAGGAGAACGCTATATATTTCACTACACGCTCTTATTTGACGCTTACAAATTAACAACTTTATATTACCAGTATAATGACAAACGGGCTGATCGGTGATATAGTGGTTACAGTAAATAAAAAGAGGACGGATAAGTCCGGAAAGGAAACAATCATGGCAACAGTTAATTTCGCTGCGAATGGTTTCGCATATTATCTGCATAGCGAACATTATGAGGCACTGTTCAGTAAAGAAAAAGAACAGAGTCTGGTTAGGATGCGCTCATGCAAGGTAAGAAAAAGGCGAAAAACTGTGTGATGTGAGGGCAGGTCTTATGGAAACCGCCGGAAATAGATCATAGCTTTCATGTACCGCTTATCTTAAATGAGGTAGGCGGTATTTTTTATGCTCAATTAGCTCAGTTGGGATGAGCACAAGGGATAAAGAACATCCCTGACTTTTGAGCGAGGCGTCATGGGTTCAAGTCCCATATGGGGCATATACCGCCTGGATATTTATCATGCACAGGGACACATAAGGAAATTGTTGCTGGCGCAACTGTGTCTCGCGCAGCAAGTAGAAAATCTATTTGATTTTAATAACAGGAGGTGAGGATCATGGCAAATATGCCGGTTATAGATATGGTAAGGACAGGGCAGAACATAGGCAGGCTGCGGAAGCAGGCGGAATTATCGGTAAAGGACCTGCAGGATGTTTTTGGTTTTGCAACGCCGCAGGCTATCTACAAGTGGCAGCAGGGAGCTGCCCTGCCGACACTGGATAATCTGGTGGTGCTGGCAGCGGTTCTGCAGGTGCGTATGGATGATATTTTGGTTATAACAGATCCGGCGGCGCAGGTACAGATCAGCGCATGAATGGAAGATAGAAAATAGAGATAGCAGCAAAAGAGCAGGCTGGAAATGCCTGCTGTACGGTCCCCTGGTCTAAAGGTTAGGACACCGGCTTTTCAAGCCGGAGGTATTGGGTTCAAGTCCCATGGGGATCATTAAGGCTCCTTAGTCTAAAGGTCAGGACACCGACTTCTCAAGCCGGAGATGTCGGGTTCAAGTCCCGCAGGAGCTACTGTGGACATAGGATAGTGGTAGTCCGGCAGACTGTGGATCTTCTTACGGGGGCGCAAGATGTCCGGGGGACATCTGTTCTGCGCCGACCGAAGCGGAGCGTAGACCGATTCCCCCTGGTCACATTATGGATGGGTATGTCTAGCGGCGAGGGCAGCGGACTGTAAATCCGTCACACAGAAACACCGCAGGTTCGATTCCTGCCCCATCCACATTTCGTTTGCGTGTCCGAGTGGTTTATGGTGCCTCTCCGTTCCACTCCGGTCGTCGCAGAGCGGATGTCCCCCCGGACATCCTGCGACCTGCTAAGGTGGTGTGCGGCAACGCACCGAAGGTTCAAATCCTTCCGCAAACGCTTTTAACTGAAGATATATTATATTTAAAGAGGACCGGTGGGAACCGGTCCTAAGTCATTGCGCCTATCATTTATATCTTAATCATTTTCATAATCAGATATAATAGAATTGACATATTCTAAATCAAGCTGCAGGGACAATGCGATGCTCTCATTGTTCATACCCTTATTGTGGAGTTTGAGGATTTTAGTGGCAGAAATAGTGCCTTTTATATGTCCTAATTCAATATTTTCCCGGTCTCTCTGCAATAAAGTCATATGTTCCATCTCCAATATGCAAAAGCAGGGGAAGTGCATACCTCCCCTGTTAATATGTCTGCTGTTATAAAATGTCATATTCCTCAAAAAGCTTGTTCCTGAAATCCGAATCTTCTAAAGCGCGATTCAATTCATCGGTGCGGTTTTCAGAAAGAAGTATCTTGGTTAAAGAGGCCATTCGGTTGCTGCCTTCTTCTCGTCCTAATTCGATATTTTCCCGATCTCTCTGCAATAAAGTCATATACTCGACCTCCATTTCCTTGCTTTCCTTTACTTCAATAACTTTTTTATGGATCTCTTTTATGAGCGGGCTTCTAGCCTGCGATACGAAGTCATCCGTTGTATTCTCCACATAAGCGAGAAATTCCTGCATTTCCGGATCGACATCGTGCATGTTGCCTTTTGTGTTCAGGAAAATCTTGGTGGTTTCATCTCCCAGCGTGAGGGAAGGGTTTTCCACGCACCTGTTTTCAAAGGTGTATAAATGGCGTCGGTCTCCAAACGGATCAAAGGTGCAGATGAAGATGACAAAGGATTTTTTCAGTTTCCTGTAATCTTCCCCTGCGGAAATGATGTCAAGGTCGATGTTTCCCTGATAGTACCTCGATCTTTTGGGGAGAATGGCTCTTTTATGCTTTCCGCGCTCCATTTCCACATTATATACAGTTCCCTCGTTGTCATTCAGGTATACGTCGAGCCGGATGCCTTTTCCGTCATAGAGCATGTTGATGGTTTTCTGTGTGGCAGGCACGGAAACTTCTTGGATGGAAACACCCAGTATTTTTTCTAATACTTTTCTGCAGACCTCCTTATCACTCATATAACTTCTCGGAATCTTCAGCCTTGATTTTATAAGGCTTTCAGACCCCTATCTCAAAAAAATCACCCACTTTTTTTGTAAAAACACTTGACAAATCGCTCAAAATTTGCGGCGAAGCCGATTGATTATTCATTACCTTAGCGAAAAGGAAATCGTCCTCCAGATTTAACTGCTGGATGGTTTTGTTTGTGTTTGGCATAAATGTACCTCTCTTTCTCAAATTATAGCATGATTCTGCCGTTTTGTCAGTTGCGATTTGAATTGTTTTACGGATTGCGAACAGAACCCGTATATAGAATAAGTACCCTGTGACTGCCCGGATACTTGAAAAAAGCTGCCGTTTTTTAGACAGCTTTTTTCAGATCGTGTATTTCCTAATTTTCAAACATTTCCAGTTCCTGATGCCGGTAGGGTTCCATACAGTTTTCGTCTTCCGGAAAGCGGTTATGTTTATCTGGAATGATGAGCCGCAGAACGTCCCGCCCGGTTTCACGGACCTTCTTTAGCCGTATGCCGCAGTCCTCATAGATACCGGAAACCATATCACCGTCATGGAAGGTTTCCCGCCTTGTACCCGCATACCCATTGTGTTCAGAAGATAGCAGATATGTTCTTGGGGAAGGTTCAGCACCATTTGGAAATCCGGGTGCCGGTATCGTCAAGGATATAGTGTATGATCCAGTCAACATTTGTACCCATAATGCCTTCCTACGCCGACAGCATTTCCAAAAATTCCTGCTCAGTCAGGATTTTGACACCGAGCTGCTCTGCCTTTGCCAGCTTGCTGCCTACCTTTTCGCCGCAGATCAGGTAATCCGTCTTTTTGGTGATGGAGCTGCCGGGCGTGGCGCCGAGGCTGATAATTTTGGCGTTGATCCCGTCGCGGGTGAAGTTCTCAAGTTTTCCTGTCGCTACAATGGTGCATCCTGCAAATGTGTTGTTCGTTGTTTTGTTCATATTGTTCTTGTATGATGTTTATAGAAGCAAAAGCACCATAACTTCCTTGTATAATGTATTTAGGTTGTTCAAGGGATACCTATAAACCCTCAGACCTGCTTCTTTACATCTCCTATCTGATAGGAGATAATAGTTTTATTAGATTGAGAGGATGATCGTCACCTCCTTGAG
>QXWO01000158.1 GCA_009911035.1 Lachnospiraceae bacterium
GCAAAATGGTTAAGTTTGGCAATGTCAATGCCTACGTAAATCATGAGGTTGTACCGCCCTTTCATAAAGTCTGATACTGTGATATCCACAGGCGGTTATCATCGTAGACTTGATTGAAATAAGAACTCAGGAACAGACGCTCCGGCTCATCCAGCAGATAAACAATTCAGATAAAGGCAGCGGCAATACACTCCTGTTGAGTAGTCAAGCTACAGGGCAATAATCAAAAGTCCACAGTATCTGAGTTGTATTGAACCACGATATTGAAAAGAAAGGAAGTTATGGTGTTTTTGCTTCTATAAACATCATACAAGAAAGTTATGGAGTATATTGAATATGTAGCTACTATTTTTACATTATTAGGAATATCCTTTTTGGGCATATGTTTTGGAATTATTTCTATATTAAGAAAATATAAACAATTTAATTTTACAAAAGAGACTCGTCGTAATTGTATTAAGAGATATGTTGAATTTCCCTATTTTATTGAAAACAAACAGCATGAAAAACATAAATACAAATTAACAAAAAACTTTATCAGATTATATTTAAAAGTCGAATTGATAAAATTGTTTTTATTATAGGAAAGTCTGGTGCAGGAAGAACATGTTTGATAAATCGTTTTATTATCAAATATTATTTATATGCGCAGATAAAAGGAAAGAAAATTATGCGTGTTAGTGGTTTGGAATGTAATAATTTACTACAACAAATAGAAAGTATTGAAAATAAAAATGATACAATATTATTTATAGATGGATTGGAAGAGGCATTTATATATCAAAAAAATAGGATAGATATTTTAAACGAGCTTAATGAAAATTTGTTGACTTTCTCAAAATGTATTTTAACAATAAATAGAGACTTTTACGAAGAGAATAACTTTGCATTAAGTGATTATTATTATAGAAATGCCGATCAAATAAAAGTGTATGCAACTAAAATATATTTACAACCATTTAATAATAAATTAATAATAAAATATATAATAAAAACATTAAAGTATCACGATATGAAAAGAAAACTATTATAAATAGAGCTTTACTAAATAAAGATTTTTTTCATATCCTCTTATGATCAGTTTTATTTTATTCTTTGAAGAATATAGGGGGGAATATATATCTGAGTTAGAAGTTTTAAAATATATATTTGAAAAAAGCCTAAATTGGGAAAATAATAAATTTGCAAAAGCAAAACAAGCTAATATTGGTTTACTAAAAACAAAAAAAGTAATGAATCAAATAAGTAAAAATTTTTTATATGGAAAGATTCCAATTATAAAAACACAAGAAAAAATACATAATGTGTTATTAGAATATGATAAAAGAAAAAAAGAATATCGATTTCAAAATCAATTATTTTTAAATTATAACACTTTAAGAAAATATTATACCAAAATAGGTAAAAACTCTAAATCAAAAAGATATCTGGAAAATAGTACAGATTTTCGAAAAATTTATTTTGAACTAATATTACATAGACATAAATGTTTTTTGGATAAAAATTTAATAACATTATAATTTGAAGAGGAACCTTATTTGTCATTAAAAAGCAGTTTGGTATTTAATGAAAAATGGATAATGGGATTATCTAAATCTTTACTGGATTATAAAATTAAAATAAATAATGATTTATTAATGGCTTACCGAATAAACGAGATTAGTAAGTTATATTTTTGTGAAAAATTCTTAGATTTGCATGAAATTAAATTAAACTTTCAACAAATTGAGTGGTGGTCAAATCTTAAAATTGAAACACTCAACATATCAAATACTAATTTAGATGAAATAGATCTTCCAAGTAATTGGTATGGTGTAAAGAAAATTATAGCACAAAACTTACCTATAAGATGGATATTCTCATTAAATAAATTTTCTTTTTTAGAACAACTGGATTTGTCAGGTTTAAAAATTAATAAGATTAAAAATTTATGTAGTCTTAAAAAATTACCTGATGGAATAAATTTGGATTTATCAAATTGTGAAATAACCAATGAATTCATTCCAACTTTTTTATTTAATACTGTTTTTGATGAGATATATTTAGATTGCAATAAATTGACAGATGCTACATTTATTACGTACATGAAATTTGAACATTTAAATATAAGCAATAATCCTATTATATTTAAAGATAATAGAATTATTAATAATGCAATAATTTGCAATTTTTATTTTGACGATGTAATTCTTACAAATAATTTTTGTAGAAATAAATATTTTCTTAAATATGATGATGCAATTAAGATAACAGAAATTGATATATCAAATTTAGAAGTTGAAAGCATGTATGGATTAGAATATTTACCTAGTTTAAAAGTATTGACAATAAATTTATTTCAGACCCCGTTATTATTAAATAATATGTATATAAATTCACCACTCAAAATAATTATAATAAAAACATATTGCCTAAATCAATGTTTAGATTTATGGGATTTCTATATATCATTAGAAAAATTGTCTGAATATAGAGAAGAATTATATGATGATATCAGCTTTTATATATTTAATATCATAAAATTCACTACAAAATTATTTGAAAATAATTTTGACAAAAATGCAAATTATTCAATAACTGTTGGAATTAAAGAAATGGTAGATTTTTTGAACATTGAACTGGGATATTTTTATAGAATGGTAACTGATGCATATAATTATGTAGTAAATTTTTTGCACACAAATAGCGGAAAAATAATTACTCCCAAAAGCATGGAATTTAACATTAAAAAAAATTACGAACAAAGATTGAATGAGTTATGTTACAAATTAAACATTAAATTTTATGAACCTTGCGTAAATATATATAAATTATTAACATTTTTTTATATTATTAAGAACTTTTTCGATAAATATGTAAAGCATTCGCCTAAAGAAATGCAAGATAAATTGGAAAATCTGATTGGTAAAGATGTTAAGGTATATTATCTTTATCCTGATGGCAAACTGTTATAATTATCCAATAAAACAAACCATTCTTTTGTGGATATGAAAGGTAGGTATATATGATTTTTGACATTTTAGGACTGATAGGTACATGGGTTGGCGCAATATCAACATCAATAGGAGTCTATATAGCATACAAACAATTAATACAACCAACAATAGCTAGAATAAGAATAGGAGGTTTTGTTACTCAAGAATTAGATCCTCCTCAATCGCCAATATTTCATATACGTTTTTTTAATAATTGCATTAAAACAGTTTTTATAGAAAAAATAGGTTATTGTATTGATGATTATTTCATTATTTTTTCTGATAAAGATGTAAAATTAAAAATAATAGGCGAGAATAATAATTTTATATAATGGCGCTGGACTTTGCCCCTGCAACCGTATCGATCATCACCCAGTTTTTCTTGCCGATACAGAATCCCCGGATCGACTGTTCCGCTGCATTATTATCCATCGGGACTTCACCGTCATCCAGAAATACTTTGAGGTATTTTTCCTGGTTAAGTGAATAGCTGAAGTCTTCCCATGTCTTGCTTTTCTGCGGCACTTTCGGGAGGTTTTCACGCACCCATACGAAATAAGCCTCCACAAGGGAGTTTACACTCAACTGGCGGCGAATTTTACGTTCCCCTGCCGGAAGATCTTTAAGCAGTTTTTCCTCTCGGTAGATGGC
>QXWO01000159.1 GCA_009911035.1 Lachnospiraceae bacterium
ACAGCTTAAGCAACAAGATGGGTAATTCCTTACTGGCTGTAAGGGGTATTAACCATAAATATATTGTAGTAGGAGGACACTTTATGACGGAACAAGGTTCTAATTTTAAAGAGAAGGAGAAAACCGAAATGATGAATGTTCAGGAAGTGGCGAGAATGACCGAATGGCTCAGAGCAAAAGGCATGAGCGATACGGAAATTCTCAACTGTATGAATTACATCGCTACGGGTGTTGGCTTACCGATAAATAAAGAGCCATCCGAAGTAAAAGAATCCGAATGAAACAAGGGGAAGGGTCGCTTAACAGCGGCTCTTTCTTTTTCGCTTAAATTACATCTGCTTTAATGAAAACAATATAAGGAGGTAACGTCTATGTTTACAAAATGCGAATTTTTTGGTGCTGTAGCGATTAGTTTGATTGGGGGAATAGCAATCGGCTATAGCAAGGCGAGAGAAGTTTGTATGGCAGCGATAGCAAAGGCACAAACTGAATATAATATTGAAAAAGAAAAAGAACAAATTGAAGAGGAGTCCTAACAAGGACTCTTTCTTTTTAATCTAGCTTAGAAACCAGTACGTGGGTTACGAAAAAACATGGTATTTTGATATTTGAAAAAATCTATGAAAGGAGAAATAGTATGCAGACAATCGTTATATTCGTTATATTTATCATTGGTTTTCTTGTTGGGTGCGGAGTTGCCGTGACGATTCTTAGACCAAAATACATTGGGACCTTACGGGTTGATACATCTGATCCGGATGGTCCTTTTATATTTTTGGAAGCATCTAAGAGTATTGACTTTATCGCCTCCAAGAAATCGGTCATGCTGAAAGTGAATCTTAAAAATTATATTTCGCACGACTAACAGTTCCTTTTATGGAAGCTAAAAACTTAACAGCGAAAGGAGAAGTAAAATGAACGAAGACATTATCACAATGTTGGACGAACAGATTAAAGCTGAACTTGGAGGTTTATCCGGTCTTGCAGTTGGAAGCAAGGAACATACGGAGGCTATAGAGGGTTTAGCCAAGCTGTATCGGTTAAGAATCGACGATTCTAAAGCTGCGATGGAGTATAACAAGGGGATTGATGACGATGAATTCCGTAAGAAGCAAATGGAACAGGAAGAGAAATTCCATGATGAGCAGGCGGAAAGAGAGGAACAATCCAAGAAAGAGCAACTTGCAGAGCAGAAGAAGGATCGGTATATAAGAATCGGTATTGCGGCGGCTGAACTTATGGTTCCGTTGGTGTTCTTTGCCAAGATTTATCAGATGGGATACGATCTGGAAAAGGACGGCACATTTACCGTTCAGACATTGAAGAACTTGATTCGGTTCGTTAAGCCGACTAAACGATGATGGTTTGAGATTCCAAAGCGGAGGGGCGTGAAATGTACAGCGCCTTTTCGTTTTTCTTCGCCAAAATTGCATATCCTCTTATGGAGATACAAAGAGCTCTTTAATCTCTTAACTTAACTATAAAAAGGGTGTATGATATGTAGTACACTCCAAGTTACGAAAGGAGATAATAATATGAGCCAAATTATTAAACCGGAGGGTATTGAGTTAATGGAATACCTGAACGAGGGGTATGCAATTTGCAACAAATGCGGAGCAGTTATGGACCGTAGGGAACATCCCAGAGGTGGAAATGATATTTATACCTGCCCATCATGCGGTTGGAATATAGACGTGATGGATTATGAGTACGAAGACGATGAGGAAGAATGGACAGAAGAGGTACTCGATATGTATGCAGGAAATGTACCACCTGATGGATGTAGAGCATGTGGAGGTCCTTATCCGAGCTGTAAATTATCATGCCCGGTATTTGACGAATAGTATTAGGGAGACGAAGTCCTGACGAGGGCTTTTTCTCTTGCATTTTGGAGAATAAATAAGATGAGGTATCATTACGAGAAACCTACAATGCCACGAACTAAATTTGGCAGGTGTTATATTTGTAAGCATCATCCGGTTTATAATAGTTGTACTCTATTTGAGATAAGTGGAAAAGGTCTCGCTGTGATTCAGCAGCGATTTGATAAAGAAACAAAAAGTACCTGGTGGGGTGAAATAGATCAGTGGCTTACTGCCGAAATATATTTGCATCCGCAGTTCAAAGCGTATTTTGACGAACGTGCAGGAACTTGTACGGACGGGTTATATCCTACCGTGACAGTCCGACAAATTATGTGGGCGCTGAAGATGAAACCAATTAAACGTGAACGGTGGGAAACGGTCTTTGACAGACGTGATATTTAGCAAAAAATACAACTCCTTTAATGAAAGGGGGTTCAGGTTATGAACAAAGAATATGAAGAGAGGTATTTTAAGGTCTTTTATCACTTTATAAGAGTGCCGAAATTTATGCGTCGGCGTATGAAGAAAGAATTTATGAAAAACAGAAACGAGGTTGCGAGAATATTTCGTGAGCATATAAAAGCGGTTAATGATGAATGGAATCTGACGGGAAAAGAATTTGCGTTTGGAGAATATATTGAAGATATTAACCCAGAATATAGTAAGCTCGTGTACGATCGCATTCAACCGTTTATAGATGTGGCAAATAAATCATTTCCATATTGCAAGTATAAAATTGACGAGTATTGTGATATTATAGGCTATTTACCGTTCATTAAAAAGTCAAAACTTTGGATTACTTTAGAAGAAATTGAGTCCTAACAAGGGCTCTTTCTTTTTCGCAATTTATACATTCTCCTTTATGAAAACCATAAACCGAAAGGAGAAAAAGAGGTATGGACGAGATGAATATTATATCAAAATTCACAACGGCGCTTGTGTCAAAAGCCGCAAAGGTGATTATCAAAAAGAAGTTGGGTGTAGATATGGATATCTGGCTTAAAGAAATGAAAGTCACCATCAACGACGGAAACACGCACGCACATTTGGATATTGATGTAGAACTCAACAAGGAAGAACTCAAAAAATTATTGAAGGGAAGCGGTTTGGATTGAAGACGAGGAGTCCTAACAAGGGCTCTTCTTTTCTGCTTCGTTATATTTACAAGTCCTTTAATGAAAGGAGCGTGATTATATGAAAATCATAACTATTTGTGGGAGCTATAAGTATAAATCTAAAATGATAAGTGTCTATCAGCAGCTTACCGATTTGGGGTATATTGTGTTATTTCCAGCGATGGGATGTGAAGGTCATGACAAAAAATGGTATCTGGAATTGCATACTGAGAAAATTGCAATGTCCGATGCTATATTTGTAGTGGATGTCGATTGTTATGTTGGAGAAAGCACAAGATATGAAATTAGTAAAGCTGAAGAATTTGGTAAGGAAACTATATTTTACAGCAATAACAAGTTAGGAGTCGTGTAACAGCGGCTCTTTTCTTTTTCGCAAAAATTACAAGGGCTATTACGGAGAGACAGTAGCTCAGTTGGTAGAGCGACTGAGGAATGGCCGTAATTTGCCCCTCAGCAGGTCATAGGTTCGAGTCCTATCTGTTTCTCTTAAATTTTGAGTCGGCAACGGCTCTTATATTTTCCATAAAAAATGAAAGTCTGCAAATAAAAAGTCAAGCAGAAATTTGTGAACTTTGAAAAATTTATACAGGTTGAAATGAAGGCAT
>QXWO01000160.1 GCA_009911035.1 Lachnospiraceae bacterium
GATAATATCAGATTATCAACTTTTCGGACTGTTTTAGGGGATAAAATAATGGATACAAAAGAACTAATCTCTTTGCTTCTTACCAAAGCAAAGACTTCTATAAGAGATTTCACAATTATTTTCTTGGCAAATGTGAAGGACATGACTGCTAACCATTATGATTATGCAGATTCTTCTATCTTAACAGAGTTTTTAAGCATGGAAGAATATAACGAACTATTGACAGCTCTGCAAAATTGGGGATTTTATACACTTACATATTTTAATACTGAGGACTTTATTAAAGATTATTTTAACGACAAATTCGCCAACTCAAAACTCATTGTATTTGAAGGAACACAAAAAGGAATTGGAAAAGCACGAGATTCATATATACCAGCTTTTTGCGATTTAGAAGGGCTCCTTCACACAGGCCCCAACGCTTATGTTAATAGTATTTGTGCCAATAAATATCATTGGACAAAATTGCTTGAAAAGCATGATATTTCTGTTCCTAACAGTTGGCAGTATTATGCAGACAAATGGTTAAATAATCAAAAACCGATTTCCAATAGAACATTAATCGCTAAGCCCTGCTATGAATGTGCCAGTATAGGTATTCATAAAGAATCAGTTTCCCAATACTCTTTTGAATATGAAAATTATTTAAAACGGCTTTCTATGATTTATAACCAACCCCTCATTGTGCAAGAATTTATATTTGGTTATGAAATAGAAGTGCCCCTAATAATTCATCGAAAAAATCCTTACATCTTGCCACCTGTTGTTATATGTAAAAAAGATAATATCCTTATGGGACATGAATTTTTAGATTTTAATGACATTTACGATGACAATTATCAATTCTGCTTACTAAGTACTATCAGTAGCTCTATAGAAAAGTGTATTCGAACTGAAGTTGTTAAAATTACCAAAATATTAGATTTAGAATGCTATACCAGGATTGACTTTCGCGTTAATCCGTATGGAAAATTTTATGTTACTGATATTAATTCATATCCTCACATTGTCCATCATAGTTCATTTGCTTATGCATTTGAGCAGCTACATATTGATGCAGAGCATATACTACCGTGTTTGATTGGTAATATATTACCTTAAAAGTCAGACCATATCTGTAATTCACTAAGTAGCAATAACGAACTCCAAAATTTCCACGCCTGACCAATTATGTTTGGATTTTCCTTATATAAGAAACAATTCCATTCTTTATTGTTTAATATGGATTCAACTGAAATATTTTCAATAAGCAACAATATCTTTTGTGCACGGGCTTTAAAATATGCCTGATCTTTCGGTAAAGGGTTTAATGAAAAGGCTTTTGAAAGTATACTTGCCGCCTGCCCCTGCTGCTGATTGATCCATAAAAGAATACCATAATTGTTTAATATAAAATATCTATAATAATCGTCCACATTATCATTAAACTCTATTTTCTGATAGAGCGAAAAACAAATAGAAAGAGCTATATCAAATTGTCCGTTTAATGCATAAAATGTTGCTATATTGTTTTTTATTAAGGCATAGTCTGCGGCCTCGCTAATCCTATCAATAACGCTTTCCAAAATCGAAATACAATCTGCCGCTGAATAAATTTTGCAAAAAAACGCACTAATAGTCGTATTATTTAGCAAAATATCTTCATGTATGTTTTTTAAATATACTTTTTGGCATACAATATTTTGTGCTATCAATAGCATCTCATAAGCTTTTTGGAAATTTCCAAAAACAATTTCATTTGCTGAATGATTTAGAATAGATAAGTAATATTTGCTCAAATATAACTGCTTATTTTCTGGCTGACTTAAATAGCCAAAAGCATCTTCTGTATATTTTCGTGCAATTTCAATTTTGTAGAAAGAATTTGCTTTTAGCTTAAAACAATATTCATAACATTGTATCTGCTTATCTGTTGCAGAATAATGAGCAAAGCATCTGTTGATTTTTTTTAGGCAGATTCTTAGCTCGTTCTCATTCAAAGTCTCCGCATAAAATTCTGCTAACATCATTAGATTTCTCAAGTACATTTCAGGAAATGAATTTTGAAAATCATCAGAAACATATGTGCTCAATACATCGATTCTTTCCTCAAATTCCTCTGCAGTATAATATTTATTAGTTATAATCAACGACAGCAGATAGTCTTTCTCAAATCGAAATGCAATGTCATCACAGTATAGATTCATCAATTTCGCTTCTGCTTCTTCATATTTTTTGCTTTTATACGCTTGATAGCCACCGCATATTTGCATATATATAGGATAAAGCGGATTTTTAGCTAAACGCAATAACTCTGTTTGATCCAAGGCATATTCTATGCTATTTTCTCTAAAATAGCAGATTAAATAAATGAAAAATAATCTATCAGCCTGTTTGAATAAACCTCCTCTATACCAATATTGCATTTGTAAATCATACCTGCTTGGATAAAGTGTATTTATGCACTTTGATAGATTCAAATAATACTTTCTATTTTTAAGCAGGCAATCCTTCATGATGACATATACATATTGCTTGAAAAAATAAATGTTATGGGTATCCTCTTTTAAATAGCAAAGTTTAATCGTTTCCCCCAGTATTTGTTCATATAAGCCTTTTTCAAAATCTGAAAACATTTCTAAAAGGCGAGAATCCATTTTGCTTCCAATGAATGCTGCTTGTTTTAATAATTCAATTGTTTTATCCGGTTCACTACAGCGATTAGAAATATGTGTTTTTATAATATCATATAGGCTGTGATTGATAGGCATGTGATCCGTTTGAAACAAGTCAATACTTTCTTTTATAAGTTCAAGATTCCCATCTGTCAATTCATATATCTGTTCAATCTGTTCAGCATTTAAAGAAATGTTTACATTAAATTGTTTTACTATTTCACCTAAATCCTCTTTTTCAATTTTATTAAGAAATTTTCTTTGTATATTTGGGTCAAATGAAGATTTTACATTTTGTACAGTAGTAAAAATAAAATGTACTTTCTTTTTGCTAAAATCATATTTTGCAATTTCTAAAAAATCTGATAGGATACGTTTCGACTTTAAATCCCATGATTCATAGTCAAAACAAAGAAAAAGAGCGTCTCGACCATGAACTCTCTTTTTTAATGTAGATAAAATATAATTCCTATTTTCTGTATATTCCCCTCCCAAATTAGCATTTTGATCCAATGTGGCAATTACTCCTTTTGCAACCGCAGAAAGCGAATTCCCCACATATGGAACATCATTCAAGACATCTGTAAATATATTGCTTAACCTTTTTCCCTTATCATTTCTTACAAATAGATTTTTGAAAGTAGAATAATCTTCTGGTTTTTGTTGATAAGAAGCAGTTAAATAAAATACAGTTCCTTTAGTTTGTGACTCCCATGTATTTACAATATATTCACATAATGTCTTTTTTCCTGCCCCTATATTTCCAATAATTTTATATATGCCATATTTACTGTTGTATATATCATACAATATTTCATGGCTAATAGAATCCTGACCTGTTAATTTAGCAATCTCATGATTATATGCCATTATTTTATCCCCTAAAACAGTCCGAAAAGTTGATAATCTGATATTATC
>QXWO01000161.1 GCA_009911035.1 Lachnospiraceae bacterium
AAACGCTTTAATCTATAAAAGTAAAAATAGCAGGATACCTTCCTGCCATTCTTTCCCGCTATGTATATTTATCTTTTTCCTTTCGGTTTCCAGTACACCTTTATTACCCTGCCGCAGTTAGGACATTTCAGCGACACGATAATCCAGCCGGAAACCGTCTCCCCAATGTCACAGGCCCGTTTTTTGCACCGTCTCTCTGGGCATTTCATTTTCCGGATAATACCACCTCCCAAAAATACATCTATTGCTATCTCCCCGCACTGATATGTAACAAGGGAACCAGCCTGTCCCTGCCGGTTCCCTTTTATCATTTGTTTATTATCGGTTTTCCTTCTGCTCCCCCGATTTCCCACAAAATAGCCTCTGTCACCAAAAGTAAAACACAACTATTTTTATGGAATAAACATATGCCTCTCCAAGAATGCAACGTGATAAACTCCCATATAAACCTGCATTTTATAACAAATCATGAAAAGTTAATTGCAAGTTTTGCAAAGAAATCTTCCAGCGTCAGCCTGGCGTCTAGATATTGATATACCCTGATCTCCCGATATTCCTGCCCATGGATATATGTCATATCTTCCGCAACTCTCGGAGCAGGTATAAGATCATAACTCACTTTCTCCTGTTCTTCCATCAGTACCGCAATCGTCCCTTGATCTCCCAAACCCCAGATTTCTCCATGGGGCCATACTGCCTCATATTTTGCAGAAGCCTGATTGAAGTCTACCATCTGCCTGAAAAGGTATTCACCAATTTTTCCGCATGGGAAAACTTTCAACTGCAACTCAGCCAACGACACTGCCATTACCTTATATAGACTGATAGGTATCTGCCAGAGCGGAACCCGGGAAGAAAAAACTACATTTGCCGCATGAATATCCATTACCAGATTAAACTCAAATCCTCCTTTGGGGTAATCGCCACCACCAATCCAGATGACCGTCATCCGGTCCGCAATCTCAGGCTGAATCAAAAGTGCAGATGCTACATCAGTCACCGCCCCCTGACAGGCAATATATAGCGGGCGTTCATCATCCCTCATAGCCTCCTCAATGATAAATCTTGCCCCTTCAGAATCAACAGGTGTCTCTTCATCCTTCATGCCAATAGCCGCTCCCATGAGTACCGGATATTTTGCTTCCAGTCCCATTAAATTCAATACTTTGATGATTTCATCGTAGCTGGCTTTTGCAGTTCCTTCCACTCCATACGTCTGAGGATTTTTCCAAAAATGTCCTGCAACAATCCCTTTCACATCGAATTTAGGAGTCATCAGGTGATGCGCCAGAGCAAACTGGTCATCTGCCTCGTTTTTACAATCCGTATGTACAATCACGCGCACTTTCTTATTTTCTGGTACTACATATTTATAGTTCCACGCCATCTGCAATCCTCCTCGTACACAGTATGGAAATGTCTCTGCAAGCCGCCGCTTGGATTTATTTCCCCATAGAGCAGACGACCGCAGGCTTCCCCGACACCCTGTCCGCGTCCGCCTAAATACATCTTCCTAATCAAACAGCATCGCAATGTCAAATGCTTCTCTGGTTGCATTAATCGCTCTTCTTGCCTTCACCGCATCTCCGATTTCAAAGTAACCACAGCCAATCCTGCCGCAGGCCGCTTGCAGTTCACTTCCATCGCGCTTTCTTGCTCCGACTGCAATTACAGCAGCATCACATGGGAATTCCACTGTATCCCCATGCTTCTCTCCTATTACAACGCCTTTCTTTATCTCTGTTACTTTCACTTCCGTTACCGGGATGATTCCGGCGGCACGAATATTTTCCGTTACACAAATTTTCCTGGTACTTCCCATATCCGCGCAAAATTCCTTCATCATCTCCAACACAGTTACTTTTGCGCCCTTTTCTGCCAGATATTCCGCCACTTCCATGCCAACCATACCGCCGCCAATGACTACTATATTTCCGGTTCCTATGGACTTTCCGTTAAGCACTGCATGAGAATCTATGACAAAATCCTGTTCCACACCCGGAATCGGGGGAATTACAGGCTGCGCTCCAATCGCATTAATCACCGTATGTGGTTTCATCTCCTCAATCATTTCTCCCGTTACCTTTGTATTTATGCGGATATCAACACCAATACGTTGTGCTTTTTTTCCCATGGAAATGACGGCTTTTTTCATCTCTTCCTTTCTGGGCGCTTCTCCTGCCGTCAAAAACTGTCCGCCGAGCCTGTCAGACGCTTCACATAAAATCGGAGAATGTCCGCGCTGTTTCAAAATAATCGCCGCTTCCAGCCCGGCAATACCTCCCCCTGCAATCAAAACTTTTTTCGGTTTCTTTGTCGGAACGATTTTACATTCGGCTTCCCTCCCGACAGCCGGGTTTCTAAGACATGTGATATGCAAAGACTCTTTGTTCTCAAAGCCATCATAACACCCCTGGTTACATCCTACACAATAATCTATTTCCTCTGTCTTTCCGGCTTTCGCCTTGTTGCAGAATTCCGGGTCCGCCAGTTGCGCACGTCCTATCACAACCAAATCGACCTGATCCTCTTCCAGAATCTTCTCTGCCAGTTCCGGCGTATTGATCCGGCCTACGCCAATTGTTGTCATCCCGGTCTCCCTGCGAATTCTGGCGGCGTTCGCAATATTAAACCCATGAGGAATATCCACCGGGGGAACCTCATATTTTAAACCGGCAGTCAGAATATTTCCACGGGAAATATCCAGCACATCCACCCCTGCTTCTTTTGCCCGTTTGCAGAAGGCAATTACATCCTCAATAGTAAGGCCGTTCTCCAAATAATCGTCATGTGCATCAATCCTCATAAAGAGCGGCATTCCTTCCGGAATATTCGTACGGATAGCACGGATACATGCCAACGGGAATTTCGCACGGTTCTCAAAGCTGCCGCCATATTCGTCCGTGCGGTGATTGATTCCCCCGGACAGGAAGGAATGGGGCAGATAATTATGTGCACAATGAAACTCCACACAGTCAAATCCCGCCTTAACAGCACGGCCGGCCGCTTCCCCGTAACTGGCAATAATTTCTTCAATCATTTCTCTGTTGATTCCCGGCAGCGTAACTCCTGGTGACATCTCCATATCGCTTGCCAATAAAATCTGCGCATCCGTATCCATACCCACAGCCAGACTTCCCTGCCACAACTGCAGCCCCGCCTTTCCGCCCGCTTCATGAATGGCTTTCGTAAGTCTTTGCAGCCCTGGGATATATGTATCTTCACTGATAGAGAGAAAACCTTTCGGTGCGCTTGGCGTATGTATGCTACAGACTTCTACAATATTTAAGCCGCTGCCGCCTCTCACGCGCGCCACATGATAATCAATCAAAGTTGGCGTTACATCCCTCGTCTTCCCGGAAAACTTTGTCCCCATAGCAGGCAGAACCACTCGATTTTTCAGTTCCATATCTTTCACTGTGAACGGGCTGAATAATTTATCAAACATACTGCTTCCTCCTCTCATCCTTATTTATTCTAGGCGTTTGCGAAACGCCAAAATCCGCATAAATACGGAATTCTTTTTCTCAGAAAATATAACAACTCCTCACAGGT
>QXWO01000162.1 GCA_009911035.1 Lachnospiraceae bacterium
ATTATATCACCGTTTTCGTTTAGGGAAAAGTTTGTTGCGATGCAAGCATCGGGGAATGTACCCTCCTGGGATTCAATTCCTTATATGTAATAAGATACTTGATTGGATTATAAAAGTGGACTGTTAAGAGGCTGTAATCTCCAAATGCATATCCTGTATGCATACTTGAGTCATATTCAGTGCTATAATCACCACTTACTAAATTATGATACCTTTGGTATTCTTCGGATACATAGGATACTTTTTCAGCATTTAACTTTCCATCCAAATATTGATGTAATTCTTCATAATATTTATTTTCTTTTTCTGACGCATTTACTTTTACATAATCTTCTGTGAATCCACCATTTGTATGATAATCCCATTCCAACCAAAAGAAATTGATTATAACCAGAATGATCATCATGAAAAAAAATGACTTTCTGATAAATTCTTTTCGAAGCTCAAAGTATAGTATTTTCATGAATATCACTTTCTTTCTTAAAAATTGACAAGAATACTTCCTCTAACTGCGGTTCAACTATTTTAGCCCCTTCTGGAGCATGATCACTAATCACTCTCAAATAAACTCCATCATTTTCTCTTTTCATGTTTGATACCAAATACGCTTTTTGTATATCCTTTGATTGTTCTTCACTTACGCATAGTGAAAATACTTGCCCTTTGATACCATTTCTCAATGCATCTGCCGTTCCCTCACAAATAACATTCCCTTTTTGCAGCATAATAATATGATTTGCTATGTATTCAACATCAGAAACAATATGGGTTGCGATAAGGATCATTCGATCTTTTGCAATTTCTGTAATGATATTACGAAATCGAATTCGCTCTCCAGGATCAAGACCAGCCGTAGGCTCGTCTAATATCAATATTCTTGGCTCGTTTAATAGTGCCTGTGCAATTCCCAAACGTTGTCTCATTCCACCGGATAATTCTTTTATTTTTTTCTTTTTCTGTTCTGCGAGATTAACTGCTTCAAGTACCTCCTTAATCCTGCGTTTTCGCTCGGCCTTCTTAATTTCTTTTATGCAGCACATATATTCCAAAAATTCATCCACTTTATAATTGGGATAAAATTTCGGATATTGAGGCATAAAACCAATTAATTTCAGATAGTCAGTTCCTAAACTTTTTATATTAGTTCCATCTAAAAATATTTCTCCGTCCGTGGCATTTAAGGCACCAATCAAAATATTGATCAATGTAGTTTTTCCTGCTCCGTTTGCCCCCAACAAACCATATATTCCATTTTCAAAGGTCATATTAACTGATTTAAGTGCATTAAAATTCCCATATTTCTTTGAAATGTTATTTAGCTGCAAATACATGATAAACCACCTTTCCAGCATCTCCGTTTCCTATCAACAGATAATCGTTTTCAGAATTACAGAAATCGTAAAACCTAACACCTTTCTCTGTTGAGAACGGAATTTCGTTTACGCACTCTTTACTTGACAATTGATATATCCGTACCCTGTGCTTCATCAATTCATTGTCTAAGCAGACATACACAATCAGATATGCTCCGTCACTTGTGACAGTAGCAAATGTACTTTCTGTATTGTCCACAAGAAATACGTTAGATTGATTCTTTTGGCAATCATATATAACTACCTTTCCACTTGAACTATGTGTTGCCGGATCTTCACTATCATTTAGCACAAGACACTCTCCCGACACACGAATTTGACTTGGACTATAATCGTCCTCTTCTTCATAAACTATCTGATCAGTACTCAAATCCCAATATCCATATCTTGTAGTTACTGTCGTTTCTCCTTTCTGTTGATAAAATCCTACCTTATTTTCATCAATAAAAGCAATCTCATATCCAGAGAAACCATCCTCTTCAATTTCATGAACTTTTTGTTCTCCACTTTCAACATTAAGGACATATATTCCATTTATTGTACTCCATGCAATATGATGACCTAAAGGATCAATCTTAGGTTCTGGCTGACTCTCTTGAATTTCTGTCATCAGTTCCTCTGAAATCATACTTTTCAAGTCAATTACATTCTTTTCCTGCAATTTTTCATCGTATGAAATAAATTCATAGGAAGTTTTATAATCAGATGAACCTTTACTTATTATAATTCCATTTACCTGTTTTGCATTATCTACATCTTCTTCAAATGTTGATTTGACTATTGCATAACCGTCTTTAATTTTTTGATATGCGTCGATAGTTTCCGTACTTTCAACTGGTACTTCCTGTAATACCTGATTCAAACCTAAGTCTAAAAGAGTTAGGTTTTTATTTATCTCGTCATATTCTAAATCCACATACGAAATTTTATCGTCAATTGACTTATTTTCTGTATTCTTTTCAGAAAAATCATTTATTTGTGTATTCTGAATTTCTATTGAATCCTCTTTGCTACTACAAGCGGAAATTAGGCATATGCAAAATATTGATATTAAAAACAAACTAATTTTTTTCACTTAATCCACCTATTTGTTTATTAATAAACACCTTTCACTTTGCGTTGTATCATCTTGAATCAAATAATCTTCACCACTTGTCGCAGCAACTGCATAAAATGAGCAAAGTTCCTTATACTCCGAAACATCTATACACACATCAAAAACAGTCATTTTATCTGTTGTAGTATTTATTTCACAATAATCGCAATTGTCGACTTTAACAGGCTCATTATTTATAAAAAATGTAATTTTCTTTGCTACCTCTTTTCCTCCATATATTTGTAACGTAAGGTTTAACTTTCCGTTCTCAGAATACAAGCAATTCCTATTGTCTTCTGTTTTAATTTTAAGATATGAAGAATAATCCAATGGATTATCGGTATCATTTGTAACAAGACCTTCAAGCATTGCCATCGTTTCTTCTGGAATATCAGTAATAGTAGTTTTCACGATATCTGCTTTTGTTTCATTTATGCCTGATGCCTGCATATTTACAGGGATACAAATTGTAGAATTAATTTTTCCGCAATTTCCGAATGATGTATTTCCATCTTGCTCTGGTAAATAATCCGATTTAAAAACAGTTGCAAATTGCATACCTATCACATCACCTTTTTCACCAGATATTGGTGTGACAAGTGCTGTAAAGTTAATTGTTTCATTTGGACCTAGTGTAAAATAATGAACCATTTGTTTTTCACTTACTTTTCCATTCAACGTATATGAATATGGCTGAACCTCTCCATTCAAAAACAACATTGCAGCGACTTCAATATTTTCTGAATTATCCATTGTTCCAACATATAGTGGAACGTTCATTTCTGAACCTGAATAGGTATATTCATACTTATCAGCAGGCTGAAATCCCATCATAATTGTTCCTTCTGATTTTTTTATAAGTTCATCATCGCTGCTTATTATAGATGATAATTCAGAATCACTATCTGTAATCAACTACCCCGGTGCAAGCACTCAAGTACTGTGAGCGGCTCCTACGTCGCCTCTCACAGCACTTGACTTTCT
>QXWO01000163.1 GCA_009911035.1 Lachnospiraceae bacterium
ACAGGAGTTTATCTAACATATGTTCGGTAAACTCCTGTTCTTTTTTGTGTTTCCAAAACTCGGAATTTCCTATAAAGCAAAAAAAAGAGAACCCCGTAGGACTCTCCCTCGACCTCAGGCATCTCAAGTTTCTGAAGCCTTATCCATTGATTAGAGTATATCAGCATTGACCATGAATTTCAACTGTTTTATTCCCCAATCAATTCTATTATATGCAACAAAGCGGCTTTATATTCCATAATCAGATAATATAATCTTTGACAAAAAGCTAAATTTTTTACTTTGATACAATCTATACTTTCTTAGATTTTATCATATTCTCCCATCAAATTAAACCCTCACATACTCAACCTCCATCTGCAAAATCTCCCCACAGTATTCCTTTGCCTGTTTATCTGAATCTTTATAACTGTTTGTTACTACCTCACAGCACACCATCTCCCCTGTCTTTACGGAAATATATGCCACATCCACCGCACTGATAAGCCCTGATTTCCACAGATCCATATATCTTACAGACAGATGTTGCTCGCATCCACTTTATTTGTATCCTTATACATTAGCAAACCTGTTTTATGCTTACAGTAGATTTCTTGTACAATCAGAAGTTTTACAACAAAAAAGCATTGAATACTAAAATCCAATGCTTTTTTGTATTTAGAATTTTCTTTTTTGTTGGGATTTCATACCCGATACTACTTTTTGTCCGAGTTATCAACTCTCTTCTTAATAGTTAGGATAACACATAAACAATCAACTGTCAACAGACTTTTTCGCATTTTCAAAGACCTGTTGAATTCCATTTTCTAGTTCAGTTTGAGATAATTCATAATCAAAATTATCAAGCAACTGCCCAAGCTCATTGTTTAAAAGAATCCGCTGGCTATTCATTGCCTCAAATTCTGCATCCAATCTTTTAATATTATATGCAATACTAATGCACTTATTCAATTTTTCTTCATTATACAATTTTTGATATAAATCCATTTTTTCGTCAATTGTGTATGCAAAAGTCAAATCTGATAATGCTTTTTGCAACAAAATTCCAAAAGTAAAATCATCCATTGAGCAATCTATAGGTGTATTTTGCCCGTCAATCACTTCTTTAAATGCTATAAAACGGTTGACATTCACTGTTCTTACTTGATTGAACACTGCATATGTATTATTGCCCCTTAACGAACTTGGCAAAGTAGAAATACATCCAATATCAATTTTATTTTCACCAACTCCATTAGGTTCTGTTGTCAGGGGCATAACAACACATGTTTTACTATCATTATTCTTTTTTAAGACAACTGCAGGATGTGTTAAATTAAATTCACATTGACGAACAGGGTCGAACATAACATTATATATATGTTTCTCTTTTACTTTAGAAAATCGCATTATTTCTCCTTTGTAAATATATTATATTACACATTCCCCGTCTTTGTGCACACTAAAATCATTTCCTTTACACAACATATTACCATTGAACTATATCACATACCCACATAATTGACAATACTAATGAACTGCTTTTTGTTATTTTTATTATCTGTATACTAATATTTTATATAAAATACTATCTTTTTCAATCACACCCTCACATACTCAACCTCCATCTGCAAAATCTCCCCACAGTACTCCTTTGCCTGTATATCTGAATCTTTATAACTGTTTGTTACTACCTCACAGCACACCATCTCCCCTGTCTTTAAAGAAGTGTATACTACATCCACCGCACTGATCAGCCCTGCTTTCCACAGATCCATGTAGTAATCATACTGGTCAAAGTCTCCCTCCTGCCTCATCTGTTCCAGTGCTTCTTCCATCTGGTTCCTTGTCTGCCATTCTGCCTGCACTGTCTCAATCTCTTTTTTATCCAGACTGCATATCACCTCGGCAACTTTGCAGTTATGTTCTGCTGCATGGGCATTCTGGCATCTGCTTATCCCATACTTTTGACAGACAAAATCTTTCCCCTTCTTTGTCAGCGCATAGCTTACATTACTTCTTGGGCTCTTATTATATCTTGATGGGTAAGTCACTTTCTCAATCAGCTTATCCTTCTCCATATTTTTAATCCTGCTTGCGGAAATATCTATCTTAGCGGCATCCTCCTGCCTGATATTCCCTGCTATGGACAGCACTTTGAAAAATCTTTCGTCCTTTGGATACCAATGTTTAATATGTTCTTTCATCACTTTCACCTCCTGTTCCAGAACATTTTTATGTATATAAAAAAGCGGGAACATCCCAAAAAGACATTCCCACCCAAAAACAAAAGTTTTGCTCTTCATCTGCCCGTAACAAATGAACCCTGTATATCATTTTTCCTTTTTACCGTTTTCCCTGTTCATCCATTTTCCTCATAACATTACCCTGTAAGCAAGGCACCCTGATGTCAACTAAGTTGGCGGTAGTCAGGTCTGCAGAATATTGTATATCCTGTACCCTGTATGGAACTGCCAGAGCATCTCCTTTTTTATCCTGCTAAACAGCACCCTGATTATAAAAAGTATAGATTACGGATGAATACCTTATTTAAAGGCTCCTTTTCATAAAACAGAAACTGTTTCCTTTTCTCTATACACTGTCATTATAAAAAATGGTTTTCAATGAATAACTCCACAACTGGATAGCATCCCAACAGACAGCATCCTATCTGCCTGCTTTCTTATTTTCCCTCCATATTTTTCTACAATATAAAGACCATAACTATTTTGGCGGATAGCAGGTTTAAAAAAATACAGAAAATGTAACCCGCTGGTTCTGTAACCAGCACAGGCATTTCAGTGCCTGGGCCCCATGGGACTGACAGACATCATATGGAAGGTGTCTGCTTTTTTGTCCACACCAATTATCCCGAAAGGAGAAACACATGAACAGAGAAGTAATGAAACAGCTTATCCTGGAATCTCTTTCCAGAAAACTTGGGGACGGCTACAGCCTCTCCATACACAGGGTCTTAAAGACCAACCAGACGCTGGACGGGCTTGCCATCCTGCGGAAGGGTGAAAACACGGCGGCCACTATCTATCTTGACTCCTATTATAAGGAGCTGGAAAACATCACGGCCCTTGAGTCTGTAACGGACACCATCCTGCACGACTATTTCCACACAGCTCCCCTTCCGAAGGACTTTGACGCGGCATCCGTCAGTGATTTTACATGGGCAAAGGACAGGCTCCAGGTACGGCTCATCAACAGACACCTTAACACGGAGCTTTTAAAGGATGTCCCCCACCTGCCGTTTCTGGATGATTTTGCCGCTGTTGTTTACTGCCTCATAGGGGGATCGGAAGGAATGAATGCAGGTTTTCTTGTACATGACAGCCACATGAAATGTTTATGATACACTAAGAATACCTGAAAAAAGCGTTGGAATTCCCCGAAAAAAGCGTAGGAAATTCCCTAAAT
>QXWO01000164.1 GCA_009911035.1 Lachnospiraceae bacterium
TCTTACCTTGTTTCGCTCATCAAAAAGCAGGGAGGGGAGTGCGGCATCACGGAATATGCCTCTGCCGATGCGTACCTCTCGGACGGTAAGGAGCATGACATTATTTTTCTGGACATAGAGATGGGCGGCTCCGGCGCAGGTCTGGACGGCATGGGACTGGCAAGGCATATCCGGGGCATGGAGGCGCAGAAACAGCCTATCATCATTTTTGTGACAGGGTATGAAAAATATGTGTATGACGCATTTGACGTAGGGGCGTTCCAGTATCTGGTAAAGCCCGTGGACGAACAGAAATTCGCAGAGGTGTTCGGACGGGCGGCGGGGCAGGTTTTATTCGAGGCGGAGCAGCGGAAGAAAAAACTTGTGATCCAGTATGGCGGCGAGGGAAAGGCAATACCGCTGAATGACATTTATTACATGGAAAGCCGGAACCACAATATCATCCTGTACCTGAAAGACGGAAGTATGGAATACTATGCGAAAATCGGGGATTTGGAGGAGGAGTTGGCGGGGCAGTTCTACCGCATCCACCGGGGATACCTTATCAACCTTTTCCATGTGGAGGGTTACGATAAGACGGAGGTAAGGATGGCGAATGGGGATAAGCTGCTTCTTTCAAGGTATAAATATGACGGCTTTGTGCAGGCATACATGGATTACATTTCGGAGGAAAGCCTATGAGCCAGCCAGCGTTTGAAATAGTGAATAGCATCTTGGATATATGGAAGATTGCCGTACAAGCCATCATGTTCCTTGTTTTGTGGACGGCGGCTTTCAGAGGGAAAAAAGGAAAAAGGGATGGCATTGCGGCAGTGCTGTTTATCCTTGCCAATATAGGGATAGGATTCCTTCCGTGTGCCGCTTGGGTGCGGTATGGCGTTTCAGCTTTCGCAATAATGGGCTTTACCGGGATATGTTATAAAAAGCAGATTGGAAAAGCAGTATTTGTGATGCTCGCTTTTTATAACCTCCATTGCCTTGGCTATTTGATGGCGAGCAGTATTTATGAAAAAGTGATGAGCGTTATGATGAAAAGTATTGATTTTCTGCAGGATAGTTACCTGCAGGAAGTGAATCAATGCATGGCAGTTGGGGTGTTCTGCCTGACATTTTCTTATTCCGTATTATTGGCGACAATGACGCTTATTTTGTACAGACTTATGAAGGATGTAACTATAATGGCGTGGCAGGATGTTATCCTGCTTTCCATCCTGAATTTTGTCGGGAGCATGATTACAAAAATCATTGTAGGGCTGCTTACTGTAAAGATAGATGATGAGCTTTTTATTTTATTTGATGAGAAACCGGATCTGTTATGGAAAATGCCGCTGGTCGCAGTTCTTATATTTGCGGGGGAAGCTGCATTGATTTATTTCTGGCAGAGATACCGTATCCTGCTTGCCGAGAGACAGAAACATTTCGTGGAGGAACAGCAGGTCAGGGCCATGAAGAAGCGTCTGGAGGAAGCGGAGAATTTCTATGGAAGCATCCGGAGGGTGCGCCATGAGATGAAGAACCATATGGCGAACATCAAAGGACTGGCAGGAGCCGGGGAGTATGGGGAGATAGAGGAATACGTCCGCAGGATGGATGAGACCATGCAGGAACTGGAATATAAGTATGTGACGGGGAATGCGGTGACGGATGTCATCATCAATGACAAATGCCGCAGGGCGGAAAAGGCAGGAATCCGGTTTGATGCAGATTTTCGGTATGGAAGGGAAATTCCCGTGTTTGATATGGGGATCATATTGAACAACCTTCTGGATAATGCCATAGAAGCCTGCGAAAAACTGGAAACAGGTAAAGGATTTGTACGCCTTTCATTAAAGCGGAAAAAGCAGTTTTTGATACTGTATGTAGAAAATAGCTTTGACGGCGCTGTCCCTATAAGCAAAGGCAGTCCGCTCCCGCCTACAACGAAACAGAGTATCCTGCCGGGAATCATTACGGAGCATGGGATAGGGCTTGAAAATGTGCGGGATATTGCAGAGAGGTATTTCGGTGGTGTAAACATAAAAGTGAAAGGAGATGTGTTCCATGTGACGGTAATGCTGCAGCAGGAAAATCAGGATAAAATTGTGTGACGGAAAAAGAAAGGAGAGAATGTATTATGAGTATGTTAGGAGTAAGCAATGCCGTAATAGGTGCATATCAGCACATAGGCAGGACGCAGAAAAATGCGGCAAGTGGAGCAAGTTTTACAGAACGGGCAGCGCAGACACAGGAAGCCTCGGATGCAGAAAAACTGGAGAATTTCAAAAAAGAAATCTGGAATGAGATAAATTCCATGCCGTGGGGAGCAAATACTTCCATACAGATAACGGATGGGGCTTTTAGGAAAATGATGGAAGACGGCGAATTTAAAAACAAAATGATGAAGATCATCCGGGAGGATGCCGTCGGTTCCAATAAGATGTGCGGTGGGACGTTGATAAACATTGATGAAAATGGGTATAAAGGTTATTCCTATATGGCAGACCATGCAAAAGAGGCAGGCTCGGCATTTGCAGCTCATTCCAAAGATAAGGATGCTTTTTATGTAAAAAAAGCAGAAAAAAGGCGGGAGTATATGAGGCTGTTGGAGGAAAAGCGGGTGCAGGCTAAGAGACAGCAGCAGGAACTTTTGGACGAAAAGATTGCAAAGGCGGAACAGGAGAGAAGCAGGCTGGCAAAGGCGTGGAGCAGTAAGCAGCAGATGGCGAAGGTTTCCAGTGCCTATGAATCGAATATAATGACGGAAACTGTGGCAGGCGGTGAGGTAAAGTAAAATGAATGGCATATCATTATCAAGCAAAGTAATCCATTGGAATCCGAAGGATTTTGCCGTGAGCCAGAATTTCAACAAGGTAATCCGGGAGAATGAAAAGGTTTCTAATGATTATTACTGGAAAAGCAATAAGGCTGAGGGTGTGGACTGTTTCGGGAGGGCGGTTGACCTGACCACGCTTGTCAATAAGCCGGATGGATATTTGCAGGGGAGGCTGTCGGATGCGGACGATGCCGACTATTATCAGTTCAACATAGCGGAATACAGGATTTTAGGCACTGTGTCCGACAAGCATAACCTTGACATAACAGTGACACTCGACCACATCCCGGAGGGCTGTGATTATTGTTGCTACCCATCTATCCTGCCCGAAAATTAATCAGATTGATTGTCACAGAATGAGCCGATATAATGGCAT
>QXWO01000165.1 GCA_009911035.1 Lachnospiraceae bacterium
ATTTTACTCTGAGGTATTTTTTTCTCAACCTTCTTTCTTGGAATTCCCTATACTTGAATTATACAGGAAGCTCCTATCATTGAAAAAGTAAATAATATAGATATTAGTCTTGATGGCGCTGATGAAGAATCCTGCTCTGTTATAAGGGGCAAAGGTGTATTTGATCGAGTAGTTAATAATATAGATATTTTAAAACAAAAAGGTTTTGAAAATATTTCACTTTCAATGGTGTTGAGTAATAACAATTTACGTTATGCACAACAGTTTTTTGAACTTAACAGAAAACTTCATACATTTCCAATGCTAAGAGCATTGTCCTATGAAGGTAGAGCTAAAGATAATAAAACATTATTGGAGAATTCTTTGACAACAGATAGAATTTGTCAGGGAAGTGACACCAACTCTAATATAGAACAAAAATGCTGCTGTTGTACAGCTGGGTATGATCAAATTACTATAGAAGCAAATGGAGATATTTTTCCATGTAATTTATTTGGATCAGAAGAGTTTAAATTAGGAAACATAACAAAGATAGATAATTTAATGGATATTTTAAACACGAACAAAGGAAGCTTTGTGTGTCGAGCAATAGAAAAATATGAACCTGACAAATTTTTGAAATGTAAAGAATGCAATATTAATTATTTATGCTGGTCCTGCCTCTATCCAATGTATTCTTTGTCAGATGATGAATTTGAAGAGCGGTGTAAGGCAAAGAAACAGTTATTATCAAATGTTTGGGAGGAGTAAGTTTTATGAACTTTTCCGTTTTTTTTACGAATAGATGCAATATGAATTGTAGTTACTGCTATGAGAAAAATAAAAAAGAATGTTCTATGAGCTATGAGATTATAGATAAAACCATTGATTTTATTGTAAGCAAAAAGCATGAAAACCCAACGGAAAAACTGTCAATAGTGACACATGGAGGGGACACGACATACGCATGAATCTTTTTTCTATCTCTATTTCTAAAATTTATCTTTTTAAAAATTCAGAACCTGCTCTATAAACTCTGCTGGATTCATACTTATCACAAAACGTTTCTTTTTCATGGACAAATTTGGGCGGAATATCTCCACCATTTTCAAAATGCTCAAACACCATTTTCGTATGATATTCAGGTTTTCGGCTGCCTGTTTATCCAGTGTCGTATTTGCATCTTCTTTAAATGTTACATCTAAATGCCAGTGCATACTTTCCACACTCCAATGTCCCCTTACTGCCCGGCTGAACAATTCCACATCTTCCTTTAGACTACTAATATAATACCGATACTCTTTTCTCTCTATCCCATCTTTTTGGATTGTTTTTTCTTCCATCCCGATGCTTTTGAGGCCTTTCCACTCTTTTTTCTGTGCCAGCCACCGGATTTCTTCTGTTTGATAATACTCCCGGATTTCGATCTGTCCATGTGCCTTTTCCACTCTTTTTTTATACTTCCCATTTTCGCGGAGTTTCTTTTTTTCAGATTCCTCATTCAAAAACAATCTTACATCTTCATACAGATTTTTCTGGTTCTCTTTCAGGGAAAGTACATAATCTCCACGTTTTGAACGGATTTTTTCTGCAATTGCAGTCTGTGTCCCCATTGCATCAATTGTCACAACATGGCCTTTTATACGGATCTTTTCCAACAATTCCGGGATCGCTGTGATTTCATTGCTTTTCGTATTCACAACTTTTTGCCCGAGGCTGAATCCATCTTCCCTGCTCCATGCCGTAATGATATGATTGGGCTTTCCGCCTTTCCTTTTATTGGAGCGCATTGTTTTTCCATCCACACAAATCAGTTTTCTTAATGTTTCTCCTTCATTTTTATTCAGCAGTTCCTGCCATTTTTGATAGAGCTGCTGTAAAACTTCCGATGACAGCAGACCAAATACACGGCATAGTGTATCATGAGAGGGAATGCCGTTTTTTAGTTCAATATATTTTTTGAGATATTCCTCATGATAGTGGGCAAAATACTCCATTTCCACCCAGTCATCCACATTTGCAAGTGTTGCAAAAAGCACAATTACAATAATATCTTTTAGTTTATGCCTTACCTTTGTCTGCTGGCGGTTATCTTCAATGTATTCCATCCACTCTAATAATTCATTCATGGCAAAATCCCCCTTTTTCTTTTATTATACCAGAAAAAAAGAATTTGTTCACAATTTATTTACTCATGCGTTTGTCGTGATGGAGGGGAGCCTTTACTTGAATTTGAAAAAATCAAATACTTCGTCTCAGCGTTGAAAAATCGCATAGAGAACGTGAGTTATATAATTACAACGAATGCAACTCTTTTAAACGATGAAAATATCGATTTCTTAATCAAAAATTATGCTCAGATTTCTATAAGTATTGATGGAAATGAAAAGGCACATAATAGTAATCGAATTTTTCACAATAGAAGAGGGAGCTTCGATATTGTTATACAAAATTCTAAAAAAATACTTGATAGAGCTCCGTTTGATATTTGCGCTAGAATGACAGTTAATCGAAAGAATGTAGAGTATTTGTTTGATGGAGTTAAATGGCTTTTAGATTTTGGATTTGTTTCTATTTCACCAGTTCCGGATCAGTATGATAATAATTGGACAGATAGTGATATGAATGAATTATATAATCAAGGGGTCCAAATTATTGATTATCTAAAAGGGTATAAGGGAGATTGTAAAGTAGACCTTATTGATGATGCACTTGTAAGATGCATGAATTCTGCATGCGATGGGGGAAGGACAAGCTTCACTATTGATACTGATGGTAGCATATATCCTTGTCTGGCAGCGGCTGGAGTAAGCGAATTTGTAATAGGATCTGTCGATAATGGTATTAATCACGAATCAGTTGAGCGCATTTTGGAGTGGGCGCAAGCAAAAAACCAAGCATGTATTGGATGCTCTCGTTATGAGTATTGTGATTGTACTAGGTGTAAGATAATAAATAAAATATACACAGGAGATTTGAATACGCCAATCGTAGCAATATGTAATATAGAAAATGTAAAAATAAGGCTATCGCAATACTATCAAAAGGTGTTTCCTAATGGTCAAAATGCCCTAAATAAAGAGTGAAAGTCTGCAAATAAAAAGTCAAGCAGAAATTTGTGAACTTTGAAAAATTTATACAGGTTGAAATGAAGGCATAA
>QXWO01000019.1 GCA_009911035.1 Lachnospiraceae bacterium
TGTGAGCATGAGTGGGTGACAGACCCCCAGACCCAGAAAAGCATATGCAGTAAGTGCGGGAAAGAAAAGACGGCGGAAGACGAAGAAGCCTGTGAGCATGAGTGGGTCATGGACCCGGAGACGCAAAAATATATATGCAGTAAATGTGGAAAAGAAAAAATAGATGAGGAGGAAATCTGCGAACACCATTGGATCAGGGATTTGGAAACCCTGCTGATCGTTTGTGAAAAATGCGGGGAGGAAAGCACCGGAGAGGAAAATGAGTGTCCCCAGGGGGGATTTCATATTTATAAGGTGAACGAGGAAGGTACAGGCTATGTCTGTCTTCTTTGTGGTGGGGAAAAAGAAGTTTTGGATGAGCTGGATGTGACGCTTGCCATGTATATCCAAGTGATGGGGGAAGCCGGTTTATTTGCCGCAGGGGATGCGGACGACCCAGCATTCTCCACGCTGCCTAAAACACTGGCAGACTTACAAAATGAGGAAAACAAAAACCTGATTGTAAAATCCCTAGGGGATCTGCTTGTGATACAGGAACTTAGTAAGCAGACGGATTTTGACGGCTATACGATCCAGATATCCCAAAGGTCTATAGGCCAGCTTGATGACTATGACTCCACTTCTACATGGGATTTGAGAAATACCCCTGCATTTGAGGGGATTGGAAATAAGGATCATCCATTTAAGGGGAAAGTGGTTTCTGCATACCAGAGCGGGTTGAACTATATACTGGACAGACCCTTTTTTAACTATCTGTCAACGGATGCGGAAGTTGAAACCATGAGTATAAAGGGCAGCATAAATGCTCCCGGTTCCACGCCCCAGGGGATTGTTGCCGGGGTACTTGTGAAAGGGGATCGGGCCAGGGTAAGCCTGAAAAATATCGTATTGGACGGGAATGTGTCTAACAGCCAGGGGGCGGCTGGTATGCTCTTTGGCCGTGTAGAGGGCGGCACAGATTTGAACCATCCGGTGGAGCTTTATTATGACAGCAGTGAAGTAGTAATAGGAAGAAACGAAAGCGCAACCGTGTCAGGATTTCACGCCGGGGGGATTGCCGGGGAGATCACAGGCAGTACGGTTTTTCGTATCAGTGAGGAATTATCTGTCAGTAACCTAAAGGCTGAGTCCGCAAATATGTCTGCCGGCAGTATAAACGGTGCGTATACATGGGACGGAACCAGTGCGGCAGGTATGTATGTAGGGGCTATGGAAGACGGAGTGCTGACCATAAGCGGAGCGTCCTATGAGGTAAACGTGGCAAGGGCAGGCGGCGTGGGCGGAGCAAACGGCGGTCTGGCAGGTATGGTGATTGGCACAAAGGTAAGCACAGATTCTTCCGTGGATGATCCGGTTATAATTTCAGGAAGCGGTGTTGTGGGAAAAGTATCGGGCGGTGTGATTGGGTATTACGACCATGCTGCTGACGGCGCGTTAAACTTAAGTCATGTGACCGTGGACGTGGTGGTAGATGCAACAGGCAGCGACGGGTATTTTGCCGGGGGCGTTTTAGGCCGTTACTACCGGAATGAGGAGGGAAGCGCAGATACGCCTTATGATGTCATCAGCTATGTGCAGGTGAGAAAGGAACTGAAGGCCTGGAATGCGGTAGGAGGAATCGTAGGATTTCTCCATGGCTCAAATCTAAGGATTGGAGAGAGCGGGCCGGAAAAAAATATTGTGGTTTCCGGGAACATTACCAGTAATTCCGGCGGCCAGTTGACAGAGACGAACCTGAATGTGCGGGCTATCGGCGGTGTAGCCGGATGGCTGGTGGGACGGTATGTGGAGGTGGAAAATGCAGACATAAGTGCCTCTTTTTCAACAAACGCATTCTCTGCCGGGGGAATTGCAGGGGCAGTGGGAAAGGTTCTTACCGGATTTGAAGGGGAGAGGGACTCTCTGTTGAAGATAAAAGACGTATCCGTGGATTCTTCCTTTGGCGCCTATGCCAACCATTGCAGGGGCGGCATATTCGGGGCGGTACAGCCGGGAACCATGGCGGCGCTGGACGGAACGGTCAGCATCAACATGAACTCTGGCCAGTCTTTTGAAAGCGATAATGGCGGTATCCGCATGAGGATTGGACATATAGCCGGAGTACGGAACGAATCCCTTATTTATTGGGAAGAAAGCGCAGTTTACACCAGACCGTCAGGAAAGAACTGGAAGGATGATATAGGAAACTACGGGGGCATAATCAGGAACGGTTCCTGGGGAGAAGGAGACAGGCTGATCTCTTATGAGGACGGAAAGGTAAATGGAAATGTTACGCAGTCGGCAGGTGACTGGCTGATTGACACAGAGGCGGATCTCATCCGTCTGTCCATCATGCTCAATACCCAGGGAAGGTTTGCATCTGACTGCTTTGGAGGCGCATCCAAGGCGGATCTGCTTGGTGCATCTTATCTGATAACGGGTAATATGAATCTGGCGGACAGCGGTATATACAGTTTGAACAGGAATGATGATAAAGGGCTGGACGGGGCGGAGACATTTACGGGAAAGCTGAAAGGTACCGGAAGCGGAAATGTGGCAATTGATTTAGGAGAGCTTGAAACCACTCAGAGTAATCTGGCGCTCTTTCCCCGCGTTGGCGGTGGGGCAGAGATCTCCGGCTTTACCTTAAGGCGGACCATAGACGGGGCAAGTAAATACGCGGCGGGACTGGCAGGCCGGGTCTATGGAGGTTTCACTGTAGATGATATCGTAACGGATGTCAACATAAAGAGTTATTTTACAAATAACAGCAATTTTAACGATACTACGCACTTTTATGGAGGTCTGGCAGGGGAAGTGCGTGCCCAGGATCATACGGAATTTGCAGTAAACAATGTGAAAATAGGCGGTGAAATGGAAATCAGGATCGCCTCCGATCATACCATGGCCGGAGGACTGGCGGCTTCCTATCTTCAGGAAGGGGCAGGCAGCTCCCGGATTTTTGTGAATGGATTTGAACTGCTAAAGGACTTTGGGCTTTCTTCCGCAGGCCGTAAATGCAGCGGTATGTTTACGCAGATCAATGATGACACACAAAGGACAGACAGGACGATCCTTTCCATGAGCAATATTGTCATCCATAACGGCGCGTCACTGGAGTTTGGAGAAAATACGGACAAACCGGGCGGCGGCTGGCTGGGGATGGTTTGGAACGATGTGGCGCCGGATGAGGCAGGACACTGCTCTATAGAGGGCATTACCATAGGTGACGGCGGGACAGCCGGGGACGGCCCTTCTCTGTCAGCCGGGGGTGTATTTGGCGGCCTTGTGAATACCGTGACAGGGCGCATCCAGTTAAAAAATATCAACATAAATAATGGGATATTCAACAATAACGGCGCGAAAAAGGCAGGGCTGCTATTTTGTGACGGCATTGATGCGTTGATTGAGATTGACGGATATACTATTGCAGGCAGGACATTGGGAGAGTCTGGGGGAAATGCTTCCGGGGCAGTGCAGCTTACAGGCGGGGGCAGTCTGGATGAAATTGCGGCCTACAATATTGGCAGGAATTTAAATGAAGCCGGTGATTATGCGTCAGGCGGCATTGTAAATATCATTTATGATGGTTTTCCCGCAGATCACAAAACTTATCAGAACAAAGTGACAAAAGATACCAGCGACAGAACCCGGTATTATTACAATCTTTTTGGAAGCAGTTTTGCAGGGGAAGACACATTTTTGTCAGATACGGAAAAGCTGGATGGGAGCGCTCCGGTCATCACCAATGACAGGCAGATGATGATTTGGCATCTGTCCCAATATATGAATGAATCCATTAAAAGGTATCTGGAAAGATACTATACAGGAGGCGTAAGTAAGCCTAATACAAACACGGAGTTTAAAGGGAAAATTGATTTAAGCAGGGTCAGCTATTATCCAACCATGGTGACAGGAGGCAGTTATTCCTTTAAGAATCATGGGGAGATCGTGTTTCATGGAAAAGAGATAGCAGACGGGGCAGGGGTCATGACTCCCTCTGACGGCGGCAGACAGCATTATATGATGCATGCCGGCCTGTTCCTTAGCAATTCCGGTGCGGTAACGGTGGAAGGAGATACAGATTTTCTGACCTTAAGCGGCAGTGTGGCCAATCTTGGGGATGATTCCGGCGCATTGTTTTCCAGAACCATCAGCGATACGAAAAATATATACCGCATCCGGCTTAAAGATTTATACGTTGCTGATTATAGGAAAGAAACGGCTCCGGGGCAGGATGGACATGCTGTGGGGCTGATGATTGGAAAAGTGGAGGAGCGGACAGGGACAGAGGACGGAAAGGAAGTGGTTTATCCGGTAAGGCTGGACTTATCATGGATAGAAACAAGGGGGTACGATAGTCTGGCAGGGAGAAAGGCCGCCGCAGCACTGATAGGAACAGTGGGAAGCGAAGACTCCAGTGACATCAGCGTGGAATTCACTAATTTAAGGGTGGACAGCCGTAAGGAGGGAATGTTCCAGTATGCTGCCCTAATCGACACCAATTATTACCTTGAGGATCAGGAAAACCTTCCGGGGGAAAACGGAAGGATGCGCCGTATCCGGTATCTGTTCACGGAGTATGCATTTCATAATGATGCTGGCACGGATAAAAAGCAGTCTTATTTTCCTTTTGACGGGAGCAATCCCTATTATGGAAACAATACAGACGGCACCTACACAGAATCTTATGTAACAGTCGGGTCAGAACTGGCGGAAGGGGTTGAGTATTGGGATAATAAAGAGGGGCCGGAAGATGAGAGTGTCTATCATCTGCCCTACAAAAACAGCTTTAAATGGAATACAAAGAATGTAAGTGATGCTTATCTTCCTTATGTACATACGCAGGGGCACAAAGGAAGCAAGGAAATAGAGGTGAATCCCAAAAACTTTGCAATTGATAAAGGGTGTGGAACTTATGAAGACCCTTATCAGATAGAGGATGCCAGACAGCTTCTTGCCCTGGCGCGTTATCTCCAGAATAAAAATGACTATAAATATCTGGGGGGATGGAAGATCCATGCGTTTGAATCCGGCCGTACCGGGGGCCAGGTGTGTGACGGAACCGTACATACAGAAGATAATTTAATAAAATATCCTGATAATGGAACGGCTGCCCTGCCGCCGGACTTTCCTACTCAGGAGCAGCTTGGCCGTGCCTACTATATGATAGTAAAAGATATAGACTTTTCTACAATGAAGAATGGAACAGACAGGCAGATCGCGGAAGATTTTCTGGGACTAGGCACGGAAAATATGCCTTTCAGGGGCGTTATCATAGGGAAAAAGCAGGATGACGGCTCTTACCCTGTTATCACGCTGCCTTTCAGAAGGTGCTGGACAGACAGTACAGCTAACGTGAACCATGGGCTGATCCAGTATGCCAAGGGCGCAGTGGTGAAAGATCTGGAAATCCGGGGGGCGGGAACAGAAACAGGGGACATGGATGCAGCAGGGACAAGAACCGGCGTCGTTAAGGTGCGGAGAATGGCAGGCGGCGTCATGGCCTGTGTCCTTGGAGGCGACAATATCATTGATAATGTTACGGTCAATTTGAAAGTTGTTCCGGCGGATAAGTCGGTCCAGGCAGGCGCTTATGCGGGAAATGTGGAACAGGGAAGCCTGATTTTGCGGAATCTGTCAGAAGAATCGGCAGAGAACTTCCAGGCAGGAAGCTGGGATTCTGCCGGCAATACATTTACGGCAGGGAGTGGGGATGGCTATCAGTATATTTCCGGTCTTATTGGCAAGGTGGAGGACGGCTGCGTTATTTATGAAGATAACTTTGGCAGCAGTACCCCCTATCATAAGAAGATCCTTGACCACGGGGAGAAAGAGATAGCCGGAATATACAGAAATGACAGACTTCCCATCTGCAGGCATTACGATATAATTGTGGCAGGTCATTTACAGGGAAAGGTTGAGATCGATGACACGGCAGACGGCTTCACAGCCCGGGTCAGGGATGCATCACAGTTACAGATCGTTTCCATGGCAGTTAATTCCGATGCCTTTTCTATCTATTACAAAGAAGGCGGCTATGACCAGAAAGCCGCCTGCCGGAAGGCAGCTTATGACAATACCGGACAGGGAGCCGCTACGTTGACCGGGACAGGGAGCGATTTTGACGCTGCAACAAAGGAGGACGATGGGGTATATTATTATCCATATCTTTACAAAAAAAATATTACCTTTACGAACAGCGGCGGATGGCCCGGAACATTGAAATCTGTCAGCGGCGGATACATCAGCCAGCTTAACGGACCATTTACGGAAACCGGCGGGGTGGTCACGGATGTTATGGCGGTGATGGATTATGAGCTGGTAAATGCAGAATACGATATGTCTGTCTACGGCAGGGGGTTCAGAGGCTTGGGCGCTTCTTATGGAATGTTTGAGAGTATCATGGTAAAGGGTGCCGGAGAGGCATCCGGCGTTCCTGTTGACAGGTTAAACGATACCTTTTATTCAGATTTCAGGGCAAATTTTCATGGAAACGGGGCAGTCATCCATATGGAAACTGACAGGAGCTATGATGATGGTATCCACACAGCCGCCCTTTTTAATGACCTTCTGGATACCACGACGGGACGCAGCTATACCATGTCCGGCTTTACGGTGACAGGAAGCGTAAGCAGTGTAAACAAGAACGCATCAGTAGTCACAGACAGCGGCAACGATAGCTATGCCAACCGTACGGCGGCGGTGGCAGGGCTGGTGCGCGGCCCCTGGACCTTTGAAAATATAACGGTAAAAGATATGCTGATCGAAGCAAAGGGAAATGCAGGAGGAATTACGGCCTGGATAGAGCCGGTAAGCGGACAGACCTATACCTTTAAGGAATGTGTGATCGGTGAAAATACCCGCATTGACACATACGGCGGCAGCGTGGGAGGCGTGGCAGGAGTAATCACCCAGCATGATAGTAACGCAGCCGGAGTGTCGGATGTAGCTGTGAATCTGGAAGGCTGTTCCGTCCAGGGCATAGCCGGTCAGGTGATCCTGGCGGTAAAGGGACGGACAGGCGACAGGGCGGATACTTTTAATAACGGCAACAATAATTATGTCCAGATGGCAGCAGGCCGCAGCGGTGGTCTGATTGGCTATGTGGGAAGAAGACATGTGACTGATGATTTCAGCAGCTGTCTGGCAGTATGGGTCAATATAAGAGAGCATGCAGGAAAAGAAACAGTCATAGAAAATGCAAAGATCACAGGCGCTTATTCCTCCGGCGGCGCAATAGGAGAGTATGATTCCTTCGGGGAATATGATGCGCCTTCTGCTGGTACAGGGGCGCAGCCTGCATCCGGTGTCATGATGCACAAGACGACCGTTAGTAGCTGTGAAGTGGAAGGATACCGCTGGAATATAAATGCTAGGGACGACTACTTTGATTACGGTGTAGGCGGCCTTATAGGAGAAATGCGCGGAAATAATCTGGCGATAGAAGCCTCCAGGGTAATAGACACCAATGTTACGGCGTCAAACAGCCCCGGCCAGCCTGACAGGAAAGCAACAGGCATGTATGCAGGAGGAGGGATAGGATGTCTTAAGACCAGAACAGCTTTTGTTACGGATGTTGAAGTACGGGGTAGAATAGACAGTATGCTCAAGGACAGACTTGAGCTTGGAGGCCAGCAGTATCAGATTCGTTCCGGGGCAGCCGACGCAGGGGGACTTATAGGAAAGACAGTCTGCGGATCTGACCCGGTCCCCTCGAAGCTTACGATGGGCGGCATCCGGATACTTGGCATGAATATTGCCGTTGACGACCGCACAAAAGCGGAAGAAGCGGGGGGGATGTTTAAGACATCCGGAGGCGCTGCAGGCTGTGCAGGCGGCGTAATCGGGACCAGTCAGATGGAACTGGAAGTCAGACCGGATGGAAGCAGCACGGCTGTGGACCGGGGCGCAGAGGTAAGAAACTGTATGATAATGGCTTCCGGCAGAAATGTGGGAGGTATTATCGGGGCAGTAGGCAAATATTACAATGAAAATAAAGTACGGCCTACAGACATCCGGAATGTCACTGTAACGGAATGTCTGATCGGATGGAACAATGTTAAGGACTTCAATGCGCAAGGCGCCTCAAACGAGTACGGTGCAGGCGGTATCTACGGCTCTATGCCCAATGTAAATTGCAGCATAGATAAGGAAAACAAAAACAGCCATCATCTGGAAAACGCCAGTGTAAGCGGCTGCTGGATCTACGGGCACAACTCAGGAGGGCTGCTGGGCTATGCAGGCCGGTATACAGCCATTTTTTCAAATACAGAAGGTTCGGATAAAAATGTCAGCGTGAAGCTTGCCGGAAATAAAATTTACGGCGTGTATGCAGGAGGGGCGATTGGAAGATGCAGGTCCCATAAAGTAAACTATATTGGCATGAAGATCGAGGACAGTCTTGTGCAGGCTTATAGGGATTTTAGTACGGGCACTGCCATGGCGGGGGGATTCTGCGGGTGGGCGGATGCAGGCGAGGATGATAACGAAGGCTATCTGGATGATATTTCCATAACAGGCAATAAAATCCTTGCGGCCAATGCCAGTGGGAATAAAAATGTCAGTGTGGGAGGCGTTTTCGGTAGTGCCGGCTGGTCTCACTGTTATGCCTACCGGACGGAGCTGAAAAACAATCTTATTGGCTACAGCGAAAGCCCAAATGGTGCCGCACTGTTAAAGAAAAATCCGGCTCCTGGCTTAAATACCCTGCAGTTGCTTTTTAACAGCACAGATGGGGAACTTAGCGCCTACAGGGAGGTGTATCTGGTTACAGGGGATGCGGGCAGTCTGGTGACGGAACCCATGCCATCGGCCGGGAAGCTGCGGGATGAGACAATCGGCATTGGCTATTATGCCGGGCGCATAGGCAATTTTATGGGAGCATTCAGCGGCAGCGGTGAAATCTATTTCCTCTCCCCTTCGGTTGTTTTTGACGACACCTTTAGTGGGAAAACCCGTCCGGTAACGGATGTGGGTATGGAGGCAGGCACAGCAGGGACGGACGATACCCTGCTTGGCAGTCCATATGCCTATAGAAAAAATGTCCATATCATTTATCATGATGTGGAGGAGACAGCCGACGGGGATGCCGGTGTGTGGGACGGCGTATCGATTGACGGTGCCGGGGGCAGTTGGAAAAATCTTTTTGACGGAATCAGCTACACCAATCTGATAGAAGCTTACACAAACGCGAAAGCTACCAGTGATGTTTTTGAATATCTGGATGCCTGCCGCCTTGGAGTGAAAGCTGACAGCCAGACAGACATCACGGCAGAGGAGGTGTACGGGAAGCTTTACAGAAATGAAAAGGGACTACTTCTGTCACCTGTAATGACGGCAGATGGAAAGTACCTGCCCATGATTGTTTTAGACACCCAGTACGGTACGGCAGACCAGCTCATGAAAGGGGTGGTGGCAGCGCTGACCAATGTGGGGGGCGTTTATGCCGCTGATGATGGGACGTATTCTGCCGGCATTGGAAAAGTAACGAATATAGAAACCAGACCCATGAAGGTGACACCGGATGGAAAAGTGGAAGCCCAAACCGGAAGGGCAAGTCTGGAAGCAAGAGAAGTTTCCGGTAAGTGGACGGTTGAATATAAAGGATTTGACAACGACGGCCTGGATGGAAATGAACAGACCTTTACCCTGCTTACCATTACCTATTTTTGGAAATATACACCACAGGGGCAGACAGACCAGGTGGTAAGGAAAGAGGTTTTGAGCATTCCCGTTTTCGTGGTGGAGCGGCTGACCATTGACACCCACCTGAAAATTATGGAAGGACTGGTGTATAACGGTGACAAGGTGAAAAAGGACGGCCTGTGTTCTTCAGGTATCGTCATCGCAAATGACAGTTCCTATACACTGTATTCGGAATACATATACGGGGCGGCGAGAGAGAAGTACCCTGCAGGCATAGAAAAGAGTGTGGGACTGTCCTATGAGGAAAATAATACAACAGTAGAAAAAGGATTTGTAGAAGGCACGAAACTGACGCTGATAGACATCTGTGACAATAATAAGGTGTACTATTATACGGTCAAAAAGGACGACCACGGGCCGTATGCCTATACGCTGTTTGTAGACGATGAGGGAGTTCCGTATAAAAATAAGGAAATCAATAAAGATGACGGATTTGAGCTTTACGGAGAGGATGCGTCAGACCCGCCATTTAGCACGACCGACATGATAGACGGGAAGAAAGAAGAATTTGAATATGCCAATGTGGCAGTGGAGCGTTTCCTGATAACTGTTGATATTTCAGGGGTAAAGCCCGAAGAGATACAGGGGCGTGAACTGCGGGATTTCAGCATAAGTCCCGACCTGTCGGAAGATTTGGAGAAAAAAACTACCCTTACTAACCACACGACGCTGAAGGCGGCGATCCAGCCGGGGATGTCAATTAAATTTGACAATAAAAATGCTGTGGGAGAAGAAGAAAAAACATGGATGGAAGGAAATATAAAGGCGGATGATGACGGCTTTGTCAATATCTGGGCGGTTATTGATATCAGTGCGGACCCCCTGTACTGGACGGCAGTCCTTCAAAACGGCGGGGTCAATACCATTGACAGTGCAAACAATAACAAATATCTGGAATTACAGGTATATATGACCCCCAACAACAGTGAGCAGGAAGTGTTCCTGCCAGCCGGAACCAATGTTTCAATAGAAGGTGAAAGGAACAGTCCGGTGGGAATTAAGCTGGAAAATATTCCCGATATCATTGAAAAACAAAACTTAGAGCCTTATTACGATGAATCCAATATTCATTTTTATAAAGACGGGAAGCTGGAGTTTAGGATGAATGACCTGCGGGAGATAATCAGTGAAGAAATCAGAAATAACGGCTACACGGAAGGTGTCATCCGCTGGTGCGATAAGCTGACCTTGGATTTCAGAAATGCAGACATGAGCAAACACAATCTGGACGAGTACACTATGCACCTTAAACTGCTCCGGATAGAAAATAAGGACTATCCCACAGGCGGTGAGCGTATTGACGAGTATGAAAGGGGTATTCCGGCGGCCAGAAAACAGGATCTTGCCTGCGCCGTTGAGACAAAGGATTTGATGCAGCTTGGCATCAATACCTATGAAGACCAGACGAAGATGCCACATGAAATTGCGTTTGACTTTAAACTGGACTTTACTGGAGTGCTGACCAATATTGATGAGACCGATCAGAAAACGGCGGAGAAATACTATACAGTGGCCTACCGGATCTGGGAAAAAACAAACGAAAGGGGTACGCCTTTGTATGAACTATATGAGGGAAGCCAGATTGAGTTAGCGCTGGAAAATGACCCTGATGGCAGGAAACTGGCGGAAGCGGAATCCTCTGGCGGCGAAAAGTTCCAGTATGTCACTTACCAGTTTACGCTGGATGAAATAAAAAAGGGAACCAGGTATCCGGCGGGAGAACAGGCAGGAAAGAAGGAGGAACAGAAAGAAGGCGTTATTATCAGGAAGCTGAAGTTGACACTGAAAGATGCGGGGAAGATGGATCTGTCCAATTACAAAGTACAGGCAATTGTCTATGTCACTGACGAAAAGCCGCTGCCTGGGGATCTGAACCTGGATTCCATCACGACGCTGACAGATTTCTTTGTATTTACAGTAGCAAAGCTGAAAACAGACCTTGATTACTAAGCCGGTACGCTTTTTAAACTACCTGACTGTATAAAAAAGCAGAGGGAGGGATTATCCCACCCTCTGCATCATTTGTGTCAGAATATCCACATCTTTTTCAAAATCCTCGAAGGTGGGGTAATATTCGGACGGACGGTACAGGGTACGGAGCATGGATTTGTTTAACTGGTCAAAAAGTCTTACCGTGAGAGGTTTTGCAAAGAAATAGCCCTGTGCAATGTCACAGCCGATATCCGTAAGAAAATTTGCCTGTTCCATGGATTCCACGCCTTCCGTAATGACCGTTAAATTCAATTCTTTGGCCATGGCAATGAGGTAGCGCAGAATGGTAAGCCCCTCGTCGGAGGTAGAATTCCTGTTTAGAAAACTCCGGTCAAGCTTGATCCTCTCAATGGGGTAATCCTTTAGGAGATTTAAAGGGGAGTGTACGCTCCCAAAATTATCAATACACAGTGAAAAACCGTGGTCTTTGAGCTTTTCTATGATTTCTGCCACCTCCCGGGAAGCGTTGGCAACGCCCCGTTCCGGCAGTTCGAGGATGATCAGGTCTTTGCTGATCAGGTAGGATTTAAGGAGCTGTTCCAGCTTATCAATAAAGGCAGTGCCCTGCAGGTGAATCGGCGATATATTCATGGAAATGGGCAGAGGCGTTATCTTGTTGTCGATCCATCTTCTGATGACCTTGCAGCATTCCTCCCACATATAATAATCTAACTTCTGGATCAGCGAGGAATTTTCAAACAGGGGCAGAAAAGCATAAGGGGAAAGGATGCCTTTTCCCGGATAATCCCAGCGCACCAGCGCCTCCCCGGATATGATCCGGTAAGAATGAAGGTCGATCATGGGCTGCAGATAGACGATAAACTTATGGCTGTCCAAGGCTTCCTCCATCTCCTGGCTCATCTGGCGGTTTTCGTTGTAAGTCCGGTTCAGTTCTTCTGTAAAGTAGGCATAATTCTGGTGCTTCGGATTCTGGATCGCTTTCTGGGCAAGGAGGGTGCAGTTCATGATATCCATAAGGCTGTCAGAGGTACGGCTCTGATCGATCACATAGATGCCGAAAGAAGCGGTCACGGCAAAGGTGGGAGAGTATTCAGCCAGCCTTTGAGTGATCCTGTCTATAGCGCGGAGGATATCCTTTTCCGCCGTATCTTTAAATAAAATACCAAAAAGATTGGAGTTCACATGGGCGTAGGTGGTGCTGCTTAGATAGCTGGATTTTAAGATCCCGGCAGTATAGATCATGACCTTATCCCCTTCGGAAGGGCCGAAAATCTGGTTGATTTTTCCCATATTGGAAATGCTGAACCCGACCATCGTGAACAGGGAACGGGGATAACGCTCAAAGAGGGAGGAACAGCGGTCAATAAAATAATCAATGTTTCCGATTTTGGTGACTGTGTGGGTGAAGGCCGTTTCATTCAGCTCTTTGATGGTGGACCTTAGGGAATGGATCTGGCTTTCATAGCTGGACTCCATGGCATCCATTTTGTCAGATTTGTACTGGTAATGGAACTTCCTGACCCGCATCCGGGCACACAGAAAAATGATGACTCCGATCAGTAGTAAAATAATAAGAACAAGTATAAAGACCATAACTTTTCCTTTCTGCCCGACGGGCATGTACAATTACAGTATCATTATATAATATAAATCATAAAAAGTAATGGCAAATTATATAAATCTTCCGAAAAAACAGACGAATGTGCTATAATTTAAATATTGTTTAGAGAAAGGAAGGATATTTTAATGAATACTTTTTATTATGAGGTGGTCAGTATAGATGGCGATTATGCCAATTTAAGGAGAACCGATGAAGAAAGCAGCGATTTGAAACTGGTGGCAAGGGCGCTTCTCCCGCCTGAAATAGCGGAGGGAACCAGATTAAAATATGAATGGATGCAGTATGAGATTATCAATAGCTGAGATTTGCCTTATCTTCATAGCTGGTCTGCTGGCTGGAAGCAGATTTCTTGAATGGGGCAGGAAAAGATATGGACTGGAAAGCAAACCTGCTTTCTGCGCCGCCTTTGGGCTGGCGGGAAGTTTTGTCTGCCTGTTGATCTTTGAGAACAGAGGGATGTCGCTGGAGGGGCTGTTCTATAGCCTGTGCGTCTTTGTACTGCTTCTGATAGGTATGGTGGATGAAAAAACTTTTGAGATCCCTGTAGAACTTAATCTGTTCATCTGTATTCTGGGAGGCATCCGGCTGCTGACCGACTTGGCCTGCTGGCAGGAATATGGGGCAGGGATGGCGGCAGTCAGCGGCCTGCTTTTGCTACTTGCTTTTATGACAAAGGGGAAAGGAATCGGCGGCGGTGATATAAAACTGATGGCTGCCGCCGGGCTTTTACTTGGATTGGAGGGCATCCTTACGGCCTTTTTCCTAGGAGGAATCACAGGTGTGTGCATACATTCCATACGTATGAAATTGTGGGGAAAGGGAAGCGTTATGGCCCTGGGCCCTTATCTGTCTTTCGGGATACTGATAGTCATGGCCTGGGGCAGCAGTAGATAGGACGTATTTATGCGCTGATTTTATTACAATAAGCTGGCTCGCGAAGCGTGACAGTGTTTGTTATAATAAGCCGATTCGCGAAGTGCGTCGGCATTTGTTATAATAAGCCAGCCTGTAAAGTGTGTCATCGTTTGCTGACATAAGGAGGTCTGGTGAAGTCTGGCAGTATCTGTTCCGGTATCCGGATACATAAAAATCCCATGTATGTTTCGTGCAGATAAATAATATTTGTATAGTAATGTTATTATAGTAATCATATTAATTAGGAAGAAATCCATTTCACAGAGCGATATTATTAAGTAAAATTTAGAATTTTTTACTTGCAACCGTTTGAAAAGTGGTGTATAGTTGAGCACGTTAAAGTTAAAAGGATAAGGGGATACATTATGGCAAAATATCTGGTAATTGTGGAATCACCTGCCAAGGTAAAAACAATCAAGAAATTTTTAGGTTCCAATTACGAAGTGGCTGCCAGTAACGGGCATGTGCGTGATCTGCCCAAAAGTCAGCTTGGGATTGATGTTGAACATGATTACGAACCTAAATATATTACGATCCGCGGTAAGGGAGATATTCTGGCAAAGCTTAGAAAAGAAGTGAAGAAGGCGGAGAAGATCTATCTGGCTACTGACCCTGACCGTGAAGGGGAGGCCATTTCCTGGCATCTTTTAAAGGCTCTTAAGCTTGAGGATAAAAAGGTTTACCGAATTGCATTTAATGAAATAACAAAGAACGCTGTCAAGGAATCGTTAAAAAATGCCAGAGAGATCAACACGGATCTGGTGGATGCACAGCAGGCAAGGCGTATGCTTGACCGCATGGTGGGGTATCGTATTTCCCCTCTTTTGTGGGCAAAGGTTAAACGGGGACTAAGTGCCGGAAGGGTGCAGTCTGTGGCGCTTCGCATTATTTGTGACAGAGAGGATGAGATCAACAGCTTCATCCCGGAAGAATATTGGACCCTGGATGCGGATTTTCAGGTGCCCGGGGAAAAGAAGCCCCTTACGGCAAAGTATTACGGCACCAGGGACAGTAAGGCGTCCATTTCTTCCAGGGAGGAAATGGATAAAATCCTGGCGGAGTTAAAGGATGCGGAATTTGTGGTCAGGGAGGTGAAAAAAGGTGAGCGGATGAAAAAACCGCCCCTTCCATTTACCACATCCACCTTACAGCAGGAAGCAAGCAAAGTTCTGAATTTTTCTACCCAGAAGACCATGCGTCTGGCCCAGCAGCTATATGAAGGAATCGAGATCAAAGGAAACGGCACAGTGGGCGTCATCACTTACCTGCGGACTGACTCCACGAGGGTTTCCAAGGAAGCGGAAGCTATGGCGGAGGAATACATCAGAAAGAATTATGGGGATGACTATGTGATAAAAGGGACGGCTGTCGCGAAAAATGATAAGAAAATACAGGATGCCCATGAAGCCATCCGGCCCACGGATCTAAACCGCACTCCGGCGGAGTTAAAGGAATCCCTCTCCAGGGACCAGCTAAGGCTCTACCAGTTGATCTGGAAGCGTTTTACCGCCAGCAGGATGCAGCCTGCCAAATATGAGACCACCTCGATCAAAATCGATGCGGACCGGCACCGCTTTACAGTAGCTGCCTCCAAGCTGCTTTTCGATGGTTTTATGAATGTTTATACACAGGAGGAGGATAAGGAAGATGGGAATATGCTGGTGAAGGGAGTGGATGTGTCTGCTGTCTTAAAACTGGTGAAACTGGATGAAAAGCAGCATTTCACCCAGCCGGCCCCCCACTATACGGAAGCCTCTCTTGTGCGGGCACTGGAAGAACTGGGCATTGGCCGCCCCAGCACTTATGCGCCTACCATCACCACTATTCTTGCAAGGCGCTATGTGGCGAAAGAAAATAAGAATCTTTATGTGACGGAACTTGGAGAAGTGGTAAATAGTATGATGAAAGATGCCTTCCCAAGCATTGTCGATGTGAATTTTACTGCAAATATGGAAGCCCTTCTTGACGGGGTGGAGGTAGGAAGTGTAAACTGGAAGACGGTAGTATCCAATTTCTACCCGGATTTGGACGAAGCGGTAAAGACGGCGGAAAAGGAATTGAAGGAAGTGGACATTGCGGATGAAGTTTCCGACGAGGTCTGCGAAAACTGCGGCAGGCAGATGGTGATCAAGTACGGGCCACATGGGAGATTCCTGGCCTGTCCCGGCTTCCCGGACTGCAGAAATACCAAGCCGTATTTTGAAAAAATCGGTGTTTCCTGTCCGAAATGCGGCAAGGATATCGTTCTTAAGAAGACGAAAAAGGGCAGGAAATACTATGGATGCATTGACAATCCTGACTGTGACTTCATGGTATGGCAGAAGCCTTCGGAGCAGAAATGTCCCCGCTGCGGCTCTCTTATGCTGCATAAGGGGAATAAACTTGCATGTATGGAAGAAGGCTGCGGATATGTGGACCAAATTCCGGAAAATGGTAAATAAGTCAGATAATTTATGTGAATATTTGGAATTATATAAATTTTCAGTGTAGTTGTTGAAATTGAGCAAATCCTGTGATACAATAGCGTTGAGAGGTTCACAGGAGGTAGGATATGGGCAGCGTACAGTTATTAGATAAGACCAGAAAGATTGGTAAACTTCTTCATAATAACAATTCCAGCAAGGTTGTTTTTAATGATATCTGCTCTGTATTGTGTGAGATATTATCTTCTAATGTGCTCGTGATTAGCAGGAAAGGCAAAGTTTTAGGGGTGGGTGACGCGAAGGGCGTAGACTCCATCACAGAGCTGGTTGCAGGACAGGTAGGCGGGTTTATTGATGCCTTGCTCAATGAGAGGCTTCTTGCCATACTTTCTACGAAAGAAAATGTGAATCTGGAAACCCTTGGCTTCGGAGAAGGCGATGTGAGAAAATACCAGGCCATCATTACCCCTATAGAAATTGCAGGGGAGAGGCTTGGCACACTGTTTATTTATAAATGTCTGGAACAGTATGATATTGACGATATTATCCTGTGCGAGTATGGGACTACAGTTGTGGGCCTTGAGATGCTCCGGGCAGTTAGTGAAGAGAATGCCGAAGAGAACCGGAAGCTGGCAGTGATTAAGTCTGCCTTAAACACGCTGTCCTATTCAGAGCTGGAAGCGGTAGTGCATATTTTTGAAGAACTGAACGGGATGGAAGGCATTCTGGTAGCAAGCAAGATAGCTGACAGGGTAGGGATTACCCGCTCTGTAATCGTAAATGCGCTTCGTAAATTTGAAAGCGCAGGGGTAATCGAATCCAGGTCATCGGGGATGAAAGGAACCTACATAAAGGTTCTGAATGACATGGTTTTTGATGAAGTGGAGAAGATAAAAAAAGAAAATATGGTATAACTGAATAGGGACATAATGGATTATGAGCATGATAAAAGGATTTATGAGGCTGAAGAAAGACATGAATCCTTTTTGCATTTTTTTTAAAAAATACCTTGTCTTTTTGAATAAATAATCTATAATATAATAAGGTGGGTATGTTGTGTAGGAATTAAAGTTCTTTATGAAGCCGGTCTGGAAGTACAGCCGGCAGCTTACAGGGCTTGAGATGCTATTATAAGGGTACTATTTGAAGGGAGCTGTCATATGATTAATAGTGATGTTTTTAATTATGTAAATGTGCTGAACAAAGCGGCGGACGCGGCCTGGCAGCGGAATGATATTCTGGCCAACAATATTGCGAACGTGGATACGCCGGGGTATAAGAGGCAGGATGTTGACTTCCAGTCACAGTTCAGAAGAGCGCTGGGGAACTCCAGATACGAAACAGTGGATGCCAAGGTGGCCCATGTGTCCGGCACGGAATTACAGGCAAGGGTCTATACAGACGCTGCCAATTTCTCCTACCGGTTAGACGGCAATAATGTGGATGTGGATTCCGAGGGGACGGAACTGGCTTCCAATCAGATTTGGTACAACGGGCTTAAAGACAGTATCAGCCAGGAATTTGCCAATCTTATGCTTGTCATGAAGTAGGGAGGAATCATAAATGAGTATATTCAATGCTTTTAATATCAATGCATCCGGCATGACTGCACAGCGCTACCGGATGGATACAATTTCTGAAAATGTAGCAAACGCCAACACCACAAGGACAGAAGACGGAACACCATACAGGCGTAAGGTGGTAACTTTTGAAGAACGGGGCGCCAAAGCAGGGACTTTCAGCAGCTTCCTTGGAAGCGCCAGCGACAGGTTCAAGGGACAGGGCGTCAGAGTCGGCAAGGTAACGGAGGACAACTGGACCCAGATGAATCTGGTCTATGATCCATCCCATCCTGATGCGGATGAAAATGGTTATGTTACATATCCTAACGTGAATATCATCACGGAAATGACCAATTTAATCGATGCAAGCCGTGCCTATGAAGCCAATGCAACAGCTTTTAGCGCAAGCAAGAGTATAGCGCTGAAGGGGCTGGAGATGGGACAGTCATAATGAATTGAAAGAGAGGTTTGGAATAAAAAATGGATATTTCATCATTTTATAATATATCATCCGGTGCCATCAGAGAGGCAGCAGAAGGGTATTCTGCGTCCAGGAGTGAGAAAACGGCAGCGGAATTTGGCGATTTTTTTGATAAAGCTGTAGAGAGTCTGAACACCACAAATGCATATCTTTCAGATGCAGAAAATGAGAAGCTCCGCTGGGCATTAGGCGAAACGGAAAACACACATGAATTGACCACAGCCCTCCAGAAGGCGTCAGCAGCCCTCCAGTATACGGTAGCGGTACGGGATAAGTTTCTGGAAGCATATAAAGAGCTTATGCAGATGCAGATTTAATCTATATAAATGATATAGAATTATGTATGAACGGAAGAGGTTTGAGCTATGGCTGACAGGTTGAGGGAGCTTTTGAATAAAGTTCTTGAGTGGTGGAATAAATTTTCTACAAAACAAAAAACATTTATTGTATCTGCGGCGGCGGGAATTGTCCTGGCTTTTGCAATACTGTTTTCCATATTGATGCGTCCCCAGTACATTATGCTTCTTAGTTGTGAAAGCACGAAAGAAGCATCGGAGGTTACGAAGTTATTAGGGGATGCAGGGCTGGATTACAAAGTGTCGGACGACGGATATCAGATCCGGATTAATAAAAAACAGCAGTCAGAAGCAAACCTGCTTCTGGGAGCTAACGATATTCAGTCCTACGCCTATACCATAGATAATGTGACAAGCGGCGGGTTCAGCACCACAGAGGCCGACAAGCAGAAACGGTATGAACTTTATCTGGAGAGCAGGCTTGCCAATGACATTATTGGTAAATTCACATCGATCAAGAGTGCTGTGGTAGATTTGTACATACCGGAAAAGGACGGAACGCTGATACAGTCGGAGGAAGAATCTTCCGTGTGGATCCTGCTTGAGCTAAGTGGGGAGTTTACCACGGACAATGCGGCGGGATTAGCGAAAGCGGTTTCCGTGGCAATCGGAAATAAGACGCCCCAGAATATTGTTATCATGGACACAGAGGGCAACACCCTTTATTCCGGTGATGATACATACAGCTCTGCGGGGACTGCAAGTTCCCAGATGAGTGTAAAGTCCCAGTGGGAGACGAAGGTTAAAAATGATGTAAGACAGGTACTTCTTGGTACCAATGAATTTGAAAAAGTGGAAGTGGCAGTCAACTTAAATATGGATTTTTCTTCCACTAAGGAAACATACCATGAATACTCTGTGGCGGACGGAAACAGCCAGGGGTATCTAGCTTCTAACAGGACATTCAGTTCTTCCTCCACAAACGCTAACGGCGATGTGCCGGGAACTGATTCCAACGGACAGCAGCCTGAATATGTATATCAGGACAACAGCGAAAGCAGTACGGAAACTACGGAAGAAGAAAATAAATATCTTCCTAACGAAAGGATCACCGACAAGGATATCCTGCCTGGGGCAATCAATTATGAGCAGTCCACGATTTCTTTAGCAGCCATCAACATGAATGTTGTCAGAGAAGAGGATGTCCGTTCCCAGGGGCTTTTAGATGGGATTACATGGGAGGAATATAAGCTCCAGAATGCTGGACAGGAGCGGATAGAAGTATCCGAAGAACTGTATAATATTGTAGCTATGGCAACAGGATTCCCTACCGAGAACATAGCCATCGTAGCTTATTCGGAAAACGTATTTTTCGACAGGGAAGGCTTAAACGTATCGGCATCTGATATCATGCAGATCGTCCTGATCGTGATCATATTAGCGCTCCTTGCGTTTGTGGTGCTGCGGAGTATGCGTTCGGAAAAAGGTGCAGAGCAGCCGGAGGAGCTTTCGGTGGAAAGCCTGTTACAGTCCCAGCCGGAAGTGGAACTTGAAAATATTGATGTGGAGAAACTTTCTGAGACCAGAAAACTAATCGAGAAATTTATAGATGAAAATCCGGAAGCGGCCGCAAGTCTTTTGCGCAACTGGTTAAACGAAGACTGGAGTTAACCGTGCAGCGGATTTTGGGAGGTGAAAGTAGATATGCCCAAATCTACCGAAGACAAAATATCAGGGATTCAAAAAGCAGCAATATTGTTGATTGCATTAGGACCCGAAAAGTCAGCCACGATTTTTAAGCATTTGAAAGAAGAAGAAATCGAAGAACTGACTCTTGAAATTGCAAATACCAGGAGCATCACTCCCCAGGTGAAGGACGAAGTGATCGATGAGTTTTATCAGGTCTGCCTCGCCCAGCAGTATATTGCGGAGGGTGGTATTTCCTATGCCAAGGAACTTCTGGAGAAAGCACTTGGCAGTGATAAGGCTATGGATGTTATTGGAAAGCTGACAGCTTCTTTACAGGTAAAGCCTTTCGAGTTCGTCAGAAAGACAGACCCGTCCCAGTTGCTCAACTTTATCCAGGATGAGCATCCCCAGACGATTGCGCTTATATTGTCCTATCTGTCGGCAGCCCAGTCAGCTCTTATTATATCGGCCCTTCCGCCGGACCGGCAGGCCGATGTGGCAAAGCGTATCGCGGTAATGGACAGAACAAGTCCCGATGTGATAAAGGAAGTGGAGAAAGTGCTGGAATCAAAACTGGCTTCTTTGGTAAATCAGGAATACACGATTATCGGCGGCGTGGATGCAGTCGTAGACATTTTAAATACCGTAGACAGAGGAACAGAGAAACATATTATGGAGACTCTGGAAATCGAAGAACCGGAATTGGCAGACGAAATCAGGAAGAAGATGTTCGTATTCGAAGATATCCTCCTTCTGGACGACCGTGCTATCCAGAGAGTGCTGCGTGATGTGGATAACAATGACCTTGGACTTGCGCTTAAGGGTGCAAATGAGCAGGTACAGACGACGATTTTCAACAACCTTTCCAAACGTCTTGCTGTTATGATAAAGGAAGATATGGAATTTATGGGACCTGTACGTATGAAGGACGTAGAGGAAGCACAGCAGAAGATTGTAAATATCATAAGAAAACTGGAAGACTCAGGCGAAATTGTTATATCCAGAGGTGGAGGTGACGAGATCGTTGTCTAGTAATCTTTTTAAGGCCGGGTGGGTCGTGGTGAGCCAGGATGCCCGGGTGATAGATACAAACGAACTAGTAAAAACAAAATTGAACGATACATCCATAGGCGGCGGTTTCCTGGATGGTTTTGACTATGGCGGGGACGAGGGCTTTTACGAAGGTCTTGATGCCAGCGCGGTAGATGCCCTGTTGGATCCGGATGGTTCAGGAGCCGTGATCAAGAACCCGGCATACGAGCAGCAGGAAGTGCTGAATCAGGAGCTGGAGGCAGCCCGAGCAGAACTGGAGACGCTGCGGGCCGAAGCAGATCAGATGCTGGATCTTGCAAATGCGCAGATAGAGGAAATGCGCAGGAAAGCGCTGGAAGAAGCACAGATGCAGGGGTATCAGGAAGGCTATGAAAGGGGCATGGCCGAAGTTCAGAATATGAAGGATGAGCTGCAGTATAAAGAAGCACAGATGCAGGAGCAGTACAGCCGGATGGTAGCGGAACTGGAGCCTGACTTTATTGAGACTTTATCGGAAATTTATGAACATATTTTTAAAGTGGATTTAAGCAGTTACAGCCAGATCGTGGTCAATCTGCTTACAAACACTTTACAGAAGATGGACAGTGTGTCAAGCTATATTGTGCATGTTTCCAAAAAAGATTACCAGCAGGTGCTTGCCGCAAAGGACAGTATTTTGGAGGAAACAGGGGTTGTTCCCGGGAGCCTTGAGATCGTATCTGATGTAACCCTTTCACAATCCCAGTGTATGATAGAAACTGAGGGCGGCGTTTATGACTGCTCTCTGGGGACAGAGCTGGAGGAGCTTACAAGAAAGCTGAAACTCCTTTCTTATAGTAAATAATATAAGGATGAGGCGGAGTATAAATTGATTGCGAAACCGAATATTAGTTTTAAAAAGTACATAAATATTGCAGGCGACGATTTCTTTAAGGTAAGAGGAAAAGTAGTCAATGTAGTGGGGCTGACCATAGAATCAGCAGGGCCTTCGGCAAAGCTGGGGGACATTTGTATGGTTTTTCCCGTGATAAGAGACGAAAATACCCACCCTGCCCTGGCAGAGGTGGTGGGCTTTAAGGAAGGCAGGAACCTGCTAATGCCTTATGAGAACGTAGAAGGAATCGGCCCGGGCAGTAGTGTTGAAAATACCGGAAACACTTTAAGGGTGCGGGTCAATGAAGAACTGCTTGGCCATACCTTAGACGGACTTGGAAGGATAGACGGGAAGGAACCTCTTTTTGGAGAGGAATATTCCGTGGAGGCGAAGCCTCCGGACCCGATGAGCAGGAAAATCATTGATGAGGTTCTTCCCCTTGGCGTCAAGGCAGTGGATGGACTGATTACAGTAGGAAAAGGACAGAGAATAGGCATCTTTGCCGGTTCCGGTGTGGGCAAATCCACGCTGATGGGTATGTTTGCAAGAAATACCAAGGCAGATATCAATGTTATTGCCTTGATCGGGGAGCGTGGCAGAGAGGTGCGTGAATTTATAGAAAGAGACTTGGGGCCGGAGGGCATGAGGCGTTCTGTGGTTGTGGTAGCTACTTCGGATAAGCCTGCCTTAGAGCGTAAAAAAGCGGCCCAGACAGCCACGGCCATTGCAGAATATTTCAGGGATCAGGGAAAGGATGTGCTCCTTATGATGGACTCTCTTACCCGTTTTTCCATGGCCCAGCGGGAGATCGGCCTTGCCAGCGGTGAGCCTCCGGTATCAAGAGGATATCCCCCCAGTGTGTATTCTGAAATGCCCAAGCTCTTAGAGCGTGCGGGAAGGGCACAGACAGGTTCCATTACAGGACTGTATACGGTACTGGTGGACGGGGATGATTTCAACGAACCAATCACAGATACAGCAAGAAGTATTCTGGACGGACATATCATGCTGGACCGGAAGCTGGCCCATAAAAACCATTATCCGGCTATTGATGTTTTGCAGAGCATATCCAGATGTATGAGCCAGATTGCCCAGCGGGATCACAAGGGATGTGCCGGAAAGCTTAAAAACGTTCTTGCCACCTACAGTGAAGCGGAAGATTTGATCAATATTGGTGCATACAAATCCGGAAGCAATCCGGGAATTGATTATGCGATTCAGAAAATAAATGAAGTAAACGGATTTCTGATGCAGGATGTGGAGGAGAAGTTCAGTTTTGAAGAATCTGTGGAACTAATGAAGCAGATTTTTGCCGATGGAGCGGAATAACCGATGGCAAAATTTATATACCGTATGCAGAGTATTCTGGATATCAAGGAAAAGATGGAGGAGCAGGCAAAGATGGATTTTGCCGCTGCCCGGATGAGGCTGGACGAGGAGGAAGAAAAGTTAAAGCTTCTGTGGGAGAGGAAAGCCGGGTATGAGGAACAGGGCAGGAATCTCCAGAAGGACAGTCTTAAGGTTCTGGATATACTGGGAAACCGGGATGCCATATCCATCATAAAAGAATACATAGCCTTTCAGGAGCTGCAGGTAGAACGGGCAGAAAAACAGCTTGAGGAAGCCCGGTATAAACTGCAGGTAGCCATGCAGGAAAGCAAAACCCATGAAAAACTCAGGGAGAAGGCTTTTGAAGTCTTCATGCATGAGGAGAATGCGCGGGAAGCGAAGGAGATCGATGAGCTGACCAGCTATACTCATGGACGGAAACAGGAAAGTGGGAGTTAAATATGCCAATTGCTGATACATTAAGCCCGGAAGACGCGAAGCTTGAAAAGCAGCGTCTGAAGGAAGAAAAGAAAAAACTTAAAAATGAACGGAAAGCCCAGCGCAAGGAAGCGAAAGCCAGGGCGAAGGAACTTGCCAGTCAGGAGGCAAGCCTTATGGAGGATGAGGAAACCAACAGCGGTTCTGTATTTATGGTGACCTTTGTGATCGTCCTTATCTGGATCGCGATTTTATGTCTGGTAGTGAAGCTTGATTTAGGCGGTTTCGGAAGCAATGTGCTGACCCCTGTCCTTAAGGATGTGCCGGTAATCAATATGATTCTTCCAAAGAAAGGTAATGTTGCGGTACGGGAAGATGAAAGCGAGGAGTACGGCGGCTACAGTGATTTAAGGGAAGCAGTTGATTATATCAAGGAACTGGAACTGGAATTGGAACAGGCCCAGTCGGCCCAGAATACCAGTTCTGATGAGGTCGCGGAGCTGCGGGCGGAAATAGAGCGTCTTAAGACCTTTGAGGACAGTCAGGTAGATTTCCAGAGGTTAAAGACAGAGTTTTATGAGGAAGTAGTTTACGCGGAGAAAGGACCCGGTATAGAGGAATACAGGAAGTATTATGAAGGGATGGATCCTGCTACCGCAGAATATTTATACAAACAGGTAGTTGCACAGACAGAAGAAAGCAGTGAAATTACAGAGTATGCCAAGGCTTATTCGGAGATGAAGCCGAAGGAAGCGGCAGCTATTTTTGAGGAAATGTCAGATAATCTTGATCTGGCAGCCCGGATACTGGGTGTAATGGATGCAGAGAAAAGAGGCAAGATTCTGGGAGCAATGAACGCAGAAACTGCCGCCCGGCTTACCAAGATCATGGATCCGGAATATTAACAGGCTGTTTCGTAAAGCGTGACAATGTCTGTTACAATCATCCGGTTTTAATCGAGCCGGTATATGCTCTGCCCCTTAAACCAAATAGAGGTACATTGAAAAAGAGTCCAAAGGGCTTATAGGAAAGGAGGAAGGAAAAATGAGAAGTACACCTGTAAAGGATATGGGGAACCTGATGAACTTTGTGGGAACCAAAAACCTTACAAAAACAGGCAGTATGAACCAAATGGGAAGTTTCGGAGACTTGATGAACAAAGCCAAGGGCGGTGCTTACGCGCAGAATAAACCCGCAGCAAACATTGAAACCGGAAAAAATCCGGCAGCGGATGCTATTAAAAACCGTAAAGATACGGTCAAACTTGACGAATCTGCCAGCCAGCCGGTGAAGACGGAAGAAACATCCCAGATCACGGATGAGCAGTCTGGGGAAGTAATGGAGGCAGGAAAAGAAGTAATTAAGGAAATTGCTGAAGAATTTGGTGTAACGGAAGAAGAAGTAGAAATGGCTATGGAACAGCTTGGGCTTTCTATTTTCGGACTGTTTGACCCAGCCAGCTTAAAGGAGCTTGTGCTGTTCATCGGCGGCGAGCAGGATGCGTCAGCGCTTCTTACCAATGAAGAGCTGTTTACCAGTCTGCAGAATATCATTGCCAAGGTGGGAGAAGTCCAAAACGGTCTTGCCAGTCAGTTTGGAATGAGTCAGGAGGAACTTGCCGGACTGGTGGAACAACTGCAGAATCTGCAGGAGGAGAGTTTTCTGGAAGATGATTTGAGTCTGGTGGACAAAGGCAGTTTTGCGGATGTCCTTGCGCAGGAAACCGAAGTACAGGAAACTGTGACCCAGGAACAGCAGCCGAAGATTACCGTAGAAGTCAAAGCAGGAGATGAAACTGTAAAACTTGCAACAGACGAAAACGGCAATGCAGTAAAGACTCTGGAGGTGACATCTTCTGCAACAGAAGAGAACATCGTAAAGGAAGATACTGGCAGGCAGGAGCAAAAGGCCGGGGAAGAAGGGAAAGGTCATTCAGAAAATGCTTTCAGTACAGGGGGCCAGCTTTTTGAGGGCCTGGTACAGAACAAGACTCAAAATGTGGAGATGCCTATAGAGCAGCAGCCAGCATTTTTTAATGACCAGACCCAGGAAATTGTGGATCAGATCGTAAATTACATGAAGATTCAGTTAAAGCCGGGCATGAGCCAGCTTGAAATGCAGTTACATCCCGAAAGTCTCGGTACGGTACACGTCCAGCTTGTGTCCAGAGGCGGTGAGGTGACGGCCCAGTTCCATGTTCAGAATGAGGCGGTGAAAGCGGCTGTAGAAAGTCAGGTAAATACCCTTGTGGAGAATTTAAGGGAACAGGGGGTAAAGGTGGAAGCCGTTCAGGTCAGCGTGGAGAGTCATGGATTTGAGAGCAATCTCTGGCAGGGTCAGGGAAAAGAGGAGGAGGCATCCTCCCACAATGGCAGAAAAACGCCCAGAAGAATCAACTTAAATGACATAAATGCACTTCTGGAAGACGAGGCGGACGAGGAAGAAGTTCTTGCAGCCAGGATGATGGAAGTAAACGGAAATACCGTAGATTATACGGCATAAAGGAAGCGCACGGCGCGCAGAAAGGAGTAGAAAATGGCAGTTACGGGAGTAATACAGGATGGAAAAGTTCAGGAAACTGCATCGGAGAGTTCTGTTAAGAAAGCGGCAGCGAAAAACGGCATGGATAAAGATGCTTTTTTACAGCTTTTAGTCGCACAGATGAAGTACCAGGATCCCTTAGAGCCGACTTCAAATACAGAATATATATCCCAGTATGCTACGTTCTCACAGGTGGAACAGATGCAGAACATGGCGGCAACCATGGAACTTACCAGAGCATCTTCCATGGTAGGCAAACTGGTAGCAGTTGAGACGACGGACAGTTCGGGAAATGCAAGTCAGATTCAGGGAACCGTAGAGTATGTGACTTATGAAAATGGAAAGGCTTTTGTTTCCATAAATAATGCCCTTTATTCTGTGGATGATGTGATAGCAGTTATTGACCAGACTTATCAGACAGCTTATGACATGGCAGTGGCGTTCTGCACGGCTATGGATAAACTTCCGAGAATCAACAGTTTAACACCGGATGATAAGGAAGCGGTTGAGACTTTACAGAAGGCATTCAACAGTATGACCGCATACCAGCAGTCCTTTATTAGTGACGATTATATCAAGGCATTACAGGAGTATGTGGAAAGAATGGCAGAGCTGGTAGGCGATGCTGACGATGATAAGACCGATGGAGAAGAAGGCGGCGATACGGAAGGTAGCGGCGGCACAGAAGGCAGTGGCGGCGAGGGCGGCTCAGAGGGCGGCGGCGCAGAATCCGGAGCAGCCCAGATTGTTTAAGGAAGATGCAGGATGCATGGATAATATCTCAGGGAGGAGAAGAAAGGCATGAAGGTTCAAAAGAACGGATTCCTTTCAATTGAACAGTTACAGGACAGATACCTGAAACAAAGCAAGACGATGACATCGGCCATAAATACCGATGGAAAATCTTTTCAGGAGATTCTGGAGACCAGGCAGGCGTTAAGTCCGGGAGGAGTGAAATTTTCCAAACATGCCGCAGGAAGGCTTGCGGACAGGAACATTGAACTTACAAACAGTCAGATGGAGCGTTTGCAGGAAGGCGCGTTAAAGGCGCAGGAGAAAGGAATCAAGGAATCGCTGGTGCTGGTTGACCAGCTTGCATTCATCGTGAATATACCAAACAGTACGGTGGTGACAGCCATGAACCAGAATGACGCAGCGGAAAATATATTTACCAATATTGATGGAGCCGTAATTATTTAGCCGGACCTTGTGGAGGCTTAAAGTCCCTGATTGACAGAAGGGATAATACGGTAAATTGTAAGGAGGTCATTTCATTATGATGAGATCATTGTTCTCTGGTGTGGCAGGACTTAGGACACACCAGTCAAGAATGGACGTTATCGGTAATAATATCGCTAACGTAAACACAACAGCATACAAATCACAGTCCATGACATTTAGTGATTTGATGTATCAGACAACACAGGCAGCATCTGGTGCAAACGCCACCACAGGTGTGGGCGGTACCAATGCAAGGCAGATTGGTCTTGGTTCCAAGACAAGTGCCATTAAGACGAACATTGCTGGTCAGGGTTCAGCCCAGAGCACCAACGATGCCTTTGACATCATGATCAGCGGAGATGCATTTTTTGTGGTAAACAACGGTTCTGAGAACTTCTTTACCAGAGACGGTTCCTTCTATATTGACGGAAGAGGAAATCTGGCTATGACCAGTACTGGTTATAATGTTATGGGATGGGGACTGGACGATGCGGATCCTACCCTGATCAAGAAAGGGGCTGTACAGCCGCTGCGCCTTATGACAGGTGAGAATATGGTTTCCAATCCGGAAGCAACAACGAAAGCTACCGTTGACGGCATTGTTGACAGATTTGATACAGACATACTCAGCAAAACTGGAAAAGTTATGAATCTGGAGTTCTTTGATAGCCAGGGATATAAATATACAGCCAGATTTAATATACGTACCTGTGATTTATTGGGCAAAGGTGAACATGGTTCTTTTTATGTAGAACTGGATGATATATTTGCCCCTAATGGTGATTCGGTTGCAAAAAAAGATGCGGATGGAGTAATTACAAATTTCACTTTTGGATCAGGAGCCACGGCCATACAGAATGATGATGGTGCTGAGATTACAAAGGATGTAGTTGATGCGACGGGAGCGACAGTTCAAAAGCCTGTGAAAAATGCAATTATACTTCAGTTTGTTGATGGAAAGGGAACTTTTGCAGGGGTTTCAACAACTAAACCAGGAGATGCAAATGGCGGTGGTACAGCATTACTTGGATTAAAGCCGGACCCGAATAATGCCGACATTGGTATGGCCAATTTTGCCGACATAGTTATTGACTTTTCAGCGACCTTTAACTATAACAAGAATGGAACATCGACCATCGGCGCATTGGGAGGCGACAGTGCAAATAATGGATTAGGTGCAGGCCGTAAAACGGGTGCCATGAGCGGTCTTACGGTACAAAAAGACGGCAGGATCTATGCTGACTATGACAATGGTGAGAGAAGACTGTTAGGGCAGATTGCTACAGCCACTTTTGCGAATCCTTCCGGTCTTTCAAAGGAAGGAGATAACCTTTATTCTTCAACCATGAACTCCGGTGACTTTGACGGTATTGGTGAGGACATTACAGCCAACGGCGGCCGTATGGATTCCGGCGTACTGGAAATGAGTAATGTTGACCTGGCTTCAGAATTTACAGAGATGATCACCACCCAGAGAGGTTTCCAGGCAAACAGCCGTATCATTACAGTGTCTGATACGCTGTTAGAAGAACTTACCAATTTGAAGAGATAATATGTGAGCTGGGGCAGCAACACAGTGTAAGGGCGATATAAAATCCATAAGGGGAAGGGAACCTGGCCTTGGGCCGGTTCCCTTTAGCTTGTGGATTATGAAGGGAAATGCCTGTATTTTCCTGTTTCCGTTCAATAAGCCAGCCAGCAGGGCAGTTCTGGGAGGATGAGCCAGTCTGCAGTGACAGCTGCATTGAATGTATGGTAAAAAATTGTAGTAGCACAGGAAGGGCGGAAGTGATATGATAGAAGTGACGAAAATTAACGGGAGTAAAGTATTAATAAACCCTGATTTGATGGAGCTGGTGGAGGAGACTCCGGATACGGTGATTTCATTTACCACAGGTAGAAAAATAATTGTAAAAGAAAGTAGACAAGACGTAAAAAATCTTGTAAAATCGTATAGAAAGGAAATTTTTGCGGATTAACGTAAAAAGGGTGAGGAATTGTGGATTTAGCGTCGATTATTGGCTTGATACTTTGTTTTGCCATGTGTATGTTTGGTATTATCCAGGCAGCAGGTATTTCAAATATTGTATCACGTTATGTGGATATACCTTCTGCAATCATTACTTTCGGAGGTTCTTTCTTTGCGGTTATGGCAATGAAATCCATGTCCGATTATGTAGGAGGTCTTAAAAGTTTTTCCCTTGTATTTAAAGTACCCACTGTGGACGTCAAGGGCATGATACAGAAAATTATTGATTTGTCCAATATTGCCAGAAAAGAGGGGCTTTTATCACTGGAAGAAGCTGCCGGCGATTTGGATGATGAATTTATGAAGAAGGGTATCCTGCTTATTGTAGATGGTACGGATCCTGAACTGGTGCGTGGGATTATGGAGACGGAGCTTGTCAGTACAGAAGACAGGCATAAGACCAAGATTACTTTCTGGGAAGATTTGGGGGCCATGGGACCTGCCTGGGGTATGATTGGTACGCTGATTGGTCTGGTTAACATGCTTTATGAAATGGATGACCCTACCACCATCGGACCGTCCATGGCCGTAGCCCTTATCACTACATTGTATGGCTCTCTTCTTGCCAACTGGATTTGTGCGCCGGTTGCCGGGAAGTTGAAATCAAATAACGCAAATGAAATTATGATTAAGGAAATTATGATCGAGGGGCTCCTTTCCATTCAGGCAGGGGAAAACCCCAGGGTCATAGAGGAAAAGTTGAAATCATTCCTGGCACCGGGAGACAGGGTCAATCAGGATGATGGAGGTGGAGAGAATGGCGAATAGAAAACCGGAAGAACCGCCGAAAGGCGCGCCGGCCTGGCAGTCAACTTTTGCAGATCTTATGAACCTGCTTTTGTGCTTTTTCGTTATGCTTTTTTCCATGTCTTCAGTGGATGCCCAGAAGTTTGAGATGGTGGCGGCCTCCTTTAATCAGACTTTCAGTATCTTTGATGCAGGGGCAATGGCGATTGGCGAGGGGGTTCTTGTAGGGCTGGGGGTCAGTCAGTTGACGAATCTGGATGACTACATCAACAGCACCGGAAGGGACAACGAAGGGGATATAATGCCCAAAGAGCTGGAATCCGCCACAGAGGTCATTGAGGAAGCGAAGCTCAAAGAGTCAGAGGAAATGGCTGAGAGGATTGAGGAAGTTCTTGAAGAACGCAATCTGGAAAAAGAGGTGGATATTGAGTTTACTTCCCAGTATGTGCAGTTGACTTTAAACGGCGCTCTCCTATTTGATTCGGGAAGCGTTGAAATTAAGGAAGATGCGCTGCCTCTTATGAACCAGCTTGGGGTCATTCTTCAGAGATTCAGCCAGGGCGTTGTTGAGATCGAGGGGCACACGGATAATGTGCCGATGTCAGGGGCAAAGTATTCCAATAATGATGAACTGAGCAGCGGACGCGCTTTATCTGTTTTTTATTTTCTGGAACAAAACACAGCCCTGGATATGAGCAGGATCAAACATGCCGGCAGAGGGGAGTATATTCCCATTGCGGATAATTCCACAGCGGAAGGAAGAGCCAAAAACAGGAGAGTAGAAATAAAAATATATAATTCATTAAGTTCATATTAATGAAGAAAGGTTGTACCAGTTATGAAAAAGAATCTGATATCAATTGTGATACTGGCGTTATTAGTGGTGAATATTGTACTGACTTCCATTATGATGTTCAGCGTGACCAGTACAAACAGAAAGACAGCAGCTCTTGTGACAGATATTGCATCGGCCATCAGCCTTGATCTGGGAACAGAGGAAGAAGAAGCAGTCACAGTTCCCATAAGCGATACAAGCAGCTACACGATTTCGGAGATGCAGATCCCTTTAAAGAAGGGGGAGGATGGTGAAGCCCATTTTGCAATGCTTACTGTGACACTGCTCACCAACACCAAGCATGACGACTACAAGGAATATGGGGAGGATATTTCTACCCGTGAAGATTTGATAAAGGGCAGAATCAATGAAACCGTAAGCCAGTACACATTAGATGAAATAAATGCTGATTCGCAGATGTTGAAGGGTAAGATACTGAGCAGCATTCAGGAGATTTATAATTCTGATTTTATCTTTGATATAACACTTCAGGCACTCTATCAGTAAATGCCGTATCTGGGTGATTGTGATTAAAAAACTGCGGCAAAAATGAAAGGGGTGAAAACTCGTGGGCGAGGTGTTATCTCAAAGTGAGATTGACAATTTGCTTGCAGCGCTAAGCAGCGGTGAATTGAATGTGGATCAGATGTCGGAAGGCACAGATAAGCAGGTAAAAGATTATGATTTCAGCAGACCTGTGAAGTTTTCCAAGGAACATCTGCGTACGCTCGAAATTATTTATGAACATTACGGAAGGTTGATTTCCAGTAACCTGCCGATTTATTTAAGAAAAAATATACAGGTGGCGGTAGCCAATTCCGAAACGGTTACTTTTTCGGAGTTTACAAACTCGCTTTCTAATCCGGTTATACTTGGCATTGTAGATTTTAGACCTCTTTCAGGAAATATTATTATTGAATTATCGGCCAATCTGGGGTATGCTATGATTGACCGTATGTTAGGGGGGCCGGGGGTTCCAATGGAGAAGCTGAGGGACTTCTCCACCATAGAAATGACGATCTTACAGAAAATTATGGTTGTATGTATGGATCTGATGCGTGAACCATGGAAAAATGTAATTGAGATTGATCCGGTTATGGAGAGAATTGAAACCAATGCACAGTTTGCCCAGATGATTGCGCCCAGCGATATGATAGCCATTGTTTCTATGGAAGTAAAGATTGGCGATGCAGAGGGCTTTATGAATATGTGTCTGCCGTATTTTACGCTGGAAGACGTAATGGACAATCTGAATACTAAATACTGGTATTCGACTATGCAGAAGGATGAAGCGGATTACGAAGAGCACATTGAGTCGCTCATCAAGAGAATAGATGTACCTGTCAAGGCAGTCCTTGGCCAGAGCCAGGTATCCGTAAACGATTTCCTGCATCTTCAGATAGGAGACATTATAAGATTGGATACCAACGTGGAGTCAGAACTGGATGTATATGTAGGCAATATCAAAAAGTTTACAGCGCTTCCAGGCTCCAGTAAGGACAAATATGCGGTCAGGGTAACATCAATAGTCAGAGAGGGGGAGTAAGATATGGCTGATATGCTGTCACAAGATGAAATAAATGCACTGCTCAACGGCATGGATCTGTCCGAAGGAACGGACGAGGAAGAGCCTGCCGCTCCAGCGCAAGTCTCAGAGATAAATGAAAGTTTGCTAGCAGAAGATGAAAGAGACGCTGTCGGAGAAATCGCAAATATCAGTATGGGTTCTTCGGCAACAACCTTGTATTCCTTAGTAAACAGAAAGGTCAATATTACTACGCCGGTAGTGACAATGGCTAACTGGAATACAGTGGTAGAAGATTATGAACGCCCCTGCGTATTGATACAGATACGTTATACAGCAGGGATTGACGGATCAAACATCATGATTTTGAAGGAACATGATGTGAAGGTCATCACAGATTTGATGATGGGCGGCGACGGAAGTAATACAGACGGTGAACTGGGGGAGCTGCACCTTAGCGCAATCTCAGAAGCTATGAATCAGATGATGGGGTCTGCGGCAACTTCCATGTCAACGATGCTGGGGAAAATGATTGATATCAGTCCCCCAGAGGCAAGCCTGAAGGATTTGAATGAAATTAAAGAAGGTGGGGAAATCGCCTCTTTCCTGGAAGGAACCTTTGTAAAAATTTCTTTTCGGATGCAAATCGACGAGCTGGTAGACAGTTCGATTATGCAGTTATATCCTGTAGATTTTGCCAAGAGCCTGTATGAGACATTTATGTCATCACAGATGGGCGCAGCAGCGGCAGCACCTGCTCCGGCACCAGCACCCGCTCCCGCTCCGGCAGCTCCGGTACCGGATATGCCGGCAGGACAGCCAGCCATGAATCAGATGAACATGGGTATGGGAATGCCGCAGATGAATATGGGAATGCCTCAGATGGATATGAACATGCAGATGAATGGAATGCAGGGAATGAATATGGGAATGCCCCAGATGGGAATGCCTCAGATGATGGGAATGCCTCAGATGAATATGCAGCCCATGAACATACAGCCTGCACAGTTCCAGAGTTTTAGCAATGATATGGGCGCTATGGCTGGCCAGGAAAATATCGGCCTTATCAGGGATGTGCCGCTTCAGGTAACTGTGGAACTGGGGAGAACTCAGAAATCCATATCAGAAATTTTGGACTTCGCACCGGGAACGATTATTGAGTTGGAAAAGATAGCCGGTGAACCTATAGATGTACTTGTTAACGGTAAATTTGTAGCGAAAGGCGAGGTTGTGGTAATCGAAGAAAGTTTTGGTGTCCGTGTAACTGAAATAATAAAGTAAAAGGTAGGAGAGAAAGTTATGGCGAAAAATATTTTAATTGTTGACGATGCAGCTTTTATGCGTATGATGATTAAGGATATTCTTACAAAGAATGGCTACAATGTAGTTGGAGAAGCCGAAAATGGTGCAAAAGCCTGCGAAAAATACAATGAACTGAAGCCGGATCTGGTATTGATGGATATTACCATGCCGGAGGTTGATGGTATTGCTGCGCTTAAGAAAATCAGAGGCGGAGATCCCAACGCAATGATTATCATGTGCTCGGCAATGGGACAGCAGGCAATGGTTATTGAAGCTATCCAGGCAGGGGCAAAAGATTTTATTGTTAAGCCTTTCCAGCCGGAGCGTGTTTTGGAAGCAGTGAAGAAGGTAGTCGGGTAGTATGCTCCTTTCAGTTACAAGGACAGAAAGTTATCTTCAGTTTTTGACAGTGCTCATCCTGTTTGTATTTGTGCTTGCAATTACGTACCTGGTGACAAGATGGATTGCTAGGTATCAAAATGGAAGAATTCATGAGGGGAATCTTGCAGTAGTCGATACATGCAGGATTGCGCCTAACAAATATGTTCAAATTGTAAGGGCGGGAAAAAAATTCCTGGTAATTGCAGTAGGAAAAGACGAGGTTCATATGCTTTCAGAGCTTTCAGAGGATGAGCTTGACCTTAGGGAGGACGTTAACGAGCAGGCGGTTGATTTTGCAGGCGTTTTTGCAAAGGTAAAGAAATTGAGGGAAAAAGATAAGGGTTAGGGTATAAGGCAATAATATGGACAAGAATTTTGCCGTTAAAAAGATATGGAAGATAATATGCCTGCTTATGATAGTGGGCATATTATGTGTTATCCCGGAAGTTGGTGTACAGGCATCCACAATAGATCCTGCCCAGACAGGGCAGACGGAGCAGAGAACCAACAGGGAAGAACCTGGCAGCGCTGATTCCAGGGATGATTTATCAGAACTGAATATTGCAAATAATCTGACCGTTACCTATAGCGGCGATAACGGACAGGTAAATGGGACACTACGTATTCTGCTGACTCTTACGATGATATCACTGGCACCGATACTGCTTATTATGCTTACATCATTTGTCAGAATTATTATTGTCCTTCATTTTACAAGAGCAGCCTTAAATACCCAAACGGCACCGCCTAACCAGGTGTTGCTTGGGTTAGCTTTGTTTTTGACCTATTTCATCATGCAGCCTACGCTGACACAGGTTTATGAACAGGCAGTGGTGCCTTTTGAGGCAGGCACAATCACTCAGGAAGAGTTTTTTGAGGCTGGGATCGCCCCTTTCAGGGAATATATGTATCGGCAGACCCAGACAAAGGATGTGAGGACTTTTCTGGATATATCAGGGCAGGAGTGGGACGGCACCTTAGATGATATTTCCCTTTCCGTGCTGATACCCAGTTATATTATCGGGGAACTAAGGATGGCTTTTATCATCGGATTCGTGATATACATTCCTTTTATTGTGATTGACATGGTTGTAGCTTCCACCCTTATGAGCATGGGGATGATGATGCTGCCGCCTACCACGATTTCCATGCCTTTTAAAATCCTTTTGTTCGTGCTTGCGGATGGGTGGAATCTGATCATAGTGAATCTGATAAAGACATTTAAGTGACAGAGTTTTATGAAACAGTTTCAATCGGGAGGATAAATAGTTTATGACAGTAGGAGAGGTAACGGATCTTGCCAGTTCCGCCATGTTTTTGATTATCAGGGTTTCAGCTCCGGTTCTTCTGGTATCTTTGTGTGTAGGTCTGATTGTCAGTATTTTTCAGACCGTCACCTCCATACAGGAGCAGACCCTGACTTTTGTGCCCAAGGTACTCGCCATATTTCTGGCGCTTATGGTTCTGGGCAACTGGATGCTGGGAGAATTGACAGGCTATATCGTAGAGGTCTGGTCTGATTTTGCACGTTATGTAAGGTAGCGGCTTATGCTTGATTACTCATTTACCTATGCAGAATTAGAATATTTTCTGCTGATACTTGTAAGGGTAACGGCTTTTGTATATATAGCCCCTTTTTTCAGTATGTCAAATACCCCAAGGAATGTCAGGATCGGCTTAAGCATTTTTGTGGCGGTATTGCTTTTTCAGGCATTGCCCCATCAGAGTGTTTCCTATGATTCCCTGCTGGGGTATCTGATGATTGTAATGAAGGAAATGATTGCCGGCCTATTGGTCGGCTTTGCGGCTAATTTGTGTACTTCGGTGGTTTCTTTTGCAGGCCACATCGCAGACATGGAGGTCGGGCTTTCCATGGTATCACTGCTGGACCCGGCTACAAAGCAGAGTGCATCCATCACGGGGGTTTACTATAATTATATGGTGATGCTGATGCTGCTGATTTCAGGAATGGACAGTTATCTGTTGAAAGCCCTTGCGGAGACATACACGCTTGTGCCTGTAAACGGTATGATCATACACAGGGAAGAACTGCTCTCTGCCTTGCTGGAGTTTCTGAGCGATTATATCATTATCGGTTTCCGCATATGTCTTCCTATATTTGCGGTGATGATCATTTTAAATGCCGTACTTGGTGTGCTGGCAAAGGTATCGCCCCAGCTCAATATGTTTGCAGTAGGTATGCAGATGAAAGTGCTTGTAGGAATTAGTATTTTATTTTTATCCACTTCCATGCTGCCCACGGCCGCAACCTTTATTTACGATCAGATGAAGCGTATGGTTTCGACATTTGTTGAGATTATGATGCTGTGACGGGGCAGCCGGTTTCGGGAGGCGTATAAATGGAGGAAAGTAAAAGGATCCTGCAGTATGATCTGCAATTCTTTGCAAAGGATGGGCCAGGCGGGGAAAAGACCGAGGAGCCTACAGGCAAGAAGTTAAATGATGCCAGAAAAGAAGGGCAGGTAGCAAAGAGCAAGGAAATTGCCAATGCGTTCAGTATGCTGGCACTGTTTCTTATGTTAAAGCTGTATCTGGGGATCTTGGGCACGGGATTTATAGAGAATTTCAGCGCTGTGTATAACCAGATACCGGATTTGGTGACATTGTACGAGGGAAACATTCCCTTTATATCCATACAGGTGCTTGTGCGGAGTATGATGATAGAACTTCTCATACTTATAGCGCCTATTTTCATTGTAGGTGTGCTTGTGGTTTTCATTTGTGATGTTGTACAGGTGAAGTGGAAACCTACTACAAAGCCTTTAAAGCCCAAATTCAGCAAACTGAATCCTATTCAGGGCTTTAAAAAAATTATATCTTTAAATTCCTTTGTGGAACTGATCAAATCGGCTCTTAAACTGGGGCTGGTAGGATACGTGGCCTATTCTTATCTGATTGAACGCGTCGGCCAGATATTTATTTTATATGACATTGGCTTAAATCAGGCAATCGGGCTTATGGGGCAGATTGTTACGGACTTAGGGCTTAGGATCGCGGGAGTTTACATGGTCATTGCTTTTCTGGATTTCGCATACCAGAAATGGAAGTTTAAGGAAGATATGAAGATGACCAAGCAGGAAGTTAAAGATGAGTTTAAGAATCAGGAAGGTGATCCCCAGATAAAAGGGAAGCAGAGGCAGAGGATGCGGGAAGCTTCCATGCGCAGGATGATGCAGCAGCTTCCACAGGCGGATGTGGTGATTACCAACCCCACCCATTATGCGGTTGCAATCAAGTATGATCCGGATAAGTATGATGCACCTTATGTGATTGCCAAAGGGGAGGATCATCTTGCCCAAAGGATCAAGGAAGTTGCAAAGGAAAACGACATAGAGATCGTGGAAAATAAGCCTCTGGCACGGATGCTTTATGCAAATGTGGAGATTGGGGGGCTTATTCCGCCAGAGTTGTATCAGGCGGTGGCGGAGGTTCTTGCTTTCGTGTACCACCTGAAAGGAAAAGTATAAAGAAAGGAGAGTGACCATGAAAAAAGCGGATATTGGCGTAGCGGCATATGTGCTTTCAGCGTTTATTATGATGATCGTGTCTATCCCCCAATGGCTTTTAGACGTGCTGCTCGCCTGTAATATGTCAATAGCGTTTACCATTCTTTTTACCACCATGTTTTCAAAAGAAGTGCTGGATATGTCCTTTTATCCTACCATGCTTTTGTTCACCACAATTTTCAGGATCTCCCTGAACGTATCTTCCACCAGACTGATCCTTACTACCGGGGACCCCGGAAAGGTGGTTGAGACGTTTGGTAATTATGTAGGTGGCAATGACCTGATCGTAGGTGGTATTGTATTCATTATTCTGATATTGATTCAGTTTATGGTAATCAATAAAGGTTCCGAGAGAGTTGCGGAAGTAACAGCCAGATTTACCCTGGATGCCATGCCGGGTAAGCAGATGGCTATTGATGCGGACTTAAATACCGGAGCCATTGATGATGCGGAAGCAAAAAGACGCAGGGATAAGATTCAGGATGAATCCAGTTTTTTCGGTTCCATGGATGGTGCCGTAAAATACGTAAAGGGAGATGCCACAGCGGGACTTGTGATCACCGCCGTTAATATTATAGGCGGTATCGCCATGGGAGTGCTCCGTCAGGGCATGGGCGTAGGAGACGCCCTGAACAGATATGCGATTCTGACCATTGGCGACGGTCTGGTGAGTCAGATCCCGTCCCTTCTGATTTCTCTTTCCACCGGTATCCTGGTTACCAAGGGCTCTAAGGATGCGGATTTCGGCAGGGTGCTGATAAGCCAGTTGTTCGGCATGCCCAAGGTGCTTTATATGGTAGGGGCTGTTATTGCCGGACTAGGCATTGTAACGCCTCTGCCCAACCTTGTATTTCTGACGCTGGGCCTTGTGTTTATCGTTACAGGAAGAATCGTTGCGGGAACCATTGAAACAGCCCAGATAGAGGGGGAAGTGGATGCGGAAGAAGCAGCGGCGGAGGAAATCAGGCAGCCGGAAAATGTCAACAGCCTTTTACAGGTGGACCCTATAGAGCTGGAATTTGGTTATGGTATCATACCCCTTGCGGATGTGAATCAGGGCGGTGATCTTCTGGACCGTGTGGTAATGATCAGGAGACAGATTGCCTTAGAGCTTGGTACGGTAGTGCCGATTATCCGTCTGCGGGATAATATCCAGCTTAACCCCAACCAGTACATTATTAAGATCAAGGGCATACAGGTCAGTGAGGGAGAAATTCTTTTTGACCATTATATGGCCATGAATCCGGGGTATGTGGAGGAGGAGATCACCGGTATCCCTACCTTTGAACCGTCCTTCCACCTTCCGGCCACATGGATCACGGAAGGACAAAGGGAACGTGCTGAAAGTATGGGCTATACGGTAGTAGACCCGCCTTCCATCATTGCAACCCATCTGACGGAAATCATCAGGCAGTATATTGACGAACTTCTTACAAGGCAGGATGTCCAGAACCTTGTCAACAACCTGAAAGATTCTAATCCTTCCCTTGTGGATGAGCTTGTGCCCAAGCTGCTTGGCATTGGTGAGGTACAGAAGGTTTTGCAGAATCTCTTAAAAGAGGGAATTTCCATCAGGGATCTTCTTACAATTTTTGAAACCCTGGCGGATTATGCCTCCACTACAAGGGATACGGATATTCTGACGGAATATGTAAGGCAGAGCCTGAAACGTGCTATTTCCAGTAAATTCTTCCCGGCCAATGAGACTACCAGCGTGGTTACACTGGATCCCAAGCTGGAACAGGAAATTATGGCAGGCGTGAAGCAGACAGAGACAGGCGCATACCTTACACTGGACCCGGAAAAGACCAAAACAATTATGCAGTCAGTTGAGAGCGAAGTCAATAAGCTGGAGAATCTTGGAAAGAATCCCATTGTTATTACATCGCCCATTGTGCGTATGTATTTCAAGCGGCTGACGGAAGACTATTACAAAGATTTGATTGTTGTATCATATAATGAAATAGAAAACAATATTGAATTACAGTCAGTAGGAATGGTGACAGCATGATAATTAAAAAATTTCAGGGAAAAACAGAATCGGAAGCGGTAGAAAACGCAAAAAAAGAACTGGGCAGCAATGTGGTGATCATGAATGTCCGCAATGTAAAAAAGAAGGGGCTGTTCAGTTTTTTAAGGCCCCAGCTTACGGAGGTGACGGTTGCCCTTGAGGAAGAATCCGGGCGGACGCCCGCTTATAGAAAGGATGCATCTACACCCCAGTCCCAGCGTTATGTGGAGGCCATTTCCAATACAGATCCGGTAAGGCCGGTAAGGGAGACAACGCCTCTTAGGGGAAACAGTGTTTATGTTACGGAGGTGCCGGAGGATGGGTACAAGGACAACAGCGCTATCGAAGAAAAGCTGGACACTCTCCACACGCTGTTAGAACAGCAGCTCCAGAAGCCTGAGGAGACAAAGGAGGAGCCTTTGGAAGAACAGCATGAGACGGAAATAGAACGTTTTATGAAGCTTCTTTATAATACCATGCTGGACAATGAGGTGGATGAGCAGTACGCGAACCAGATCATTGATGAATTTGAAAAGGTTAACAAACCCAATGTGCCCTTTGATTATGTGCTGTCAAACATTTATCAGAAAATGGTGCTCAAATTCGGCAAGCCCTGTGGGATCTCACCGGCGGAAAAAGGGCCAAAGGTGGTCTTTTTCGTAGGACCTACAGGGGTGGGCAAGACTACCACAATTGCAAAGATTGCATCGAAATTCAGTGTGGAAGGGAAAAAGAAGCTGGCGCTGCTTACGGCTGATACATACAGGATAGCAGCGGCAGAACAGCTCCGCACTTACGCCAATATTCTTGAAGTGCCTTTCCGTGTTATTTACACAGAGGAGGAAATGGAGCTGGCTTTGCAGGAATTTGGAGATTTTGACTATATCATGGTCGATACGGCAGGCCATTCCCACCAGAATGAGGCTCAGAGGGAAGCCATGAAGGAGTTTATCCATTTTATGGATGGAAAAGCGGAAAAGGAAGTTTTTCTTGTTTTAAGTTCTACCATCAAATATCGTGACTTGATCAACATTGCAGATGCTTATTCGGAAATGACAGAGTATAAGATAATATTCACCAAACTGGATGAGACTACGACACTTGGAAATCTGCTTAATTTAAAGCTTTACACAGGAGCATCTTTGTCCTATGTAACCAGCGGGCAGAATGTGCCGGACGATATTGAACAATTTAATCCTCAAAAAACCGTGAAACGTCTTTTGGGAGGCAGGAAAAACTGATAAAGATAAAGCACAGACAAGTGAGGAAAGCAAATGGATCAGGCTGAACGGTTAAGGAATATTATTAAAGCGAATGCAGTCTCAGAAAGCAGGCCCCTTGCCAGGGTAATCGCAGTGACAAGCGGAAAAGGCGGTGTGGGAAAGTCAAATACCTCCATAAATCTGGCTGTACAGTTCCGGAAGATGGGGAAGAGAGTCATTATTCTTGACGCTGATTTTGGGCTTGCCAATATTGAGATTATGTTCGGGACAGTGCCGGAGCACAACCTGTGTGATTTGATTTATCAGGGAAAAAATATTAAAGAAGTGATTACCTGGGGCCCTATGGATGTGGGGTTCATATCAGGAGGGTCAGGAATTGCGGAACTATCCAATTTAAGTAAAGACCACCTGGCTTTTATTATCAGGAATCTTTCCGAATTAGATTCTATTGCGGATATTATTATTGTAGATACCGGCGCCGGAATTTCCGATGCGGTGCTGGAATTTTTGGTGGCGAGCGAAGAGGTTCTTTTAGTGACGACGCCGGAACCTACCTCCATTACAGATTCTTATTCCCTTTTAAAGTCCCTAGACAGGCACCCCAGCTTTTCTGGTGCAGGCACAAAAGTCAAGCTGGTTGCCAATAAGGTGGATAACCATAATCAGGGACAGATTCTTTATGACAAGTTGAATGCGGTGGTGAGCAGGTATCTGGAACTGCCTTTAAGTTATCTTGGGGCGGTGCCCCAGGATAGCCAGCTCTCCAAAGCAGTTATGCAGCAGATGCCGGTGTCCATCAAAACCCCCCAGGCGAAGTCGGCTGCAGCTTATGGAATGATGGCGGAAAAGTTGATGGATGGGGAACAGGTTTTTGGTGTGCCCAGACGGGGGATGGCAGCATTTTTTTCCCGTATTATTTCAGCTAAAAACGAATAAAATGATTACTCTGCACTTATGAGAAGCGTATATTGTGTTATACTTGAAACAGTAAGATTAATAAATTATAAGAAGGTTCATTATGATTAAGTCTGTTGAATTAAGAGCCGGAAGAAAAATTGTCGCAATTGCCAGTTCTACCGGCGGACCCAAGGCATTGCAGAATTTGATTCCTTTGCTTCCTGCAAATCTGAATGCACCTGTTATGATTGTACAGCATATGCCGGCCGGCTTTACTGAGGCACTGGCAGGACGGCTTAATACTTTAAGCCCTCTGGCGGTGAAGGAAGCTGCCGATGGAGATGTGATAAATACAGGTCAGGTATATCTTGCCAGAGGAGGCAGGCATATGAAAGCGGCAAAGAGCGGAGCAAGACATGTCATCCGTTATTCTGACGAACCGACCAGAGAGGGGGTGCGTCCATGTGCCAATTATATGTACGAATCCCTGGCAGACTGCGGATATGATGAGGTGGTGTGTGCCGTCCTTACAGGTATGGGGGCGGACGGCACGGTAGGAATCAGGAATTTAAAGGAAAAAAAGAGGGTGAAGGTATTTGCTCAAAGTGAAGCCACCTGCGCGGTATATGGAATGCCCAGAAGCATTGTGCTTGCCGGGCTTTCCGGTCCGGGAATAAGTCTGGAGAGAATTGCGCAGGAAATAATAAAGAACGTGGGGGTAATTTAAAATGGATGTAAATCAATATCTTGAAATTTTTCTTGATGAAACAAAGGAGCACCTTGAAAATCTGAATACCCAGATATTAAAGCTGGAGCAGGAACCGGAGGATTCGGATACTATTAATGAGATTTTCAGGGCTGCCCATTCTTTAAAGGGGATGGCCGGGACTATGGGATATAAGCGTATGCAGGCGCTGACCCATGATATGGAAAATGTGTTCTCGGAAGTCAGGAATGGAACCATGAAAGCCGATTCCAACCTGATCGATACATTGTTCCAGTGTCTGGATGCCCTGGAGGAGTATACCAGTACCATTCAGGAGACTGCTGATGAAGGAACCAACGATAACCAGCAGTTGATCGACCAGTTGAACAGGTACCTGAATCCGGGCGAAAAGAAAGAGGAGACGAAAGGGAAAGCCGCTAAAGAGAAAAAGGATGTACAGGAAGATACCTTTGCCGGCAAATGGATGAACATTAAAGTCGGTGAGACGGAACGGCTGGTTTTTTCTTCGGCAAAAGCCCAGGGAAAGAATGTTTTCGGACTGACTGTATACATACAGGAGAGCTGTCTGCTTAAGGCGGCTAGGGCTTTTCTTGTATACAAAGCAGTGGAAGAAAGAGCGGAGATTATTGTATGCAGTCCTTCCGCCCAGGATATTGAGGATGAAAAATTTGATCTTGATTTCAGTCTGCTTGTAGTTTCGGAGTGTACCCTTGAAGAAATTCTGAGCGTAACCGAAGTGGTTTCTGAAATAGAGAGAGTCGTAGGTGCGCCTTATGAGTGTGAGGCTGTTCCTGTGGAGGAGGAAAATACGGATGTGCCGGCAGTAAGCACAAACACCGTACAGACCACCCAGACACAGCCCCAGTCCCAGAGCAGCCAGCCCCAGACTCAGAGTACGCCCACAAAGGCAAACGATAAAAAGGCCGGAGGCAAGCCGGTAGTGAACCGGACAGTCCGTGTGGATATCGAAAAGCTGGATGTGCTCATGAATCTGGTAAGTGAACTTATCATTGCAAAGAATTCACTGGTTTCCGCTTCCAATACGGACGGCGTTTCCAGCTCAGGATTCAATGAGCAGATTGAATATCTTGAAAGTGTAACCACCAACCTTCATGAGTCGGTTATGAAAGTAAGGATGGTTCCCATAGAGAGTGTTGTAAGCAAATTCCCCAGAATGATCCGCGATCTTTCCAAGAAGCTGGATAAGAAGATGGAACTGTATATGTCAGGTGAGGAGACAGAACTTGACCGTACAGTGGTGGATGAAATCGGGGATCCTCTGATGCATCTTCTGCGTAATTCCGCAGACCACGGTCTGGAATCTGCCGAAGTCCGTGTTGAGAGAGGCAAGCCTCCGGTTGGGTCTATTTTCCTGGACGCGTATCAGGACGGCAACAACGTTGTAATAGAAGTAAGGGACGACGGCAACGGCATTGACGTGCAGGCCGTTAAAAATAAAGCGATTGAGCGCGGCGTTATCACACCTGATCAGGGAGATAACATGACCGAAAAGGACATTATCAATCTGCTTTTCCATGCGGGCTTTTCAACTGCAAAGGAGATTTCGGACGTATCAGGCCGCGGTGTAGGGCTGGACGTTGTGAAATCAAAGATCGAATCCTTAAGCGGGGAAGTGGAAGTAAAATCCCAGTTAGGACAGGGAAGCACCTGGATCATCAGACTGCCTCTTACCCTTGCAATTATTCAGGCCCTTATGGTAGCTGTGGGCGGAGAAAAATATGCGATTCCTTTAGGAAGCATCCAGACACTTGAAGATATCAGCCCCAGCGATATCAAGCTTGTCCAGAATAAAGAGGTGATCAATCTGCGCGGCAGCGTTATCCCCATTATCAGGCTGAGCGATGAGCTGGATATCGAAAGTTCCAAGGCACCGGACGAAAATCTGGTAGTCGTTATCGTCAAGAAAGGCGAAAACCTGGCCGGACTTGTAATAGATGAATTAAGGGGACAGCAGGAAATTGTTATAAAATCACTTGGCAGATATATCAGTAAGTGCAAAATTATTAGCGGTGCAACAATTTTAGGCGACGGCGAAGTGGCTCTGATTCTAGATGCCAATGCATTGATATAGGACAGGGGGAAGAACAATGGAAGAACTAAGAGTATCGGGCATGAATAATATAGGCGAAATGAAAACAGAATATGATACTGTACAATATATTGTAATCAAATTAGGAGATGAGCAGTACGGCGTGGATATTAAGTTTATAGATAATATCGTGCGCATGCAGCACATCACCAGAGTGCCCAGGGTGCCGGATTATCTCAAAGGGGTCATTAATCTGCGCGGGGAAGTCATTCCTGTCATGAGCCTGCGGGTTAAAATGGACCTTGAAGCAGACGAGATCACCAAGGCCACCAGGATTATCATTCTCAAGCTGGAACAGCATGGAACCATCGGCATAATAGTGGATGAGGTGAAAGAGGTTGTCACCCTTACCATGGATGAAATTGAAAAAATTACTTACGACGGGAAGGAAGATAAAAATATTTTCCTTACAGGTATCGGCAAGCATGATAATGAATTGATTTCTCTTCTTGACCTTAATGCTGTTGTGATGGACAGGTGAAGTTGCTGGAATATGTAATAGAAATGTACTGTTAATTAGGAGGGATCATGAAAGATCTTAGTATGGAGCAATTAACAGGTCAGTATTTTGACGTGTTAAAAGAATTAGGCAATATCGGAGCGGGCAACGCTACCACAGCTCTTTCGCAGATGATAGGATGTAAGGTGGATATGTCGGTGCCCCAGGTTCAGTTGCTTGAATTTAAAGATTTGGGCGAAATCGTAGGCGGTGATGACCAGATTATGGTCAGCATTTATCTTGAAGTGGCAGGGGATATAGACGGAAGCATGATGTTTATCTTAAGCAAAACTGCCGCTGCGCATCTGGTAAATAAACTGATGTGCGGTATGCTGGGAATTGATGAGGACACAGCGGAAGACTGCAATTTTGGCGACATGGAGACTTCTGCTATCAAGGAGGTTGGGAATGTAATAACAGGAGCGTACCTGAATGCATTGTCAGCGCTTACCACTTTAAAGATCTACCCCTCTGTTCCCCAGATTGGAATTGATATGGCAGGCGCGCTGCTGAGCGTACCCGCGGTGGAATTCGGTATTTACGGGGATAACATATTGCTGATACAGACCCAGTTCTCAGATGATATTGAACTGGAAGGTTATTTCATCCTGGTTCCGGATATGGAGTCTTACGAAAAAATTCTTACAGCGCTTGGTGTAATGTAGGCTTCAGAAGAAAAAGGGACAGGAGATTCTTAAAATGAGTGAAGTGATTAAAGTTGGAATGGCAGACATGAAGACATGCCGGGGGGATGACGGAGTGACTACACTGGGTTTAGGCTCCTGTGTGGGGATCGCAATCAGAGACCCGGGAACAGGTATCGGCGGGCTTGTACATGTCATGCTGCCGGATAGTAGTGAAATTAAGAATAATACAAACAGACCTAAATTTGCAGATACAGGAATAGAAGACCTTGTAAACGCCGTTGTGCGCATGGGGGCAAACCGCAGCAGGCTTGTAGCCAAAATTGCCGGAGGCGCACAGATGTTTGCTTTTGGCGGCAAAAGCGATATGATCCGTGTAGGAGAACGCAATGTGCTTGCCAGCAAGAAAAAGCTTGCCGAATTAAGAATACCGATCCTTGCGGAAGATACTGGGGATTCGTATGGAAGAACAGTAATTTTTTATCCGAAAACCGGAGAATTTTACATACGGTCTGTGGGAAAACCGGAGAAGATCATATGAGAAAGAATAAGTTATTTGCACCATTTTTAATGCTGCTGGCAGGTGCAGTTGTCAGCATTGCCATGTACTGCTTTCATTATACAATGGAAGAAATGCTGCCTATACTTTTGTTTGTTCTTATCTTTTTTTATCTGACAGGAAATTTTGTCCAGAAAAAAGTGACGGCTTTTATGGAGCAGATTTTGGAAGAGGAGGCAAAGGAAGGAGAGGTAATAGAAAAGGAATTTGCCGGGGAAGGCGGAGACTATATGGAAAGTAAAAGTGCGGAAAATGGAGCAGAAGAAAATATTTAACCGTGGGTGATGGAGGTGTCAATGGACGAGGCAGGAAGAAATAAGCTGTGGGAAACTTATGCAAAAACGAAATCGCCCGAAATAAGAGAGAAGCTTATACTGGAATATGCATCATTGGTAAAACTGGTGGCAGGGCGTCTTAGTATGTACCTTGGGTACAATGTAGAGTATGATGATTTGGTAAGTTACGGCATTTTCGGACTGATTGACGCAATCGACAAATTTGACAGCATGAAGGCAGTTAAATTTGAGACCTATGCAAGCCTCCGAATACGGGGAGCCATTTTGGACCAGATTAGGAAGATGGACTGGATTCCAAGGACAATCAGACAGAAACAGAAAAAAATTGATGCAGTGGTAAAGGAAATAGAAAGTTCCATGGGCAGGGCGGCAACAGACGAAGAAATTGCATTAGGCCTTGGAATTTCAGAGGATGATTATCTGGCATGGCAGTCCCAGATGAAGATTACCGGACTGGTATCCTTAAACGAATTTATGGAATCCGGCAGTGAAATACCGGCCGACCAGACCAGCCAGCGCCGCTTTGACGGCCCGGAGGAGGTAATTGAAAAGGAAGAGTTAAAGAAGATGTTACAGCAGGCGCTTGAACTTCTTACTGAAAAAGAAAAGAAAGTGATACTGCTTTATTACTATGAAGATTTAACGCTTAAGGAAATCAGCAATGTGCTTGAAGTATCTGAATCCAGAGTATCTCAACTGCATACAAGAGCACTGCAGAAAATGAAAACAAAAATGGGCCATTATATGGGTTTCTTTTCTGCATAAAAGTATTAACAGATTTATGTAAGGGGGTGCATGAATGAGAAATGGCTATTTTCAGATAGTATGTGGCGAGAAGGAAACATCATTGAAAATTTTTCTCCCTGAAGAAGGGGGAAAGCCGGTAAGGATCAGGGAAGTAATAAGTTATCTGACCCGCAATGGTGTAGACTTTGATACAACAGGGCTGAATAAAGGGATAATGGATTCCCTTGGAACCACAACCGGGGAATATCAGTTTGTAATAAACAATAAGCACTATAATGAAGTGCGTGAAAGTTACCAGATGCAGGTCAGCCAGGATAAGATGCTTGCAATTGCCAGATTTTATCCGCCTTCCCTTAATGGGGAAAGGATGACGGCAGATGAATTCTTTAATGATCTGGAGCACAAGAAAATTAAATTCGGTATCTTGAAGAAAGGGCTGATTAAGTTCTTTGAAAATCCGGTTTACTGTGCCGATATGGTTGTAGTTAAAGGAAAACTTCCCAGACATGGGAAGGATGCCAGTATTGAGTACTTTTTTGAAACAAACCTGTGTGTAAAGCCTACACTGAAAGAGGATGGAAGCGTAGACTTTTTCAATCTGAATACAATCAACCACTGTAAAGAAGGCGAACTTCTGGCGAGATTGCACCCGGCAGATCTGGGTGATCCGGGCAGGACAATTTATGATGAAAAGATAAAGCCCAGGGATGTAAAGAGACTGTCCATTAAAGGGGACAGGAATTCCGTTCTCTCTGACGACCGGCTGGAGCTGAAAGCCAAAGTGGATGGTCATGTGTCGCTTGTAGATGGCATGGTATTTGTGTCCAATGTCCTTGAGGTGGAAAATGTGGATAATGCTACAGGAAATATTGATTACGACGGCAGCGTCAAGGTGAATGGGAATGTATGCGCCAATTTCTCCGTGAAGGCAAGGGGCGATATTGAAGTGAGGGGCGTTGTGGAAGGCGCTTATCTTGAATCGGGAGGAAATATCATCATAGTCCGGGGCATGAATGGAATGGGAAAAGGCGTATTAAAGGCGGAAGGAAATGTAATTGCCAAATTCCTTGAAAATTCTAAGGTGAGTGCAGGCGGTTATGTGTCTACGGAGTCCATCCTGCACAGTGAGGTCATGGCTGATTCAGAGGTTATCGTAAGCGGGCGCAGGGGATTTATCACCGGAGGAAAAGTATCAGCGGCACATCTGGTTCAGGTAAAGACCCTTGGATCTTCCATGGGGGCGGCTACAGTCATTGAAGTGGGGGCAGACCCTAGCGTTAAGATAAGGCTGCTGGAATTGCAGCAGCAGATTATTGACAAGGAAAAAGAGTTAGAGTCGCTGAAACCGATTCTGGAAAATGCCGCAAGAAAGTTAAGCAGCGGTATCCAGCTTAGGCCGGAACAGATGGAATTTGCCCGTGTGACCCTTGAGAAGGAGAAAAGCCTGAAGCGGGAGCGGGATGTCTGCATAAAGAAAATGGAAGATCTGCAGACGATTTTAAATGCAAGTAATTCTGCAAAGGTGGAAGTGACAGGAGAAGTTTACGGGGGAACCCGCATCAGCATTGCAGATGTTTCTACGATAATAAAGGGCAATACCCATTATTGCAGATTCATAAAGGAAGCGGGCGATGTAAAAATGGTTCCGTTGTAAATTTGTGCCGGCGCAGGGAATCTGCGTTCAGGTTCTGGAAGGAGCGTGACTTAAGCTATGACAATCAGCAGGGTAGAACTTCAGGGGCAGGTGACGAGAGCCCAGGATTTCACCAATATCAAGCATAACGAAGACAATAAAGGCACGATAGACCAGTTTAATTTCCAGAAGCAGTTTGACCAGACGGTTGATAATAAAATCCGTCAGGTGCATCAGAGGGATAAGGCAGAGAATGAAGGTAAACGTTTTGATGCGAAAGATAAAGGAAATGGAAGCTATTCCGGCGATGGCGGACGAAAGCGTAAGAAAGAGGAAATTGCCGGGGACGGAAAGGTAACCCTGAAAGGGCGGGGCGGCTTTGACATGAAAATCTGATGATATACGGGTGGAAATATGAGTATAGTGGAAATAATCCTTGTTGCTTTTGGCGCTGTTGTGTTCATACTGAGTTTCCTTCTCCCAGCGGGAAAGAAAGGCAGCCAGCAGGCGTCTTTAGGGATAAGTGAAAAAGACGTAAAGGAAATGGTTGAAAAGAAGGTAGAAGATGCCAGAGGACGGGTAGAGGACATTATTGACGAGACAGTCACTTATGCCATAGAAAAGACAGAACGGTCCATGGAGCGCCTGACCAATGAAAAGATAATGGCGATCAATGAATATTCTGATACCGTTCTGGATGAAATCAACAAGAATCATAAGGAAGTGGTATTCCTTTACGATATGCTGAATGATAAGCAGGAAACTTTAAAAAGTACGGTGAGCGAAGCGGCCAAAACTGCCAGCCAGATCAAGCAGTCGGTAAGGGATGCGGAGATTACGGCCATAGAGACACAAAAGAAGGCGAAGGAGATTCAGGAAGTGGTTGGCGGGACGGTGAAGGAAACTGCAAAGGAGGCTGCAGATGAAGCAGCCGCCCAGGTTTTGGAGACAGAATTTATTCCCATATCCGCCCCCAGAGTTGAAATCAAATATCCCCCGTCACCATCACAGCCGGAAGCAGCGGCAAATGTGACGGAGGAGACACAAAAGCCAAAGAAAAGAAGCAGGAAGAACCGGGCAGCCAGGACAGCCGGAAAGGAAAAACTGACGGCAGAAAGTGGAAAAGAAGCAGTTCCTGCTGGCTCCATGGCGTCTGCGGATATACCGGAAGAAGCAGTTCTGGCAGTATTGGAGACAGCCAGGGAAAAAGAGAGTGAAAAGCCTGTCAAAAGAAATAATAATGACAGGATACTGGAGCTTCATAAAGCAGGAAAATCTGACGTGGCGATTGCCAGGGAACTTGGGCTGGGAGTAGGAGAAGTAAAGCTGGTTATCGGCTTATTTGAAGGAGTATGAGGAATCGGGCAGGATGATGAACTTGAAATACTATCTGAGGGGACTAGGTATAGGGGTAGTTGTGACCGCGCTGATCATGGGAATCCTTGCAGGGAAAAAAGAGGTTTTAAGCGATGAAGAAGTAATAGAACGGGCAAAAGCCCTGGGAATGACGCAGGAGAGTGTCCTGTTGGCAGATACTCTGGCTTCCTATGAGGAGGAGCTGGAAGGAGATGGAGTACCATCGAAGGTAGATCAGCAGCCGGCGGACCAGGATGGTTCTGATACCCAGGAATCCGAAAAAGTGCAGGAGCCTTTGGAGGAAGGAGATACACAGCAGCAGCCAGAAGAAGATGCACAGCAAGCCCAGCAGGAAGAAGATACACAGCCGGAGCAGGAACCGGAAGCTGTTACAGAGCCAGAGCAGGAGAGCGCAGAGGAAAAAGAAGCAGAAACTGCACAGGAAGTTCCGGCGGAGGAATCCGGCGGGGGCGCTTCGGGAGAAGCTTCTGCATCTGAAAGTGAACCTGCATCTGATACAGAAGAAGGAAATTTTACGATTGAAATAAAGAGCGGCGACAGTTCCTACAGCGTATGTCAGAGATTAGAAGAGGCAGGACTGGTGGAGACAGCCACAGCTTTTGACCGTTATCTGTATGAAAATGGTTATGATAAGCGCATCAATACAGGAGTCTTTGAGATTCCAAGAGATGCGGATATGGAAAAAATTGCAAAAATCATTTCCAGAATGAATTAAGGTTAGAAAATCCCTTGCAAGAGGGATTTTTCTATGATATAATTTTAAAGTTGTGACTATAAAACACGCATATTTATTAACTGTCGGTGCTTTCCGCCGTAATTTGCCAGAACCGAGAATCTATTTTCAGACGGATTCTGGGAAAAGGAAGGTTTGCAGGAGAGAAGAAGATATGCGGAAGACAAACCAAATGGAGGTAGAAACATGAGTGTTATTTCAATGAAGCAGTTATTAGAAGCAGGTGTCCATTTCGGACATCAGACAAGAAGATGGAACCCTAAAATGGCTCCCTACATTTTCACAGAGAGGAATGGAATCCATATTATTGATTTGCAGAAATCAGTAGGGAAGGTTGACGAAGCTTACAGGGCTGTATTTGAAATTGCTTCCCAGGGCGGGACAATTCTTTTTGTCGGCACGAAAAAGCAGGCACAGGATGCTGTTAAGACAGAGGCTGAACGCTGTGGCATGTATTATGTAAATGAGAGATGGTTAGGCGGTATGCTCACCAACTTTAAGACCATCCAGAGCAGAATTGAAAGATTAAGAGCAATTGAAACAATGGCAGAAGACGGAACCTTCGACGTACTTCCCAAGAAGGAAGTTATTGCGCTTAAGAAGGAATGGGAAAAGCTTGAGAAGAATCTTGGCGGTATCAAGAATATGACCAGAATTCCCGATGCTATTTTTGTTGTAGATCCCAAGAAGGAAAGAATCTGTGTGCAGGAGGCTCATGCCCTCGGCATTACACTGATTGGCATTGGCGATACCAACTGCGACCCTGAAGAACTTGATTTCATCATCCCCGGCAATGACGATGCCATCAGGGCTGTCAAACTGATTGTCTCCAAGATGGCTGACGCTGTTATCGAGGCAAACCAGGGTGAAGAAAATGTTGAGGCCCAGATGGAGGAAGCGGCAGGCGAAGCTGCTCCGGAGGATATTGAAGAAGTGGCAGCAGCAGAAGCTGAATAATTTGTTACTATTCAGGAATGTGCATGTGTTGCGCATTTTCGTGAGAACATGATTCAGGAGTGAGGGGCAAATACCGCCCCGGAGCGTTGCTGTGAGCGGCTTCCAAGCCGTGAATAGTAACAATAATTCGACAGGGAAGAGTAGGAGGAAATAATAAAATGGCTAATATTACAGCAGCTATGGTAAAAGAATTAAGAGAGATGACCGGTGCAGGTATGATGGACTGCAAGAAAGCCCTTGGGGAAACTGACGGGGATATGGATGCAGCCATTGAGTTCCTTAGGAAAAACGGACAGGCTAAAGCTGATAAGAAAGCAGGAAGAATTGCAGCGGAAGGTCTTTGCAAGGTAGTCCTTAAAGATGATAAGACAGCAGCGGTGGTGGAAGTTAACTCCGAGACAGACTTCGTTGCAAAGAATGAAGAATTCCAGAGCTTTGTAACAGCAGTGGCAAACCAGGCAGTGGAATCTGACGCAGCAGATATAGATGCATTTCTGGCTGAAAGCTGGAACGAAGACACATCCAAGACAGTGAAGGATGCGCTGGTAGAAAAAGTTGCTAGGATCGGTGAGAATTTAAATATCAGAAGATTTGAAAAAGTTATCGCTGAAAACGGCTGTGTGGTTTCTTATGTGCATGGCGGCGGAAGGATCGGCGTTATTGTGGAAGCTGATACAGACGTTGTTAATGACGCTGTAAAGGAAGCATTGACTAATATTGCAATGCAGGTGGCAGCCCTTTCTCCTAAATATGTGTCCACAGCAGATGTTTCCGAAGAATATAAAGCCCATGAGAAAGAAATCCTGATAGCGCAGATTGCCAATGATCCTAAGATGGCAGGCAAACCCGAAAAGGTTATTGAAGGTGCAGTGACAGGCCGTCTTAACAAGGAACTGAAAGAAGTATGCCTGTTAGAGCAGATTTATGTGAAAGCGGAAGACGGAAAGCAGACAGTGGCACAGTATGTTGCACAGGTCGGAAAAGAGAACAGCGCAAATCTCTCCATTAAGAGATTTGTACGTTTTGAGACAGGCGAAGGCATTGAAAAGAAAGTGGACGACTTCGCAGCAGAAGTTGCAGCACAGGCAGGTATGTAATTCATAACTTATTGTGTTTATAGCAAAGAAACTAAGAGCCGGAAAGCAGTTAAGCTTCCGGCTCTGTTTACAATAAGCTGGCTTGTAGAAAGTATATCTGCTGCTTATCTGGAATCATCCGGGATGCTTAAATGCTTATAATGCCCAGATGTCCTAAAAGTATTTTCAATCCAATCAATACGAGAATCAGCCCGCCGGCAAATTCCGCTTTGGCTTTGTATTTCAGTCCGAACACATTGCCCACTTTAAGACCTGTACCAGATAAGATAAAAGTAATTGTTCCGATAAAGAGCACTGCCGTCAGAATATTGACATCAGGCAGAAGTGCAAAGGTGATACCTGCGGCAAGGGCGTCAATGCTGGTTGCCACGGCCATGATGAACATGGTCTTTGGTGCAAAGGAATCATCTGCGGAGCTGTCAGGATCTTTTTCAAAGGATTCCCGTATCATGTTCCCACCGATGAAGCCCAGCAGCAGAAAGGCGATCCAGTGATCAAAAGAAGTGATATAACTTTCAAAGGCAGAGCCGAGAAAGAAGCCGGCAGCAGGCATCAGCGCCTGGAAACCGCCGAACCACAGGCCCACGGAGAGAATGTGCTTTGACGAGATTTTAGGAGTGGCAAGGCCCTTGCACAGGGACACGGCAAAGGCGTCCATGGAAAGGCCGACTGCAATAAGAAATAGTTCAATCAGGTTCATCTTTTCGTTCCTCTCATCGTAATTATTAACATATGAATCGTTCGCTAGAGAATGTCTGCTTGTATGTAAACTTTTAACTTTTTATGAAATTTTTATAAAAGGGAAATTAAACTATAATACAAATGCTGGGTAATGTCAACAAAAAAATTTGGCTCTTTCCCACAAAAGCATATTGTGTTACAATATACGCAAAGAAATTATAAGGAGTTATTGAGTCATGGAGGGGACTTATGACCGGAGCAAAAGAATTCTGCATCTGAAAAGAATAATTGTGACGGCAATCATAACCGTAATCATTGTCCTGACGGCTGTCTGTATTGTTCTGGGAGTCCGTGTGGGACAGCTTAAGGAAAAGGTGAAGGAACTGGAAGCTGTTATAGCGGTTGCGGGGGAAAGTTCCGATACGGCTGCTGGCATCTATACTGCCGGAGCGGTGGAAGTATCATCACGGAATACGGTAAATGCAGGGCAGCTTCAGGAGGACGGAAGTCAATTGAAACAGATTTTTTTAACCTTTGACGACGGGCCAAGCAGCAACACAGACAGAATTCTGGACATATTAAAGGAATATGATGTAAAGGCGACTTTTTTCGTGGTTGGCAAGAGCGGAGAGCAGGCAGTAAATGCTTACCGGAGAATTGTGGCGGAGGGACACACCCTGGCGATGCATTCTTACAGCCATAAGTACAATGAGATCTATGCATCCAGGGAAAGTTTCATAGCGGATTTGGAGCAGCTTCAGGAATATCTATATGAAATTACAGGAATCTGGCCCAGGGTATACCGGTTCCCCGGCGGAAGTTCCAATGTGGTGAACAATGTGGATATGCAGGATCTTATCGATTATCTGGATGAAAGCGGGATAACTTATTTTGACTGGAATATTACTGCGGGGGATGCCGAAAGCGGTAGTTTAAGCCCGGAAAGTATTATGGAAAACTGCCTGGGAAAGATAGATAATGTAAACAGGGGCATGATATTGATGCATGATGCTTCCAATAAGAATTCAACGGTGGAAGCCCTTCCTGAGATTATCAGACAGATTCAGGAAAGGGGAGACGCGGTGATTCTGCCTGTGACAGACAGGACAGAACCGATTCACCATAATAGGAAGGAAATAGAGGATTGATATATTAAAAATACCAAAAGCAGGAATGGAGGAGAGGGAAAATGGGATTTTTCTCGGATTTAAAGGAGGACTTATCACAGGCGGTCAATGAACTGGTGATACAGGCAGATACAGAGGAAAACCAAAGCGCAGGCAGCACACAGGTACAGGACAAAATGGCCCAGGATTGGGCATCGGGAAAAAAGCCACAGTCAAAGGCGGCGGACAATGAATTTCAGGACGGTTTTAACAAGGATTTAAGCCAGATGTTGGACAAGATGGAGGAAATAGAGATGACGGATAACCCGGATGATCCTATTTTTGCATCCCCTGCGCCGGATAATCCGGCTCCGGTGTCAGTGGCTCCCCAAAAAAAGAAAACGGTACAGCCCCAGCAGCCTCTAAAAAAATCTGTCGGAAATCTCTCAGTACTGGCTGATTCCATGGTCATTAACGGCAACATTACAGCGGAAGGCGCTCTTGCCATAAGGGGAACCGTTTACGGGGACGTGGAGATCGATGGAAAGCTGAGTATTTCGGGAACGGTGGAAGGAGAGGTAAAGGCTTCGGAGGTTTACATGGAAGGGGCACAGATCACGGGGAATATCCTTTGTAAGGGCAGCATAAAGGTCGGGCCAAAGACGGTGATACTGGGCAATATCAATGCGGAAAATGCAGTGGTTACCGGAGCTGTAAAGGGTGATGTGGATGTACATGGAACTGTGATCTTAGAATCAACAGCTATTGTAATAGGAGATATCAAGTCAAAATTTGTCCAGGTCAGCAACGGGGCGGTCATTGAAGGCAAATGCTCCCAGTGCTATGCAGACATTAATCCTACATCTATTTTTGATGAGATTAAGAATAAAAAATAAACGGGGTGCGGTTATGCAGAGAATTTTACTGAAATTGAGCGGAGAAGCTCTGGCAGGAGACAAAAAGACAGGGTTTGACGAAGATACCGTGAGGGCGGTCGCCCTGCAGGTAAAGGAACTGACACAGGAGAATATCCAGGTGGGGATCGTTACCGGAGGCGGAAACTTCTGGCGGGGAAGGACCAGCGAAAATATTGACAGGACGAAGGCCGACCAGATAGGGATGCTGGCCACCGTGATGAATTGTATCTATGTTTCGGAGATTTTCCGCAGCGTGGGCATGAAGACGGCTGTCCTTACGCCTTTTGAATGCGGCTCCTTTACCAAACTATTTTCCAAAGACAGGGCAAATAAATATTTTGAGAAAGGCATGGTGGTTTTTTTTGCAGGGGGGACGGGACACCCTTATTTCTCCACGGACACAGGAGTGGTGCTTCGGGCGGTGGAAGTGGAAGCCCAGGTTATTTTGCTGGCAAAATCCATTGACGGTGTTTACGATAGCGATCCGGCGCTCAACCCGTCAGCGAAAAAGTATGATGAAATCAGCATTGACAGGGTGATAGCCGAAAATCTGCAGGTGGTGGACATGACGGCCTCCATACTGGCCAGAGACAACAAAATGCCCATGTGGGTATTTCGTTTAAATGAAGAAAACAGTATTGTAAATACAATGAAAGGAAAGTTTAACGGAACAAAGGTGACGGTTTAAACGGAGGACGGGAATATGGATGAAAGATTAAAGATTTATGACGACAAAATGAGAAAAACATACGAGCATTTGGAGAGCGATTATCAGGGAATCAGGGCAGGAAGGGCCAATCCCCATGTTCTGGATAAGCTTAGGGTAAACTATTACGGGACGCCTACGCCGATTCAGCAGGTGGGTAATGTGACGATTCCAGAGGCAAGGATGATACAGATTGCGCCCTGGGAGAAGTCTCTGATCAAGGAAATCGAGAAAGCGATCCTGACTTCCGATATCGGAATCAATCCTTCCAACGATGGGGCGGTGATCCGGCTGGTGTTCCCGGAGCTTACCGAGGAACGCAGAAAAGATTTGGTGAAGGATGTAAAGAAGAAGGCGGAGGAGAGCAAAGTGGCTGTCCGCAATATCAGAAGGGACGGAAATGACGCTTTTAAAAAGCTTGCCAAGGCGGAAGTCTCTGAAGACGAGATCAAAGAACTGACAGACGAACTGCAGAAGCTGACAGATAAGTATATTAAAGATGTTGATAAGCTGATGGAAGAAAAATCAAAAGAAATCCTTACCGTATAAAAGTAACGGGCATCCCGCAGGGCGTGGTGCCCGTTGCCGATGAAAAAGAAAGGTGTCTGATATATGACAGAGAAAAACGAACTGGTCATGCCAAAGCATGTGGCCATTATTCTGGATGGAAACGGCAGATGGGCGAAAAGCAAGGGCATGCCAAGAAATTACGGGCATGTACAGGGAGCAAAGACAGTGGAAGTCATCTGTGAGGAAGCTTACCGGATGGGCATACAGTATCTTACAGTCTATGCTTTCAGCACGGAAAACTGGAACCGTCCAAAGGATGAGGTGGACGCCCTTATGAAGCTTCTTCGGAATTATATGAAGACCTGTCTGACAACCGCTAAAAAGAACCGGATGTGCGTCCGGGTCATTGGGGACAAAACGGGGCTGGATGAGGATATCAGAAACAGGATCGCCCAGCTGGAGGAGTCCACAAAGGATAATGACGGGCTTCATTTTCAGATTGCGTTAAATTACGGGGGCAGGGATGAGATTATTCGGGCCGCCCGGGAAATCGCGCACAGGGCCGCCCAGGGAAGCCTGTCGGCACAGGATGTGACGGAGGAGTATTTTTCCGGTATTCTGGATACTCATGGACTTCCTGAACCGGATCTGCTGATACGTACCTGCAATGAGCAGAGGATCTCCAATTTTCTGCTGTGGCAGTCAGCTTACACGGAATTTTATTTTACTCCGGTGGCATGGCCTGATTTTACAAAGGAAGAATTGGTCAAAGCTGTGGAAGCATATAATCATAGAGACAGAAGATATGGCCGCATTTAAGGAGGAGTAGGTATGTTCGGGAAGAGACTGATGAGCAGTATCATACTGGTGGTTGTGGCATTATTTACCATCTTGACAGGCGGTTATCTGTTAGCGGCAGTACTTCTTTTTCTGGCGGTCACGGCTTACCATGAGCTTATGAAGGCGTGTAAACTGACAGGGCTGGATGGGGCAGGAGGCGCAGGGCGGAAAGTGAACGGCCTTGAGATAACCGGATATGTGGGAATCGCGGCATACTATCTGCTGATGTTTTTTGGCGAAGACAGAATTTATCTTTTTCTGGCGCTGATTACCATTTTAGTGGCTTTTATGTTTCTTTACGTGTTTGCATTTCCCGGATACAGGGCAGAGCAGATCATGTGCGCTTTTTTCTGTACCGCCTATGCACCTGTTATGCTTTCTTTTATTTATCTGGTGAGAAGCCTTCCTTATGGAATCTACACCGTATGGATGATTTTTATCAGCTCATGGATCTGCGATACCTGCGCTTATGTGGTGGGGATGCTGGTTGGAAAGCATAAACTTGCACCTGTCTTAAGTCCCAAGAAATCCATTGAGGGAGCTTTGGGGGGGATCGCAGGCTCGGCTCTTGTAGGGGCAGCCTATGCCTATTTTCTGGTAGAACGTGTTATTGAACAGCAGCAGATCACATGGATTTTTGTGCTGATCAGTGCAGTGGGGGCGGTCATTTCACAGGTAGGCGACCTTGCGGCGTCGGCAATCAAGCGAAACCACGAGATAAAAGATTACGGAAAGCTGATACCGGGCCATGGAGGTGTCATGGACCGATTTGACAGCGTGATATTTACAGCGCCCATGATTTACTTTTTGGCGCTTTTGCTGATACATGGGTGACAGGGGTAAAGTACTGGCTGAATGTACCAGATGGCGTACTGTCCGGGAGTACAGTCTCCGGGACTGCCATGAATGGAGGACGAGATGAAAAAGATTGGAATTTTGGGCTCTACAGGCTCTATCGGCACGCAGACGCTGGAAATTGTGCGCAGTAATGGGGATTTACAGGTGACAGCTCTTGCGGCGGGAAGCAATGTCAGGGAAATGGAAAGGCAGATCCGCGAATTTTCACCCCTGTATGCAGTTATGTGGGCGCCGGAATCGGCAGATGAACTGAAAAAGAAGGTGGCGGATACAGGAACGAAGGTTCTCCAGGGCATGGACGGTCTTCTGAAAATTGCAGTTATGGAGCAGATGGATGTTTTAGTCACGGCCATTGTGGGCATGATAGGTATCAGACCTACGATTGCAGCGATTCAGGCGGGAAAAACCATCGCACTCGCAAATAAGGAGACGCTGGTGACGGCAGGCCATATTATTATGCCTTTGGCGGCTGAAAAAAAAGTGTCTATTCTGCCTGTTGACAGTGAGCACAGCGCAATTTTCCAGTCTATGCACGGGGAAAACAAAGACCGGGTAAGGAAGATACTCCTTACTGCATCAGGAGGCCCTTTCAGAGGGAAAAAGAGGGAAGAACTTCTGGATATTACAGTGGAGGACGCCTTAAGGCACCCAAACTGGTCCATGGGAAGGAAGATCACAGTGGACTCTTCCACGCTTGTCAATAAGGGGCTGGAAGTCATTGAGGCAAAGTGGCTCTTTGGTGTGGAGCCGGAAGATATTCAGGTGGTGGTTCATCCCCAGAGCATTATCCATTCTATGGTGGAGTATGCAGACGGAGGCATTATGGCCCAGCTTGGCATGCCCGACATGAAGCTGCCGATTCAGTATGCCCTGTTTTATCCTGACAGGCGTCCGATGGAGGGAAAGAGAGTTGATTTTTACCAGTTATCGTCCATGACTTTTGAAAAGCCGGATACGGAGACTTTCCGGGGACTTTCCATGGCATATGATGCGGTGGCAAAGGGCGGCAGTATGCCTACCGTATACAATGCGGCAAATGAAAAGGCGGTGGCACTTTTTCTTGAGCGGAAAATCAGGTTCCTTGAAATTTATGATTTGATTCAGGGCGCCATGGAGCAACATAAGGTCATACAGAATCCTTCCGTGGAGGAAATTTTAGAAACGGAAGCGGCGGTTTATGAATATATTGATGCCAGCAGGAGGGTATAGATGGCTGTATCTATTATTTTATTTCTGATTATATTTTTTGTTGTGGTAATTTCCCACGAGTTCGGTCATTTCATTGTGGCAAAGAAAAATGGCATCCGTGTGGTGGAGTTTTTCATCGGAATGGGACCGGCGCTGTTTTCCTTTACAAAAGGGGACACCAAATATTCCTTAAAGCTTCTGCCTATCGGCGGGGCCTGCATGTTTGAAGGGGAGGACGGGCTGGAAAAAGAAAAGGGAGAGTTGTCCCAGGGGGCCTTTCCCAATGCGCCTGTGTGGGCACGGTTTTCAACGGTTCTTGCAGGGCCTTTGTTCAATTTTATCACCGCCTATGTGATGGCCCTTGTGATTGTATCCTCCTGTGGTGTGCTGACCCCCCATGTGCAGAAGGTTTATGAGGGAAGCCAGGCCCAGGCGGCAGGTTTGAAAGAGGGGGACAGGATTACTAAAATCAACGGAAATAGAATCCACCTTGGGGAGGATGTGACTCTGATTTCCCAGCTTAATACCAAAGGCGAAAGCCTGACTGTCACCTATGAGCGCGGCGGAGAAGAATATACGACAGTCATAAAACCGACCTATGATGAGGAAGCCCAGCGCTATGTGATGGGTATTGCGGCAGGGCAGTATTTAAAGTGCAATGTGCCCCAGACCTTCCAGTATGGCTTTTATACCATGAAATTTTATGCGGAAGCTACCTTTAAGAGCCTGAAGATGCTGGTGACAGGACAGCTCTCAAGGGATGATGTGTCTGGCCCGGTGGGGATTGTGAAAGTGGTGGATGATGTTTACGATACGGCCAAATCTTACGGTGCGCTGGATGTAGCTCTCAACATGATCAACATTGCTTTGCTTCTTTCGGTGAATCTGGGCATTATGAATTTACTTCCTCTCCCAGCTCTTGACGGGGGACGTTTGGTGTTTTTGCTGGTAGAGGCTGTCCGGGGCAAACCGGTTCCGCCTGAAAAGGAAGGAATGGTGCATTTAGCGGGGATGATGGCTCTTATGGTGCTGATGGTCCTGGTACTGTTCAATGATATTTCGAAATTTTTCTGATTGTTTATAGGATAGCATGTGGAATCCATGTACAGAATTACCGAAATTATGTTTTTGGTAATCTTGTATAATGGATTCTTTTTTTGCGGGAATATATAATGGGCGTATGGGCAGTATATTCTGTACCCCAAAGCATACAGGAGGTTTTTAAAAGATTGAATATTATTTCGGGCGTATTTTGGAACCGGGGAGGGCAGGCTGTGAATCAGGATTCCCTTACCCTGCAGCAGGCCGTTACTGGGCGTGGACGGGCGGTGATGGCAGTGGTAAGCGATGGAATAGGCGGCCTGCCGGAAGGGGAGAATGCCAGCGGCTACATTACGGAAAAACTGGTGGAGAATTTTTACGGACAGTTACTTTCCCTTGTATCAAGAGGAAAAGGGGCAAAGTTTATCAGGAACAGTTTCCTGCGGTGCTTCTGTGGGATGAATGAAGAACTGTGCAGGTATGGGGAAGGGAAAGGAATCAGGCTGGGGGCGACAGTATCCCTGTTGTTTATCTGGCTCAACCGCTATATGATTTTTCACTTGGGGGACAGCAGGATTTACCAGTACCATTCCGCAGCTCATGGCAGCAGGCGCTCTTCTGGCGCAGGGCCGGGACTTCTGACCAGTGACCATTCCCAGGGAGGGCACGGAATCTACAGGTGCATGGGAAGTTTTCCTTATGACCGGCCGGATATCCGGTCCGGGGTCATCCGCGGCAGGTGCGCTTTTCTGCTTTGCACGGACGGCTTTTACAGAACCTTTGACAGGGAAACCATGGAGGCACTGAACCCGGAGGAGATAAAGGGGGAGGGCCAGATTGAAAGGCGGTTGAAAGCCATGGCATCCTGTGCACGCAAAAAGGGCGAGCAGGACAACATGTCGGCGATTTATCTGATCATAAACGGGGGAAAGAATGAAAAAGATATTGTTTCATAAATACGAGGTACTGCGCCCTTTGGGTCAGGGAGGAACAGGAAAAGTCTATCTTGTCAGGGATATGCATCTGAACCGTCTGGCGGCAGTTAAGGAGAGCAGGGATGATTTCCTGCAAAGCGAGGTTGAGATTTTAAAGAAGCAGGATCATCCGGGGCTTCCGGGTATATATGACTGTTTTAAGCAGGGGGATAATACCTTTCTGGTCATGGAGTACATTGAAGGCATGACTCTGCGCCAGTACTTAAACAGGCATGGAAAAGCGGCGGAAAGGCAGGCTGTCAGATGGATGACGGAGCTTTGCGGTATACTTGGCTATCTCCACAGCAGAAGCCCAAAGGTGATTTATAGGGATTTAAAGCCGGAAAATATTATGATACGTCAGGACGGGAGGCTGAAGCTGATCGACTTAGGGACCGCTGTCAACGATTTTGGGGAGAATGGGCGGGAAGGCTTTTGCGCCGGAACGGCAGGATACAGCCCGCCGGAGCAGTGGCAGGAAACCAGAGGAGATGTGACATGGGATATATTTGGCGCAGGGGCGGTTTTCCATGAAATGTTGACAGGCGTCAGTCCGGCAAAACCGCCTTATCAGCGCAGGCCTCTTTGGGAGTATGACAGGAGCCTTTCAAAATCTCTGAACAAAATCATCCAAATCTGTACGGAACGGGAACCTTCCCGCCGTTGTCAGTCTGTGAAAGAAATAGAAACGGCGCTTCTCCATTATCGTGAACCATTATCCCTAAACAATATGAGATGGATGTTGAAAAAATCTCTGATTGCGGCCGCTGCTGCTTACACGGCTTTTTGCTTTTTGAGTCCGCTTGCAGGCGGAATTCCCCAAAATCAGTTTCCTTTTCCTTATCTGGGAAAACCACTCTTTCTGCTAATGATCACCCTGCTTTTATACCTGCTGCTTTTAGGACGCAAAGGCCGGCGGCAGTTACTCCAAAAAAGGGAAAAGAATATCTGGCTGACGGAGAAACAGTTTTCCGGTCTTTTATCCCTGCTGTTATTTCTGCTTGCCGGTATCTGGACACCCGGGCAGACAGAGGTGCCTTCCTTTTCGGTCTGGGCCCAGGAAGAACAGGAAAAACTGTGGGTGGAAATGCGCGATGGACAGTGGAGGAAAATGCTCCTTAAGGAAGATGCGGTGCTGAAAACATGGGAGCCTGTCCGGTTCGAAATTCCTCCCGGACGGCTGCCAGACCAGGAGCTGTCTATACAGTTACTTGCCACGGGAAAGGACGGGAGTACGTATGTAAGCCGTATTTTCAGGGTGCATCCTACGCCGCCATAGACATTTAGTATAAAAGTGGATATAATAAAAACAGGACACTGGACGGAATGGGAAGGCAGAGTAAAGTGGAGGGAGCGAAAGAGATGACGAGAGAAAATACAAGGGTAGTACATATCGGCAACAGGACAATTGGGGGAGGAAGCCCTATTTTAATACAATCCATGACAAATACCAGGACGGAGGATGTGGAGGCTACGGTAGAGCAGATCCACCGTCTGGAGCAGGCAGGCTGTGAGATTATCCGGTGTACGGTGCCTACACTGGAGGCGGCACGAGCTGTTGGAAAGATTAAAAAACAGATATCCATTCCGCTGGTTGCGGATATTCATTTTGATTATAAGATGGCGATTGCAGCTATGGAAAACGGCGCGGACAAAATCAGAATCAATCCCGGCAATATTGGCGGGCAGGATAAGGTGGCGGCAGTGGTGGCTGTGGCCAGAGAGAGGAATATCCCTATCCGCGTGGGCGTAAACAGCGGCTCACTGGAAAAAGAACTGGTGGAAAAGTATCATGGAGTCACGGCACAGGGAATTGTGGAAAGCGCCTTAGATAAGGTTCATATGATAGAAAATCTGGGATATGAGAATATGGTGATCAGCATCAAATCATCGGATGTTCTTATGTGTGTGGAAGCCCACGAGCTTTTGGCACAAAAGACAGATTATCCCCTTCATGTGGGGATTACGGAATCCGGTACGATCATAAGCGGCAATATCAAATCTTCTATCGGGCTTGCCCTGATACTAAATCAGGGGATTGGAGATACCATACGGGTATCCCTGACCGGGGATCCGGTGGAGGAGGTGAAGTCTGCCAAACTGATTCTGCGGACGCTGGGGCTTAGAAAAGGAGGCATAGAGGTGGTATCCTGCCCTACCTGCGGAAGAACCAAAATCGATTTGATCAGTCTTGCCAATCAGGTTGAAACTATGGCTGCCCAGTTCCCGTTAGATATCAAAGTGGCGGTTATGGGATGCGCTGTCAACGGACCCGGAGAAGCAAAAGAAGCGGATATCGGCATTGCAGGAGGCATTGGGGAAGGTCTGTTGATCAAAAAGGGAGAAATCGTTAAGAAGGTGCCGGAGGAGCAGCTTCTTGCAGTGCTTAGGGAGGAGCTTGAGCACTGGAATGATGATATAAGCAAATAAAAACAGGAGAAAACAGGTCACTTATTATGGCAAAGCAGTTTTTTGACGTATTTCCAACATTAAAACTGGATAAAAAGATGCAGAACCTTTTCGAGCAGGTTCTGGTGGAGAAGGTTTCCGCTACAAAGGGCAGGGATTTTATCCGGGTGACGGTTACCTGTGAATATCTGATTCCCAAGGAAACGGTATTCAGAGTGGAAAAGGAGATTAAAAAGCAGTTTTTTGCCACCCACAATGTGACGGTAAAGCTGTACGAACGTTTCCGGCTCTCGGAGCAGTACACTCCAAGAAAACTGATGGATTTGTATAAGGAGAGCATTCTGCTGGAGCTGCGGGATCACAGCCCGATTGAATACAGCATTTTCAAAGGAGCGGTCATAGATTTTCCTAAGGAAGATGAATTAAAACTGACCATAGAGGATACGGTGCTGGCAAGGAGTAAAGCGGCAGAGCTTTCCAGAATCTTAGAGAAGATTTTTAATGAAAGATGCGGTTTTTCCATTGCCTGTCAGATGGAGTATGAGGAGAAGGAAGAAGGCAGACTTAGGGAAGAGGATGATGAGAAAATCGCCCGTCAGATAGCACAGATTGCGGCCCGGGCAAAAGGTGCAGGAGGTGGGGAAGGAGCCTATGGACAGGGAAGCGGAGAAACGGTTTTGGGAGTGGGCGTGCCGGGAGCCGTAGAGAGAAATTCCGGGAATGCGCCGCAAAAGGACAAAAAGGCCCTTTCTGCGCCGGATTTGGGAAAGGGGCAGCCAGACCGGACAGGACAGGGCAGTGTTACCCCTTTTCCAGGAGAGAAGAAGGGGCTGCGTAAAGGAGACTTTGGAAAAGGCGGCAAAGGAGATTTCAGGCGGGCAGTCAGACGCTCGGACAATCCCGACGTGCTTTACGGCCGGGATTTTGACGAGGAAGCATCGCCTATCGAGGATATCATAGGGGAAATAGGGGAAGTAGTCATCCGGGGGAAAATTATCAGCTTTGATACCCGGGAAATCAAAAACGAGAGAACCATTCTTATGTTTGATGTGACGGATTTCACGGATACCATGACTATAAAAATGTTTGCCCATAACGAACAGGTTGCTGAAATAAAGGAGGGGATCCGGCCGGGCGCTTTTGTAAAAATAAAGGGTATTACCACCATAGACAGATTTGATAATGAACTTACCATTGGTTCCCTGACAGGAGTAAAGAAAATTCCTGATTTCACCTCATCACGGAGCGATAACAGTGCCCGCAAGAGGGTGGAGCTGCACTGTCATACCAAGATGAGTGACATGGACGGGGTATCAGAGGCAAAGGATATTGTGAAATGTGCCTATAAATGGGGGCATCCGGCGATTGCCATTACAGATCACGGGGTGGTGCAGGCTTTCCCGGACGCAAACCATGTGTGGGAGGACTTGTGGAAAGCAGAAAAGGCAAGGCGAAAGGAAGCAGGAGATGCCAGCCCCGATAAGCAGGATTTCTTTAAAATCATCTACGGCATGGAAGCTTATCTGGTAGACGATCTGCAGGAAATCGTTACAGGGGAAAGGGGGCAGGATTTTAGCGCGGAATTTGTGGTGTTTGATATCGAAACCACGGGATTTTCCCCGGTTAACAACAGGATTATTGAAATCGGGGCGGTGAAAGTGTCCGGGGGAGAGATTTCCGACAGATTTTCCAGTTTTGTCAATCCCGACGTGCCTATTCCTTTTGAGATAGAAAAACTGACGGGAATCAATGACAGTATGGTGATGGGGGCGCCTTTTATTGAAGAGGTACTGCCAGAATTCCTGGCCTTTTGCAAAGATGCTGTCCTAGTAGCCCACAATGCGAATTTTGATATGAGCTTTATCAAGGAAAATGCCCTGCGGCAGAATATAAGAAGGCAGTTTACCTATGTGGATACCGTGGGGATCGCAAGAATCCTTCTGCCCCATCAGGCAAAGCATACCTTAGATGCGGTGGCGAAAACCATGGGGGTATCTCTGGAAAACCACCATCGGGCGGTGGATGATGCGGAGGCAACGGCGGAGATTTTTGTGAAGTTTATTTCCCTGCTGAAGGAGGCTGGGGCGGATACGCTTGCAAAGGTCAACGCTATGGGAGATTCCAGCCCGGATATTATTAAAAGACTGCCTTCTTATCATGCCATCATTCTGGCAGAAAATAATCTGGGAAGGGAAAATCTTTACAGACTGGTGTCGGAGTCACATCTGACTTATTACAGCAAACGTCCCAGAGTACCTAAGAGTTTTCTCATGAAGCACAGGGAAGGGCTGATACTGGGAAGTGCATGTGAGGCGGGAGAGCTGTACCGTGCCATTCTGGATGGTAAACCGGAGTCGGAAGTTGCCCGGATCGTAAGCTTCTATGATTATCTGGAAATACAGCCTTTGGGAAATAATAAATTTATGATTGAGTCGGAGAGAATTCCTTCCATAAACAGTATGGAAGATATCATGAATATTAACCGCAGAATCGTCGCGTTGGGGGAAGAGTTCAATAAACCTGTGGTGGCTACCTGCGATGTCCATTTTCTGAATCCCGAGGACGAAGTATACCGCAGGATTATTATGTCAGGAAAGGGATTTGCGGATGCCGACAATCAGGCCCCCCTTTATCTTCGGACGACGGAGGAGATGCTGGAAGAGTTTGCTTATCTTGGCAGCGATAAGGCAGAGGAAGTGGTCATTACCAACACAAATAGGATTGCCGACAGGATTGACGTGATGGCGCCGGTGCGGCCTGACAAGTGTCCGCCGGTGATACCGGACAGTGACAAGACACTGACGGATATCTGTTATAACCGGGCCCATGAACTGTATGGGGAAGAACTGCCTAAAATTGTAAAAGACCGTTTGGAAAAGGAACTGCACTCCATCATTACCAATGGATTTGCTGTTATGTATATTATTGCCCAGAAGCTGGTGTGGAAGTCTGTGGAGGATGGATATCTGGTAGGTTCCCGTGGCTCTGTAGGTTCCTCTCTTGTGGCCTTTATGGCGGGAATTACGGAGGTAAATTCCCTAAGCGCCCATTACCGCTGTTCCAATTGTTTTTATTATGACTTTGATTCGCCGGAGGTAAAGGCATTTGCGGGCAACGCCGGATGTGACATGCCGGACAAAAACTGTCCTGTGTGCGGAAAGCCTTTGGTAAAGGACGGGTTTGACATTCCATTTGAGACTTTCCTGGGGTTCAAAGGTGATAAAGAGCCGGATATCGACCTTAATTTTTCTGGGGAATACCAGAGTAAAGCCCACAAATATACGGAGGTGATTTTTGGATCGGGGCAGACTTACCGGGCAGGCACTATTGCAACGCTGGCTGACAAAACCGCCTTTGGCTATGTGAAAAATTATTATGAGGAGCGGGGGAGCCGGAAGCGAACCTGCGAAATCAACCGTATTGTAGGAGGATGTACCGGAATCAGAAGAAGCACCGGGCAGCATCCGGGCGGCATTATCGTACTTCCCATGGGGGAGGACATTAATTCCTTTACGCCTGTGCAGCATCCTGCCAATGATATGACTACAGATATTGTCACAACCCATTTTGACTATCACTCCATAGACCATAACCTGTTAAAGCTTGATATACTGGGGCACGATGATCCAACCATGATTCGTATGCTGCAGGATTTGACAGGAATAGACCCCACGCAAATTCCTCTGGACGATCCAAAGGTTATGTCCCTGTTTCAGAATACTTCGGCACTGGGTATTACGCCGGAGCAGATTGACGGGTGTCCCGTTGGGTCTATGGGAATACCGGAGTTTGGAACGGAGTTCGTTATCCAGATGCTTCTCGACACCAAACCCCAGTGCCTTTCGGATTTGATCAGGATATCCGGGTTAGGACACGGAACGGATGTATGGCTTGGAAATGCACAGACATTGATTCTGGAGGGAACTGCCACGATTTCCTCGGCAATCTGTTGCCGTGACGATATTATGATTTATCTGATAAACCAGGGCGTGGACAGTGCGTTATCGTTTACCATTATGGAAAGCGTGCGTAAGGGAAAAGGATTAAAACCGGAATGGGAAGCAGCCATGAAGGAAAAGGATGTGCCGGACTGGTATATCTGGTCCTGCAAAAAAATCAAGTATATGTTCCCCAAGGCCCATGCTGCGGCCTATGTGATGATGGCATGGCGGATAGCTTACTGTAAGATCAACTATCCCCTTGCTTATTATGCGGCCTTTTTCTCCATAAGAGCTTCTGCTTTTTCCTATGAAATCATGTGCCAGGGGCAGAAGCACTTGGAAAGTGTAATGGCGGATTATAAGAGAAGAAGCGATACCTTGTCTAAAAAGGAGCAGGACTCTTTTAAAGATATGAAAATTGTTCAGGAAATGTACGCAAGAGGTTATGAATTTGTTCCTATTGATATTTTTTCCGCCCATTCCAGAAATTTTCAGATTGTAGACGGAAAGCTTATGCCATCCTTAAACAGTATTGATGGGCTGGGAGAGCGGGCGGCGGATGCCATTGTGGAGGCGGCCAAGGACGGCGCATTCCTGTCCAAGGATGATTTCCGCCAGAGGACAAAAGTTTCCAAGACAGTCATAGATTTAATGGACAGTCTGAATTTGCTTGGAGATTTGCCTGAATCCAATCAGATTAGTTTGTTTGACTTTGTGTCATAGTATTTATGGGGCAGGATCTGCAAATAGCGCAGCATTGGGCGGATGATAGGTAAACAGAACAAAACATAAGAGAAAGATGCCGATGGAAAGATACAGCAGATAGCGGCAAGGCTTTGGAAGGCAGATAACGGTAAGTTTATATGCAGCAAAAAAGGCGGCCACGGTGCTTAACGCAAAGACGGCAATGTCTAAAATGAATACATTGTGGCCCAGAAGTGCTGTGTAAAAATAAAAGAGAGCAGGTATCAGCAATGTGCCCAGCAGAATTCCAACGCAGAGGGAAGATAACAGACAAGGATATGCTTTCCTGTATTTCAAGAATATTATAAAAGTATACAGCAGCATGGGGAAAAACAGCAGCTTCATATGCTCCCATACAGACTCACTGACAGGCGCAAAAAAGCCAGTTATATGGCTGGCGCCTGTCCATTCGTATAGAAAGTGGGAGAGCGTCCCCAGGATTAAAACAAAAACAGTACCTTTAAAGAAGGAAATTTTAAGCTGTTTCATGAAAATCACCTCTTTAACAGTATATGTAATTAAAGACTGGGTATACAGGCATCCATAACCTTTGAGCTGCCTGTTTCGCGCCATTGCGCTGTAAAATCCAATTCCTGACTGGATGTAGCACTAGGATATATTTTTTCCTGGCTCATCCCAAACGAATATATATTAGAACATCTTCCTGCTGCTTTATGTAATGGATTATCGTTTATATACAATGGTGATTTTTCCGTTTATGGTATAATAATATTGAAAATCATATGGGAAAGGAGAATTAAAAATGCGGAAAATTGTTTTATTTATCGCCATGAGCCTTGACGGATATATTGCAGATATAAACGGCAAGGTTGACTGGCTGGCAGGGCAGGACAGTGCTGTTGAAAATAATGATAGTTATACGGATTTTGTAAAAAATATTGATACGGTTATCATGGGCTGGACAACCTATCACCAGATTGTAACGGAATTATCCCCCGGACAATGGGTATATGATAACCTGCAAAGCTATGTGATCACGCATAGGAATTGTACGCCTAAAAGCAATGTAACCTTTGTTTCTGAAAATCCATGTAACCTTGTCAATGAATTAAAGCAAAAAGACGGCAAGGATATTTGGATATGTGGCGGGGCTGACATTGTTCATCAGCTTATGCAAAACAATCTGATTGATAAATATTATATTTCTATTATTCCAACGATTTTAGGGGATGGCATTCGTCTTTTTGATGTGACGGACAAAAAAATAGATTTACGTTTCATTTCATCAAAAAGCAGTAATGGCATAATAGAATTAGAGTATCAAAAACGATAAAACATACTGCGGTCATGCTCCCATGACCGCTTTTTTATGCTCCGCTTATGAGGTAAAATTCTTTTAAACTACATTGAATTGCCACACGGCTATGAAAAGGAATTTTGATACTATTTCCCTCTATCTCTGCAAGTTCAATACCAAACTTCTCTGCTATATCCACGTTGCACCCCGTAGTGCTTCCACATCCTATTACTGCGTCTGCAATTTCAGCACCGGTAATTGTAAGGATAACTTACTTTTTTGTATTCCGTACCATCTCGCCGTTGTATGAGGTCTTTGCCATTGCATAAGCAATCATATTCGGATTAAAGGAAAGATAAGTCTGCCATGAAACAGTGGCAGGGGTGGTTGAACCGTCCGGCTTCATGGTGCATACGACACTTACCGGATTTGGAGAAGTTAATTTTGCAGCTTGGGGTAAATTGATTTTCCTAAACTGTAGGCTTCCTGCAATTCGGATTTTCCGGCAATATCCCCCATAGCCATTACACCGCCGCAAAGCACTTTTCCAATGCTTTTCCACCCTAAATGTTTTTCAAGATGTTCATACCAATAAAGAGTTTCTTCAAAGCCGTAGCCCTCGGCTGCCATAATGAGAACACTTTCCTTTTTAGGATTTCGATAATTAGGGTCACATTCCGCAACAGCAAATAAGCGGTCAAAGGCAGTTTTTAATTGACCGCTGATAGTCCAATAGTAAAGCGGTGTTGCAAGAACAACTATGTCCGCTTTCTTGTAAACAGGATAAATTTTATCCATATCGTCTTTTTGGACACAAGGGCTATCCGGGTTTTTACCGCCGCCAAAACAGCCTTTACAACCATTTATGTTCATACCGTCAAGAAAAAACTCTGTCACGGTGTTTCCGGCTTCCTCTGCGCCTTTCTTAAATTCTGCGGTTAATGCCGTTGTATTTCCGGCTTTTCTTGGACTTCCATTGAGAATAATAATTTTTTTGCTCATAATTACCTCCTTAAATTGCATTGGCTAAATCAGCCGCTTTTTTGCAGCCTTCGGTTTTGTCTATATCGCCAACATTTAATACACCGGGAATTAAAACCTCGCCTGCCATTTTCCATTTATTCAATGCCGCCATACGCTCAATAGGAATACGAACGCCGTCCATGACGGACATATCATCTTCTTCACAACAGGTAATCAGCGCACATTCCTTTCCGGCAATATCCTTGCCGCCTACAACCATAGAAAAAATACGGTCAATGACACCTTTAATCTGTGCAGGGATAGAATACCAGTAGACAGGCATGGTAAATACGATAACATCCGCTTCAAGAATTGCCGGTGCAATCGTGTTGAAATCATCATCAAAAGTACAGGCTTTTCCAGTGGAAAAACAGGTTTCACACGCCCGGCAGCCGCCCACTTTTTTTAATGCAGCGTCAAACCGTGTGATTGTGTGCCCCTTTGCTTCGGCTGCCTTGATGAAAGCGTCTGTCATAGCAAAGCTATTCCCGTTTTTACGGGGGCTGCCCGTTATTACAACTATTTTTTTGCTCATAAAATATGTCCTCCTAATTCTGTGAGATTGACTTTCTCTGTTTCTAATAGTATAATCTTAGCAAGAATTAAAATAGAATCAAGTACGCACATATAAGTGAGATACTTACAATAAAGTTATATACTTACTTGAAGGAGAGTGTAAAATGAGTGAACGCTGTATTTCAAATGAATGTCTTGAAACAACAGGTTTCAGCTATACATTGTCATTAATCAATGGCAAATATAAAATGACTATTTTGTATACTTTAATGGAGTTCGGAGTTGTCCGTTTTAACGAAATGAAAAAATATATTAACGAAATTTCGTATAAGACTTTAAGCTCCACTTTAAAAGAATTAGAAGCAGACCAATTAGTGCATAGAAAAGAATATCCACAAATCCCGCCCAAGGTAGAGTATAGCTTAACAGAGCGTGGAAAATCTTTAATTCCTATTTTAGACGGAATGTGTGATTGGGGTGATAAAAACAGGTTATAAAATGGGAAATGAGAGGGACTTGTATAACTGGCTGTCCTATTGAGTTGTGGGTAGAATTACAATATAAGCATATAAGAGAGCCTATTAGCTTTATCCGTAAAATTCAAAACAAAGGAGGAAAAGAAAAAATGGGATTATTTGGAGCGAAAAAGCCAGAAGCAGCGGCAGAGATTGATAGAGAGTACGAGGCCGGGATGAAGAAACATAAGGAAGAAAAAGAGGGTATGCGCCGGGAAATTGACAGTCTCAAAAAGAACGTGGAAAAGTATACGGAAGGAGAAAAAGAGCTTGCCAACTGCATGGCATCTATTGTGAACAGCGCATCAGACACGAAGAAGCAGCTTGAGCATATGCAGGAGAAGGTAGAGGATGTGAGCGCGGCATGTCAGGAACTGGAAGGCTATACATCAGATATCCGTAATGTGATGGAGACTTCCGACGGCAAAATCAGAGAGGCTGATACCTGTGTCAGGCGGCTTACAGCCGATATTGAGGATTCTAAAAACCAATTGTCAGAGATGACAAAGGCTTTTGACCAGTTGGAATCGAATTTTAGAAATATTACGGAACAGACAGCAAGCATTACGGGGATTTCATCCAGGACAAACCTACTTGCCTTAAACGCATCCATAGAGGCGGCAAGGGCCGGAGAAGCAGGAAGGGGATTTTCCGTAGTTGCAGAACAGATTAGGGAGCTGTCATCTTCTACGGCAGCACTGGTTTCGGGTATTGATGCTACCATCAAAATGCTGCATGAGACCCTTGGAAATCTCCAGAATGAAATCGGCCAGACATCCGGCCGTATTCAGAAAAATGCGGAGCAGGTGAATGATTTAAAGACTTCTTTTGAAGGGGTAAAGGACTGCACCAGACAGGTAAAAGAGGTAAGCGGCAGTATCACAAAGGTGATCTTAAGGGCAGGGGGCGAGATGAAAAGTACGGTAAGCAGCCTTGACAATATCAATGGTTCCATGGACGGTATCGGCTGGGCCATAGAGGAACTGAACGGGGAAAGCGGCAAAAAGACCGGGGAACTTAAGGAAATGATGGAGAGCCTGAATAAATTTGACAGTCTTCTTAGAAAATAAACATTTACAGAAGAAAATCATAAGGGATAAACAAACGCTGCCACGCTTCGTGACGGCGTTTGTTACAATAAGCCAGTCTGAAAAGAGGGGTCATGTCTGGTTTCTTCGTCCATACTGGCCGGGCGGTATCCCCGTATGTTTTTTGAAGGTGCGGATAAAATTGGCATAGTCATGAAAACCGCTGCCCTGACAGGCTTCGGTGACGCTTTTACCCTGCCGCAGCAGGTCTTTTGCAAAGGCAACGCGCTTTAAGATAATGTATTCCCTAAGGGAGCATCCGGCCTGTTCCTTAAACTTCCGGCTAAGGTAGGAGGGGTCTAAATGGACATGATCAGCCAGCCCGCGGACTGTAATGGATTCCAGCAGGTGTTTGTTGATATATCCCATAATCTGGCCGGAAAGAGGCGGAAGGGGGACTGGGGGCTGTTCTTTGTGGGAATGGAAAAAGTTGTTGACCAGCACCAGAATCTGCGCAAGAAAAGAAGCTGCCAGAACATCATGGCCGAAATGGTCTGCGGCCAGTGCAGTGTGCATCCGGTCAGCCAATGCAAGATACTGTTCCAGGGCGGCATGATCCAGAGAAAGGAGATTCCGTTCTCCTACAGGGCGTTTTTCAAAACAGGAAAGCAAATCTGAGTCAGGGGTGGAAAAACGCCGGATCCAGTCTGGGGAAAAGTGGGTTGCTACCCGTTCATACGGTGCCTCTCCGGTGATATCAGCCCGGTGAATCTCATTGTTGTTAATAACCAGAAGGCTTCCCCGGTTTATATGATAGCGGCGGTGTTCTATGTAATAGTCTCCATTTCCGTTTAGAAACAAAAGAAGTTCATAGGAATCATGCATATGGTAGGAGCTGTTGAAAGGCTGGGCGGAGAGCATGTAATGGCTTCGGATGGTTTCTGGAAAGTGGATTTGTTTGTAATGGTCAGTCTGTGGTCTGTACATAGGATATCTCCATAATATTTTTGTCTGCGCAAGCTTGGCAGACTAAGTCAGATTACGCAATAAAATAGCAAGATTAGGCAAGGAAGTTGCATGAATTTTATAATATGATAAAAGTATTATAGTATAAGAAGAAAGAAAAGGCAATTGTGTGGAAAGGAAAATAGGGAATTCAATTATGAAATTTACATTACAAAATCCCGATTATAACTTAAGCCCTTATACAGGGATGGGCAGGGAGCACTGGCTGGATGCTTGTGAATTTCTGCTGGAGGGGATTTTTTCCAATCTCTCTGACGATGAGGAACTGCCTTTGAGCCGGCGGGTGGAGTTTGCAGTCAGCTATCCTCAGAAAGACAGTTCGCCCACCAAGGCATATGCGGAAAAATTTGAAGGGCTGGCCAGAAGCTTTTTGATTGCGGCGCCATTATTAAGGAGCCGGCCGGCCTGCGCAATAAAGGGAATTCCTCTTGCAGCATATTATAAAAGGGTGATTCTGGAGGCGGTTACAAAGGGACATAAAAATTACCTTCTGGGATGGGAGGAGCTTACCGGGATGGCCCGGGAGGGGGAGCGGTCGTTTCAGCATACCTGCGAGTGCGCTTCTCTGGTAATTGGTCTTGACCAGTGCAGGGAAGTGATCTGGGATACCTATACATCTAAGGAGAAGGAGAGAATCTGTGATTATCTGGAAGGATTCGGCACGGGAAGAACGGAGGATCACAACTGGCGGCTGTTTAATATGCTGATTCTGGGATTTCTGCATCTGGAGGGGCGGGAAATAGACGAAGGGCTTATGCGGGACCATGGGGAAAATATTCTGTCCTATTATGCCGGGGATGGGTGGTACCGGGACGGCCACAGGTTTGACTACTATACGCCCTGGGCCTTCCACGTATACGGGCCTTTGTGGAATGTATGGTATGGTTATGAAAAGGAACCATGGATTGCGGAAAAGATTGAGCAGTATGCCAATACCATGACAGACAGCTTTTCCTCGATGTTTGACCGGGAAGGTCATGTGACACTCTGGGGCAGGAGCGGTATTTATCGGAATGCAGCCACCTCTCCCTTTGCTTCGGCTTTTCTGCTCCGTAGTCCGAAAGCAGACGCAGGATATGCAAGGTGGGTCAGTTCAGCCGCCCTTTTGCAGTTTATCGGCCGGGAAGACGTGTTTGTAAACGGTGTGCCCAGCCTGGGATTTTATGGGCAGTTCCTTCCCATGGTTCAGGGGTACAGTTGTGCAGAAAGCCCTTACTGGATTGCCAATCCCATGGTGGCCCTGACACTTCCGGCAGAACATCCTTTCTGGACGGCAGAGGAAAACCGGGGAGACTGGGAGCGGGCAGGCGGCAATACTTACCTTGAGCAGGTGATGGACGGGCCGGGGATCGTTTCTGTCCGCCTCGGGGGAAACGGCGCCTGTGAGTTCCGCACAGCCAAATGCTTATTTGAGCCGGGAGACGGCTATGTTCCATGTTATGTGCGTCTGGGTTTCCACAGCCATTTCCCATGGGAAGCTTTTGACTATGGGGGTGCAGAGGCAATGCAGTACAGCCTCTTTTATAAGGAAGAAGAAAAGCCGCTGGTGCCCAATCTCATGCTGTACGCGGGAGTGAAAGACGGGGTGTTGTACCGGAAAGCCTACTTTGACTTCCGGTTCTGCTTCCAGGGAGCAGCCTCCATTTCGCTGGCTGACTTCCCCGTCTCCAACGGTATGGTCCGGGTAGACAAGATGCGGATTCCCCGTGGGAATTTTGAACTGACCATGGGCGCCTACGGGTTTGCCTGGGACGGGGACAAAGGAGAAGTCTGCGTAGAGGAAATCACAAGGGAAAACGCCCGGGCAGTTATTCTGAAAAGACCCGGCAGTCAGTTAGCCTTTGTAAGCTGCGGCGGATGGGAAAAGCTGGAGGTAAAGCGCCGGGAGGGCGTCAGCCCTTTAGGGCAGGCAAGTTATCTGGCGTATGGGAAGCTGGAAAGAAGCAGGGATTACGAGTATGGGCCGTATGTGATGGTGACCGCAGTTGTCAGTAAGACCGGAGATGGCCCTTGGCAGGAAGAAGAATTATTTCCTGTGGAGAAGGTCTGCTATACAGACAAAGACGGGTACGGCGCTTACGGGCCTGTGGCGGTACATATGAAAGACGGCCGTGTTGTGACAGTGGATTACGAAAAAACAGAAGGGAGACTTATGATATGACAGAAAAAGATTATAGCTTTATAAAACAGGATTGGGAAAAGAGGATCATGACTTATCCCGGAATGACCCGGGAGGAGGCGGAAGATTGTTTAAAGCTGGCGGTGAGCCTGGTGGAAAAGGGGCTGGAAAAGTTTACCCATGACTTCCCGGACTGCAATACCGAAAACGGAAGGTATCCGGTAAGCGAAAACAGGGAATGGACCACTGGATTCTGGACAGGGCAGATTTGGCTGGCCTATGAATATGCAAAAGACAAACAGGATAAAAAAGCAGAAACTTTCAAGACCGCGGGGGAAATCCAGGTGGAAAGCTTTCTTCACCGGATTGAAGAGAAAGTGGATGTAAACCACCATGACATGGGTTTTTTGTACACGCCTTCCTGCGTGGCGGCTTATAAGCTGACAGGAAACGAAACGGCCAGAAAGGCGGCTCTTCTGGCGGCTGACAACTTGATGGGCCGTTTTCAGGAAAAAGGCGGTTTCTTCCAGGCATGGGGGGAGCTGGGGGCAAAAGAAAATTACCGCCTTATCATTGACTGCCTTTTAAACATGCCCTTGTTATTCTGGGCTTCCTCTGTTACTGGGGATGAAAGCTATCAGGAAAAAGCGCGGATTCATATTCAGACGGCAATGAGGCATCTCATCCGGCCGGATCATTCCACTTACCATACGTACTTTTTTGACCCCAGGGACGGCAGTCCTGTGGGCGGCGTGACCCATCAGGGGAACCGGGACGGTTCCGCATGGAGCCGGGGACAGGCATGGGGAATTTACGGAAGTGCAATGGCTTACCGGTATGTAAGGGATAAGGAATATATAGATATTTTCCGTAAGGTGACGGACTTCTTTTTAGAAAATCTGCCCGGGAATCTGATCCCCTATTGGGATTTTGACTTTAAGGAGGGGAGCGGCCAATCCTGGGATTCTTCGGCGGCTGTTATCGGGGTATGCGGTATGCTGGAGATGGCAAAATATCTGGAAAAGGATGAGGCGGAGAAATATACTGCCATGGCCGGGAGGCTTCTTCTTGCTGCGGCAAAAGAGTGCAGGGTGAAAAGCCCGGCAGATTCGGACGGGCTTCTCCTTCACGGCACATATGCCCATGCTTCGCCCAATAATCCCTGCCAGAACCGGGGCGTGGACGAGTGCAATACTTGGGGAGACTATTACTATATGGAAGCGCTGACCAGACTTGTAAAGGATTGGGAACTGTACTGGTAGCAGAAGGAATACAGGGGGAACCATTGAGAAATAAAACCATCCAGTTTAAAATAATGGCCTACAATATCTGCGTCATCTGTCTCATAGGAGCGATTTTCAGCATAACCAGCTATGTGACGGCTTACCAGAAAGTGGTTCTGGTGGCGGAAAATTCCGTGGCCTACCATGTAAAAAGTATTTCCAGCTACTACAGGGAAGCCTATGAAAAGATGGTAAATCTGGTGCTTAACTGTGGGGAGCGGAATATGGTGGAATTAAAGACCCTGGGAAGGCTGGAAACCGTGGCGGAGAAGAAGAAAGGGCTGGAATACAGCCGACTGGTAAACAATTTCTGTGCGGTTACAGGATATGACGGGTATATCAGCAAATTGTGCGTGTTCGGGGAGGAGGACATTTATATTTCCGCCGGATACGCCTACAGCAGTGTGGATGATGCCCGCAGAATCCGCAGGGCCCCATGGTTTGCACGGGAACTGGGCAAGGGCAGATATGCCTATAAACTGGATTTGGTGGACTCCCCCTTTTACCGTGAGGAAGAACAGCTCCTGCCGGTGGTGATGGAGAACGGGGGATACGGCGCCCGGGAATGGACGGCGCTGTTTCTCTCCCCCAAGCTTTATCAGGATAAGCTGGAGCAGGACAGCAACGGAAACAGCGTGATTGTGTCTACCCATGAGGGGCAGTGGATCGCTGCCGTGGGGATTGCAGCTTCCGGGGAAGGCTATAAAGAACTTATGGCGGAATTGCTGGAGAGTGGGAAAGGCGAGGGGGAGTTTGAACGGGTGATCGGCCAGCAAAAATGTTTTGTATCCTACAGTCAGGATGCCCGCAGCGGTATTCTGGTGGCGGAAATCATGGATATGGGGGCATTAAAAAGCGACAGTATGCTTCTTTTGCAGACAGTGGCCCTTATCTTTCTGGCCTGTGCCGGACTGGGGATCACCCTCACCTTTTTGTTTGGAAAAGTGGTCCGAAAGCCCATTGCCCGTCTGGTGAAACATGTGGAGCATATGGCCGAGGGAAGTCTGTCGCCGGATGCGGCATTGGAAAGCCCGGATGAGATTGGCACCATTGGAAAGGCCATAAACGCCATGGGCGGGGAGATCGAGCGGCTGATGGAGCGGCGGCTGGAGGATGAGAAAGAAAAAAGCAGGCTGGAGATTCAGATGCTGCAGGCACAGATCAATCCCCACTTCCTGTATAATACGCTGGACTCCATCAAGTGGATAGCCGTGATCCAGAAAAACAGCGGTATTGTCAAGGCAGTGACATCCCTGTCAAAGCTGATGAAGAATATGGCAAAAGGGGTAAACCAGCGCATCACATTAAGAGAAGAACTGGATTTAGTCAACGATTACGTGACAATAGAAAAATTAAAGTATGCCGAAATGTTTGACTTTCAGGTGGAAGCACAGAGGGAAGAACTTTACGGGGCAAGGATCGTGAAGCTGACCTTACAGCCGCTGGTTGAAAATGCAATCTTCAGCGGAATTGAACCTTCCGGGAAAAGCGGAACCATAAGGATCCGTATCCGGGAAAAAGACCAGTGTCTGTATGTTTCGGTGGAAGATGACGGAATCGGCATTGACCCGGAAACCCTTCCCACCCTTCTTGATAATACAGAGAAGCTTAAAGGCGACAGGATGAGCAGTATTGGAATGCCCAATGTGGACCGGAGGCTGAAACTGATTTACGGAGAAGAATTCGGGCTTTTGGTGGAGAGCTGTCAGGAAGGCACCGGGGAGGACTGTGAATGGCGCAGGGGCTTTACGAAAGTGACCGTGAAGATACCTTTAGAATTTCAGAGCGCGGAGACGTTTGTTTTTTAGCGTGTTTGGGAGAAAGAAAATGTACAGGATTTTAATTGTGGACGATGAGCCGTTGATTCTGGCAGGGATTTCTTCCCTGCTCCCATGGGAAGAATACCAGTGCAGAATCGTGGGAAAAGCGGCTAACGGATGTAAGGCGCTGGATTTATACTGGCAGTTGAGACCGGATATTGTGATTACGGATATTAAGATGCCTGCCATGGACGGTATTACGTTTATGAAAAAAGTCCGGGAGGGCGGAGGCTGTGCCGCCTTTATCCTGCTTACCAATCTGGAGGAATTTGCACTGGCAAAAGAGGCTTTGCGCCTTGGAGCCGTGGATTATCTTGTAAAGCTGGAACTGGAAGAAGAATTCCTGACGGCAGCCTTGAAAAAGGCTGTGGAAATATGTGAGTATAATCGGAAGAAGGGGATTGCCCAGGGGGAGCAGGGGGATGTTTTTGAGGACACGCTGGAGGAGAAAATCCAGAATTATTTCCAGCGGATCCTGATTTATGACGCCCGGATCAAGGGACAGGAAGCAGTGGAGAATATCATAGGGGAGCGCTATGGGAACATGGCGCTGATGCTCATCAATTTTAACTATGGATTTGAGGGCTTTTCCCCGGCATTCACAAGGGAAGACCAGAAAAAGGTCATGGATTTTGCGGAAAACATCATCAGCGGCATGGTGAAAGGGTTTTTCGAGTATAGTTGTCTTCTGCGGCGTGACCAGAACGGCTTTATACTGGTGCTCTCACTGGAAGACCAGAAGGATTATGAGACACAGATACAGGTCATGAGCCGGAAATTCCGTCAGGTGATGAAGGACTATTTCGAGGTCCCGGTTTCCATTGCCGTGAGCCAGCCCGGAGGCGAGGCACAGGATCTGCTGTATCAGGCCATGAGTGCCATGAACCAGACTTACTATGAAAATTCTGAGGAGACGGTATTTTACTCAGCACGTTGTGAGAAGGATGAGAGGCACAGCAGTAATTTCAATATCAATTTTTTGAAAAAGGATATGGCTGCGGCTGTGGGGCAGAATGACAGCAGGCGGTTTGGGAAAATCATGGATCAGGTGATCTCCCTGTTTGAGGAGTGCCGGCCGGCCAGGACCCAGGCGGTAAATGCGTGCAGCAACCTGTATTATTTTTTCGTATTCCTAATGGAAGGGGAAAAAGACCAGTCATTTCCTTACGCCGTTGACATCATCGGCCATCTGAACCGGATGGAGCACTTAAAGAGCATTTTAAAATGGCTGGAAGGTTTTCGGGATGAAGTGGTGAGGGTGCTGGATCTTCGCGGAGAGGTAAAGATTGACAGAAATGTGGAACTGGCCCGGAAATATGTGGCGGAGCATTATAAGGAGAAAATATCGTTAGGGCAGGTGGCACAGGCGCTGAACTTAAGCTCCGGGCATCTTAGCAGTGTATTCCGCAAACAGACAGGGCAGAAATTTTCCGACTATGTCACAGAGGTCAAGATAGAGAAGGCCAAGGAAATGATTCGGACACACCAGTACATGATGTACGAGATATCGGATATGCTGGGGTTTGACACGCAGTATTATTTCAGTACTGTTTTCAAAAAAATGACGGGGCTTACACCAAAGGAATATGAAACCACAAAGCAGGATTTTTGAAAGGCACAAAATCCTGCTTTTTTATAAAAATCTTAAAAAATTGTAAGAAGTATTTGCTTTTGCCTTGGAAAATTATAAAAATCCGTTAATGGATACATTTGTTTTAAAGCTGCCCTTTGATATAGTTATGTCAGAAATAAGGAAGACAATTCCAAGGAGGACACATTATGAGATTCAGAAAAATTACAGCATTATTGATGGCGGCAGCCATGACAGTAAGCCTTGCGGCATGTGGTTCGGGAAGCAGCAATGCTCCGGCAGAAACGGCAGCAGGGGAGACAAAGACACAGGAAGCAGCGGATACAGGCGCAAAGGAAGAAAAAGAGCAGGAGAACACAGAAGCTTCGGGGGAAAAGGTGAAAATGACCGTGTCTGTGTGGGACAACGCAAGTTCCCCACAGTTCCAGGCTATGGCGGATGCTTTTATGGAAAAACATCCCGAGGTGGAGGTGGAACTGATCGACACTCAGGCTGACGAGTATGACAACAAGCTGACAGTTATGCTTGCAGGGGGCGATTCTGACCCTGATGTGATCATGGTTAAAAATGCGGAAACTCAGGTAACCATGAAGGACAAGAACCAGCTTCTGGATCTGACGGATTACATAGCAAGGGACGGTGTTGACTTATCTCTTTACAATGGAGCGGCAGAACAGCTTCAGATGGATGGAAAGCAGTATACCCTTCCTTTCCGTCAGGACTGGTACATGCTTTTTTACAATAAGGATTTATTTGACGCGGCAGGGGTGGGATATCCTTCCGATGATATGACATGGGATGAATATGAAGCACTGGCAAAACAGATGACCAGCGGTGAAGGAAGTGAGAAGGTATACGGCACCCATAATCATACCTGGATGGCAATGGTGTCTAACTGGGCAGTACAGGATGGCGAAAATACGCTGATGAACGAAGACTACAGTTTCTTAAAGCCCTATTATGAGCAGGCTCTGCGTATGCAGGATGAGGGCGTTGTCCAGAGTTACGCAAACTTAAAGACAGGCAGCATCCATTATATCAGCGTATTTGAACAGCAGCAGTGTGCGATGGTTCCTATGGGAAGCTGGTTTATCGCTACACTGATTCAGGATAAAAAAGACGGTAAGTTTGACTTTAACTGGGGCGTGACAAAGATTCCCCACCCGGAAGGGGTACAGGCAGGGGCAACTGTGGGAGCTGTAACACCTATTGCAATTAATGCAAAGACAGACGTACCTGACCAGGCTTGGGAGTTTGTAAAATTCGTTACCAGTGAAGAAGGTGCAGGAATCCTGGCTGACAATAGCGTATTCCCGGCAATCACTACCGAGACCATCGTAGAGAAGCTTTCCTCTATCGGGGATTTCCCGGAAGATGGAAAGACTGCATTAGAGATAACAAGCTTTGCATTTGACCGTCCACTGGATGCAAAGATGGCAGCAGTCAGAAAAGTGATCGAGGAAGAACATGATCTGATCATGATTGGCGAGGAAGACATCGACACTGGAATTGCCAATATGAATGAGAGAGCGGCAGAGGCAAGAGCGGAATAAAGTAGAAAGAAATTTGGAAAATGGGCGTCCGGCTGTCCGGCAGAGGATGGACGGGCGCCCTTTCTGCGCCAAAAATTGTGCAAAAAAGAAAGGAGAGGTTTGCCAATGACCAGCAGACAAAAAAGGGAACTGAAAACCAACCTTGTAGGTTATTCCTTCATCATACCTAACTTTATCGGCTATTTTATATTTATCTTTGTGCCGGTTTGTTTTTCCTTTATTTTAAGCGTCATGAAATGGGACGGCTCGGACGCGCCCATGCAGTTTGTGGGATTACAAAATTTTATGAAACTGGCAGGTGACAGCACCTTTATTATTTCCCTGAAAAATACAGTTTGGTATGCTGTTTTTACGGTCCCCCTGACGCTGGCGGCATCCCTTCTGACGGCAGTGATGCTGAATTCCAAGATCAAGGGAATCGTAGTATACAGAACAGCTTTCTTTTTCCCCTATGTGGCATCCCTTGTGGCGGTAGGGGCAGTCTGGAATATGCTGTTCCAGCCGGAATTCGGCCCCATCAATGAGATCCTGAAGGCGCTTGGGGTAGCCAATCCGCCCAAATGGTGTGCTTCCACGGACTGGGCAATGTGGGTGATTATCATAGTCAGCGTCTGGAAGTATATGGGATATTATATGGTGGTGTATCTGGCTGCACTGCAGGGAATCTCCCATGATTTGTATGAGGCGGCGGAAATCGACGGCGCTACAGGGCTGAAAAAGCTGCGATATATTACTATTCCCATGCTGACACCTACCACATTTTTCGTAGTGATCATGTTGACGATCCAGTGTTTTAAGGTTTTCGACCTGATTTATGTGATGACAGGAGGCGGGCCGGGAAGGGCCACCAACGTGCTGGTAAATCACATCTACAATGCAGCTTTTGTGGACTTTAAGTTCGGCTATGCCAGCGCCAGTGCCCTTGTACTGTTTGCCATTGTGCTTGTAATCACCCTGATCCAGCTTTGGGGCGAAAAGAAATTTACGGATTTTGTGTAGGTTAGGAGGGAGCATATGAATACGAAAACATCAAAAAGCAGAGCGCTTGTTTACGGGGTTCTGACGATTCTTGCAGTGGGCATGGTCATTCCATTTGTCTGGATGCTTCTGGCTTCCTTCAAGACCAGCAATGAGGTATTCAGTATCCCTATGAAACTGATGCCGGAAATCTGGCATGGGGAGAACTATCAGGAAATCTGGAAAAAAATTCCCCTGCTCACTTTCTTTGTAAATACAACCAAGCTGACTCTGATCACAACTGTGATTCAGGTTCTTACAAGCTGCTTTGCAGCGTATGGGTTTGCCAAGGTAAAATTTAAGGGACGGGACATTTTGTTTGTCATTTATGTTACTACCATTGCCGTGCCATGGCAGGTGTACATGGTTCCCCAGTTTGCCCTGATGAGCAAAATGCAGCTTACCAATTCCCATTTGGGGCTGATACTGATGCAGGCATTCTCTGCGTTCGGCGTGTTCCTTATGAGACAGTTTATGATGGGAATCCCCGGGGAACTTCTGGAAGCAGCCCGGATTGACGGCCTGAACGAATACGGAATTTTTGCCCGCATTGCACTGCCTTTGGTAAAACCGGGAATTGCTACTCTGATCATATTCACCTTTGTGAATATATGGAATGATTTTATGGGGCCAATGATTTACATTAACAGTACGGAATTAAAAACCATCCAGTTAGGTATAAGGATGTTCATCTCCCAGTACGGCGCAGACTATGCGTTGATTATGGCTGCCTCCGTCTGTTCCCTGATTCCGGTCCTGATCATATTCATGCTCTGCCAGCGCTGGTTCATAGAAGGAATCGCAGCGGGCGGCGTGAAAGGATAAGAAATAGCTTTGGCAAAAATATGCCGGATTAAAAATTCCCGCTAAACCTATGTACAGTGATGAGGTTTGGCGGGATTTTTTATCCGGCAGACTAACGGTTTCCCCTCATCCATACCCTTGGCGCTGCCCTAAATTTATGAAAATTCCACATTGAAGATAAAAAACTCTTGTGCTATAATTAGGCGATTGTGCAGAAAAAGTAAAGAAAGGGAGCTGGGATAATATGAAAGCATTTCTAATTCTGGAAGACGGAACTGTTTTTACGGGGACGCATATAGGCGCTCCAGGGGAAATCATCAGTGAGATTGTGTTTAATACATCCATGACCGGATATCTGGAAGTACTGACCGACCCCTCTTATGCGGGACAGGCAGTATGTATGACGTATCCTTTGATTGGTAACTATGGCATATGTCTGGAAGACATGGAATCGGAAAGAGCGTGGCCGGATGGACTTATTGTGAGGGAGCTGTCCCGTATGGCAAGCAATTTCCGGAAGGACATTACGATTCAGGAGTTTCTGGAGCAACATGATATTCCGGGCATTGCAGGTATCGACACCCGTGCCCTCACCAAAATTCTTCGTGAAAAAGGTACCATGAATGGTATGATTACCACCGACGTCAATTATGATCTTACATCAATTCTTCCCAAGTTAAAGGCATACACTACCGGAAAAGTAGTGGAAAAAGTAACCTGTTCCCAAAAATATAAAATAGATAGTAAAACTGGCAGTGCAGAGAAAAAAGTAGCGCTCCTTGATTTTGGCGCCAAAAGAAATATTGCGTTGTCGCTGGCGGAAAAAGGGTGTGATGTGACAGTGTACCCTGCATTTACAAGAGCAGAAGAAATCCTGTCAGATAAGCCGGACGGAATCATGTTAAGCAACGGACCGGGTGACCCGAAAGAATGTACTTTCATAATAGAAGAAATTAAAAAGTTATATGATTCGGATACTGCAATTTTTGCCATCTGTCTGGGACATCAGCTTATGGCCCTTGCCATGGGGGCGGACACCTTTAAGATGAAGTACGGGCACAGAGGCGGCAACCATCCGGTGAAGGATCTGCAGACCGGGCGGGTGTACTTATCGTCTCAGAATCACGGCTACGTGGTGGACACTGCCAGAATGGACGAAAAAACAGCAGTACCTGCATTTGTTAATGTAAATGACGGAACCAACGAGGGGCTTTCCTACACCGGCAAAAACATTTTTACGGTCCAGTTCCACCCGGAAGCCTGCCCGGGTCCCCGGGATTCCGGCTTTTTGTTTGACAAATTTATAAAAATGATGGAGGTGGGGAAAAATGCCTAAAAATCCCGAGGTAAAAAGAGTGATGGTGATAGGTTCTGGCCCGATTGTCATAGGACAGGCGGCGGAGTTTGATTATGCAGGGACACAGGCATGCCGTTCCCTTAAGGAGGAAGGGGTGGAGGTGATTTTAGTAAACTCCAACCCGGCCACCATCATGACAGACAGGAACATTGCGGATAAAGTCTACATTGAGCCGCTGACAGCAAGGGTTCTGGAACAAATCATTGAAAAGGAAAGGCCTGACAGCATCCTGCCCACTTTAGGAGGACAGGCCGGGCTGAATTTAGGCATGGAGCTGGAGGAATCGGGTTTCCTTGCATCCCATCATGTAAAGCTTCTTGGAACCACAGCGGCCACCATAAAAAAGGCCGAGGACAGGCAGGAATTTAAGGACACCATGGAAAAAATCGGGGAACCATGCGCCGCCTCGAAGGTGGTGGAGACAGTGGAAGAGGGCGTGGCCTTTACCAGTGCCATAGGTTATCCGGTGGTTCTGCGCCCTGCCTACACTTTGGGCGGCTCTGGAGGTGGGATTGCCCGCGATCAGGAAGAGCTGGAGAGCATTCTTGAGAACGGCCTGCGCCTTTCCCGTGTGGGGCAGGTTCTGGTGGAGCGTTGTATTGCCGGCTGGAAGGAAATCGAGTATGAGGTTATGCGGGATGGGGCGGGCAACTGTATCACTGTCTGCAACATGGAAAACATTGATCCGGTAGGGGTCCACACCGGAGACAGTATGGTGGTGGCTCCTTCCCAGACACTTGGAGACAAGGAGTACCAGATGCTCCGTTCTTCTGCCTTAAATATCATCAATGAGCTTCAGATTACCGGAGGCTGCAATGTGCAGTTTGCCCTCCATCCCACAAGTTTTGAATACTGCGTTATTGAGGTAAATCCCCGGGTCAGCCGTTCCTCGGCGCTGGCAAGCAAAGCTACCGGGTACCCTATAGCAAAGGTAGCGGCCAAGATCGCTTTAGGGTATACGCTGGACGAGATTAAAAATGCCATCACAGGCAAGACCTATGCAAGCTTTGAGCCGGTGCTGGACTACTGTGTGGTGAAACTGCCAAGGCTGCCCTTTGACAAATTCATTACAGCCAAAAGGACACTGACTACCCAGATGAAGGCTACCGGGGAAGTGATGAGCATTTGTGATAACTTTGAGGGGGCGCTGATGAAGGCTATCCGTTCCCTTGAACAGCATGTGGAGTGTCTTTTGGACTATGATTTCAGTAATTTGTCCATACAAGAGTTAAAAGAAAGACTGAAAACCGTAGATGATCAGCGGATTTATGTGATTGCCCAGGCACTGCGTCAGGGGATTGACTATGAGACCATCCATGAACTCACCATGATTGACTACTGGTTCATTGACAAGATTGCCATTTTAGTGGAGATGGAAAAGGCGCTGGAAAAAGGGCCTCTTACCATAGACTTACTAAAAGAGGCAAAGCGGATCGAATTCCCAGACCATATTATTGCAAGGCTGACGGGCGTGGAAGAAGAAAAGATCAGGCAGATGCGCTATGACAATGGTATTACTGTCGCCTACAAAATGGTGGATACCTGCGCCGCCGAATTTGAAGCTGGCACGCCTTATTATTATTCCGTGTACGGCAGTGAAAATGAAGTGGTCAAAACCAATCCTGCCCAAAAAGTGCTGGTCCTTGGCTCCGGCCCGATCCGTATAGGACAAGGGATTGAGTTTGATTACTGTTCCGTCCACGCTACCTGGGCTTTTGCAAAAGCAGGCTATGAGACGGTCATTATCAACAACAATCCGGAAACGGTGAGTACGGATTTTGACATTGCTGACAAGCTTTATTTTGAACCCCTTACGCCGGAGGATGTGGAGAACATTGTCAACATAGAAAAGCCTGACGGGGCAGTGGTGCAGTTCGGCGGGCAGACAGCCATCAAACTGACCCAGAGCTTAATGCGGATGGGGGTGCCTATTTTGGGAACTAAGGCGGAAGATGTGGACGCCGCAGAAGACAGGGAGCTGTTTGACAAAATTCTGGAACAGACAAAGATTCCCCGGGCCCAGGGAGGAACCGTCTATACTGCGGCGGAAGCAAAGGCGGTGGCAGGAAAGCTGGGCTACCCGGTGCTTGTGCGTCCTTCTTATGTGCTGGGCGGACAGGGGATGCAGATTGCCATTTCCGATGAAGAAATTGAGGAATTCATGGATATCATCAACCGGATTGCCCAGGATCATCCTATTCTGGTGGATAAGTATCTGCAGGGAAAAGAAGTTGAGGTGGATGCAGTCTGCGATGGCACGGATATTCTGATACCCGGCATTATGGAACACATAGAGCGGACCGGTGTCCACTCCGGCGACAGCATATCGGTCTATCCGGCGCCCACCATCTCCGGCACAGTTAAGGAAAAGATTGCAGAGTATACCAGAAGGCTTGCAAAAGCCCTCCATGTAAAAGGCCTTATCAACATCCAGTTTATTGCCATCGGGGAGGATGTCTATGTGATAGAAGTCAACCCCCGTTCCTCCCGTACGGTTCCTTATATCAGTAAGGTGACAGGGATACCTATTGTGGATCTGGCTGCCGGGGTGATCATGGGGAAAACGATAAAAGAGATGGGATATGAGCCGGGGCTGCAGAAGGAGGCGGATTATTTTGCCGTAAAGATGCCTGTGTTTTCTTTTGAAAAAATCAGAGGAGCGGAGATAAGCTTAGGGCCTGAGATGAAATCCACAGGGGAATGTCTGGGAATTGCCAAGACCTTCAACGAAGCTTTATACAAAGCCTTTCTTGGGGCAGGAGTGGACTTGCCGAAACATAAACAGATGATCATTACCGTGAAAGACGCGGATAAAGGGGAGGCAGTGGAAATCGGACGCAGGTTTGAAAAACTTGGCTATAAGATTTACGCTACCAGAAGCACAGCCGCCGCCCTAAATGAAGCCGGGGTCAGGGCACGCAGGGTCAACAAGATTTCCCAGGAGTCGCCTACCGTGATGGATTTGATATTAGGACACAGAATTGACCTTGTAATCGATACCCCTACCCAGGGGCGGGACAAGTCCAGGGACGGATTTTTAATAAGAAGGACTTCCATTGAAACGGGAGTGAACTGCATTACTGCCATGGATACTGCAAGGGCCCTTGTCACTAGTCTGGAAAGTGCAAATGACCAGTTTACGCTGATTGATGTGGCATCTATCTAAATTTGAACAGAAAAATTGTGCATAGTGCACAGAAAATAATTTCGGAAATTTGCGAAAACGCCGAAATTACTAAAAAAACAAAATCACCTATTGCATTTGTTTGTGATAGGTGATATCTTTAAATTGTAATCGGAAACGTTACCGACAACGATACCGATATCGTTACCGAAACCGTTACCAAGGCAGACGGAAACGTTTCCAAAATCACAATTTTTAATTTCAAGGAGGAAAGGTATTATTATGAAAAAGAAAGTAATTAGCGCATTACTCTGCATCACAATGATTTCCAGCATGCTGATCGGCTGCGGCGGAAGCAGTGATGCGGCAGAAACACCTGCTAAGGCAGAGGAAGCAGAATCATCTTCCAATGAGGAAGCCCCGGCACAGGAAGAGACACAAGCGCCTGCTCCCGCAGAAGGAAGTGCAGAGGGCGGTTCTGTCTACTATCTGAATTTCAAACCGGAAGTAGATGAGCAGTGGCAGCAGATTGCAGCAGCTTACACAGAAACAACAGGGGTGCCGGTAAAGGTTGTTACAGCAGCAAGCGGTACATACGAAGAAGTTCTTAAATCTGAAATAGCAGGATCTGATGCGCCTACTTTATTCCAGATCAACGGGCCGGTTGGTTACAACTCATGGAAAGATTATTGTATGGATTTAAAAGATTCCGATCTATACAACAACTTATCTGACAAGAGCCTTGCAATTACAGACGGTGACGGCGTATACGGAATCCCTTACACAGTTGAGTCTTACGGTGTTATTTACAATGACGCAATTATGCAGGCATACTTTGCAATGGACGGCGCTGTTGTAGCAAGCGTAGATGAAATTGACAGCTTTGACAAATTTAAGGCAGTAGTTGAAGATATGCAGGCCAAGAAAGATGATTTGGGTATTGAAGGCGTATTTGCATGTACATCCCTTCTTCCCGGTGAAGACTGGAGATGGCAGACACACCTTGCAAACATTCCTGTATTCTATGAATACAAAGATAAAGGGGTCAGCGACTTAGATGCAATTGATTTTACATACAGCGAGAATTTCAAGAACATCTTCGACTTATACATCAACAACTCCACATGCGCTCCTACATTATTAGGAAGCAAATCCGTAACGGATTCCATGGGTGAATTTGCACTTGGACAGTGTGCAATGGTTCAGAATGGTAACTGGGGATGGGGCCAGATTTCAGGCGTTGACGGAAATACAGTTGAAGAAGCAAACGTTAAATTCATGCCGATCTACACAGGCATCGCAGGCGAAGAAAGCCAGGGTTTATGTACAGGTACAGAGAACTTCTGGTGTGTAAACAGCCAGACATCTGAAGCAAACCAGAAAGCTACCCTTGATTTTGTAAACTGGATGGTTTCTTCTGCAGAAGGTAAGGACTATATGGTTAACGCATTAGGAAATGCCGCTCCTTTTACTACCTTCGGCGATGAAGAAAAGCCTCAGGATCCTCTTGCACAGGAAATGTTCAGATACATGGAGAATGGAAAGACAAGCGTAAGCTGGAACTTCACAACATTCCCCAGCCAGGATTTTAAGGATGACTTCGGTGCAGCGCTCCTTGAATACTGCAACGGCAACATGACATGGGATGAAGTTGCAAACACAGTAGTTACAAGATGGGCTGAAGAAAAAGCAGCAACTAAATAAGCATGAAACTATGATGAGGGCCTCTTGCAGCTAAGGCTGCAGGAGGTTTTTATAAAAGGGAGTTGCAGGTATGGAGAAAACACTAAAAAAATATTTTGTAGTATTTACAGTTCCAACGCTTATCGCCTTTGCATTTGCGTTTATTATCCCCTTTGCACAAGGCGTATATTTATCTTTCTGTGATTTTACGACGGTCAGCAATGCACAGTGGGTAGGCTTTAAAAATTACATGCTGGCATTCAGCGGCAGCCAGGGTTTTACAAGGGCGCTGCTTTTCACGGTGGGATTCACCATCGTGTGTATTATTACAATCAATCTGCTGGCGTTTACACTGGCCCTTTTACTTACAAGGAAAATCAAGGGCACCAATATTTTCAGGACGATATTCTTTATGCCAAACTTAATCGGCGGTATTGTTCTTGGTTATACTTGGCAGCAGATGATCAATGCAATTTTATATCAATTTGAAACGACTATTGTTTCCAATGCCAAATATGGTTTTATAGGACTGGTCGTGCTGATGAACTGGCAGATGATTGGGTATATGATGATTATCTACATTGCAGGTCTTCAGAATGTTCCCACTGAATTAATAGAAGCAGCCAAGATAGACGGCGCTACCGCATGGCAGACGCTGATCAAGGTGAAACTGCCCATGGTAATGTCCTCCGTTTCCATCTGTATGTTCCTGACGCTGTCCAACTGCTTTAAGCTCTTCGACCAGAATAAGGCGCTGACAAATGGTGCACCCAGGGATAAGACACAGATGCTCGCACTGAATATTTATGATACATTTTATGGCAAGACAGGATACGAAGGAGTAGGCCAGGCAAAGGCGGTAATGTTTTTCATTATCGTAGCTGTTATCGGCATATCCCAGCTTGCCTTTACAAGAAGTAAGGAGGTGGAGCAGTAATGATACAGAATAAGAAAACAAGAACCACCAATTCCATTTTGTTTGTAATTCTGTTTGTGGTTGCGGTAGTTGTATTATATCCTTTGTTCTTTATATTAAATAACTCCTTTAAGGGTAAATTTTTTATCAGTAAAGATCCCTTTTCCCTGCCTACAGGCGAAACCTTTTCCGGCCTGAGCAACTATGTGAATGGTCTGGTTAAGACAGGGCTTTTGTCTGCAATCGGCTGGTCATTCTTTATTACGATTGTGTCGGTGCTGCTCATTATACTGTTTACATCCATGACAGCCTATTATATCACCAGAGTAAAAACGAAGCTGACACAGGCTCTTTACTATATGTTTGTATTTTCAATGATCGTGCCCTTCCAGATGGTAATGTTTACAATGTCCTCCCTTGCAGATACATTCCATCTGAAAAATCCCGTAGGTATGTGTATCCTTTATCTGGGATTCGGCGCAGGTCTTTCTGTATTTATGTTTGCAGGCTTTATTAAGTCGGTGCCTATTGACATCGAGGAGGCATCCATGATTGATGGATGTACTCCCCTGCAGAACTACTTTAAGGTAGTTTTCCCGATTCTCAAACCCACAGCTATTACAGTGGCAATCTTAAATGCCATGTGGATTTGGAACGACTTTTTGCTCCCTTACCTGGTAATCGGCATCAGTACGAAGTACAAGACAATTCCGGTCGTGGTACAGATGCTGGTAGGGTCTAATGGAAACAAGGATATGGGCGCGCTGATGGCTATGCTGGTGCTTTCCATCATCCCCATTGTTATTTTTTATCTGACCTGCCAGAAGTACATTATCGAAGGTGTAGTGGCAGGCGCCGTAAAAGGCTGAATATGGTTTAATTTGGATAATATCCAATTAGACAATACCTGTACTCCCGTTGCAGTGGCGGAAAACATAGGGATTCCGCCACATGGCAACACCCTGGAGACAGACCATGTCAGAAAAAGAGATTTGGAACCGTCAGGCCCGCAGGAGCCTGGCGGTTATTTATTTACTTTATAGGAAATTCCGAGTTTTGGAAACACAAAAAAGAACAGGAGTTTACCGAACATATGTTAGATAAACTC
>QXWO01000166.1 GCA_009911035.1 Lachnospiraceae bacterium
CAGTTCCGATAGCATCCCGGCAACAATCCAATAAATTTTAGCCACAAGTGTTACAAAAAAGCTTGACCACTACACACATATCCTGCAAGCTGTTTCTCAATTTCATTCCCATAGATAATATCCATCTCTTTTATTTCCTGTTCTGCCGCGACCAGATTAGGACTTGCTTTTCCACTGATAATTACAGAACTATTCAATAATTTACAGCCATGCACAGGACATATCCCCACTCCTGCCAACTGATGGATTCTGTGCCAGTAGGATTCTCCATAAAAAGTTCTATCTTCTTCTGTACATAAAGGGCAGTATCTCAAATACCTGTGTTCTCCATTCTTCTGTTTGGGAATGGCAAGCAGGTTGTTGTAATTTCCTCCCATACTGCACAGTGCTTCAAATGCCCTGTTTCTTCTCTCATAGGGCAGAAATCTTGCATAATAAGGAAACATTGTATGTTTTTCAACCAGTACAGCCATAGATTTCTTCTTAAACAAGGCTTCCAAGACTTCTAATCTCATTACATTCAAAAATTCTATATCTGGTCTTACTTTTTTATCTGCAAAAACATCCTCTGCACAAAATATATAGGCAGGATAACCACTTTGCACATAATACCTCGCAAGTACGCTATATATTAGTTCATCAGGATAAATTTCTGGAAAATATGCAATACCCATAATATAACCCCTTTCACACTGCAATCTCTGTAATGCTGATTTTCCCTTTTAACAGAGATAACATATCACAACGATTCTTTTTCGCCCGCTCTGCAAGCTCCATAAAAGTCCAGTCAGAACTATCACCTTTATCCTCTGAATAAATGACTGGCTCCACATTATCCTCTGCCTTATCAATACTGCCTGTGGCTCTGCCATCTTTATTAGAATCTGCTTCCTGTGGCAGTATGCCAGTCTCTTGTCTCTCTTTCATTGACAGTACAGGATTCCTTTGTTTTTCTTCCTGACCAAAATTGCCAACTACCTCTAATGCACTGCTCCCCTTTTTCTTTTTAACGGCATCCCTTTTTATCACCACGGATGGCCTTATATGGCTATGGAGCATATTCATCCTCTGTTCATAGGCTTCATTGAGAGAAATCATATCCAGTGCTTCTCTGCCGTTTAAAATGCTGATTTCCTGTGCATCATGGATAAGAGAAACAACTACTGCAAGCACTCCTGCCGAATGTTCATACAGCCATTGGATAATGTTGTCAGATAAGACTGATTCCTCCTGCACATACAGATACCGAAACAAAGCAGTACAGAACTCTCTAAAATAGGTATCATACTCACATCCCTTATACCGAAGCCCCAATGCCCTCCTTGCAAGATAATCAACACTCTCAAAGAAAGCCTCCGCCTCTGGTGTTCCTACCATGCAGATAGATATTCCACTGTTATTAATAAGCTGTGTGAGCATCCCCACAAGGCTTTTCCCTTGTTTGTGATGAACAATGTTTTGTATTTCATCTACCACTAACAGCCCTATATGGTTCAAGGCTATCTGTGACACACTGCCTATTAACATATCAGTAGTAGCCCTTGACCTCAATGCCATGTCATAGTAATGGGTATCAAGCTCCATATCAAGTTCCCTTAGAATCTGTAACAGAAGCCCTTTCACCGAACAGTCAAAAGGACACTGCACAACTACCGCAGGGATGATCTTACAAAATGGCTCTTCCATCTCAATTACCCTGTTTTCTGTCGCAATGCTGATAGCTCTGGATATGGCGGAACTCTTACCGATACCGCTGCTCCCTATGATGGTAAAGGAGTCACTGCCCCCTATAATACCCTGATATCCACAAACAGGACTGTCTACATTCCTTATCCTCTTGCCGTTTTCATTCCTCTGCTGTATTGCCAGTTTTCCCTCTTTCTTCTGCAAGCTTCGCAGCATGGCAAGGTATATCTTTGAATAGATTTCCTCTGACATCACAGAGGGCAGATAAATACTGTAGATTCCATTCAGTGCCATCAATCTCTCCGATTTAGTTTTGGAGCGAATCTCCCCATCATAAAATGGCTTTATCTCCAATCTGCTTTTCAATTCCTCCCCCGACAGCATGGGAGGCAGTTTCTCCACAATGTTCCATTTCTCCTTAAACATTTACCGCCACATCCTTTCCAAAGTCCTTATGAAGCCTTTTCTGCTCCTTTTCCCTGTTTGCCCTGATATTCTTAATGGATGGCTTTTTCTGCCCTCCTGATGCCCCTGCAACCGCACTGATATGTCCTGCAAGGTCTATTTCTGCCTGTGTCCTGTTCTCTGCCTCCTGCCTGATTAAATCCCTCTGCCTCTGCTTCATGTCCTGTACCCCTGTTAAATCCTTCTCCCTGAATCTGCTTTCAATCAAATCAAAGGGAATATACACACCATTTTCCATCAGCCATATCTGGCACACATTGTCAGGGTTATAAGCGACAGTACATTCTTTCCCATTCAGGTACTGCTCCCTGAACAGCTTGTTATGGTAATGCATCCCATTCACCGACAGTCCAAACCTTGTGAATCTTCCTGTTGCTCTGGGGAGCAATGTCAAAATGAGCTGTTCCTTATCAACTGTTATCAGATTGCATCCATCCTGACCACAGCCATAATTCCATATCTCATTTGCATAAGGTTTAATTTCCTGTGAAAGCATTTCCTCTGTATAGGGGAAGTTCTCTAAAACCCTGTTGCAGTTATAGAACAGGATACAATGAATGATTATCTTCTCAAAGTCTGCCATGGTCAGACAGGCATCTTTCCTGTAATCATGTACCCCTCTTTCCTGAAAATCAGGTTCCACAACCCCTTTTCCTTTGAGCTGGTTTTTATAATAACCCTGTATGCAGTCAAAGAACTTCTCCACTTTGGACTTTAATTCTGGGCGATAGGATGGCAGATTGATTATCTGTATTCCTAAATCTGTTATCTGCTCAAAATTACTGCTCTTATATTCACTTCCCATATCGGTAACAAGCTTGCCTGATAACCTGTCACAATTCCAATCTTCCCGACTGATTTCAATACCAAAAGACCTGCAGTGTTCCACCTTGTCGGATATGATGTTAATAACTTCATGAGCTGTCACAGATTCAACCTCACCTGCTGTCGTGAAATCACCCATTTTCCTGTCACATGA
>QXWO01000167.1 GCA_009911035.1 Lachnospiraceae bacterium
TGGGAAATGCCATCGACTAAGACATTTCAAGAATCATTATTAGGATTAGCCGCCTAATAATGATATCTTAAGCGATCCCATAAGATTTTTCAAGGCATAGTACCAGCTATGTCCAATATTTATGTCCATTTTTCTCACATTTCTTTTCCTGCACGATATTCAGTTGTCAATTTTCGGTTGGAATCTCATTCATTGAGATTCCGAGAAGTTATGAAGTTTTTTGATTTTCATGACCATTATACTTCATAATCCAGTTGCGAAGCTGTTTATCTGAGCGGATTCCATACTTTTTCTGGATTTCCCTTAATGTTCCTTTGCCGGAAAGGTAATCACAGACGGCATTGTGTTTTGTTTCGGCAGAATAGGCGCTGAGTTTGGGGGATGTTTTTAACCCATCTGCTCCCAGGGCCTGATACAAGGTCACCCACTCGACGATGCGTGTTCCATTTGTTCCCAGGCTTCGGGCGATACTTTCTGTTGAACAGCTTCCTTCCAGATATTTTGTGACAGCAGCCAGTTTCATCTCAAAAGAGTATTTTGAATGTTGTCCCATAAAATATGCTCCTCCTTACAGTGACAGTTTTATTATTTTGTCTGTCTACTATAAGGGGAGCATATCAGAATTTTGTAGACAAGGGAATGTGTGCAGACTGGGCAATCCATGACAGCGAGAATGACAAAGGACAGCGCAATCTCCATATCCATGTAATGCTTACCTTGCGTCCTCTTACGGAAAAAGGGGAATGGGGAGCGAAACAGAAAAAAGTGTATGACCTTGATGAAAACGGGGAGCGTATTCCCGTCATTGACAAAAAGACAGGACAGCAGAAAGTTGACAAACGCAACCGTAAACAATGGAAATGCCACACCGCAGACAGCACCGACTGGAACAGCCAAGAAAACGCCAAGATGTGGCGAAAAGATTTAGCCGACACAATCAATGCCACCAATGAGCAGTTGGGGATTGCGCTACATTGGGAACACCGTTCCTTTAAGGAACAAGGCATTGACAGAGAGCCGACAATCCATATTGGGGCGGTTGCCAACGCTTTAGAGCGCAAGGGAATACAGACCGAGAGGGGCAATATCAATCGGGAAATCATCAAAAATAATATGCTGTTAGAACAGGCGAAAGAAATGCTCATGCTTGCCAAGCAGGAAGTACACAGCGCACAGTATGAAAAGATTAAAAATACGGCGGTCAGCGTGAAGAATGAAGTTATGGAGATGATTGCAAAAGTAAGGGAGCGCAAAGGCAGACTTGACTTGCCGATTGTCAGCGGAAAGCACCTAAGAAGAATATCCGACAGAACCGCCTTGCAGTCAGCCGACAATGCGGAGAAGTTCATCACGACAAGAAAGATAGACAGCTATGAGAGCCTTGCAAAATTTACAGCGGATAAGGAACAGAGATACCAACAGTTGGAAACGGTACATCTTTCCAAGGGGCAGAAACTAAACCGATTAAAGGAACTGTCAAAAATGTATGCCCTCTTTGCGCCGATCCAAGCCACCTATAAGGAGAGCCAGTCACTCAAAGGACTTGCTAAGATGAAATACGATAGGGAGCATAAGGACAGCTTATCGAAGTACCCCGAATTAAAGGAGCGTATGCAGAGCCTTTTACAGAATGGCGAGAAGATAACGCCGAAACAGTGGAAAGCCGAGATACAGTCTTTGCAATCTGAATATGACAGTATCGGTAAAGAGCAGACCAAGACCGCCACAGAATTAGCTTATGCCGAGGTAATCAGCTACAACAAAAAGAACCTTGAGAGGGAGCTTCAGAACGAGCACCGACAGCATAACAGGCAACAGAGCAGGACTAAACGGAGGGAGGAAGAATTGAAGTAGGAAAATTTCACGAAAAATTCAGTTTTCAAAAGATATTCTCTGATGTATAATAAAAATGGCGAAAGAAGGTGATATTTTGAGTACAACAGAGCAGACACATCAACAGGACTTAGAACGTCTGAAAGCACTCCGATATATGGACGATGATTTTATGACTGTCTGCCTTGCAGATAATTTTGAGGGTGTGGAACTGATACTACGGATTGTTTTAGGGCAAGAAGATATAAAAATCAAATCGATTAGGACACAAGAGCCGTTGAAGAATTTGCAGGGGCGTTCTGCTATTTTAGATGTTCATGCAATAGATAGCACTAAGAAAGAGTTTGACGTAGAAATTCAAAGGTCAGATGCAGGAGCAGGCGCAAAAAGGGCAAGGCACAACAGTAGTTTATTAGATGCACATATATTAAAATCCGGAGATGATACAGAAGATATTCCCGACAGTTATGTTATTTTTATTACAGAGAATGATGTTATGGGAAAAAACCAAGCCATATATCATATACAACGGTATGTGGAATTCAACGAAGGAAATGAATTGTTTGGTGATGGTTCGCATATCATATATGTTAATGGGAAATATAGGGGCAATGATGAAGTTGGTAAGCTAATGCATGATTTTGCGTGCACTAACCCCGATGATATGAACTATGAAACGCTTGCTAAAAGGGCACGATATTTTAAGCAAGACGAGAAAGGAGTTGCTACCATGTGTAAAATTATGGAAGATATGAGAAATGAAGCGGCAAGGGAAGCGGTTAGGAAAACAACAAAAGAAAATGCACGCAGACTTTTGAAATTAGGAAAAATAAGAATTGATGAAGTATCTGATTGTTTTCCTGATTTGCTTGATAGTGATGTAAAAGAATTAGAAGCCGAGGTTATTCAGTTAGCATAATCAGAGAAATAATTTAATATCAATAAAACAGCGTAAAGGCGCATGGAACAGTAAATTGTAAACCATGCGTCTTTTTTACGCCCAAAAGGAGGAACATGAGCGACAACATTCAGACCAACACCACAGGGCGATTAACGCCCTGTTTACAACAAAAGATTGATAAAACAAGATATTTAGTCGGTAAGCGCCAAATATTCCTGCGGATTTTCTAATTCCCTGGATTCCTCTATCATTGTAAATGAAAGATAGTTAGACT
>QXWO01000168.1 GCA_009911035.1 Lachnospiraceae bacterium
GAGATAAAGGGAGAACCTGAATTGAGGGAAATGATGCGGCTGCGGAAGATGAAAATAAAGGAGAAGGAAAATGCCGGAAAATGATAAATTCTTTTCAGTCAATATCCGTGAGTATTTGGCGTTGGGGAATGATGAAGAAGCCGGGGAGCCAGCACTGGTTGAGTTGCTTTCCGGCTTTTCCAGTCCGAAGAATAAGGACGTGGAACGCTTTTTGAAAAAAAGCGCCATAGAATTCACGAAAAAGAACCAGTCCGTTACATATCTTGTTGTTTCAGCAGAGGATGTCAGATTACTTGGATATTTTACCCTTGCATTAAAACCATTGACGGTAAGGGGTGAAACAGTGAGTAATACCATGAAAAGAAAGCTGTTGCGAATCAGTGAGTTGGATGAAAAATCGGATACCTATACCATGTCGGCATATCTGATTGCACAACTTGGGAAAAACTTCTCGGAGAGTGGCGGAACAGAAATCACCGGGGCAGAACTTCTTAAACTTGCATGGGATAAAATTAAAGAGATACAGTATCTGGGCGGAGGCGTAGTGACTTTCTTAGAAGCGGAAAATGAGGAAAAGCTGTTATCATTTTATCGTGAAAATCGTTTTTCGCAGTTTGATACAAGACAGACCACATCAGACGCGGAGGAGTCGCATGAGCTGGTACAGCTTTTAAGGCTGCTCTAATGGAATCGCACCGCACAGGAAAGCATGGATTTTGTCGGCAAAAGCGCAATTTGTCGAATCCCGTTTGTCGAATGTCGAATTGAGTGGGGTAAAGAAGGGTAAAAGTCATCAAAATCTAACAGCGGCACAGGCGGCTATTTCCAAATGATGCCATAGGAATTTGGGTACTCGCAGGCGAAAGTATGGAAGAATGGCTTAAAATCAAGGGGTTTTGAGCGTAGAGGGGTTCACTGGAGTGGTTGGTGGACCTCTTTTTGTTGCGGTTTTGATACCGCTGATAGGATGGCGATTGGGGCAAAAATCATACTATCAGGCAAAAGTATACTTTCACGCAAAAGTCCGGGGTTTCCGTGATAGTATAAAGCGGAAAGATAAAAAGGAGTAGGATATTGTTGTTTTTAGCTGAAAGATGTATTAGCTTGACGGAAAATGCTGTTGAAAAATGGGGGATATGATACAAGCACGGAAACTGCCCGGAGTTTTCGTGTTTGTATATGAGTTTCCGTAATAGTATACAGAAAAAATAAAAAATGATAGCGGGAGGAAAAGGGCTGTTTGGCAGTCCTTTTTCTCATGTCTTAAGTTTTCACAATTCATTTCTCTATATTTCAAATTTCACAGATATTTTTATAATTGGTTTAGAAAATAATAAGTTGGAAAGCGGGGAAATAAGAGGTAATATGCCTACACGGCGGTTTGGGTTTCCCCCATATCGGACTAATTTTGTGCCTTGGGAGGAGGCGGGAGTTTTTGCTTAATGGGATAATTTTCTAAAAGTTAATCTGTGTGCTAAAATATAATTGTTGACTTGAAGCGCACTTCATAGTTTATGATAACAGGGAAAGGTGGATTTATATGTATTCAGCAAAAGAAGCAGCAGAAATGACGGGATTATCGACAGCAGCATTAAGGTATTATGAAAAGGAACAGTTATTGCCGCAGATTTCCCGGACAAGCCAGAAATACAGGCAGTATTCGGATTCAGATATTGAATGGATAAAAATGGTTCAATGCCTGAGAAGGGCGAATGTGCCAATCCAGTCAGTTAAAAAATATATTGCCCTGTTGGTACAGGGTGGGAAAACAATGGAACAGCGGTATGGCATGGTTCAGGATTACATCAGGAATATTCAGGAACAGATGGATCAACTGCATAATGCGCTTGCCTTAACACGCGAAAAGTCGGCATTTTATGAAAAACTTTTAAAGGAGCCGTCAAGCAGGGATTTAACATATCTGGAAGAATGGGAACTGTTTAAAAATGAAGAAGGGAAGGAAGAATGAAAACGGTTTTGATTACGGGAACCACCAGCGGAATCGGAAAAGCCTTTGCGGAAAAATTCGCAGATGAGGGATATGATTTGATTCTTGTTGCGAGGAATGAGCAGAAGTTAAAACAACAGCAGGCAGCTTTGCAGGAGACCTACCATGTGGCAGTGAGATACATTGTTCAGGATTTGACACAGGAGAGTGCGGCAGGTTTGATAATGGCGGATATAGATAAATGGAAGGTCACCATTGATGTTCTTGTAAATAACGCGGGCTTTAATGAGTGTGGTTTTTTTGTGGATACCAGACTTGACAGGGAACTTGAAATGATAAATATGCATATACGGTTTGTAACAGAATTGACAAAACGTATATTAGTACATATGAAAGAAAAGGGCTATGGGAGAATCCTGAATGTAGGCTCAACAGGCTCTTTTATCCCGTCTCCCACAGATGCCGTTTATTCTGCCACAAAAGCATATATTATGTCTTTTTCAAATGCTTTATGTGGCGAACTTGGTAAAGCAGGGATAAAAGTAACTACTTTATGTCCAGGGGCAACGGAGACAGAATTTGCTGCAAAAGCAAACATTCAAAACACATTGCTATTTAGGATCGCAGTTATGAAGCCGGAAAAAGTGGTGGGGATTGCTTATCGCAAAATGATGAAAGGAAGAAGGCTGGTTATTCCGGGGATATATAATAAGCTGTTGGTTGTATTTTCCAAAGTAATGCCTATAAGTCTAACAAATAGGATTACGATTCTTATGATGAAATAATTGTGGCGAGGCTGGAAAAGATACCATTGATTAAGCAAATACCGCCGCACTATGGCCATCATCTGCCATATGCGGCGGTCTGCCGTTTTCGCAGGCAGGTTTGACAGCAGAAACCGCTTGGAAAGCGGGAAAATCAGAGTTAATATGCTTACACGGCGGTTCGCGTTTCCACTATATCGGACGAATGGCGAAAAACTTTAGGGCTGATTTGGGCTTTCAAAAACAAAAAATCTGCGATTCACGTAGCC
>QXWO01000169.1 GCA_009911035.1 Lachnospiraceae bacterium
GAAAAAAAGTGGGTGATTTTTGAAAAATAGGTTCTGAAAGCCCCATGAAATAAGGGCTGAAGATTCCGAGAAGTTATATGACAGGATCGGAGGAAATGTCAGGAAGATACGGATGGAAAAGGGATTGACGCAGGAGAAGCTTGCAGAAAAAACGGAGCTTTCCCTGACGGTGATTCAGAAAGTAGAGACAGGGCAAAGCGGGTCGAGGCTTGAAACGCTGATCAGGATAGCGCTTGCCCTTGGGGTTTCCCTTGATATCCTTATGGATATGAAAGAGAGGGATGAACAGTACAGGGATTGGCGGGAAGAGGTATATCTGCTGGTCAGGGATAAAACGGTGGGTGAGGTTAAGTTTGCCATAGCGGTGGCTGATTCCATATTCAGGTATAAGGATGAATTTCTGGATTGAATTAATGGCGGTATGGTATTTACATAGGATGGAAGATGGTTTTTCATTTATAACCGGCTGGTGGTTACAGTTACAGGAGAAAACTTATTAAATTGTGGGAGGCATCCAAAGAAGCATGGAATCTTTGGATGTCTTTTATTTTGTAGATTTTTGGAGCATAATTGCAGAATTTGAAGACAGACAGCCTGACACTCACAAAGATGGGTAAGGATTGGATAAAATACCCACTTTTATGAGTAAAAAAATTCCAGATAATCTTTTATCATTAATACAGGCTTTCCGCCTGAATGTAGGAAACTTGAAAACTGAATACCAGTATGCAGCGGCTTTAAGAGGCTTCCCCTTGATAAAGTTGCGCCGGACAAGGAGCTTCGCCATGACCTGCCTGCCCTATTGGGTAAACCGAAAGACCGTAACAGGAGAAGGAAGGCAGCAAGCGGCATCCGGTGCGGGGCTTCCCATGGCAGGAAGCCCTAAGGGGAGCCATAATGATACTTCTGCCCGGTGAGGGCAGCCGGAACAGCACGCCGGAGGACGGGCAGGGAAAAGAAAGCAATCCCTGTTACGGGCTATGGAGCGGACCAGCCATCCCGCCCTGCATACTCCCTGCCAGTAGGGGGCTGGGCAAATGAAAACCCCGTAAGGGTACTGGCATTTTTATTAGTGGAAAACAGTGATAGATGGAAGTGATTTTTTAAGAAGCATAATAATCCGGCCATTCCATGGAAGCGCATAACAGAAGAAGGTTATGTTTTTCCATGGGCTGGCTGGAAGGAGGTGGTGCTGAAAAATTACGCTGTGAATACAGCGTTGCTGTAAGAACAGGGGATTTGCCCCTGAAACTATGCGGGGAGCAGCCTGGAAGTAAGGAACAGGCTGCTTCCTGTGAAAATCAAAATAAAAAAGAAAGGAAAAAATATGGGAAGAAAAAGGAAATTTTCAAAACTTCTCCTGTTTGCCGCCATGTTATCCACCATTGGCGCAGGGGTATTGGGGAGCGTTCCCCTGCCTGTAAAAGCGGCGGAAGAGGAAGGAACCTACACAGTCAGGTTTGAAGCCTATGAGGGAACCTGTGAGACGGAAAGTGTTTCCGTACCCAGAGGGGAAAGCATCATCCTGCCGGATGCATCTTATGAAGGGCACTACCTTGAAAGCTGGATGGATGTAACCGAAAGTGGAAATGTGCATACCTTCAAGGCTGTAGGAGATGCCGGGAGTGAGTACACGCCGGAAAGGGATTTATGGCTGTATGCCAACTGGAAACCTGAGCAGGAACAGGAGTCGGGGCAGGACATTACCGTCACTTATGAGGCAAGGATCGGAGATACCAGTTATGAAGAACTGGAGAAAGCCTTTGCAGATGCACAGGCTGGTGATACTATCACAGTCCTTAAGGACTGCAGGGTATCAGCTACCCTTGAAGTCACTGCTGATAACATCACCTTAAAAAGTGAGGATGCAGGGAACCCGGTAACAATCAGCAGGGAGGAAGGCTTTTCCGGTAAATACTATGGTACAAATACCGATACCGTCCTGCTTGCAGTGGCAGGCGGGAGCCTTACTACGCAGGATATCATCTTTGATGGCGGCGCAGTATTGGATAGTGATTTCAACAATTCCGGCAAAGTCTGGAACAGCCCCCTGATCTACGTGGATGGCTCTTATGCCATGGAGGGCGGAACTGTCCTTCAGAATAATTACAACACTGACGGATATGAGAGTGATGGCAGCGGCAGACCGCTCCACACAGCCGGGGCATTACATATCAGGCAAAGCGGCAGTTTTACCATGGATGGCGGCCTGATTAGGAGTTGCTATACATCCGGCGGAGGCGGCGGCATCCAGTCAGAGGCAGGCTCCCATGTGGAAGCCGCATCCGGCACAGTCACAGGCTGCCATGCAGGGGCGTGGGGCGGCGGTATGCTGCTGGAAGGGGATGCGGAACTTTCCGGCATGACTATTTCGGGAAACAGCGCAGGCTCCACAGGCGGCGGGATATACAGCAAGGCGCCCTTTACAGTGACAGACACCATAATCGAAGGAAATTATTCTGCCTATGATGGCGGCGGCATCTGCACCAGGACAGGACACCGCCCTAAGTTTATCAGATGTACCTTTGCCGGAAATGTGGCGGGAAGGGGCAGCGCAGTCCAGACATTAGGGGGCGAGGGAACGGAACCCCTTGAGATACATGACTGTACTTTCAGGGGAAACCTTTCAGAGGAAAAAAGCTATGCAGGCGGCACCATCTGCTATATGAATGAGACAGGAATCATCCTGTCAGGGAATATCGTTATGGAGGATAACCTGACAGTAGGCGCTTCGCCCTGTGACATCCTGTTCTTTTATAACACAGGCTGAAGTGCTATACTAAAGTTGTAACGGGAGTGGCTAATGAGATATAATCAAAATCACAAGAAAAGAGGTACTCATT
>QXWO01000170.1 GCA_009911035.1 Lachnospiraceae bacterium
AGGAATAGCGATAGGTAATCCTTTGATGTTATCTCCGGATTTTCCCCCGCTCTAAACCGGACATGAACCCTTTCGATTCATCCGGCTTGCCATCAAGGTCTTAGATTGCGTTACATTTCAAACAACTCTCAACTTTTGCAAGGCTTCTGAGTTTCCCCAGCTTCTTCAACTGTTTGGCGTCAAGATTTAACTTTTCAAGATATTTCCTGATTGTTTCCGGGTTTGTTGCGTGTATCAGACGGTGGACATCTTCGCTGATGATAACCAGATTCTTGTATTCGTCCGTTCCTCCAAGATATTTCGGTAACTTATGGTGGCAGTGGATTTCTTTTATTTCGAGTTTCCTGCCAGTTACCGCACATTTCCCGTATTGGGCGCAGTAAAGCGATATGCGGTTGTCATTATAAGCCGCTGTCCGATAGGGGATTGGGTTACGCATAAGATAGTGCATGATACCTGTATCTATGCTCTTTCCCAGCATTTTATGGACTGCTTCACGCCCTTCGGGTGTGTAGCTGTTCGTTATGCACCGCTTCATCATGGGATTTTTGTGTTTCACATACCCAATCGGCGCAAGCGCATATCCCCGGACGAACTTTAACTGTTCGCTGTCACCGTAACGCTCTTTGATATAATCAGGAATTACATATCCAAGTTTCCTCTTTCTTGCCTGTTTTACCGTTTTCAGACGCTTTTTCAGCCTTGTGTTCAGGCTTTTATGGACAGAAAAGGCCAGCTTATGGAAGTCATGGCAGATAAACGTTGCCATGCTGTAATAATTGTGGACACCTATCACATAGGAATTGAAGCGCGCTACCGCCGCATGTTCCGCACGTTTTCCGTGTCCGGGAAATTCAATGTCATGTATCAGCCTTTTCATATCTCTTTGGACTTTTTCAAGGGATTTTTCCCTGATATGGCTCTCCACTACAAACTTTGGCTTATGTTCACTGCCATGGTTGACCGCTTTCATGCGGAATCCGAGAAACTCCGAATAAGATTCTTTCAGGTTCACGATTTTTGATTTTTCCGGGCTTATGGAAAGCCCAAGCCGGCCTTTCAGCCAGCCCTCCACCGCATAAAACAGTTTCTTTGCCTGCCCATAATTCTTCGCAAACAGCTTAAAATCATCGGCATAACGCACACAAGTGACTTCTTTCAGCCGTGTGTAGTCCCGGAGCATCTTGTATTTATTTCCCTTATTTTCTGTCCCGTTATAATTCGTTCCCGTAGCATATTTCTTCCGTGTCGGGAAGTCCTCCCACTGGCTGGCTATCCACCAGTCCAGCTCATTCAGCACAATATTTGACAAAAGCGGCGAAATGATGCCGCCCTGCGGCGTGCCTCTTTCTGGGAAGCCTATCCCTGCAACCTCCGCTCTCAGCATAGCCGATATGATACTCAGCAGCTTTTTATCACGGATTCCCATTGCCCACATCTGCTTTAACAGCTTGCCGTGGTTTACATTATCGAAAAACCCTTTGATGTCTATATCCACGACATAATAATAGTGCGATAACTGTATGTTCTTATATACCAGCGCAACCGCATGTTCCTGGCTTCTGTTCGGGCGGAACCCGTAACTGTGGTCATGGAACTTCGCTTCGCAGATTGGCTCTAGAACCTGCAACACGCACTGCTGTATCAGGCGGTCAAGTATTGTGGGTATCCCAAGCGGACGCTTTTTTGTCGGGTCACTGCTTTTGGGGATTTCTACACGCAGGACACTTTGCGGCTCATACCAGCCCAGCTTTTTCTGAACCAGCGCAACCAGCTTTTCATCAGGGAGATTTTCTAAATCCTTGATTGTCCTTCCATCCGTGCCAGCGGTTCTGCTCCCATGGTTTGCCTTGATGTTGCGGTATGCCAGCCGTATATTTTCCGGCAGGGCGATAATCTCTGTGAGATGTTTGAACACCCGTCCTTTCTGGCTGTCGGCATACAGCCTGTCCTGGATTCCCTGGAAGTCATAATACTCCGCATGGCGCAGTTTTGATTTCTTCTTTGCCTTGTCTTTTGTTGCCATAGTCGGCCTTCTTTCCTTATTGGATTTGGCCTTTCTTAGTCCTACCCGAACCTATGGAGTCTGTCTGTAACATAATTATTTCTTGCAATCTTACCCTGACTACAGCCCTTCCCTCCACCGCTTACTTTTTTCACGGCTTCACAGGTAGCATGGCTGCTGTTTCCTCCCCGGTTAAGGAAGGTTATACCGCACCCCCGGTAAGTGTGGCGGCACGGCTTTCCCTTCCAGCGCTTCTTAGCCCGCAATGGCTCCACGCCGGGGAATTTCCACGTTCCGATACTCCTATTCTTAATTTCAACCGCACTTAGGTTTCCCTTTAAGCCTGTGTGCTGGGCGGTGCCTGTAACACCGCAGGGTGGTTCCCATCCACCAATCGTACTTTACCCCACACACGCCGCACCTGCAGCAGCGGCCTTTCTGACCACTCGAATTTTAGACTTGTACATTCAGGATTTTGTCAGCATTTAAGCATACTCGCCATATGCGGTTATGAACCCCCGGCCTATCACCCACGGCCACCTCTGGCTCGTCTTTGCCCTACCGTCTTTTACCTCGTGTAAGGCGGGTGTGTCCAGCCGACTTCAGCGTGCTGTGTCAGTCCCGGAGATTGCGCCCCGTTTCTTCCAACGCAGTATCAGGGGGAGCGTTTCAGGGCGTTACCCCTTCATTCCACTCCTCGGAATATCAGTTAGAAAGTCTTTCGCCTTTCCGTCACTTTTACCTCTTTGCAGGATTTCTCCCACGCAGAGTTTATATGCGACAACGTGTCGCTGCACGATGGAATTCATC
>QXWO01000171.1 GCA_009911035.1 Lachnospiraceae bacterium
TGTTTTTTGTCAAGCACTTTTCCCTAAAAAAAGCGTCTAAATTCCCTTTTTTCAGCAAGGGATATTCCCTACTTTCAGCGGGACTGTTGGAGAGTCCTCAGGCAGCCCTTTAATGTAACTGTTAAAGCCTGGATATCTCCGTGCATGGTGGACAGAAAATCAATCAACGTTTCCTGCAGCTCCGACAAAGTATCTGTCAGGTCAGATACAGAATTGATTGCTTCCTCATATCCGTCCGTCAACTGCTCAAAGCACTCAGGGTTCATTAGGCGCTTCCTCCTTCCTTTTTATAGACAGCATCGGCCATATAAGAATTCCTTTTTCTGTCCAATGCAAATCTTTTGCTCATTTCCGGGACTTTGTGACACCACCTGCATGTGTCTGCATGCCACAGCTATGCGTCCCGGCGCATGAGGGCGTGTTCCATGCGGTAGCTTGTCCCTTCGAAAATCAGAAGATGCCCATGATGTACCAGGCGGTCGATCATGGCTGCCGCCATCTGGTCATCTGTGAAGATTCCTCCCCACTTGGAGAACTCCAGGTTTGTGGTCAGGATCAGGCTCTTGCTCTCATAGCTGTCGGATATAACCCGGAACAGCAGCTGGGAGCCGTCCTTATCCACCGGGACATAACCCCATTCGTCCAGTATGAGCAGGTCAAGACTGCGCAGATCTCTTAAGAGTTTCTCCAAGGTTCCGCTTTTGCGGGCTTCTGCCAGTTTCAGCACAAGCTCCGTTACGGTATAGAACTTCGTTTTATATCCGCGATTGCAGGCTGTCACTCCAGCCGCAATCGCCATATGGGTCTTGCCAACGCCCACAGGGCCGTACAGCACTAGGTTGTTCTGGCCCGGAATGAATCCCAGCGTCTCCAACCCGTCCCGGCTGAACGCAGGAGGAAATTTCACATGCTGGTAGCTGTAATCCTCAAAAGTTTTGTAAACCGGGAAACCCGCCCGCTTGACCAGGCGCTGTCTGCGGTTTTCCTCCCGCAGCGCCAGTTCCCCGTTCATCAGTTCCAGGACGAATTCAAGCTGTTTTTGGGTTCCTTTTTCCCTGCATATCTCCGATATGCGGCCCGACAGGAACAGCTGCCTGCTTGCCGTGAGGATCTGTCCGCAGAAATCTTCTTTCATCTTTGGGGTCATCATGATGCCTCACCTCCTTCCGGCAGAAACGCGGCATCATAGACTGCAAGGGACGGGCCGGTCTCCGGCGGGGTATGGATTCCATATCCGGTGATCCTGGCTGCCAGTACGGAAGCGTCGCAGATGTTGATGTTCCCCCTTGCCGATACCATCTCCATGGCGGAGGCAGCCGCCTGGAAGCCATACTGGTTTGTCAGCTCGTTCATAATGCGCAGGCACTCCTTGAGTTTTTCTTTCGGCTGCGCGTCCATGTAGGTGCGTAGAGCGTCCGGGGTATCACGGCGGATGCCGCTGTTCTCCCAAGCGCCGGAGTTCTTCATAAGCACGGCAAGCGTTGTGCTGTAGTCACTGGCATCGGTTCGTCCGTCACCGAAAGAGCGCTTATGTGTGGTAATGACCTGCCCGCCGTCCGTCAGGATATCGACGGTATGGGCTTTGATGCCCAAAAGCACTTTCTTCCCGGCGTTTTCCGGTCTGGTGGAATAAAAATGTTTCCCATCCATGCAGACCTTGCCGTAACCATCTGCTTTCAGCCACTCATACCGGCAAACCTGAAATCTTTTGGGCGGCAGCATGAGGAAAGCTTTCCGATCCTCCTCAAACAGTTCCCCGATGGGAAGCTGCTTTTTATAATGGAGCTCCCCCGCCTTCCCCTCATGCCGCATAAGCAGTTTCTGGTTGTACTTTTCAATGTCCGTATAATGCGGAACCGGCACAAACAGGTTGGAACGGTTATAGTCCACTTTACGCTCCACATTCCCCTTCTCCCAGCCGGAATACGGGTTGCAGAAGCGTACCCGGAAATGATAGTGGGCCCGGAACCGGGAGAAGAGCTCCGATTCATGAACAGCATCCCCGACACGACGGCCGACACCGGTGGCGTTGTCAAAGATCAGCAGCGGCGGCACCCCGCCAATGTATTCAAAAATGTCCTGCAGCCCCTGGCAGACACATTCGGCGGTCTCACCTCCAAAAACCTGGCTGTAGCCGTTGTTGCTGTAAGGGAAGGACAGGGTAAGATATTTTTTGCGGGACAGCTTCCCTTCCTCATAAAAATCGGCTTCCCCAAAATCCACCTGGCCGGGCCCGGGATCCCAGACCAGTTCCAGGTTTGCTTTCTCCACCTGCTGGGAACGGCACTGTTTCAGGTAGCGCTGGACAACACTGTAGCTGCCATCATAACCGTGTTCCTCTTTCAGCCGCTCATAAACCCGTTTGGCTGTGTGGTGCTGCTTGCGCCAGTGCTTTTTATCCTCATCAAGCCATTCCTGGATGACAGGCTTGAACGGATCCAGCTTGGACGGGAACTGCTTTACCACCGGTGGCTCCGGTGAAAAATCCTCCTGCGATAAGTATTTTCGTATTGTTTTCGGGTCGCTACCGGTTTTTTCGGAAATTTCACTGATCCGGTATCCACAATTGCTCAAATCTTTGATATGATTGATTTGGGACATAGCGAGCATCTTCCTTTCCTCCTTTATCTTTGGTCGCACTTAGATAAAGGATAAGTGATAAGAGAATAGGTTTCAATATGTCCCGCTTTATTTAGGGAATTTCCTACGCTTTTTTCGGGGAATTCCAACGCTTTTTTCAGGTATTCTTAGTGTATCATAAACA
>QXWO01000172.1 GCA_009911035.1 Lachnospiraceae bacterium
TTATAGTGAATTACTCCAACTCGCAAAGAGCTGGAGTAATTTTATATCTGACCGCATTATTATTTGGCGCTTACTTTTGTATAGGTACGGACTATCTACCGTTTACTTTTGTATAGGTACGGACTATCTACCGTTTACTTTATGGCACCGTTTTGGCACCGCTTTATACATTTTCACTGTTGCAAAGTTTCAAAAAGGGCTTCCCGATTTCTCGGAAAGCCCCATAAAATCTAGCTTTTTACTGATTACTCAATGATAGTAGCAACTCTACCTGAACCTACTGTACGTCCACCCTCACGGTCTGCTTGGGAAGTATTTAGTAACTGATTTGTTACGGTTTTGTATCTTTTTATCCACTTATTATATGTATTCTTTCAGTTATTCTGTTTTCCTTCGAAAAAATGTATCATATTCGTATCACAAAAATCGGCTCTTTGAAGCATGTTTTTCAACCATTTCGGGCTCATTTTTCTGTCTTTTACGAAATATTTGACGCATTTCGTCCACCTGTCTGCTATTTTAGCATAACAGAACAGTGATGTAAAGAAGTATATTTTTTATTTTCATTCCGTCATATCATATATCTGGCACTATGAAGGATATTGATTTATAACCATTAATACAATTCATCACAATCTATTACGCTAAATTTCTATCTTCCAACAACTGTTGTAACTCCTCTTTACTCGGCAGAACCGTTTGATACTTACTTGCAAATATCTGATTGTTATTTTCAGGAAGGGTCATCTCAATCACAGCATCCTTCTTATCTTTGCATATAATAATTCCAATGGTTGGATTTTCTTCTTCCATTTTTACTTTACGGTCATAATAATTGACGTACATTTGCATTTGTCCTATATCTTCGTGTTTCAATTTTCCTATCTTCAAATCAAATAGCACAAAGCAACGCAACAGGCGATTATATGTCACCAAATCTACTCTATAATGATCTTCTTCAAATGTGAAACGCACCTGCCGCCCCACAAAAGTAAAACCACGCCCTAATTCCAACAAAAACTGCTGTAAATGGTCTATAATTTTTTCTTCCAAGTCCGATTCTGAATATGATGCCATCTCCGGAAGCCCTGTAAATTCCAAAACATACGGATCTTTAAAAATGTCTTCTGGAGACTCGATCACCTGCCCTTCCAATGCAAGCCGCATGACCTCATCCTTGTCTCTGCTCAATGCTAACCGCTCATAGAGAGAGCTTCCATATTGCCTGCTCAATTCATCTTTATTCCATCCGTTTCGATAGGATTCAATTTCATAAAAATGACGTTCATCTTTATTGGAAATTCTCATCAAAATTAAATAATGCGACCAACTCAAATAAAATTTACGTCCTTCTCTTGTCACCGGAAGATTCTCAGATTGGGGAAATGCCATTTCCCCAATTACATCTTTGGAGTAAACAGAGTAAAATTTACGCATCAGTTTTAAATTATCATAAGAAAAACCTCGCCCAAGCTCCTTCGTAAGTTTTTCTGATAATTGCTTTAGAATATATTTACCATATTCCGCCCGCTCTTTTCCCTGCTGTTCTTCTTCCACAATCATTCGACCAACCTCATAATATGAATATACCATTGTCATATTAACAGCGGATGAAACTTTTCTTTTCGCATTTTGGAACAGTTCCAATACCTGATTATAAAAACTTTCTTTTATTAGCTCGTCCATATATCTCCTTCTCACGATTTTTTATGAATTGGGGAAATGGCGTTTCCCCAATTCGTACCTAAATTAAATATAGCTCACTTTATCCTATCCGAAGTGCAAAAGAAGAAATAATTACATTCAATCAAATTTACCAATATATATATCTTTTAACATAATAGCAAAAATCCACAAAACTAAATTTATTTGCATAACATTATCCTTTGAGAAAAATTAGGTCTATCAATTTTTATTTCTTCCATGTTAACAGTTTCTACTATCGAAAGTAAATTAGACAGTAAAATCTTGACATCTTTTCTATATGGTTTCGGGTCTGTGACTAATGCATTATGCAGTTTTTCCGTCAAAGCACCAAAATAAAGACATCCTCCATTTTCTTCAAGCGTACTCAGCAGCCACAAATATGCATTGCTCCATCTAAAAGCCGCCTTAAAAGCATCAATATTTCCATTAAACTGTTCATCTAAAAAAGATATATACATATCTTTCCCTCCACTAAACGATACTACCATATCTTCTATTGCATATCGTTCTCTATATCCTTGCACATATCTAATTGCTTCCTCCGTAATAAAATTGTATCTATCATTATTTGCTTTGACAAATCTTTCTACAGCTTTATTAAAGTATTCATAACTAATTTTTTTTATATTTTCCTCATACTGTTCTTTAACTACTTTAATTTTTTCCAGTGACCACTTATTTAATTTTCCTACAGAAAGTTTGACTTTTTTTCCATTTATAATATACGCATTACTTCCATACCAAACAGATTTAGTTTTGTAATAAAATGGTTCTTTTCCAAAAATAAATGCTAAAAGAATTTGTTCTTCTGGAAATACTGGTCTTAAATCTGTTGCTATATATTTACCTTCATGACCACATAATGAGCATACCTTTTCATATATAGGTATATTACATTCCTCACACCAATATATTGTGGATGACATTTCCGTATTACATCCACAATTCTTCTTTATACATTTTTCTCCTACTACAATATATTTATGGTTAATACCCCTTACAGCCAGTAAGGAATTACCCATCTTGTTGCTTAAGC
>QXWO01000173.1 GCA_009911035.1 Lachnospiraceae bacterium
GGTGCCGCTATCTTCATGGCGGCTTCCGGTCTCCATGCAGGCAGAACCTGCACATCAAAAGTCTTATCCTCAGCAATCTGTTTATGCCATTCCAAATCATCTGCCGGATCATCGGTGGTACACAGCAATGTCACATTAGACTGCCGGATCAGGCTTCTTGCACTGATCTTTTCCCCTCTTAATTTATCGTTACAAATATCCCACACTTCCTGCGCTGTTTCCCCATTCAGCACCCCGTCATATCCGAAATACCTCTGCAGTTCCAGATGGCTCCAATGATACAGAGGATTCCCGATTGCCTTTTCCAACGTCTCCGCCCATTTCTGGAATTTTTCCCGGTCAGGGGCATTCCCGATAATATATTCTTCTGCTATCCCGTTGGAACGCATCTGCCGCCACTTATAATGGTCGCCGCCCAGCCAGATCTGTGCAATATTTTCAAATTGCTTATCTTCTGCAATCTCCTGCGGGCTGATATGGCAGTGATAATCCAGAACCGGCATTGCCGCGGCATATTCATGATACAGCTTCTGCGCTGTTTCAGTTGACAGCAGGAAATTTTCATCCATAAATTTTTTCATCTTTAATATCCGTCCCTTTCGCTTCGCTCAGCCATAAAACACTTTTCAAATGTTCCCCGCCAGACTATCTCTGCACACGCCCGGAAGCGTCTCCGCCTGCCAGCTTCAAGACCTCATCCACCGTCACCATATTGAAATCTCCTTCAATGGAATGTTTCAGACAGGATGCCGCCACCGCAAATTCAACGGTATTCTGTGCATCATATCCGTTTAAACATGCCGCAATCAGACCTGCTCCGAAACTGTCCCCGCCGCCCACACGGTCAACGATGTGCATTTTATATTTTTTACTGAAGAAATAATCATCCCCATCATACAGCATAGCCGACCACAGGTTATCGTTTGCAGAGATTGACTCACGCAGGGTGATTGCCACCTTTTCAAAACCGAAACGGTCTGCCAGCTGCTTTGCAACACTCCTATATCCTTCGTGGTTCACTTCGCCCGCATAAACATCCGTATTCTCAGCCCTGATGCCAAATACATCCGTCGCATCTTCTTCATTTGCAATGCATACATCCACATACGTACAGAGCTCACCCATAACCTGCCCTGCTTTTTCCTTGCTCCACAGCTTATTCCTGTAATTTAAATCGCAGGATATCTTAATTCCCGCTTCCTTGGCTGCCTTACACGCCTCAAGACATATCCCCGCCACATTGTCATTCAGCGCGGGTGTAATCCCTGTAAAATGGAACCACTCCGCCCCTTCTAAAATCGCTTTCCAGTCAAAGTCATCTTTTGACGCCATGGCAATGGAAGAACCTGCACGGTCATAGATCACCTTTGACGGTCTCTGGGATGCCCCTTTCTCCAGGAAATAAATACCAACCCTGTCTCCCCCGCGCACGATCCCGGAGGTGTCCACCCCGAACCTTCTCAATGAATTGACTGCTCCCTGTCCGATCTCATGTGCCGGGAGCTTCGTGACAAAGCAGGCATCAAAACCGAAATTTGCAAGGGACACCGCCACGTTTGCCTCTCCTCCGCCATAGGTAGCACCGAAACTTTCCGCCTGCACAAAACGATAATATCCTTCCGGTGCCAGCCTCAACATGATCTCACCGAATGTAACGACTTTTTTTCCCATATTCTGCTTCACTTTTATCCCATACCTTTCCGCGGTCTGCCGGCCTTGTACCGCAGACACACATCCGCATCATTTATTTCTAATCTCAGCTACCAGTCCCACTGCTTCAGCGGTCAGCCTCTTTACTTCATCAAATTCTCTGTTTCTAATCAGGTCCGCTCTTACCATCCAGCTTCCCCCACACGCCACAATCCTGTCATAAGACAGATACTTCCCAAGATTGTCAGCATTGATACCACCAGTAGGCATGAACCTGATATCCGTATAAGGGGCTGCCAGAGCCTTAATCGCGGCAATACCGCCGAACTGCTCCGCTGGGAAAAACTTTATGACCTTCAATCCCCGCTTAACCGCCTGTGCTGTTTCCGAAGGCGTAATACATCCCGGAAATACCGGAATCCCCTTTTCCAGACAGTAATCCACAATCTCCGCATCAAATCCCGGACTGACAATGAACTTTGCTCCCGCATCCACGGCACGGTCAGCCTGCTCTGTGGTAAG
>QXWO01000174.1 GCA_009911035.1 Lachnospiraceae bacterium
CACCGTCCCTGCTCCTATGAGCATTTCCGGGTATTCTTTTGTCATAATCTTGATTGATTCTTCCGCCGCTTCAGTACGAAATGTAACTTCTGCGCAGGGAAGTCCGCCATCGCATAACGCCTCAGCCAGAGGCAGGGCATCTTTTGCATCATTAAGTACAACTACCGGAACTACTCCCAGTTTTTGAATTATTTCTATTTCGTTCATTTAATCCGCCACTCCTTTCCAAGTCATAAATGTGCTGTGAAGATTTTAGCAGCTCTTTTTCACTTCGCTCTCCTTAGACATATTTCTGCAGTGTACTGCGGACTGCTCCCGGTCCTGCGATCAGTTCCTTAAAATAGCCGCATACCTTATCTGCCATACCTGCCTCATACAGATTGACACCAAATATCTTTGCATTTTCCATGATCGGTCTTATGACATCTTCCACATCGGTATCTCCGAGTCTGATCCCCTCTATCTGCGGGCAGATTTCAGCAAGCAGCGGATCCGGGCTCAGCTCAAAGTGCTTCC
>QXWO01000175.1 GCA_009911035.1 Lachnospiraceae bacterium
CATGAAAGACAGGTCATCCGCATGTTTATGTGTTTTACTTAAATACCCGGCCTTAAACATTGTCCATGTTGCGGCTGCGGGATCAGTATCCTCCATTCCCCAATAATTTCTTCCGAAATAATATCCGCTTTTAGGATACACTGCAGATAAATCATCAGGTTTTTCTCCTTTATCTCCCAAAGTTGCTGCGTATACTAAATGCTCATTTTCAAATTTTTCTCCATCTATTTTACCGGAACTGCCGTCACCTACTTCAGCCAAGGCTCCGTTTGGTTTAATTGTCCATGTTATAAATTCTAGAGATCTTGAAACGTCAACATATAATTGATTTCCGAAATCGTCCCCTTGGCTTTTTAGAAATTCAGCGATTTGATAAAATAATTCTGTTACTCCTATTTGGTAGGCCGGAGAATTTTCGACATGTATCATTTCTTCCGAAAAAGCATATTTCTTTTGGGCCTCCAGGCGAATTTTAGCCAAGGAAATCCATTCAGACGAATATTCATTATTTAAAAAATAAGCCAAATAAATTAAAGCCTGATCCTGAATAATACCATGATTATGATTAATGGTATATTCTTCTTCATTAGATAAGTGCTCACCATGTTCATATAAAATATTTATTAACTGATTACAAAATTCCTCTTCGTACCCCCCCCCCGGTATAGGCGAGCAAAAAATAGATAAGGTTATTACTTCTAATTGCAGTCCCCTGATCATACCAAAGATATGGGTTATTGCTAGTTTTTCTATTTTCTTTATATTGAATCCATTGTTTAATTATACTTTGGCCAACATCAAGATATTTAATGTCATCACTTATATAATATGCTTGTGTCAAATACGATACTGGATTAAGTGCCTGTAGGTATAACATGAATGTGCCAGGAGATTCTGAAAAAGCAACATCCCATTCAATTTGTTCTATATTACATATGTAAGGTTCCGAAAATCTATAATCAACATAGATTTCTCCTGTACATATAGCATCTGCACGTTTGATAATTTCTTCGTCAGTCATGTATGTGCTTGGGTTTGCAGTACTCAATACCTCTTTGGGAAATTCCAGATTTAATTTTGCTTCTGCTATAAAACGTTCTTGCTTACTACATGCAGAAAATATCAAGATACTTATAATAAATAATGCTATTATGAAAATATAACTTTTCATATATTTATCTTTTTTCAGTATTTTCATGGCAACGCTCCTAAATATTTCATTTAATTATACTCATTAAAGTTCACTTCTGTACAAGTTGTCCATAAATTTTTATTCTTTTATTGCCCAGTTAGCATCGCATTGTTTACATAATCTGTATTTGTCTAAACTATTGTTTAGCGATGTATATTCCCGAATATTACCTAACTCATTTTCGTTTTCAAAATCAAAACAACAACCAACAATTGTCCCATCCCATCTTACATTTATTACATGCTGTTTAATAAAATAGCAATTCTTTTGATGATTAATTACATCATCACTACTTAAATTTCTTTTTGTTCCTTCAACATTTCCTGCCCATGTATGCACAGGCGTCATTTGTAATAGTTCTCTAAATTCACTTGGAATACTGTCCAAATTGTTTCTGACATATTTTCCTTGTTCTTCTTCTTGAGAGAAAGCTAGTACTTTTCCTTGGAAAAACATCATATTTCCATTTTCATCATACTCCTTTAAGTGTCTTTTAGAAAAATTGGCAACTTCAATATTGTTATCGGCAAACCACTTACAGCACATCAAAAAAGAGTCTAATGACTTTTTAGTGTGAAGTGTAATAACTAAATGCCTTAAACCTGCATTATATAACCTTATTAACATCTCTTCTGTCAGTAATACCCCATTTGTACTGATCACAGGTTTAACACCCGCATCAACACCCCATTGTATATATGTACATAATTTAGGATGAAGTAATGGCTCTCCTACCCTGTGATAGTTTAAGGTCTGCCCTTTTCTTGTCCATGATAAAGTTGACATAACAGTACTGTCATCAATGAATCCTTTTTTGTAACCTGTTGTAGGTGTGCCACAATTATGACAATTCAAATTACAATTGTTCGTCATTTCCATTTCTTCTATTTTGAAAAAGTTACAGTATTGGCCCCTTCCGTAATAATATATAGCAGGTGTTTTCTGTATAGATGTCTCACTGCTATTTTTTTCAAAGATTGTCACATAATATTGCCCATATTCTTTTAACTCGAATTTACATTCTTTCGCTTCTGAATACCATATCTTTTCTTTCACAGCTTCATCTTTCATTAAGTAAAAAGCATATTGCTTTTCATAGGCAGGATTACCCCCCCCATACGCATATCTTCAATTTTAACCTGCAATATATTGGCAAGAATGTTGAACAAAATTTTCATATAAACCTCCATAATATTTTCAAATTTAACTAATTAACTACAATCTCCTCAAAATTCCAGAATTCATTATCTCCATTAGGTGTCCGTAAATAATACATTACTGTATAACTTCCCGGTTCCGTAAAATGGTATTCTATAAAATTAACATTATTTGTTTTCTCA
>QXWO01000176.1 GCA_009911035.1 Lachnospiraceae bacterium
GGGGGAAGAAAAAAAGCAAAATCTCCTTGCGGTAGTTCTCTTTCAGCAACTTCCTTTTCATTCATATAAATAGTTACCGTCTTCACTTCTGAACTGGTTCCCCATACTTTGCATGGCTTATTTCTCTGAAACGTCATGCCATCTTGAAATATTTTTGCTAATTTGATCATAGACTCTCCTTGTTTACTTGTTCTATCTCTGTCTTTTGAATGTCAATGGATCACAAATCACTTCATCTTTGATTGGGAATCATGGAAAGCTGATCGTTAACCTGCTCTATTACTTCTTCAGGCATATGAGCATACTCCAATATCTGCCTCAGTTTCATTCCTGATGCCATAGACATCATCTCCGGAGTCATCTGCGGAGCTTCCTGCCCTTCCGGTTTTTCCTGTTTCCCTGCGCCCCCCAGAAAACCTTCCACAACCTTCCACCCTTCCGGATTTCCCATTACGTAACCAAAGGTACAGTCAACGGATAAAAACTCTCCATCATTATCCGTCACATGCGCCTTGCATACGGGCTTTGTCATTTCGCCGTTTCCAAAATCCCCAAATACCTCTTTCAACCACCCGATAGAATCGGACATCCAGTTAGGAACACGTGAGGAAATAGCTGTATCACGACTCTGAACAGAAGTATCGCATGTTGAAAATCCATGAGGTCCATAGGAATAAATATGGCTTTCAAACGAAATATCCGCCTGCACCAACGCTTCCATAAATCGGATACTGTTCATAACAGGAACAATTGCATCTGTCCGTGTTGCAAATATAAAACAGGGACAGGTATTTTTATCCACACAGGAAATTGTATCCGGCGCAGTAGCACAGCAGCCTTTCACATCGGAACCTGTCACCGGATATCCCAAAATTGCTGCATTAGGACGATTCTCTGACATTGTCGCCGCTGCTGCCGCCAAATGCCCTCCCGCTGAAAACCCAATTACTGCAACTTTATCGGAAAATACTTTCCACTCTTCTGACCTCTTGCGGATCATTTCCATTGCCTGTTCATAATCCTGCAGGGGATTCGGCCACACAGAATGTTTCCCAACCGAATATCTAAGGATAAAAGCCTGATATCCTGCTTTGAGATAAGGCATTGCGACCGGATCAGCCTCTCTTTCAGAGCAGAACTGATATCCGCCGCCGGGAAGAATTAAAACTGCCGGGCGTTTGCAGATATTCCGGAATTCTCCCCCGGTATCCAGAAGATAGGCCGTTAATGACACTTCTCTTGCTTCATTCAATACAATTTTTTCTACTTTCATGTTCTCGATCCTCCTATGATAATGTAAATTCTAAAATATCAATACTGCCCTCTCCTTGATAGCGAAGGAACAGTGGACAACGCGAAACTGCAATATCTGTCCTCTCCGCAACAATCCGTTCAGGCGTAAAATCCGTTTCGGATACCGCCCAGTCATCGCTTTGCGAAAGCAGTATTTCTGCAACAGCTTCTCCGGATTCTCCGTTTAAGATTTCAAGCTTCCCTCCGGCGCCGCGGGTTACTACCGAAAGATGTCTGGTATTGGTCATATCAAAATATTTGTAACCTGCCTGGCTGCCATCCTCAAGCCCTGTAATATAGGAAACCGGCGCATCCTTTGCTGTCTCCCCATTAATCTCCGCCCCTTCCGGCTCCGGCGGATCATAATCCGGCCCATCCTGTGTCACACATGGACCTGTCATCGCCATCGGGTTAAACATTTCTCCAGCTGGTTTCCCCATCAGTACACAGGCGATATATGCCGGATAAGTCCCACTTCCTTTCAACGGACCGTCATTAAGACCGCAGCTTGTGGATTCTACCATATCGATGGTTCCATCCGGATGAATGGTGATCTTCTCAGCCACACCTTGTCTGGAAAAAGGGCTTCCATTTGTCACACGATGATCAAAAATATACCATTGTTCTTTTATGCATACCAGACCTCCATGACTGTTTCCCATTGGATAAGAGGCCTGCATAAGACTGCGTCCCTGATAACCAATATTACTGGAACAATGAATTGCCCCCTTATGAACAAAATCTCTGTCTGGGAAACGGCTCATGGAGTAGTTCAGCCCCGTCATGTTTGTTGCCGGATAAACAAGATAATACCATTCCCCAATATGCCGTATGGATGCCCCCTCAAAAAAATTCGGTTCTGTATATACCCATTTTGCAGAAAGGAGAATTTGGGGCTTACTTATCACCGTAAGCATATCTTCAGCTAATTCCATCACGAAGCAGCCCTTAATCTCATGTCCGTATTGTCCGTTCTCCGGCTGGCTGCTACCTGTATAA
>QXWO01000177.1 GCA_009911035.1 Lachnospiraceae bacterium
AGCCATATTCTTCCGTCATCATCCACCAGAACTGCAGGATCAAAGGTAAACCATTCTTCAGGTTTGGTTCCGTAAGCATGCCCGTCCGGCAGGCTCACATCTCCCAGATACTCATATTTCCCTGCCGGTTTATCACAAACTGCCACCGAAATAATGCTGGAATTCACTACAAAGTAATAGAGATAATACCGCCCATCCGGTCCCTGCACACAATCCGGAGCATAATAT
>QXWO01000020.1 GCA_009911035.1 Lachnospiraceae bacterium
GCCATTATATCGGCTCATTCTGTGACAATCAATCTGATTAATTTTCGGGCAGGATAGATGGGTAGCAACAGTAATACTGGTTCCTGATTTTCAGAAGCAGCCCCGTATTGATGATGGTGTCCGTGATGATGTCCTCATCCAGCCCCTCATCCGCATACATCTGCTTCAGTTCCTCCTCCACCTTACTCCCGCTGGTGATTGCCACAAGGCGCAGGTTCTTGGAGGTCTTTCTCTCCCAGAAGGAATTTCTCCCGATGCTGTTCAGGCACGCAAGGAAGTCCTCCTGATTCTGGAATACGCCGCGATACCCGTCGGCAAATACTCTTGTTTCACCCATTCTTTTTTTCCACCTTTCTTTTATCTCTCCGCTTCCGGAGGCATTTTTTATCCAGCCGCTTATGCGGGCAAGCCCTCATGGGCATTTCTGGCAACAAAAAAGGAATGGTCCTCAAAGGGTTTCCATTCCTTACTGCGTGTGGCGATCCACAAATCTGTTTCCGCTCCCGGCTGTTATGCACATGCCGCAGAAACAAAAAAAGTGCCAAAAGACTGCCATGCTCATACATGGTATCCTCTGACACTACTTACAATCCTAAACAGCGTATGCCCCGACCCTCCTTTATACAGGCTGCGCCGGAACCTGCAGCTTACGGAAAATGTGGGTGTCCCGGATACTTTCATACCGGATACACCATCGTTTTCCCGCCCTTTACTGACAGGCATCGCATAAAAATCAATTACGGAATCATCATAGCACAACATCTTGTATCCTGTCAACTCAATAATACTATATCTTCTGTTTTCAGTTCTTCATTTTTATACGGAAAAGTCCATCAGAAAAAATTTTTTTACTTTTTTAAAATTTTTTCAAGTATTTGCCCCCCTGCCCGGTACTTCTTTTATAGATGCTCCTGTTACAGCAGTTCATCTGTATCAGGCATCCGTTCTTTGACAACTGAAGAACATACACCCTCATGTATATGGGTTCCGGTGAATGGCTCACTGCTATAAGTCCGCCATCCGTCCGGATTTGATTGCACACAGTGCAGCCAGGCAACGCGGCCGGGAAGGGCGCAGGAAACGGTGGGGGAAGGTATGTGTAAATTATTTTTATGATAACTCTATAAAGTTTTTATTACATTTTTTATATTGTGCAGCACCACTTTCTACTGTATAATTGCCTTTAACAGAGAGCTATTTGCTGGATTCTTGGCAGACTGCACAAGGAAAGGAGTCCTATGGCAGTCGATGGACACAAAATCCCTGAAGCGGGGAACTGTTACAGCCAGGAAATCAAAGATAAGAAAACTTATTCCGTTCTTGATTATCAAGAGAAAAAGCAAATACTCAGTAGTTTACTATTATACGGATGAGAAAGGAGAGAAGCACCAGAAATGGGAAACCTGTCAGGATTATGCTGAAGCAAAGCGCAGGAAGGCGGAAATTGAGAACCAGCAGGGCAACGGCACTTTTATCCCTCCACAGGAACTGACCGTAAGGGAATTTCTGCGGGACTTTGTAAAAATCTACGGCACATCGCACTGGGCATTGTCAACATACGAGTCCAACTGTGCCCTGATTGCAAATTATATCAATCCTGCAATCGGTGATGTGGCAGTTCAGGACATCACCCCGAAATATGTGGATGAGTTCTATGTCCGGCTGCAGAAAACAAAGCCTGTTGCAAAGAAAAACAAAAGACCGAGGAGTGAATACCTTACACCAGGCACTATCCACAGTGTCCACAAGGTACTCCGGTGTGCCTTCGAGCAGGCAGTAAAATGGGAGATTATCGCAAGGAACCCGTTTCCCCATGCAAACAAGCCCAAGACAAACTATAAAAAGCGTGACATCTGGACGGCGGACATGATTCGGAAGGCTTTGGATGAATGTGATGACATGAAACTTTATATCGCAATGAATCTGGCGTTTGCCTGCTCCATGCGTTATGGGGAAATCTGCGGGCTGACATGGGACAAGGTACATATTTCAGACGAGGACATTGCGAATGATGATTCCCACCTCTGGATCGAACAGGAGCTTGCCCGCGTATCAAGGGAGGCACGACAGCAGTTAGACGACAAGGACATTATGTTTATTTTTCCCTCCCTTATGTCAAATACGCACACCAACCTTGTTCTGAAAAAGCCCAAAACCGAATCCAGTATCAGAAAAGTGTGGATACCTAAAACGGTTGCCTACATCCTGCGGGAGTGGAAACAGGTTCAGGATCAGTACAGGGAATATTTAGGTCAGGAGTTTTATGATTACAACCTTGTGCTGACACTTCCAAACGGAAGACCTGTAGAAAACCGTATCATGGAAAAAGAGTTCTCAAAGCTCCGGGAGAAGGCAGGGTTGCCTTATGTTGTATTCCATTCCCTGCGCCACTCCAGTACGACTTACAAGCTGAAACTCAACCATGGCGACTTAAAGGCAACGCAGGGGGATACCGGTCATGCGCAGATTGACATGATCACAGATGTATATGCGCATATACTGGATGAGGACAGGAAGGTAAATGCCCAGAAGTTTGAGGCAACCTTCTATGCTAAGAACTCCGTAAACCCATTGAGGAATGTTACGCCGCCGGAAAACGCAAACGCTGACCTGACTAATTTAATCGCAGCATTGGAACAGTCGCCGGAACTTGTCTCCATGCTGACAAAAGCACTGAAGCAAAATGCTATTAGCAGCTAAAACCTGCTAATTCTGCAATTAGCAGATTATTAGCAACAGCTCTGAAAGTGCAGTTTTGTGTTCGATTCCCTCTTAGCAGCATGGCTGATAACAAATATCCAAAAAACCGAGTCCTCCGGCTTCAGGTTTTCTCCTGAGACAAAAAAAGAAAAGCATTGAAAATCCAGTGTTTTCAATGCTTTCCAGCGTCCCCGAGACGACTTGAACGTCCGACCCCACGCTTAGGAGGCGTGTGCTCTATCCAACTGAGCTACGAGGACTTGTATGAAAAACCTGCTAATAAGCAAGTGTTTCAGCTATGAAATTGTTAATTTTACGTTGCTCCGGCAATCGAACACCTACCACTTAGGAGGCTCCTGTTATATCCATTTAACTAAGGGAACAACTGCTACCATATTTTGACTACTGAATTATTCTACCACATCCGCTCAATTATGGCAACTACAAAAAAATAAATTAAAACTATAAAAACACATAATATTCTGAAAATTTAATATATTATCTAAAATATTTCTTTAATTTGGAAAATTTATATATCCCTGCATCCATATTGTACCTTTAAATCTTCTGCCCACACAGGGTTCGCCATACACATCTTCCTTATTAACACACAAGTCAAATGTCATATCATTACAGTTGATATTCATCAGATAGACTTCTTCTTCTGTAATTTTATTTTTCAAAAGGGTACATTCCATTATTTCTCCCAAAATAGAATAATGGTCGCATTCCACTCCATAAGGCATAAAGTAAGTATCCACAAGGCTGAATACATCTTCCTTTTGTATTCTTTTAGAAATAGCCGTATATGTGTCCATATCATCCAGTGTCAGACTCTCAATAGCGTCTTCATCACCTTTTCTGGCAGCATTTAAAAGCTGGCTTCTATTGTTAGCTACCTGCTTATTTTTAATTAAATCTTTTTCACTTTTGATAATGGGCATCATGATTGTACCTTTTGTGGATAAGGCGGAGAGGGTCAGGGTAGTTCCTCTTACAGGAAGGATACCTGAATTTTTTGCTTTTACATAAGGTATGATATTCTGCAAGTAAAATATAAGTGACACACCTAATCTTACATCATCGCATACGCCTGCATAAGATTCCTGGGCTGCATGTCTTTCCACAGAGACATCTTCCTCTGAACTGATACATGTACTCTTTAAATAAGGAAAATAGTAATCGTAGGTAAATTTGTCATCCCCGTCAAATTCACCACACACAGCAATTCCTATGGAAGCGCCTGATCCATTGTCTTCGGAAAAATTTTTACAAAATTCTGCTAAGAGAGTATCGCCTCCATTAGATGTATAATATCTCTCTGTTCCTTCCACTACCACATCAGTTATAAGTTTTTGTAATTCTTTTCTGCTCTCTAGTTTACTAAAGCCAATGGATCTTAAATATCTGTGCAAGAATTTCACCCCCTGTCATATTTTTAAATATTATTTTATTTCTTTTTTTCCACCCATATAAGGCTGAAGGACATCCGGAATTCTTATGGATCCGTCCTCCTGCAAATTATTTTCCAGGAAAGCAATCAGCATTCTGGGAGGAGCCACCACTGTATTATTTAATGTATGTGCAAAGTATTTTCCGTTTTCACCATTTACACGTATTTTAAGTCTTCGTGCCTGTGCATCTCCTAAATTGGAACAACTTCCCACTTCAAAATATTTCTTCTGCCTCGGCGACCACGCCTCAACATCATACGACTTAACTTTTAAATCTGCCAGATCACCTGAACAGCATTCAATGGTTCTCACAGGAATATCAAGAGATCGGAATAAATCCACTGTATTCTGCCATAACTTTTCAAACCACATAGGAGATTCTTCCGGTTTGCACACAACAATCATTTCCTGCTTTTCAAACTGATGAATTCTGTAAACACCTCTTTCTTCCAGTCCATGGGCACCTTTTTCTTTTCTAAAGCAGGGAGAATAGCTGGTAAGAGTTTTTGGAAGTTCTTCTTCCTGTATAATTGTATCAATGAATTTCCCAATCATGGAATGTTCTGATGTACCGATTAAATATAAATCTTCTCCTTCAATCTTATACATCATGGCATCCATCTCTGCAAAACTCATAACGCCGGTAACAACATTACTTCTTATCATAAAAGGAGGAACGCAGTAAGTAAATCCCCTGTCTATCATAAAGTCTCTTGCGTAAGAAATAACTGCGGAATGAAGTCTGGCTATATCTCCCATCAGATAGTAAAACCCATTTCCCGCTACCTTTCTAGCACTGTCCAAATCAATACCCTTTAACTTTTCCATTATTTCCGTATGATAAGGAATTTCAAATTCAGGAATCACAGGTTCGCCGTATTTTTTTATTTCTACATTTTCACTGTCATCTTTTCCGATAGGAACATCTGAACCGATTATGTTTGGAATTACCATCATTATTTTTGTAATCTTTTCTTCCAGTTCTTTTTCCTTATCTTCCAGTTCCAAAAGAGATTTTGCGTTTGCAGCAACTTCTGCTTTCTTCTTTTCCGCTTCTTCTTTTCTGCCCTGTGCCATAAGTGCGCCGATTTCCTTAGAAATCTTATTTCTGTTTGCCCGAAGATCATCAGCTTTCTGCTTCGTCTGACGACTTTCCAAATCAAGTTCAATCACTTCGTCTACCATCGCCAACTTTGAATCCTGGAATTTTTTTCTTATATTTTCTTTAACTGCCTCAGGATTCTCTCTTAAAAATTTAATATCTATCATAGTTAACTCCTTCCACTAAACATTGTTATATTATTATGTATTTTGTATTTATGCAAGTTCTTTTTCAATAAAAATATTATTTACCTTAATCAGGTCAAGATAAACTTCCCCTTCTACTTCCTTTCCATCGCAATCCCTTATCATTTGCACTATAGGTCTGTTAGGAAATTCTTTATTTTGACGAATTACTTTTCCAATAGAATTATCACACAAAAGTACCTGGCTGCCTACAGGATATACCGCTGTAAACTCAAGAAAAACATCCACAATATCAGAATTAAATTTTGTATCCCTGAATGTCTTTAAATACTCAACAGCTTCATATACCTTTAACCTCTTACATCCGATTCCGCATATCATTTCATCAAATGTATCACATATATTAACTATCTGGACTTCATAAGGCAGCTTCTTTACTTTTAAAGGATAGCCGGTACCTTCCAGATTTTCATGATGATATAAAATAATATCTTTACTTGTTTTTGATATCCATTTTTCATTTTCAAGTGTTGTATAACCATATACAGGATGCTTCATATATTCAGCCAAATCAATTTTACTTAAAGTATTAATATCCTGATTTGTATAATTGACTGTTACATATCTTAAACCTAAATCATGTAGGAGACATCCCACTCCTATTTCGTGTGCTTTTCTTTTTGAAATCTTTAATTTCAGTGCAGTTAAAGTGGCAAGAGAACACATGCTGATAGAATGCTCATATATGTCTGAGCTTCTCTCTCTTATATCATATATTTTTTCCACCACTTCCTCTTCTTCAAGAATATTAGTTAAAATATGGTCTGCTGTTTTACTTAGCTCCATCAATTCTACATTACGGCTATAAGTATGCTTTTCTAAAATGCTTTTTACTCTGTTTTTAAAAAAATTTTCAACATCTGATTTAAGCAAAACCACTTCCTGTGAATCAATTTTATTTTTTTCCTTAATGTAAACTTCATCAATTCCCAATTCCATAAATTTCTTTATATATTCGGGACGCAGGATGGTATCTTCTGACAATAATATTCTAAACTCAGGTGTTATTATTGCTCTGGCAAGCATTTCTCCGCCTCTTAATTCGCTTACCTTACATAACTTCATATATTCCTCCTTCTCTATTATTTTTCCGAACCCATTGCCATATTAAGAGCTTCTTCTTCTTCTTTTCCCAGAGAAATATTACAGTGTCCATTTGTTATTTCCTTTGTATAAGAATAACATGCATCTGTACTATGAACTGAATTTAATATAAATCCATTATTGTTTTCATCCAGAAGTGCCAGGCTAAAACTTAATTTTCCCCCTATTTCCCTAAATGCATCATATTTTATTATGCCAATTTTTTGAAAAGAAGATTCAAATTTTTTATAAAGTGTCTGAATATCCTTTTTATTCTTCTCAATAGAATTTTTTATAAATTTATTATCCTCGAATAATCCTATTATTTCACTTTCAAGGCTTTTTACATTTTTACCCTGCATGAAAATATCATATCTCTTTTTTAATTTTCTTATAGAACAAATATTTACAATGTTTAAAATTATCAATAATAAAATTATAGTTGCTAAAACAATAAGTATAATTCCTATATCAATGTTTCCCATTCCAAGGCTGGCAAAAAAGGAATTGTTCATTTTATCCACCTCGTATCTTCTTAACTTTTATCATTTTAAATTATGCCTGACTACTTTGAAAGCAAGTCCATGATTTTTTCTAAATCATCATGACTATAAAATTCTATTTCAATTTTACCAACGCCATTTCCTTTAGAAGTAATACTTACTTTTGTACTTAATTTTTGTTTTAGGTTTTCCTCTATATTTTGATAGACGGCCTCCAGACTGTTATCAGTTTGCACTGTCTTTTTCGTTTTAACAGGCTTGTTCAAATTTTTAACTAACTTTTCCACGTCACGTACACTTAATTTTTCATCAAAAATCTGCTGTGCAATGGCGTATTGCTGTTCGGCATCTTCTATTGTTATTAGTGCTCTTGCATGTCCTGTAGAAATCATGTCATCAATGATCATCTGCTGAACATCATCACATAATTTTAAAAGACGCATTGAATTGGTAACTGCCGTCCTGCTTTTTGAAACTCTTTCTGCAACTTCGTCCTGTTTCAGATTAAATTCATTTAAAAGCCTTTTGTATGCCTGTGCTTCTTCAATAGGATTTAGATTTTCTCTCTGAATATTTTCTATTAGAGAAATTTCAACTATTTCCTGGTCAGATAAATTTTTGATAATTACAGGTACTTCTTTTAGTCCTGCTTTCTTGGCTGCACGCCATCTTCTTTCACCTGCAATAATTTCAAAATAAGTTTTTCTGTCCTGAACAAGAATTGGCTGTAATAATCCAAATTGCTTTATAGATTCGGCTAGTTCTTCCAATGAATCCTCATCAAAATGCTTTCTGGGCTGTTCCCTGTTTGGTTCTACCTTGGTTATATTAACAATCGTTTCAGCCTTTTGTGTTCCATCTTCATTTTCATGCTTTCTATTAATATCTGATTCTTTTGATTTGGTATTCATTCCGTTTGGGATAAGTGCGTCCAGTCCTTTACCTAGTCCTCTCGCCGCCATATTTTAATTTTCCTTTCCATTATTAATAATTTCTTCTGCTAATGACATATAAGCTTCTGCACCGGCAGATTTTGAATCATACATATTAATTGGCATCCCATAACTAGGCGCTTCTGCAAGTCTGATATTTCTGGGAATTACAGTACTGAACACTTTTTGATTTAAATTACTTTTAACATTTTCCACCACCTGCATAGATAAGTTTGTTCTGGAATCATACATGGTAAATACGACTCCTTCCATATCCAAATCATTATTTAATCTTTCTTTTACAAGATTTATTGTATGTATTAACTGGCTTAAACCCTCCAGTGCGTAGTATTCACATTGGATAGGAACAAGAACTGAATCTGCTGTAGTCATTGAATTTATTGTTAATAAATTTAAGGAAGGAGGACAGTCAATTACAATATAATCATAACTTTCCTTTATCCACTCTACTTCCCTTTTTAATATAAATTCTTTTCGGTCAACACCAATCAATTCTATTTCAGTTGCAGCTAAATTTACATTTGAAGGTATAATAGAAACTCCTTTAATAACATCATTAATAATACATTCTTTAATAGAACATTCACTAAGCATCAATTCATATATTGTATTTTCTAATTCATTTTTTTCTATTCCAAAACCACTTGTAGTATTTCCCTGTGGATCAGTATCTATCACTAATACATTTTTTCCTTTAGCCGCCAATGCAGCAGATAAATTAATTGAAGTTGTAGTTTTTCCTACCCCTCCCTTTTGATTTGCAATTGCAATTATTTTTCCCATTACCTGGCTCCCTTCTATTGTATGTAAAACATTTTTACAGTCACTAAAAGCTTATATGATTATATCACTTATAAAATTTATTATCTATATTAAATTAAGTGTAAATATAATAACTAATTATAATATATGTTTCACAGCTATTTAGTGGAATTTATTGGGATGTTTCACGATTACATTACTAGATTTAGGGCAGAATGTTTCACGTGAAACAATTTTAAAATAAAATCACAATTATATATTCAATACAATTTTACAATATTATTTCTAATAGCAAATACCGCTGCCTGTGTTCTATCTGAAACATCTATTTTTTTAAATATATTGGAAATATGATTTTTAACTGTCCTCTCACTTATATTCAAATTAATTGCAATTTCTTTATTAAACATTCCGCCTGCGACCTGAATCAATATCTCTAATTCACGCTTTGTCAAAGACTCCAACTTTTCCTTATCAATATCCCTGTTAATCAATCTCGAATTTAATGCCGGAAGCAGACTGGGCTGTATATATGACTCTCCATTTATGATTGTTGTAATAGCCTGCTTCAATTCCGCTGTTCCAGAATCCTTTAAAATATATCCATCTGCCCCTATATCAACTGCACGAATTAAGTATTCGATTTCATTATGAACAGTTAGTATTAAAATTTTTACAGGATGCTCCCGCCTCTTTAATTCTTCCAAAACTTCTATTCCGTTCATATCAGGCATATTTATATCCAATAATAATATATCAGGACTGACATCCGCTAACTTTTCAATACACTCTATTCCATTATTTGCTTCCTGGATAACTTCAACAGTTCCATCATACTCCAACAAATGTTTGATTCCCTCACGAACCAAAACATGATCATCTGCCAACATTGCTTTAATCATAATTTTACCTCCCCATATTTTAAAGGTATTTCTACTTTTATTTTTGTTCCACATTCAGGTTCTGTTTCAATCAATAAACTTCCGTTTAGTAAATTGATTCTTTCTTCCATTATCACAATGCCAAAATGATTATTTTCTTTATTATTGTTTTTAAAACCTTTTCCATTGTCTTCAATACAAATAATACATTTACCATTTTCTTTTGCAGTCTTTAAAAAAATATAATCTGCATTAGAATGTTTCAACGCATTAATAACAGCTTCTCTAATGATTCTGTAAATCGTCAATAAAACTAAATTAAAGGCACGGCCACTTTTTATATTAAAATCATCTTCCTCTAAATCACAGATATCATATTTTATGTCAAAATTTCTAAATTGCAATTTCAAATTTGACACAAAATTTTCAATACACTCTTTAAAGCCAAGATCATCAAAAGACATTGGCCTCAAATCAAAAATAATATCCCTCATTTCATTTATTACTGACTGTAACTTCATCCTACAGGATTCCAACTCAAGTTTTGCACTGATAATGTCTTTATCAATGTACATAGAACTTAATTCAATAGCATGGACTAAATGAGTAAGATTCTGGACAGTTGAATCATGAATGTCATTTGCTATCCTGCATCTTTCTTTTTCCTGTATGTCAACAATATCAAAAAAATTATCCTTATCAATATTAAAATTATCAATCAATAACTGTAACTGACCAATTTGCCTATCTAGTCTGCACACTTTATTATAATGAAAACTATTATCATCCTCCAATCTTAATTTTTCTTTCTGAAATCCTTCCATTTTTTCTCTGCTTACAGATTCTTCATTTCTTGGAGAAAAAAAATCAAAATCTGATTTATCATCCATAGAGAATAAAAAAGTATTAATCTCCTGAATCCGGCTCAAATTATTTTGTATTATTTGTTTTTCTTCATCTCTATCCTGTATACAGTCAAAATAAACAGCCTGTAGGATATCAAGCTTTTTCGTATCCATATTCTACCCCAAGCATATTTTTGATTAAATAGGTTCTTTTGAAGGCAATCCCGCCTTGCGCGGATATTTTAAAGGAGTACTTTTCTCCTTTTTTATAACAACCAGATTTCTATATATATCTGAATTCGGCAGATTAAACTCTACCTGTCTTTCATATTTTCCACCAAGTACCTGAATTGCCTTCTTTGCACTATCAAATTCTTCTGATAATCTTTCAGATTTATAAGAAATAAAGTATCCTCCTTTTTTTACAAAAGGAATACAATACTCTGATAAAGTAGACAAATTTGCTACTGCACGTGAAACACACAAATCAAAAGATTCACGCTTCTTTTCAGGCTTTGAAAAGTCTTCTGCTCTCCCATGTATTAAAACAACATCTTCAAGTTTTAATTCTCTAACCGCCTCATTTAAAAATTTTATTCTTTTATTCAAAGAATCCAACAATGTAACCTTTAAATTAGGAAAAACTATCTTAAGAGGTATTCCAGGAAAACCTGCCCCTGTTCCTACATCAATCACAGAGTAAGACTTTTCAACCAGATCAGGTATTGCTTTTACTAATGATAAACTATCAACAAAATGTTTCTTTAGTACCTCATGAAACTCTGTTATAGCAGTCAAATTCATAAATGAATTCCACTCTTTTAGCAAATCATAATAATTTAAAAACTGTCTTACCTGTTCTTCATTTAAGTATATTTCAAATTCTTCCAAATCCTTTTGAAAAGAAATCATGACTCCCTAATCTCCATTAGTATAATTCTTTCTTTTTAATTGTTCCAGATAAACAAGGAGAACTGAAATATCAGCAGGAGATACTCCTGAAATACGAGATGCTTGTCCTACTGATACAGGACGGAAGGATTTTAATTTCTGCCTTGCCTCTAAACGCAGGCTCAATACATCATCATAATCCAGACTATCCGGTATCAGCTTTTTCTCCATCTTTTTAAACTGTTCAACCTGTCGGAGCTGTCTATCAATATACCCTTCATATTTTATTTCAATTTCTACCTGTTCTATTACATCCTTCGGCAAAGCTGTTCTCCCTACATCCAGCTCCTTTAATATCTCATAATTAAGTTCTGGTCTGCATAATAACTCTGCCAGAGTTGTACCCGTTTTTAAAGTTGCGCTCCCGTTTTTCTCCAGAAAATCCTGATTAACTTTTGCGGCACCTATTTTAATATTTTTTAACCTTGCTATTTCCTGCTCTATCTGTTTCTTTTTACGTATTATATTATCATATTGGGATTTTGTAATTAATCCAGCTTCATATCCCTTTTCCATAAGACGCAGATCAGCATTATCCTGACGGAGAAGAAGTCGGTACTCTGCACGGGAAGTCATCATACGGTAAGGTTCAAAATTATCCTTTGTAACCAAATCATCAATCAACACACCTATATATGCTTCGGACCTGTCAAAAGTAATCTCCTCTTTTCCTAAAATAAACCGAGCCGCATTAATTCCGGCCACCAGTCCCTGTGCTGCTGCCTCCTCATAACCACTGCTTCCATTAAACTGTCCTCCGCTGTAAAGACCTTCAATATCCTTAAATCCCAAAGTAGGATAAAGCTGTTTTGGATTAATACAGTCATATTCTATGGCATAAGCATTTCTTACAATTTTACAATTTTCAAGTCCGGGAACAGTACGATACATGGCAAGCTGCACATCCTCTGGGAGAGAAGAAGACATACCTGCCACATACATTTCATTTGTGTGTAATCCCTCCGGCTCTATGAAAACCTGATGTCTTTCTTTATCTGCAAACTTGACCACCTTATCCTCAATAGAAGGGCAATACCTTGGCCCTGTTCCTTCTATAATTCCGGCATAAATTGGAGAACGGTCAAGATTACTTTTTATAATTTCATGGGTTTTACTATTTGTATAAGTAAGATAACATGATACCTGTTCAATCTGGACATCATCGGGATTTGTAGAAAAAGAAAAAGGGACTACCCTTTCATCTCCGAATTGTTCCTCCATTTTAGAAAAGTCAATGCTTCTTCTGTCCATCCGGGCAGGCGTTCCTGTCTTAAAACGCTGCATTTCAATTCCCATGGATATCAGAGAATCTGTTAGATGATTTGCCGCCTGAAGACCATTTGGTCCAGTATAAGTAATCGCCTCTCCGCACAGACACCTTGCTTTTAAATATGTTCCAGTACATAAAATAACGGTTTTACATTTATATGTAGCCCCCGTAAAAGTCTTTACTCCTGTTACTTTTTTTGTGGCTGCTTTGCCTGAACTCTCAATCTCTTTCCACAGCAAATCACAAACTTCCGCCTGCTTTATGGTAAGATGCTCCTGATTTTCCAGAACTTTTCTCATGGCCCGGCTATATTCCGCTTTATCCGCCTGCGCCCGCAAGGAATGTACCGCAGGACCTTTTGAGACATTTAACATCTTAGACTGGATAAATGTTTTATCAATATTTTTTCCCATTTCCCCGCCAAGGGCATCAAGCTCCCTTACCAGATGTCCCTTTGAAGAACCTCCAACATTAGGATTGCAGGGCATAAGGGCAATACTATCCACACTGACAGTAAATATAACTGTTTCAAGACCAAGCCTGGCACATGCCAGGGCAGCCTCACATCCTGCATGACCGGCTCCAATCACACATACATCTACATTTTCCACAAAACTGCTTTCATTCTCCAACATATAATTATCCTTACCCTATTTTCCCATACAGAATCTTGAAAAAATCTCATTCATCAAATCATCTGAAATTTCTTCTCCTATTATCTTTCCAAGACTTAAATAAGAATTCATTAAATCAATCGAATAAAAATCCTCCGGCATATCCGCCTTTAAACTTTCTTTCACAAGCTTAAGACCATCAAGGGCTTCCTCTAAAGATTCCTTATGTCTAAGATTTGTAATCATAATTTCACTGTCCAAATCTATCTTTCCGCTAAAGAAAAGTTTATGGACTGCTTTTTCTAAATCTTCTATTCCTGTATTTTCTTTGGTGGAGGTTTTTATAATTATAACATTATTATTTAAAAATTTCTCTAATTCATCTAAAGAAATTTCCGAATTTAAGTCAGTTTTATTAAATAATACAATACTCTTTTTATCTTTAATCATTTTCATGATATCAAAATCATTTTTATCCAAAGGCACAGAAGAGTCTACAACATAGATAACCAAATCTGCATCCTGCAAATAGGAAACTGCCCTCTCCACGCCTATCTTTTCAATTATATCTTCTGTAGACCTGATTCCGGCAGTATCTATGATATGAAGACTGATTCCATTAATTTTTATATCTTCTTCAAGCACATCCCTTGTAGTCCCCGCAATGTCCGTGACAATGGCCTTTTCCTCCCCCACCAAAAGATTAAGCAAAGAAGATTTTCCCGCATTTGGTTTTCCTACAATTACTGTTTTGATTCCCTCCGCTATAATCCTTCCATTTTCCGAAGTGGCCAATAAATTTTCTATTTCACCTGATAATTCATTCACTTTCTTATATAATTTATCAGGATATCCTTCAAGGCTGATATGTTCCGGATCATCTAAGGCAGACTCTATAAAAGCAATTTCATAAATAATGGCCTTTCTCAGTTCACTTACTTTTCTATGGACAGAGCCTCTCAACTGCTTTACCGAATTTTTAAGAGCCGATTCATTTTTAGATGAAATAATGTCCATTACAGCTTCCGCTTCTGACAAATCAATCCTTCCGTTTAAAAAAGCGCGTTTTGTAAACTCACCAGGCTCCGCCAGCCTTGCCCCATTTTTTATAATAATATCCAAAATACGGTTGATAACCAAAATACCGCCATGACAATTTATCTCCACCGTATCTTCTGTGGTAAAACTGTTGGGTTTCTTTAAAACAGAAACCATGACCTCATCTACAATATCATCTCCGTCGTAAACAAACCCATAGTGAATAGTATTACTCTTATAATTCTTTAAAACCCTTTCATTACTTTTATTTCTATATATAATATCAGAAATAGCTATTGATTCATCTCCGCTTATCCTTATGATTCCAATGCTGGAATTACTCATTGCAGTTGCAACAGCAGCAATTGTATCTGTCTTCATAAAAACCTCTATTCTGCCCGAATTCTAATTATTTTCAATCTATCTAATATATTATCAAACCTTTTATTAATGAGCAAAAAATGTTGGAGGAATAATCCCCCAACATTTTATACTAACATTTACATACATGTAAACTATCTTTTCAAGGTGACAACAACCCTTCTGAAAGGTTCTTCTCCTTCGCTGTGTGTGGTAACAAATTTATCATTCTGGAGAGCCGAATGAATAACTCTCCTCTCATAAGGATTCATAGGCTCTAAAGAAACGGGACGTTTTGTCCTCTTTACCTTATAAGCAATATTTTTTGCAAGATTTTCAAGAGTTTCCCTTCTTCTGTTACGGTAATCTTCCGTATCCACCTTTACCCTTATATACTCATCGGTTTCCTTATTTACAACAAGTGAAACAAGATACTGGAGGGAATCAAGAGTCTGTCCTCTTTTTCCAATGAGAACTCCCATTTCATCTCCGCTTAAATCTATATTTAAATTTCTGCTATCCTCATCATATTTGGCATTCACTACTACAACCATATTCATTGCATCAAAAACTTCTTTCAGGAAATCCTTTGCTTTATCTGCAACTGTTCCTTTTATTCTCGCTTTAATTACAGCGGGCTTTGAGCCAATGCCAAGAAATCCTGTGGAACCTTCTTCCACAACAATATAATCTAACTTATCACTTGTAACTAAAAATCTCTGGCATGCTTCCGTAATCGCATCATTGACCGTTTTAGCTGTAATATCAATGTACTCCATCATTATACCCCCTACTTATTATTCTTTTCGTTATATTGCCTTACCATATTTGCCTTTGAAGCCAAACTCCCGGGTTTAGCATTTTTACTATAATACTCAGTGGATTTTCTCATGGCTTCTTCTTTTTCTGCCTGGGTCAAAGGTTTTACACTTGCCTTTGATGACATGGAAGTCCTTGCAGGATTCACATTTTTGGTGCTTAAAGTAGCATTTCTATTTAAAGTCCTGGGATCTATTCCTGCTTTCTCAAGCTTTTTATTTCTCTTTTCCTCATTGTTCTTAATCAGCTCGTCAATATCCATTTTATCAATATGCTTATTTATAATTACCTGCTGGATGCTTCGCACCACAGAACCTGCGATCCAGTAAAGACCCATACCTGCAGGAAGTGTGTAGCAGAAAAACGCTGACATAAGTGGCATCATTGTATTCATCATTTTCATGGACTGTGCCATGGAATTCTGCTGATCCCCTTTATTTGACGCATCAGGCTGGGGCATAAGCTTCGTATTTATCCACTGGGTGAGAGCTGACAAAACAGGAATAACAAATGCTGCAATAATCATCAGCCAGTTAATTCCATTTGGACCTCCCCATGCTTCTCCTACCATATAAGAAGGCGAATTTCCTATATTAATACCCAGAAAATTATTATATTCATCCAAAAATGAAAGGGTATGCTGTACATCCTGGGCCAGATTCGGAAACTTGTCCGCAATACTTGCAAATTCTGAACTGGAAGCTTTATTTAAAATATCAATATAAGTATTCTGCACATAGGTATTTCCCGCCATTCCCTCAACGAATGCTTCATTGGAAATCTGTCTTGCATACATCCCGGTATTCTTAAATGTCTGCAGAAACTCCAGACTTCCGGTCTGGGAAATCAGATTTGTAACCAGAGGAAAAAATGCCTCTTTAATTCTGCCAACATAAGCCGGCATTGCATATATCACACGGTAAAGTGCAAATAAAATGGGCATCTGTATAAGAAGCTGGATACAGCTTCCACTGGGGGAAACACCGTATTTCGCATATACAGCCTGATTTTCCGCATTCATGGCCATCATGGATTCATTGTCTTTTTTATTCTTATACTTAGCCTGTATTGCCTGTAGTTCAGGATTCATTTTAGCGGAAAGTTTTGAGAACTTCTGCTGCTTAATTGTAAGAGGCATAAGCAACAAATAAATAACAATTGTAAATAAAATAATGGATAATCCTACATTCGGTATTCCTATTAAATCCAAAAGGGTAAAGATCCCTTCCATAAGATATCCAAGAACTTTTGCGATAGGACCGAGTATCATACCGTCATACTGGGTTAAAACAATTCCTGTCAATTTATTTCCTCCTGTTTTTGATTTTATTAATCCTATAGTTATTATGGTACAGGGTCATATCCTCCTTTTGAGAAGGGATTGCATCTTATGATTCTCCACAAAGAAAGCAGACCTCCCTTTAAAGCACCATATTTTTCAACAGCTTCAAGCCCATATTCCGAACAGGTAGGAAAATAAGGACACTTGGTATATTTCATGGGAGAAATATATTTTCTATAAAATTTAATTAATAAAATCAATAATTTTTTCATACTATTTACTGATTTCCTCACTCATATCTTCATAATAAAAATAAATTTTTAAAATATGATGAAGTTTTGCAAGATGTAATAAAGCACTCTCCACTTCATAATAAGAAACGCAGGAAGCGCTGTTTCTGGCTATGACTACTATATCTAAACCACTATTAAATATATTTTCATGTAGTCTGTAACTTTCTCTTATCAATCTTGTTACTCTGTGTCTGACAACGCTATTTCCGACTTTTTTACTGACACTAATTCCCAGCCTGTTACCCGACATATTATTTTCCAAAACATACATTACTAAATATTTGTTGGCATAAGATTTGCCATTTTTATAGACATACTGGAAATCACGATTTTTCTTTAAAGATTCTGAAAATTTATAATTCATTTATTTATGCCCGCATAGAAAAAAAGGCCACATAACGCGGCCTATGCTGATAATCTTTTTCTTCCTTTTGCTCTCCTGGCTTTGATAACCTTTCTTCCGCCGGGAGTACTCATTCTGGCTCTGAAACCATGTACTTTTGATCTTTTTCTTTTCTTAGGCTGGAAAGTCATTTTCATATTGGATGCACCTCCTTTACTGAACCTTAATATATAATGCAATGTTATTATTATAATAAGGTAAACAAATACTTAGATTTCATGATATCTTTGGAAAATATCGTATCAATTATATAAGATTAAGACACTTACGTCAAGTGAAAAGCACAAATTTAATTTGAAAAAAAAACTTAAAAAAACCTTGAAAAATCGTGATTTTGAACACAACAATATCTAGTAACAAACCTCAATTTAAAACCACTAAATGTTGATTTTTCATTTTAAATAACTTTACATAATTGTATCCACATATTGTGGATAATTTGTGGATAACTTCAACTCTTTTCTACAATTACTTTTCCATATTGATATTTTATGCCTGTTTAACGGGTGTGTAAAGTGTTAATTATTTTTTTAAGTTATTCACAAAGAACTGGAAACCGCCTCAAAATTATGTAAACTAAAAACAATTTGAAAATTTAAAGTATTTATATTAATATATAATGTAGGTATTTTTCCTTTATTTTAAATGTGGGGGCATGTAATGGATCATATGAAAGAAAAATGGAACTTAATCAAAGAAACTATCAGGGATGAATATGAGTTATCAGATATCTCATACAACACCTGGGTGAAACCTCTTAACTTTTACAGCGAGAAGGATGATATTGTAACAATCATGATTCCTTCTGACCAGGCACATGCCCTGAAATATATATCATCTAAATATAAAAGCTTTTTTCAGGTAACGATTTCTGAAATGATGGACCATACCTACGATATAGATTTTATCCTTGAAAAAGATGTTGAAAACGCGGCCTCTCCTGCCTCTAACGCAGTATATAATATTAATTATGAAAAAGCAAACTTAAATTCCAAATACAGGTTTGACACTTTCGTCGTAGGAGGAAACAACAAATTTGCCCATTCGGCTTCACTGGCCGTGGCGGAATCCCCGGGCGAAGCATACAATCCTCTTTATATATATGGAGGAGCCGGGCTGGGCAAGACACACCTTATGCATTCCATCGGCCACTTCATATTAGACCAGAATCCTGATATGAAAGTACTTTATGTCACTTCCGAACAGTTTACCAACGAAGTGATTGAATCCATAAGAAGCGGAAACGCCTCCAAAATGACTAAACTAAGAGAGAAATACAGGACGGTGGACGTGCTGCTGATCGATGACGTCCAGTTTATTATAGGAAAAGAAAGTACCCAGGAAGAATTCTTCCACACCTTCAATGTGCTTCATTCTGCTGGAAAACAAATCATCCTTTCCTCGGACAAGCCGCCCAAGGAAATGGAGATCTTGGAAGAACGGTTCCGTTCCCGTTTTGAATGGGGGCTGATTGCAGACATCCAGCCTCCCGACTATGAAACCAGAATGGCAATTTTAAAAAAGAACGCTGAAAATTATAATAAGGTAATCAATGAAGAGATTTTCCAGTATATTGCAACTAATATCAAATCCAATATAAGGGAGCTGGAGGGCGCTTATAATAAAGTAATCGCCTATGCCAAATTAAACAAAAAAGTGGAAATTACCCTGGAAAATGTGGAGGAAGCCCTAAAGGATATTATATCTCCGAATGAGGTAAAACAGGTAACTCCCCAGCTAATCGTTGACGTAGTTGCTGAACACTTTGGTATATCACCAGAAGATATTGTATCAAAAAGAAGAAACTCTGAGTTTGTACAACCAAGGCAGATTTGCATGTATCTGTGCAGGCAACTTACTCCTGAATCTCTCCAGAGCATAGGAAAAGCCCTTGGAAAAAAAGACCATACGACAGTTATCCACGGAATCGAAAAAATAACGGAAGAAATCAAGGTAAATGAAGAACTAAAAAACAGGATAGAAATTATCACAAAAAAAATAAATCCTTCTTAAGGAAAAAGATAAATGTGAATAATTTGAAAGTAATTCTTAAATAAAATTAATTTATCCACACGTTTTACATTTCTTTTTTGCCTGAAAAATAGTATAATAAAAGAGTTATACACATATTAACACCCTTTATTAATTATATTACTGAATTTATTATATCTTTATAATTTAGCAGACTGCACGAAAACAGACTGACCCATACCATGAAAGAAAGGAAGTTATACACAGATGAAATTAGTATGTAGTAAAATAAATTTGTTAAACGGCGTACAGATTGTATCGAAGGCTGTTCCCAATAAAACCACCATGTCCATCCTTGAATGTATTCTTATAGATGCTTCCGGAAAGAACATCAAACTGATAGCAAACGATATGGAACTTGGCATTGAGACAGTCATAGAGGGCGAAATCGTTGAAAAAGGGCAGATTGCGCTGGACGCCAAAATTCTCCTTGACATTGTGAGAAAACTTCCTGACAATGAGATAACCATTGAAACAGATAAATCTTTTAAGACAAACATAACATGCGAGAAAGCCAAATTTACAATTATTGGTAAATCAGGTGAAGATTTCTCTTATCTGCCTTCCATTGAGAAAATAGATTCTATTATTGTCTCACAGTTTACTTTGAAAGAAGTGGTAAGGCAGACTATATTTTCAATTTCGGATAATGACAACAATAAACTGATGACAGGTGAATTATTTGATATCAACGGGGATACCTTAAAGGTGGTTTCTCTTGACGGGCACAGGATTTCTATACGCAGAATAAAATTGAAAGACAATTACCCTGCAAGAAAGGTAGTGGTTCCCGGGAAGACATTAAATGAAATAAGCAAAATTCTTTCAGGGGATGCTGATAAAGATGTATACATATTTTTTACAGGAAAACATATTGTATTTGAATTCAATAAAACAATGGTTGTGTCCCGTCTGATAGAGGGCGAGTATTTTAAAATAGACCAGATGCTCTCAAGTGATTATGAGACAAAGGTAACAGTCAGCAAAAAGGAACTGTTAGAATGTATTGACAGAGCCACTCTTTTGGTAAAAGAGGGGGACAAGAAACCTATTATCATCAATATCACTGACGGGGTCATGGAATTAAAGATAAATTCTGCTGTAGGAAGTATGAATGAGGAAATTGACATCAATAAACAGGGAAAAGATTTAATGATCGGCTTCAATCCTAAGTTTATGATCGACGCTCTTCGTGTCATTGATGATGAGCAGATTGATATTTATCTTGTGAATCCCAAAGCTCCCTGTTTTATCAGGGATACGGCGGGAAATTATATTTATCTTATTCTCCCTGTAAATTTCACCACGGTTAATTAAAATTGGTTTAAGCGAGGAAAAAAATGGAAATAATAAAATTGAGAGATGATTATATAAAACTTGGACAGGCGCTTAAGGCTGCCGGGATGGTGGAATCCGGGGTGGATGCAAAGTTCGCTATACAGGACGGTCTTGTGAAAGTAAATGGTAAGGTGGAAGTCCAGAGGGGCAAAAAGCTGCACGACGGGGATATGGTAGAGTTTAACGGCAGTCAGATCAAAATCATAGTCTGACCAAGGCTTAAAACAGAAAGGCTTCCGGGTTGAAAATTCAATATGATTATAAAATCTCTTGAACTGGCTGATTTCAGAAACTATGAAACACTGAATATACATTTTGACAGAGGGACAAATATACTTTATGGAGATAATGCCCAGGGTAAAACCAATATTATGGAGGCTATTTATGTTTCTGCAACTACCAAGTCCCATAAAGGAAGTAAAGATAAAGAAATAATCAATTTTGAAAAAGAAGAATCACATATAAGGACTTATCTCGAAAAAGAAGACGTAGAATACAGAGTGGATATGCATCTTCGGAAAAGCAAATCAAAAGGAATAGCAATTGACGGGCAGAAAATAAAAAAGGCGGCGGACCTGCTTGGGCTTTTGAATGTGGTATTCTTTTCTCCGGAAGACCTTGCTATTATAAAAAATGGTCCTTCGGAGAGAAGAAGGTTTGCCGATATGGAACTTTGTCAGTTGGATAATTTTTATCTTTATAATTTAAATCACTATAATAAAATTATCAATCAGAGAAATAAACTTCTTAAGGATATTTATTTTCATCCTGAGCTGAAAGAGACTCTCAATATATGGGATTTACAGTTAGTTTCTTTTGGAAGCAAAATCATAGAAAGGCGGGAGCTTTTTGTAAAGCAGCTCAATGAAATTATTAAAGAGATACATAATAAACTATCCGGTGGAAAAGAAGATTTGGCCGTTAAATATGAACCTGATGCAACAATTGAAAATTTTGAATGGAAAATGAAGGAAAACCAGGAAAAGGACATAAGATCCAAAACAACTTCCACAGGTCCCCACAGAGATGACTTTATTTTTATTGTAAATGGCATAGACATACGTAGATACGGTTCCCAGGGGCAGCAGAGGACAGCAGCGCTTTCCCTCAAATTATCAGAGATAGAACTGGTCAAAAAGATGACGAAAGATACGCCGGTTCTGCTTTTAGATGACGTACTTTCAGAATTAGACAGCAGCAGACAGAATTATCTTCTTAACAGTATAGGGGATATACAGACAATCATTACCTGTACTGGCCTGGATGAATTTGTCAATAACAGATTTGAGATTAACAGGATTTTTAAGGTATCCGGCGGTACAGCTGAAATGATATCTGAAAATGTGTAGGAAGATAAATGGTTTTTAGAAAGGATATGGTTTTAGTATGAACAATGAATACGGAGCAGACCAGATTCAGATATTGGAAGGTCTTGAAGCGGTAAGAAAAAGACCAGGTATGTATATAGGTTCTACCTCCAGCAGAGGGCTTCATCATCTTGTATATGAGATTGTAGACAATTCTGTTGATGAAGCTCTTGCAGGATTTTGTGATACCATTACAGTTGTTATCAATAAAGACAATTCTGTTACTGTTACCGATAATGGAAGAGGGATACCGGTTGGAATCAACCATAAAGCAGGACTTCCCGCTGTGGAAGTGGTATTTACCATACTTCATGCAGGCGGTAAATTTGGCGGCGGCGGATACAAAGTGTCTGGTGGTCTTCACGGAGTGGGGGCATCTGTCGTAAATGCTTTGTCTGACTGGATGGAAGTGGAAATTTATGTAGACGGAAAAATTCACCACCAGAGATATGAAAGAGGACATGTATGTTATCCTTTAAAAGTGACAGGTGAGTGTGAGAAGGAACATACAGGCACAAAGGTTACATTCAAGCCGGATGCCACTATTTTTCAGGAAACCATTGAATTTGAATTTGATGTTTTAAAGCAGCGGCTTAGGGAGATGGCTTTTCTGACCAAAGGTCTTCACATTATTTTAAAGGATATGAGGGTGGAGGAAGGCTGCAAACCGGTTGAAAGAGAGTTCCATTATGAAGGCGGGATCAAGGAATTTGTCTCTTATTTGAACAAAAGCAAGACCCCTTTGTATAACGATATTATGTACTTTGAGGGGAGCAAGAATCATGTTTATGTGGAAGTGGCCATGCAGCATAATGATTCCTATACCGAAAGCTCCTACACCTTTGTAAATAATATAAATACACCGGAAGGCGGTACCCATCTGGTAGGCTTCCGCAATGCCCTTACCAAGACTTTTAACGATTATGCCAAAGGAAATAAATTATTAAAGGAAAATGAACCTAATCTTACAGGTGAAGATATAAGGGAAGGTCTGACAGCTATTGTAAGCGTTAAAATAGAGGACCCCCAGTTTGAAGGGCAGACGAAACAGAAGCTTGGAAATTCAGAAGCGAGAGCTGCTGTGGACAGTATTGTAAGCGAACAGCTCACCTATTTTCTTGAACAGAATCCTGCGGTGGCAAAGCTCATATGCGAGAAGTCCATTCTGGCACAGCGTGCAAGGGATGCGGCTAGAAAAGCAAGGGATTTGACCAGGAGGAAGACAGCGCTTGAAAATGCTTCCCTTCCCGGAAAACTGGCAGACTGTTCTGACAAGAATCCGGAGAATTGTGAAATCTATATAGTAGAGGGAGATTCCGCAGGCGGAAGTGCTAAATCAGCGAGAAGCCGGGCAACCCAGGCGATCCTTCCTCTGCGCGGCAAAATTTTGAACGTGGAGAAAGCCAGGCTTGATAAGATTTACGGAAATGCAGAGATAAAAGCAATGATTACTGCATTCGGCACAGGCATTCACGAAGACTTTGACATTACCAAATTAAGATATCACAAAATAATCATAATGACGGATGCGGATGTGGACGGCGCCCATATTGCAACGCTTCTTCTGACATTCCTATACCGGTTTATGCCAGAACTTATCAAACAGGGATATGTGTATCTGGCACAGCCTCCTCTTTATAAGTTAGAAAAGAATAAAAATGTGTGGTATGCCTACAGTGATGATGAGCTGGATAAGATTTTAACAGAGGTAGGGCGCGACCAGAATAATAAGATACAACGTTATAAAGGACTTGGCGAGATGGATCCGTCACAGCTTTGGGAGACAACCATGGACCCTGAAAAGAGAATTCTCCTAAGGGTTACGATGAATGAAGAAGCTGAATCGGAAATTGACCTGACTTTTACCACTTTGATGGGGGATAAGGTTGAGCCAAGACGTGAATTTATTGAGGAAAATGCCAAGTTTGTTAAAAATCTTGATATTTAACCCAAAAGTTAGGAGCAAATATGGAAGATAATATTTTTGATAAAATTCATGACATTGACTTACAAAAGACTATGGAAAATTCTTACATTGATTATGCCATGAGCGTTATTGCTTCCAGGGCGCTTCCCGATGTAAGGGACGGTTTAAAGCCTGTCCAGAGAAGAGTTCTTTATTCCATGATAGAATTGAATAATGGACCGGACAAGCCTCACAGAAAGAGTGCCCGTATCGTCGGTGATACCATGGGTAAATATCATCCCCATGGAGACAGTTCTATTTATGGTGCTTTGGTTAATATGGCACAGCCATGGTCTTTCCGTTACCCTCTTGTAGACGGCCACGGGAACTTTGGTTCTGTAGACGGTGATGGTCCTGCAGCCATGCGTTATACGGAGGCAAGGTTAAGTAAGATTTCCATGGAAATGCTTGCAGATATCAATAAAGATACGGTTGATTTTGTACCGAACTTTGACGAGACGGAGAAAGAGCCTTCCGTTCTGCCAAGCCGTTACCCTAACCTTCTGGTAAACGGGACTACAGGTATTGCGGTAGGTATGGCGACGAATATTCCGCCCCACAACTTAAAAGAAGTCATTTCCGCTATTGTTAAAATTATTGATAACAGGATCATTGATGATAAGGAGACGGAAATAGAGGAAATTCTTTCTATTGTGAAAGCGCCTGATTTTCCTACAGGAGGGATTATATTAGGTACTAGGGGAAGCGAGGAGGCATACAGAACCGGACGGGGAAAAGTAAGAGTCCGTGCTGTCACTGATATTGAGACAATGGCGAATGGAAAGTCAAGGATTGTCGTGACAGAACTTCCTTATATGGTCAATAAGGCAAATTTGATTTTAAAAATAGCAGAACTTGTCAAATTAAAGAAGATTGAAGGTATTACAGACCTGCGCGATGAATCGGACAGGGAAGGGATGCGCATTGTCATTGAGCTGCGCCGTGATGTAAGCGCCAATATTATATTAAATCATCTGTTCAAGCATACCCAGATGCAGGATACCTTTGGTATCATCATGCTGGCACTGGTAAATAATGAACCTAAGGTACTGAATATTCTTGATATGCTCAAGGCATACATAGCCCATCAGGAAGAAGTGGTGACCAGAAGAACAAGATATGATTTAAATAAGGCGGAAGAACGAGATCATATTTTGCAGGGCTTACTAATTGCACTTGATAATATTGATGAAGTTATCAGAATTATAAGAGGAAGCCGCAGCACCCAGATTGCCAAGGAAAGCCTGATGGAACGTTTTGGTCTGACAGATGTACAGGCACAGGCAATTGTTGACATGCGTCTGCGGGCCCTGACAGGTTTGGAAAGGGAGAAACTTGAAAATGAGCATTTGGAACTGCTTGCAAAGATTGCACGTTTAAAAGAAATTCTTGCAGACGAAAAGGAGCTCCTTGGTGTAATAAGAACGGAAATTCAGGAAATTTCAGATAAATTTGGAGATGACAGAAGAAGTAAGATTGGTTTTGATGCTTTTGATATTTCTATGGAAGACATGATACCTAATGAAAATACGATCATTGCCATGTCAAACTTAGGATATATTAAGCGCATGACCATTGATAATTTTAAATCCCAGCACAGAGGAGGCAGGGGAATTAAAGGGATGCAGACCATTGAGGATGATTTTATAGCAGATCTTTTGATGACCACGACCCACCATTATGTGATGTTTTTCACAAATTTTGGCCGTGTATACAGGTTGAAAGCTTACGAGATACCAGAAGGAAGCCGTACCTCCAGAGGGGTTGCTATTGTAAATATACTCCAGTTAAATCCCGGAGAAAAGATAAGCGCCATCATTCCCATCAAAGATTATGAGGAACATAAAAATCTTTTTATGGTGACGAAAAATGGCATTGTAAAAAAGACCAATATTATTGAGTACAGTAATGTGCGCAAAAATGGTCTTGCCGCTATCAATTTAAGGGATGACGACGAGTTAATAGAAGTAAAAATTACAGATAAAGACACGGAAATATTCCTTGTTACAAAATATGGAATGTGCATCAGATTTAAAGAGACAGATGTAAGAGCTACAGGAAGGTCCTCCATGGGTGTAATAGGAATGAGTCTTGGAGACGGGGATGAAATCATAGGAATGCAGCTTGACCATCAGGGAGATTCCCTTCTTATTGTTTCTGAAAACGGTATGGGTAAACGTACTTATCTGGATGAATTTACAGTCCAGAAGAGGGGCGGAAAAGGTGTTAAGTGTTATAAGATAACAGAAAAGACGGGTTATGTAATTGGCTTGAAAGCGGTAAATGATGACCATGAGATTATGATGATCACAACAGGAGGAATCATTATCCAGATACCTATGGAAGATGTATCTACTCTTGGAAGAATCACATCCGGCGTGAAGCTGATTAATCTAGATGACGGAGTTAGCGTTGCCCAGATTGCAAAGGTGAGGGAAAAGGTATCTGATGGGGATCAGGAATTTGAAAATATTGATGATGCCATGGAAGATATACCGGAAGAGGAAATCATTTCCCAGAATATGGAGGATGATGAAGAAATAACTCTTCCAAAGGAAGAAGATGAAGATTAAAGTTTTCAGTTTTATCTAAAGAAATCCCCATTAGAAAACATCTGATGGGGATTTTTATCACAATAAAAAAATAAAAGATAGTAATTCTAAAATTTAAGATTTTGTGATAATATAAAATGGAAATTTTTAAGGAATAATGAGGAGATTATGAGAAATGGAAAATTATTTAGTTCTTAAGGATTTGGCAATTATTATAATTGCCGCAAAATTATTCGGCATTGTGTCAAGAAAATTTAAGGCGCCACAGGTGGTGGGAGAGATCATAGCGGGACTCATTATTGGACCCAGTATATTAGGATGGGTCAACCAGAGTGATTTTCTTTTTCAGATGGCGGAGATAGGAGTGATACTCCTGATGTTTTCTGCAGGGCTTGAAACGGATCTAAAGGATCTTGTAAAGACCGGGCCGATAGCAACTTTGATTGCATGTGCAGGAGTGTTTATTCCTCTGGTTATAGGTGCCCTTTATTATATGTTATATTATGGTATGGCACCTTGGGGGTCCCTTGAATTTTATAAGGCGGTTTTTGTAGGAACTATCCTGACAGCGACTTCAGTCAGTATAACGGTGGAGTCTTTAAAAGAGATGGGAAAGCTCAAAGGGAAAGTAGGTACTACCATTTTAAGTGCAGCTATCATTGATGATGTAATCGGCATCATTGTCCTTACCTTTGTAATTGGTTTGAAAAACCCGGAATCCAATCCTGTTTCAGTTATTATCAATACCGTTTTATTTTTTATAACAGCACTTGTAGTGGGATTTATATCCTATAAACTATTTAAATATGTGGATAAGAGATATCCCCATACGAGAAGGATTCCCATTGCAGGTCTGGCATACTGCTTTCTGATGTCCTATGTAGCAGAGAGATATTTTGGGATTGCAGATATTACAGGCGCATATGTGGCAGGTATCATCTTGTGTTCTATTAATGATTCCAGTTACATAGAAAGAAAAGTTGATATTAATTCTTATATGCTTTTTGGTCCTGTATTTTTTGCAAGTATTGGGTTAAAGACAAGCGTAGATAACATAACGGGAAGCATTCTTTTATTCTCACTTGGATTTGTCGTTGTAGGGCTTATCAGTAAGATTATCGGATGCGGACTTATGGCAAAAATATGTAAATTTAACGGAAATGATTCATTGAAAATCGGCGTGGGAATGATGACCAGAGGGGAAGTAGCGCTGATCGTATCCCAGAAGGGACTCTCAGCGGGGCTTTTGGAGCCGGTATATTTCACGTCGGTCATTTTACTGATCATTGTATCTTCCATAGCAACGCCTATAATATTAAAAATATTATATTCCAGAGATAAAGAACCAAAAGAAGTCCAGACAGCATAAAAAGCAGCAGGATTTAAAATGTCCAAAATATTTTATTATTTTGGACATTTCTTTTTACAGTAAGCTGGATGGACATGTATGGAAGCATTTGTTTATCAGTCTAAAACCGGAGGTCATTCATGGAAAAAATAAACAGATTTCTATTAAAAATGATGATTGTTGTCTTTTTGCTGACAGGATGTTCCAATGAACCGGAAAATAATGAAACCGGAGAGAAGCAGGAAGAAATTTCTATTGTTCTTTCAGACGATGGCATTTTTGTGGATAACAAAGGTATTTCAGAGGAAAAGACAGCCGCCGTCTATATAGGCGCTGATATTGTATATTATGAAGAAGGAAAAGGAAAGACATACGGCCAAGGAAAAAAGAAGGATTCCCACAGTAAGGAAGAAGCGGATAAGCATACAGTTATCACGATTGCCCGGCCAGGGACATATAGAGTAAGCGGTAAGATCACTTATGGCCAGATTTCTGTTGATTTGGGAAAGGAATCCAGAGAGAATGAAAAGGCAGTTGTAAATCTTATATTAGATAATGCAGAAATAAATTGCAGTGTAGCACCTGCTATTGTGGTTTATAATGCGTATGAATGTGGAAGCAGGAAGGAAAAGGAGGCAAGACCTGTTGTCGATACTACAGGAGCAGGTTTTAATCTGATACTGGCACAGAACAGTGAAAATATGATCAATGGATCATATGTTGCCGAAATTTATGAAGAAGGAACAACAAAAGAAGATTTAGAAAATAAGAAGGCCAAAAAGAAGTATAAATTTGATGCATCTATTGACAGCCTTGTTTCCTTTAATATATCTTCCAAAGAAAATGGCAGGCTCATTGTCAATGCAGAAAAGGAAGGAATTTCCAGCAGTCTCCACATGACCGTAAATTCCGGGGAAATTATCATAAATGCCGCTGATGATTCTATCAATACTAACAAAAATGATGTATCTGTTTTTACCATGAATGGAGGAACCCTTGTTTGTAATTCCGGTTTTGGGAAGGAAGGGGATGGAATTGATTCTAACGGTTTTCTTGTGATAAACGGAGGATTTGTGACTGCTTTTGCTAATTCAGAAAGTATAGACAGCGGACTGGATTCCGATAAAGGAATCTATTTAAATGGCGGTACGGTTTTTGGAAGCGGGAACATGTATGATAAGATAAGCAAAGATTCCGGTCAGTTGTTTATGGTGCTGGAATTTGATAAAAAGGTAAAAGAAGATGATTTGATAATGATTACGGACCAAGATGATAATCCTGTCACGGTATTTCGGGCGGTCAATGATTATCACATTGCCGTGTACAGCAGTCCCCGTCTTGCAGAAGGCAGATACAATATTTATGAGGTTTCTGATGTGACGGGAGATTTGGAAAGAAATATATATTCCAATATCAGTGGTTATAAAAATCCGGTGCTTTTAAATAGTTATCAGTTAGAAAAAAATGGGGATATATCATGATTGACCAGAATATGAAACAAAAAGAATTGAAATACGTAAAGCTAATGGAAGATTTAAAAGAAAAAATATTATCCGGGGAAATCCAGACAGGGGATAAGCTTCCTTCAGAAAATGAATTGTCTTCCCAATACCAAATCAGCAGGCAGACTGTCCGCAAGGCTCTATCTATTCTGGAAAATGCAGGGTATGTCTATGCAGAACACGGCAGAGGGACTTTTTGCTGTGAACCGGTGCATCACAGCAGAAAATCAAAAAATATTGCGGTGGTGACTACTTATCTGTCGGACTATATTTTTCCCAGGGTCATACAGGGCATAGACACCATATTGACAAGAGAAGGCTACAGCATCATATTAAAAAATACAAAAAATTCCAGAAGTCAGGAAGCAAAATGTCTGGAAGAACTTTTGCAGAAGGATATAGACGGTATTATTATAGAGCCAAGTAAAAGCCAGATTTACTGCAATCATATGAATCTGTACCATAAACTGGACGAATATGAAATACCTTATGTTTTTATACAGGGCTGTTTTTCAAAGATGAAGCATAAACCGCAGGTCCTTATGGATGACTGTAAGGGTGGTTACCTGATAACTAAATATTTAATAGATACAGGGCATAAAAATATTATAGGGGTTTTTAAATCTGATGACATACAGGGCCAGAACAGGCATAAAGGATATGTTATGGCTTTACAGGAGGCAGGGATTTATTACGATCCTGACAAAATAGTCTGGTTTTATACGGAAGACAGGAAAATCCATCCCTATGAAAGTATTTATCAGATGGCAGTAAATCAATCTTCTATGGACGCAATAGTGTGTTATAACGATCAGATTGCCCTTAAAGTGGTACAGGCGCTTAACGATGCAGGTCTTAAAGTTCCTGAGGATATTTCTGTTACAGGATATGATAATTCTTATATGGCGAGAAATAACGGATTTCATTTAACAACAATTGTTCATCCACAGGAAAAGTTAGGGGAAATGGCGGCAGAGCTTCTGCTGAAACTGATTGATAATAAAGTTGGAAATGACTGTGAAAAAAAGATACTCATTCATCCCGAAATAGTAATAGGAAATTCCTGCGTTTCAAGAAGTAAAGATAATAAAATTTTGTAAAAAACAACTTGTATTTATAAGCATACAAGTTATACCATTTACTTATAGGAAGATACGTAAAAAATATTTAAAAGTATCACATTTTAGGAGGTATTTGTATGCTACAGAAAAAAGAGTACAAGTTTTGGTTCTGTACAGGTTCACAGGATTTATACGGGGATGAATGTTTAAGCAAAGTTGCAGAACATTCAAAGAGAATTGTGGAGGGATTAAACGATTCAGGCATCCTTCCTTATGAAGTGGTATGGAAACCCACTTTGATTACAAATGAACTTATTCGTAAGACATTTAATGAAGCAAATCTGGACGATACATGTGCCGGCGTTATTACATGGATGCACACCTTTTCCCCGGCAAAATCATGGATATTGGGATTGCAGGAATTCAGAAAGCCGCTTCTACATTTACATACACAATTTAACGAACAGCTCCCCTACGATACGATTGACATGGATTTCATGAATGAGAACCAGTCAGCACATGGGGACCGTGAATATGGACACATTGTAAGCAGAATGCGCATAGAGAGAAAAGTGGTTGTGGGACACTGGGCAGATACGGTGGTTGCAGAAAAAATTGCCATGTGGATGAGAACCGCAGTGGGAATTATAGAGAGCAGCCATATCCGTGTTATGCGTGTGGCCGATAATATGCGCAATGTTGCTGTCACAGAAGGAGATAAAGTAGAGGCCCAGATCAAGTTTGGCTGGGAAGTGGATGCTTATCCTGTCAATGAAATTGCAGACAGCGTAAATGCAGTTTCCGAATCAGATGTAAATGATCTTGTGGAAGAATACTATGATAAGTATGATATTCTCCTTGAAGGAAGAGATCCGGAAGAATTTAAGAAACATGTGGCAGTTCAGGCTCAGATTGAAATTGGATTTGAACGGTTTCTGGAAGAAAAGAATTATCAGGCTATTGTCACCCATTTCGGGGATCTGGGCGCTTTAAAACAGCTTCCCGGGCTTGCCATACAAAGACTTATGGAAAAAGGTTATGGATTCGGTGCGGAAGGCGACTGGAAGGTTGCAGCCATGGTACGCCTTATGAAAATCATGACATCCGATTTAAAGAATCCAAAAGGAACATCCATGCTGGAAGATTATACCTACAATTTTGTGAAGGGAAAAGAAGGTATCTTACAGGCACATATGCTTGAAATATGTCCGTCTATTTCAGAAGGTCCTATAAGCATTAAATGCCAGCATTTAAGTATGGGAGACAGAGAAGATCCTGCAAGGCTTGTATTTAATTCCAAGACAGGCCATGGAATTGCCACATCCCTGATTGATTTAGGCAACAGATTCCGTCTGATTATCAATGATGTGGAATGCAAAAAAGTCGAAAAGGCTATGCCCCACCTCCCTGTTGCAAATAATTTCTGGACACCTGAACCGGATATGTATACAGGTGCGGAAGCATGGATACTTGCAGGAGGCGCACACCATACGGCATTTACCTATGACCTTACGGCGGACCAGATGGGTGACTGGGCAAATGCAATGGGGATAGAAGCAGTTTATATTGATAAAGATACGAAGATACGTGATTTTAAGAAGGATCTTATGCTGGGTGAAATATTCTTTAGGTAAAAGTTTAGATAAGGAGAAAAGGTATGGACAAAAAATTATTGATTGAACAGGGTAAAACATCACTTGGAATTGAACTGGGTTCAACCAGGATCAAAGCCGTACTGATTGATAAGAAAGGTACACCTTTAGCATCAGGAAGTTATGAATGGGAAAATCAGTATATCAGCGGAATATGGACTTATTCTCTGGAGGAAGTATGGAAGGGGATACAGGGATGCTATCAGGATTTGCTTAAAGATGTAAAGGAAAAATATGATACAGTCATTAAAAAGACAGATTCCATCGGATTTTCAGCAATGATGCACGGCTATCTGGTATTTGATAAGGAAGAAAACCTGTTAGTTCCATTCAGAACATGGAGAAACACAATTACGGAAGAAGCAGCGTCAAAACTGACAGAGGAGTTTCAGTATAATATACCCCAGAGATGGAGCATCGCCCATTTATACCAGGCTGTATTAAATAAAGAGGAGCACGTAAAGGATATTTCATTTATAAATACTCTGGCCGGATATGTTCATTATAAGCTTACCGGAAGTAAAGCCCTTGGGGTTGGGGATGCTTCCGGCATGTTCCCTATTGACATTAAAACAGGTGATTTTGATGAAAATATGGTAAGTAAATTTGATCATCTGGTAAGCGGGGAAAATTTCCCCTGGAAACTGCGGGATATCCTGCCGGAGGTAATGACGGCAGGACAACAGGCAGGGCAGCTTACCGAAGAAGGTGCAGCTTTGCTTGATACCAGCGGAAATCTTGAGGCAGGCATTTTCCTCTGCCCTCCTGAAGGTGATGCAGGTACCGGAATGACGGCTACCAACAGCGTAGCCCAAAGGACAGGAAATGTTTCCGCCGGAACAAGTGTGTTTGCCATGATCGTACTGGAGAAAGAACTGACAAAAGTTTATCCCCAGATCGACCTTGTAACAACCCCGGAGGGTGCTTTAGTTGCTATGGTTCACTGCAATAATTGTACTTCCGACTTAAATGCATGGGTGAATATTTTTGATGAATTTGCTCAGAGTATAGGTGTGCAGATAGATAAAAATAAATTGTTTTCTGTATTATATAACAAAGCCCTGGAAGGCGATGCAGACTGCGGCGGTTTAGTTTCTTACAATTATTTTTCCGGCGAGCCTGTGACAGGATTTGATGAGGGGGCACCTTTATTTGTAAGAAAAGCAGAAGATAAGTTTAGCCTTGCAAACTTTATGAGGGTACATCTGTATTCGTCCCTTGCAGCTTTAAAGGCAGGACTTGATTTACTATTCAAAGAAGAATCAGTGGTGGTGGATGAGATGTTTGGCCACGGCGGATTATTTAAAACCAGAGGCGTCGGCCAGAGGATTGCGGCAGCAGCCATGAATACGCCTGTATCCGTGATGGAGACAGCAGGAGAAGGTGGCGCATGGGGAATTGCGTTGCTGGCTTTATATATGAGTGATAAAGAACAAGGTGAATCTTTAGGAAATTATCTGGATCGGAAAATATTTGAAGGGGACCATGGAAGCAGGATGGAACCCGATGCAGGAGATGTGGCCGGATTTGATAAATTTATGCAGCGCTATATGGAAGGACTTTCCATCGAACATGCGGCAGTTGATTCCCTTAAGGCATAGTAATTAAAGGTGAAAAGGTAAGAGGTAAAATAGATTATGTTAGAAGAACTCAAGAAACAGGTATATGAAGCAAATATGAAACTTCCTAAACACGGTCTTGTGACCTTTACATGGGGAAATGTGAGCGGTATTGACAGAAAAAGTGGTCTGTTCGTCATTAAACCCAGTGGTGTGGATTATGATGAGCTGGTTCCTGAAGATATGGTGGTCATGGATTTGGATGGTAACAGGGTGGAAGGGAATTATAAGCCCTCTTCTGATACAGCAACCCATTTAGAGCTTTATAAAGCGTTTCCTGCAATCGGCGGTATTGTGCACACCCATTCTTCCTATGCTACAAGCTGGGCACAGGCAGGAAGGAGCATCCCCTGTTATGGAACCACCCATGCAGATTATATTTATGGGGAGGTACCCTGCCTTAGATGTTTAAATAAAGAAGAAATTGAGGAAGCCTATGAGGAAAACACAGGCCATCTGATAGTAAGTGAATTTAAGCGTTTAAATAAAGACCCCATGGCGGTTACGGCAGTCCTTTGTAAAAACCACGGCCCTTTTGCGTGGGGAAAAAATGCCATGGATGCGGTACATAATGCAGTGGTACTTGAGGAAGTGGCAAAAATGGCATACCGGACGGAAATTATTAATCCAAAAGCAGTTCCTGCGCCTTCTGAACTCCAAGATAAACATTATTTCAGAAAACATGGCGCTAATGCCTATTACGGCCAGTAACAAAATACCAAAGGCTGCCGCATTTTGCAGGTCAGTCCAGTGAATAAAAAAGCAGCATTTTAAAAGCTGCTTTTTTATTCACTAAAGGGGAAAGCAGGGCGTGTGAGAGTTTATGGTGTTTTGCCATATAATCATGGATGCTGGATGATTAAATTTATTAGAATATTTTGTAAATCAGATAAAAAATGATTCAGGAGAAGCTATGCTAAAAGTTTTTTTGGTGGAAGATGAGTTTGTGGTGCGGCAGGGAATTAAAAATAATATTGACTGGAAATCCCATGGATATGATTTTTGCGGTGAAGCAGCCGACGGGGAACTGGCTTTCCCAATGATCCAGAAGTTAAAGCCGGATATTGTAATTACAGATATCAGAATGCCTTTTATGGATGGACTGGTTTTAAGCAGATTAATCAAAAAGGAACTCCCATGGGTGGAGATTATTATTTTATCTGGGTATGAAGAATTTGAATATGCGAAAGAAGGAATAAAAATTGGCATAGCCCAATATCTTTTAAAACCCATTAACGGGGAAGAACTACTAAAAGAAGTGGATACGGTTTCTGAAAAAATAAGGGAAAGGCATAAAGAAAATGAAATAAGGGATAAATATATCAAAGAGATGGAAGAAAACTTTCTTAAAGAGCAAAAGGATTTATTCCAGTATCTGGTAACAGGCTCAAAATCCGCAGCACAATTATTGGAAATGGCGGACAGGCTGGATATTGATATTTCAGCCATGTGGTATAATATCGTTCTTATAAAAATACAGTCCACTTATCATGCTTATGAAGAATTTTCAAACAGTCTTATTGAAATAGAAGAAAAATTAAAAGAAATTGCAGATGAAGCCAGTTTATTAATGTTTGACAGAAATTTAGAAGGAAAAGCCCTTCTTTTTAAAGGAGACTCGAAAGAGGAAATAATAAAAATTCAAAATGGTTATTTGGACAAAATAAAGGATATGCTGATGGAATATGAGAATGTCCGTTATTTCGGGGGAATAGGAATACCTGTAAACCGTTTAGGAGAGCTGACTGTTTCCTTTGAGAAAGCAAGCCATGCCTTTGCACACCGTTATCTTGTGAATGAAAGCCTTATTCTAAAAAGTGAAGAGATAGAGCAGGGTGTTTACATAGAAAAAGAGAAATTTAATATCAGTAATGTTAATCCCAAACATATAGACAGAAATAAAATACGAGAATTTCTGAAAGTAGGGGACAAAGAGGAGGTTATTTATTTCGTAGATGAGTTTTTTAAAGATTTAGGAACAAACGTTATGAAATCCAATATGTTCCGGCAATATATTATAATGGATGCTTATTTTTGTGTTGCCGATTTTCTGGAAGACATTAAAATTTCCAGAGATGAAATTGAAACCTTTGATGCTGATTCCGGCATTTTGCAGAGTGAAAAAACTGCTGTGAACTATATTGTAAGAATTATCAAAAAGGCCTTAGAATTGAGAGAAAAGACGGCAAGCAACCGATATGGGGATATTGTAGGTGAAGTAATGGATTATATTGAACAAAATTATGCGGATGAAGAATTATCCTTAAATCTTCTGGCGTCCCATGTAAATTTTTCTCCTAATCACTTAAGTATGATTTTCAGTCAGCAGACGGGAAAGACACTTATTAAGTATCTTACAGACTTTCGCATGAATAAGGCGAAAGAACTGCTCCGCTGTACAGGGAAAAGAAGCAGTTCTATTGCTATGGAAGTAGGTTACAGGGATCCCCATTATTTTTCTTATCTGTTCAAAAAGACCCAGGGTATTACTCCAACACAGTACAGGGGAGGGAAGAATCTGGAATTGGGAGAAGAATAGATGAAAGATAAGATAAGGCAGTTATATAATAATTCTACACTTACTGCTAAAATCAGATATTCTTATCTGATTTTATTGGTACCCATCGCCCTGTTTGCGGCTGTATGTTTTTATAACATTTGGATTATAAACAGAAATTATGAAAATATGATTAATTCAACAGCAGTTGCCAGTGAATTCAGCCTTGATTTTAAAAAAGATTTTGATTATGAGACATATCTTTTGATTGTAGAGAATAAATCTATTGATGAATCAAAACTAGATGATATGTTAAATGAAGCAAGCCGGATCGTAAATGGGTTAGAAAAATTTACAGAGTCACAGGAAAATATGAACCGTTTGTTAAGTGTTAAAAAATATCTGAAAAATTTAGGTATTTATAAAGACAGAATAGAAGAAAACCTTATGACGGGAAATAAATATGAGGAAAATATAGAAATTTGGGAAAATGACGTTCAAATAGTAACTTCCCTGATTCGGGAAACAATTTTCCAGTATATTTATTATGAGATCAGTGACATCCAGCAGCTCCGCATCCAGTACCGGAATTTTTATATGGTGCTGGTAAGGTTTTTGATCATTACCTTTTCAGGTATTCTGGTTTTGGTAGTTCTTCTTTCTTATTATATACCGCTTAGCATTACACGTCCCATAAGGAAGCTAAGTGAAGTGACGGACCAGGTGGCAAAGGGCAATCTTACCGTGCGTTCCGATGTAAAGACAGGCATGGAAGTCAGCATCTTAAGCAATTCCCTTAATACCATGATTGACAAAATCAATGAACTGCTTGAACAGATTACAAAGGAACAGGTCAGGCTTAGAAAGGCGGAATTTGAACTTCTGCAGTCCCAGATTAACCCTCATTTTCTTTATAATACTTTGGATGCCATTATATGGCTTGCAGAAGCTGGAGAACAGAAAAAAGTAGTCAGTATGGTGGGGAACCTTTCGGAATTTTTTAGGACTTCCTTAAATCAGGGCAAGGATATTATTTCAATAAGGGAAGAATTACAGCACGTGCGGAGTTATCTGGAAATCCAGCAGGTAAGATACCAGGATATTCTGAAATATGAAATACAGGTACCGAAAGAAATTAACAAATATATGATTCCAAAGATTACGATTCAGCCTCTTGTGGAAAATGCCCTTTATCATGGAATTAAAAATAAAAGAGGGCCCGGAAGAATAACTGTGGGGGCAAAGAGAGAGGAAGAATATTTTGTAATTTTTATTGAAGATAATGGAATTGGCATAAATAAAGAGCGCCTTGAACAGGTCAGAAACAAAATTTTATATAAAACATCTGCGGAAAATGATATTTACGGGCTATATAATGTAAATGAGAGAATCAGGTTGAATTTTGGTGAAAAATACGGAATTTCAATTGAAAGTATTTATGGAGAAAAGACAACTGTAAGTATCATACTTCCCTATACAAGAGAAGGATAAAATTAATTTCATAAAAAAATCAACCGCATTCATAAAAAAATCAACTATTTTTTCATACAAATAAAAATATTAACTTTTGTAAAGTTAATGTGAATGGATTAATAGATAAATGCACTGTAAGATAAATTTATAAAAGGAAGGAGTATTTCCTTTAAAAAATTATTTTATGGGAGGATTCATTATGAAGAAGAAAGTTTTAGCAGCCATTATGGCAGCGACAATGGTACTTGGACTGGCAGCATGTGGCTCCAAAGAAGCAGCAGCGCCTGCGGAAGCTCCGAAAGAGGAAGCAGCAGCACCTGCACAGGAAGAAGAAGCACCTGCAGAAGCAGAGGAGGAGGCAGCGCCGGAAGAAGAAGCAGCGCCTGCAGAAGGTTCAGGAGAACTGATTAAAGTCGGCATCATCAACAACGATCCGAACGAGTCTGGATACCGTACAGCAAATGATAAAGATTTGAAAGCAATGTTTACAGAGGAAAACGGATACGAAGCATCTTTCGCTTACAGTAACAAGAATGATGAGCAGATTTCATCAGCACAGAAATTCATTCAGGACGGCGTTGATTATCTTCTTATTTCCGCAGCAGATACTGCAGGATGGGATTCTGTTTTAACAGATGCACAGAACGAAGGAATCAGGGTGATTTTGTTTGACCGTGTAATCGATGCTGATGAAAGCCTTTACGAGGCATCTATCGTTTCCGATATGGCAAAAGAAGGCGAAACAGCAGTTGAATGGTTAAAGGGACAGGGTCTTAGCGAGTATAACATTATCCATCTTCAGGGTGTTATGGGTTCTGCAGCACAGAAAGGACGCAGCGGCGCTCTTGATGCAGCAGTTGAATCCGAGGGATGGAAACTTGTTACCCAGCAGACAGCAGAGTGGAATGCTGAAAAGGCACAGCAGATTGTTCAGTCCGTTATTGATTCAGGAGAATCTTTCAACGTAATTTATGCAGAGAACGATGACATGGCCAAAGGTGCAGTGGCAGCTCTTGACAAAGCAAATATTTCCCACGGCGTAGGTAAAGATGTTGTTATTATGGGATTTGACTGCAATAAGTGGGCATTGGAAGAACTGCTTAAGCAGAATTGGAATTACGATGGACAGTGTAATCCTTTCCAGTCTTCTTACATTGATGAAATCATCAAGACAATCCAGGGCGGCGGATCACCTGCACAGAAGACCATCATTATGGATGAAAAGGGATTTGATGCAACAGAAATTACTCAGGAAGATGTAGACAATTTCGGCATCTAATTAAAGAACATAATATGAAATTTTAGTTTTCAAATCATAAATAAAAAGCGCGGCGCAGCGGAAATAAAAATCGTACGTTTGCTCCGCGCTTATTTTCTAAAAAGGGGTGAATGAACTGGTGAAAGACAAAATTGTATTGGAAATGAAAAATATTCACAAGAACTTTCCCGGAGTGCGTGCCTTACAGGGAGTGAATTTTACATTGTGTGAAGGAGAAATTCATGCACTTATGGGTGAAAATGGCGCCGGAAAATCTACTTTGATTAAAGTTTTAACTGGGGTCTACGGAAAAGATGAAGGCCAGATTTTCATTAAAGGAAATGATAAAGCAGCAGTTATACATTCTCCGCAGGATGCACAAAGGTATGGAATCAGCACAGTATATCAGGAAATAACCCTGTGTCCCAATCTTTCCGTAGCTGAAAATATGTACATAGGGCGGACAGCCGGCATATATCAAAATTGGAAAAAGATGAATGAAGATGCAGATAAAATACTCCAGTCTCTCGATATTCCTGCAAAGGCAACCCAGCAGCTTGCAAGCTGTTCTATTGCAGTCCAGCAGATGGTTGCCATTGCCCGTGCAGTTGATATGGAATGTAAGGTACTGATTCTGGATGAACCTACTTCATCATTAGATGAGCAGGAGGTTGAGAAACTCTTTGGACTGATGCGGGATTTGAAAGCAAGAGGCGTTGGAATTATTTTTGTTACCCATTTTCTGGATCAGGTATATGAGGTATGCGACAGAATTACCGTTCTGCGGGATGGAAAACTGGTCGGTTCCTATGATATCAAAGATCTTCCCCGTGTCCAGCTCGTTTCAAAAATGCTTGGAAAAGATTTGGATGATATGTCGGATATTAAAGGAGAACATTCAGCCTACAACAAGAAAGATGCTTCTGAACATGTATTTGAAGCTGAGCAGCTTGTAAGCGATGCGGGAATCAAGCCTTTTGATTTTTATATAAATAAGGGTGAGGTAAATGGTTTTACAGGTTTGTTAGGTTCTGGAAGAAGTGAATGTGTCCGTGCAATTTTTGGCGCAGACAGAGTTCTTGGCGGAACAGTAAAAAAGAATGGAAAAGCTGTTAAAATATCCAAACCCATTGATGCTATGAGAAACGGCATCGCTTATCTGCCTGAAGACAGAAAAGTAGATGGTATTGTGGGAGAATTATCAGTCCGTGAAAACATCATACTTGCCTTACAGGTATTGAAAGGATTTTTTAAGCCTTTTTCAAAAGCGGAGGCCAATAAGTTTGCAGATGAATACATAAAATTATTGGGAATTAAAACAGCTTCTGCTGACACACCAATTAAGTCTCTTTCAGGAGGAAACCAGCAGAAGGCAATTTTAGCCCGGTGGCTGATCACTAATCCGGAATATCTGATTCTGGATGAGCCTACCCGGGGTATTGATGTAGGAACAAAAATTGATATACAGAAACTGGTGCTTAAGCTTGCTTCGGAAGGTATGAGCGTTACCTTTATTTCGTCGGAAACAGATGAAATGCTCCGTACCTGTTCCCGTCTTGTTGTCATGAGGGACCGCAAAGTAGTAGGTGAGCTTTCAGGCAAAGAACTGACTCAGAGTATGATTATGAGTACGATTGCCGGAGGTGAAAGAAAAGAATGAAAAGCGAAAATATGAAAAAATCAGGGGTAATGGTATTTTTAAAAAAACTGGTAAGGCAGCAGATATTTATCCCCATAGCTGCGTTGTTGCTGCTTGCAGTTTTTAATTTAATTAATGATCCTTCTTTTTATAAAATTACATATGGATACAATAGTGCAGGGGATCCGGTTCTATCGGGGTATCTTATGACAATACTCGATTATGGATCAGAGCTTGCTATTCTTGCCATTGGCATGACGCTTGTTACGGCTGCAACAGGGGGACAGGATATCAGTGTGGGCGCTACAATAGCAATTAGCGGAAGTGTGATACTACGGATTCTGTGCGGTACCAATTCCAGACCCGAAACTCTCCAGGCTCCCATATTAGTTGCATTTTTGGTAAGCTGTGTGGTTGCGATGATCTTTGGTGCCTTTAATGGTGCTCTGGTGGCGTATTTTAAGATTCAGCCTATGGTAGCAACACTTATTTTGTTTACGGCAGGACGTTCAATTGCTGCATGGATCAACAATAATGAGCTTCCAATTATCAGTGATCCGGTATTTAGCTATTTTGGAGGATTTATTCCCGGCATACCTATTCCAACTCCATTTTTTATTGCAGCAGCTTGTATGATAGTTACCGGACTTGTTCTTAAATTTACAACTCTGGGTCTTTATACACAATCTGTGGGCATTAATGAAAGTTCATCGAGATTAAATGGTTTAAATCCTGCATTTATTAAATTTTTGACATTTGTGATTTTAGGGCTTTGTGTCGCAGTAGCCGGATTGATTAAAGTCAGCCGTCTGTCTTCCATCAACTATTCTGTTATCGCAAAGGATATTGAAATGGATGCCATTCTTGCGGTTGCACTTGGTGGAAATGCATTAAGCGGTGGAAAATTTAATATGACGGCTTCCATCCTTGGAGCTTATGTAATTCAATTCCTTACAACAACGCTTTATAAATTAAACGTCCAGTCGGATGCTCTTCCAGCTTATAAAGCAGTAGTGGTTATAGTTCTGGTGGTATTAAGCGCTCCGATAGTGAGAGAAAAACTTTCCGCCTTTTTCAAAAAGATAAATTCAAAACAACGTTTTAAGGAGGTAGGTTGATATGTCATCAAATAAAAAAGTGCCTGCATCTGAAAGCGGATTGCAGAATAAATTTAGAAATATTACGGATACAAACCTGCTGCTTTTGATAACAATAGTGGTTTTCTTTGTTATGTATATTGGTGCAATTATTTTTCAGGGAAAAGGGTTTTTAAAACCTCAGACATTTTTTAACATTTTAAATTCAAATGCTGCCCTTATCATTGCTGCCTGCGGCATGAGTATTGTAATGATTACTGGAGGAATAGATATCTCGGTAGGCGGCGTTGCTGCTTTGGTCAGCATGTGCTGTGCCGTTTATCTTGATTTTCATGACGGAAATGTTTTTGTGTCAATTCTGATTGCACTTGCTATCGGTCTTGGATACGGAATTGTACAGGGATTTCTGGTTGCATACCTGGATATCCAGCCCTTTATTGTCAGTCTTGCCGGAATGTTTTTTGCACGGGGCATGACGACAATTGTCAATACAAATCCTTTTAATGTACAGAATGAATCCTTTGTGTCATTAAAGGAGACGCGTATTACCGTTCCTGGTTTAGGATCGGTCAATAAACTAGGGAAATACGTTCCTGCATATATTGAGATCGGTGTGGTTGTAGCTCTCCTTACGGTTATTATTCTTTTTTGCGTACTTAGATGGACAAAGCTGGGGCGGGGATTTTATGCGGTAGGCGGCAACAGCCAGAGTGCCCTTATGCTGGGAATCAATGTAAAAAGGACAAAATTTATTTCACATTTACTTTGCGGGCTTTTGGCAGGCATCGGAGGATTTGTCTATTTCATGCATGTAGGTTCCGGTTCCGCTTCCCATGCAAGCGGCATGGAAATGAATGCCATAGCATCCTCCATTATAGGGGGAACCATGCTTACAGGAGGCGTGGGAAATATTATTGGAACTTTATTTGGTGTGCTTTCCTTAAATACGATACAGAATATTGTTTCATCTGCCGGATATGATGATGCATGGTGGACAGGGATTACCATTGCAGCAATGCTGTGTCTGTTCCTGATAGTCCAGAGTATTGTCATGGCACGTAAAAAGAAATAGATGAGAAAAAGCTGTTAACGGGAATATACAGGTTTAGAAAGACGGCGGTTTTTAGACCAGCCGTCTTTTTATTACAATAAGCTGTCACGCGAAGAGTGGCAGCGTTTGTTACAATAAGCTGTCTCACAAAGAGTGGCAGCGTTTGTTATAATAAACTGTCCCAAAGTTTACAAAGGTTCGTCCCGGAATTGTTGACTGACAGATTTAAATATCTTATAGTATATAAAAGTCAGCAAGTCGGAGGGAGAAAAAAGTGAAAAAAATTTTGTCAGTAGTTGTTTTCATATTATGTACATTGCTGTCTGGCTGCGGAAATATATATTTGCCGGAAAATAAAGGTTTGGATACAGATAAAATAACCACAGATGAATCTATTGTGGTTGGATTTTCCCAGCTTGGCGCTGAATCTGACTGGAGAAGTGCAAATACACAGTCCATGAAATCCACTTTTACAGAAGAAAACGGTTATAAACTGATTTTTGAGGACGGCCAGCAAAAGCAGGCAAACCAGATTATGGCAATCCGTACATTTATCCAGCAGGAAGTTGATTATATTGTTCTTGCGCCTGTGATAGAAACCGGCTGGGATACTGTGTTGCAGGAAGCAAAAGATTCGAAAATACCTGTTATTATTGTGGACCGGAAGGTAAGTGTTTCAGACGAAAGCTTATTTGCCTGCTGGGTAGGTTCGGATTTTGAATTAGAAGGAAAAAAGGCAGCCGAATGGCTAAAGCAGTATACCATAGCAAAAGGGATAGCACCCCAGGATTTACATATTGTAAATATTCAGGGCACAATCGGGGCCTCTGCGCAGATTGGAAGGACAAAGAGCCTTGCTGACGCGGCCAGACTGAACGGATGGGATTTAATGGCGCAGGTGCCAGGTGACTTTACACAGGCAAAGGGAAAAGAAGTAATGGAATCCTTTCTGAAGCAATATGATAATATTAATGTTGTATATTGTGAAAATGATAATGAAGCCCTTGGTGTCATTGAAGCAATTGAGGCGGCAGGTAAAAGGGTTGGGTCTGATATTAAAGGGGGAGAGATTATGATCATATCTTTCGACGGCGTCAATGAGGAAGCCATAAATTATATATTGGAAGATAAGATCACCTGCATTGCGGAGTGTAACCCCCATCATGGACCCCGTGTCCAGGCGATCATTGAATCTTTAGAAGCAGGGCATACTCCTGATAAGTTTTCTTATGTGGATGAAAAAATTTTTAGTTTAGATATAAATGTTAAAAAAATTACGGTTGATGGTATAGATTATGAAGTGGCTGCTCCTGTCCTGCCAGTTGGATAATTTGCCAGTACAGACAATAATCATTATGATTTATTGCATTTTAAATAGTCATAGTGTATGATGAAAAAAATGATATTTATATCATTGGCGGGGGGACATTGTGGAAAATACTAATCGGAAGGAAAATTCCGGAAATATATTTAAGAAAGCAGCAGATTACGTAGGAAGGGATGTAAAATGCCAGAATGAGTCGAAAAAACTGATAGTGGTAATAAGGCTGTTGCTTATTTCTGTTATTATATATTTTACAATAAATGTAATATTATGTATTCCGGAATGGAATTTAACAGTTATATTATTTTACTGTGTATTTTTTGCAGTATTTGCATGTTTATTTGCTGTATCGTATAATTACAGGTCAATGGTCACATTATGGGTGTTTAATGTGGGAATGATTATTTGGATTTGTTCCATTGTCCATTTGTTTGGCTGGAATATAGGCGTCCAGCATTTTATTATGGTTCTGCTGATATTATATTTCTTTTCCAGTTACAAACAATATACAGGCAAAATTCTTTATGCAGCTTTTTTATGTGTCCTGCGTATCATGCTGTTTTACATTTATCATTATAATGAGCCTTTGATTCCTTTGTCCACAGCAAAGGAAAATATGTTACAAATTATAAATACCATTACCATTTTTTTATGCATGTCTATAATTGCCTTTATTTTCAGCAGGGACAGCCAGGAGCTTGAAAGCAAGCTGGTGGATTACAATGCCCAGTTGGAAAAGCAGGCCAATACAGATATGCTGACAGGGCTTTATAACAGAAGGAAAGCCCTGGAATATCTGGAAAGCCTTACAGCAAAAAAGAAGCCCCAGGGAAAAGATTATTTAGGATTTAGCCTTTGTATATGCGACATTGATTTTTTCAAAAAGGTGAATGATAATTACGGCCATGATGCAGGAGATAAAGTTTTAAAAGGAATTGCAGGGATATTCAGGGAGGAGATGAAGGAAAAGACTTTTGCGGCAAGATGGGGAGGAGAAGAATTTCTTTTGTTATTTCCCGGATGCAATGGCGACAATGCATATATGGAGCTTGAAAAGATACGAAGAAAGATTAAAGAGATGAAGGTTAAGACGGAAAAGGAAGATATTGGCGTAACAATGACATTCGGTCTTACTGAATATGACTTTAACAGCGATTTGGATCTGGCAATTAAGGAAGCTGATAAAAAACTGTATTTAGGAAAAGAGCAGGGAAGAGACAGGATAATTTACTAACACTCCATACAGTCAGAAATTGAAATTTGGCCGGATGGAGCACAGGAGCGAGTTTGAAAATTGCTTTAAAACACAGTCGTATAAAGAAAACGTTAAGATTCATCAAAAATATGAATAATGAATTAATTTGCATAATTTTATGTTATGATAAAGAAAGTTACATATGACATGGGTTCATGGAAAGGCGTCTGATATTATTGCAGTTTAATCGATCAAAATTAAAAGAAAAAACATATGAAACATTGAAAGCAGTTTTCCCAATACTTGCAATTGTTCTGCTGTTATGCTTTACAATTGCGCCAATTCCACCCAGCATACTCATGACGTTTCTGATTGGGGCGGTATTGCTAATCATAGGAATGCTGCTTTTTAATGTTGGCGTGGAGTTGTCCATGACGCCTATGGGCGAGCGTGTGGGAACTATTATGACAAAGTCAAAGAAATTGATGATCATGGTCTTTATTGGTTTTGTTATGGGATTTATTATTACCATTTCAGAGCCGGATCTGCAGGTGCTTGCACAGCAGGTTCCTTCCATACCAAATATCGTTCTGATTTTGGCAGTGGCAGCAGGGGTAGGAGTTTTTCTTGTGATGGCGCTTCTGCGTATGCTTTTCGGAGTTGCCCTTCCACATTTACTGGTGGTCTTTTACGGGATAGTTTTTGTTCTTACACTTTTTGTACCGAAGGACTTTCTAGCCATTGCGTTTGATTCCGGCGGTGTTACAACGGGTCCCATGACTGTGCCCTTTATTATGGCTTTTGGTATCGGTGTTTCGGCAATACGAAGTGATAAACATGCCTCGGACGACAGTTTCGGGCTTGTTTTCCTGTGTTCTATCGGGCCTATTATGGCTGTACTTATTTTAGGAATGATTTATAATCCCGGACAAAGGGAAAGTGTTTCGGATACTATTCCTGTGGTTGATAATACCGTAGACTTATGGAGGCTGTTCACCCACGGGTTTCCCACCTACATGAAGGAAATGGCTCTGTCCCTGCTTCCCATTGTATTTTTCTTCGGGGTTTTTCAGTTGATTTCAAGGGAGATAAATAAGAGAACTCTGATTAAGATAGGAATCGGTCTTGTATATACCTATGTGGGACTGGTTCTGTTCCTTACAGGGGTCAATGTAGGATTTATGCCGGCTGGAAACTATTTAGGCCAGACTATAGCGGGACTTACCATTGCCTGGATTATTATCCCTATTGGAATGATTATCGGTTATTTTATTGTCCGCGCGGAGCCTGCCGTGTTTGTCCTTACGAAGCAGGTCGAGGAGATGACTTCCGGGGCAATATCCGCAAAAGCCATGGAAACCAGTTTATCCATCGGTGTATCAGTATCAGTAGGTCTTGCCATGACGAGGGTCCTTACAGGTATTTCTATTATGTGGCTGTTGATTCCGGGATATGCAATTGCCCTTGTGCTGACATTTTTTGTGCCGAAGATTTTTACGGCCATTGCTTTTGACTCCGGCGGCGTGGCATCCGGCCCCATGACGGCAACTTTTCTTCTTCCTTTTGCCATGGGAGCCTGCGGGGCCATTGGGGGAAACCTTATTACAGATGCATTTGGCATTATAGCCATGGTTGCCATGACTCCCCTTATTACGATTCAGGTGATGGGCATGGTATTTAAGCTGAAAGAAATCAGCCTGCGTAGGAAAGCCTTTGACACAAACTTTGTATCTTTGGAAAGCTTTGGAGACATGGAAATTATCGAATTATAGAAACGGGATGACATATGGGCAGATTATATGCAATGATAACAATTGTTGACAGGAAAGTCGGTAAAAAGTATCTGGAATTGTATCAAAAAAACGAGCATCATGTAAGTTTTACAAGCCTAGGCGCAGGCACTGCATCCAGTGACATATTGGATTACCTGGGTCTTGATGCAGCGGAAAAACTGGTAGTTTTTTCCGTGCAGCAGGAGGAGAGCTGGTTTCACATCAAAAAGCAGTTGCAGCAGAAATTAAAGATAGATGCGCCTGGAGGAGGGATTGCATTTATTGTTCCCTTAAGCAGTATCGGCGGTAAAAAGGCATTGCAGTTTCTGCTGGAAAGCCGGGATTATCAGAAAGAGGAGGAATCTGCCTTGAAGGATACAGTACATGAACTTATCATTGTAATTGCAAATCAGGGAAATATAGAATTGATTATGGACGCTGCAAGGGGAGCCGGGGCTTATGGCGGTACAGTGATTCATGCAAGGGGAACCGGTATGGAGCAGGCAGAGAAGTTTCTGGGTGTGTCCATAGCGGCTGAAAAGGAAATGATTTTTATAGTTACGAAGAAGGAACAAAAGAACAGCATTATGAAAGCAATTATAGAAAAAGCGGGAATGGAAAGCCGTGCAAAATCCATTGTCTTTTCCCTTCCTGTAACAGATACAGCAGGCCTTAGATTAATAGAGGATTAGCGTTAGGCTAATCCTCTATTATTAATCCTACAGGACAATGGTCTGAACCAAATATATCTTTGTAGATAACAGCCTCTTTGAGGGTATTGTCTAAAGATTTTGATGCAAGAAAGTAATCAATACGCCATCCGGCATTCTTCTCCCTTGCCTTAAAGCGGTAGGACCACCAGGAATAGGAGCCCTGAAGGTCAGGATAAAAATAACGGAAGGTATCGGTAAATCCTGATTCTAAAAGATTTGTCATCTTCTCCCTTTCCTGATCGGTAAATCCGGCATTTTTGCGGTTGGTCTTTGGATTTTTTAAGTCAATTTCCTTGTGGGCTACATTTAAATCACCGCATAGGATGACAGGCTTGTTTTCTTCCAGTTTTTTGAGATAGATACGGAAATCATCTTCCCATTCCATCCGGTAGCCGAGCCTTTTTAGTTCTTCCTGGGAATTGGGAGTATAAACGGTGACCAGATAAAAACGTTCAAATTCCAGAGTAATGACCCTTCCTTCATGGTCGTGTTTTTCAATGCCAAGTCCGTAGAAAACAGATAACGGTTCTTCTTTTGTAAAAACAGCCGTTCCGGAATATCCCTTTTTCTCCGCATAATTCCAATATTGATGATAACCGGGTAAATCAAGGGAAATCTGGCCCTGTTGGAGTTTTGTCTCCTGTAGAGAGAAGATATCAGCGTCAATTTCATTGAAGAATGTAAGAAAGCCTTTTTCCATACAGGCACGCAGGCCGTTTACATTCCAGGAAATTAATTTTTTCATGGTAATTGTCCTTTCCAAACGATAGTTATGTCCCTATTATAACTGATAGGGCGTTTGAAAGACAAGCTGTTATGATCAGCTTCCAAGAATACGTTTTTCTATGATGTCCAGCGCGCGTTCATTTTCCTGCTGGCAATAGGTTATCATTTCATCTTCTCCTTTATTTTCAAGGGAAGCAATATCTGCACCTAATTGCACATAGCAGACATAATTGTTGATGGTTTCAATTCTTGATGCAAAAACTTTTGCTTTATTCTGGGGCTGCTGTTCATAGATTTTAAGCAGTACTTCCCGGTATTCATTTAAATAATTTTCAATACTTTCCGTCTGGCCTTCTTTTGCCTTGATTAAGATCATCATGTCAATGCCGGCCTCTGTGTGCTGGTATTCAGCAAGAAAAGACTCATACATATCGTCGGAAATACCCGTCCGTTCAGCGAGTTCCTCGGAGGTGAGCATGGTGTCCGGCCAGTAATTTTCGCCCAGTATGTCTACCACGGCATCCTTATATTCATCCATGGGCCCTGTAATCCTGTATTTGCTTCCTACCTGAATGGTGTTGACAGCGTCCTCCTGTCCATTGCCTTCCCTGTTGTATGCCTGATTTGGGTCTGTCCTGTTTTTTTCTACACATCCCGTTATCAGCAGGACTGTGCAGGCAATTAATTCAAAAAAGATATGTTTTTTCATAATTTATCCTCCTTTTGCAAAAATAAATAAGTGAATGGGAAATCTAAATCTTTTACTAAGTATTTCCTTGCATTAGACAAAATATGTAAGAATATGTTAAGATGTCCCTACGGGAAGATTATCAGAATGTCCAAAATCATATGGAGAAATAATATGCTGTTTAATTCTTATGTTTTTATATTTTTATTTTTACCTCTTGTACTTGCGGGATGGTATTTTTTAAATTATCTGAAAGCCCATGAAGCCGCCAAATTTTTTCTGGCCGGTATGTCTCTTTGGTTTTACGGATACTTTAACAAATATTATCTTGCAGTTATCGTTGTAAGTATACTTGGGAACTATCTGCTTAGTTATCTGCTGAAAGTCTTTTCTTCCAGAATTTTTGCGCGTATCGGGCTAATCTGCGGTCTGCTGATTAACTTGGGACTTTTATTTTATTTTAAATATTATGATTTCTTCTTTGAAAATATAAACCTTATCTTTCATACAGACTTTACTTTAAAAAATATTTTGTTGCCGCTGGGTATCAGTTTTTTCACATTCCAGCAGCTCTCCTTTATTATTGACAGATGCAGGGGAAAAGCAGAGCACTATTCGTTTGCCAATTACCTTACCTTTGTGACTTTTTTCCCCCAGTTGATTGCAGGGCCGATTGTTCTGTATAAAGAGATGATGCCCCAGTTTGAAGATGAAACAAAACGCAGGTTCCAATCAGACAACTTTGCAAAGGGGATCGTATTTTTTACGTTGGGACTTGGAAAAAAGGTGCTTTTAGCGGATGTGCTGGCGCTGCCTGTTAATTTTGGCTTTGACCATACACCTTTTTTAGATACGCCTTCCACGCTCCTTGTTATACTGGCTTATACCTTTGAGATTTATTTTGATTTCAGCGGATACAGCGATATGGCTGTAGGGCTTGGGAAAATGTTTAATATAGAGCTGCCTGTCAACTTTAATTCCCCTTATAAGGCATGTTCTGTCAAAGAATTGTGGCAGAGATGGCATATGACCTTGTCAAGATTTTTTATCCAGTATGTGTATATCCCTTTGGGTGGCAGCAGGAAGGGAAAGATGAGAACGATACTAAATACTTTTATGGTATTTTTCTTAAGCGGTCTCTGGCACGGGGCGAACTGGACCTATATTGCCTGGGGAACCATGCAGGGGCTTTTGGTAATCTGGGACAATCTGGGTGTAATAGGCATAAAAGGAAGCAATGAAAAGGTTCCTGCAAGGATTCAGATTCCACGATGGCTGGGCTGGTTTTTTACGTTCAGCTTTTTTAATCTGTCCCTGTTCTTCTTCAGAAGTGACAATATGACAAATGCTTTCCAGATGTTTAAGAATATCCTTGCATTTAAGAATACGGGATACATCTACAAAGTGGCGGCTCTTATGGATATACCGGAATTTTATTTAATCAAACAGGTGATTAATCTGACTGTGCCGGAGATGTTGACATATGTTTATCTGGCAGTATTCTTAGTTCTGCTGGCAGTGAGCGGATTTATTTTAACCAGAAAAAATACATGGGAGATTGTTGAAAGATATCCTCTAAATACAAAACTTTGCCTGTGGGTAACCGTCATTTTCGTTTGGTCCGTGATTTCATTTTCGCAGGTCAGCACATTTATCTATTTTAATTTTTAACCAAAAGAAAGCATAACAGCCTTTGGTGGGAGTTTTATTATGTCAAATAAATTTATAAAGCAATTTTTGATAAGCAGCGGCATTTTACTGCTTCTCTGTGTCCTTGCAGTAGTGATTTTTGATCCTTTTTTCCAGTATCATAAACCACTTTTCGGACTGAAAGCAGTTCTTACAGACAAAGAGTATCAGTGTACAGGTTCTCTTAAGACCTTTGATTACGACAGTGTGATTGCGGGTTCTTCGGTTGCTGAAAATTACAATAACGGATGGTTTGACCAGGGATTCGGATGCCGTTCCATTAAGGCGATACGTTCCTATGGGGCGACTGCGGATTTATGCTATTTGCTGGACATTTCTTTTGCCCATCAGAATATTAAAAATGTTTTTTATAATCTGGACCCTTCCGCACTGGTTGCCGACCCGGAAACGACTTATAAAATGACAGGCTGTCCCATGTATTTATATGACGATAATTATGTCAATGATATTGAATACTGGCTCAATAAAGGAGTTCTTATGGAAAAGATTCCTTATCTGGTTGCCAATTCCCTGATAGGCGGTTATGATGAAAACGAATCCTATAACTGGGCTCAGTGGAAAGAGTTTAATTCGGACATGGCTCTTGGCCTTTATATCCGCAAACCCTCCGTGTCGGAAATGAAGCCGGAAAATTATTATGACGATGTATTAAGGCAGAATCTTGCCCTTTTAACGGAACGGATAGAAGAAAACCCTGACACCTGTTTTTATGTCTTTATTCCCCCCTATTCCATGCTCTGGTGGGACAATATATACCGGGACGGGGACACGGAAGCTTACCTGTATAATATGGAGCAGGCGATGGAGACGCTGCTATCCTACAAAAATGTAAAACTGTTTTATTTTCAAAATGACAGGGAAGTTATTACGAATCTGGAAAATTATATGGATATCCTGCACTTTTCGCCGGATATCAACCATTACATCTGTGACAGTCTGATAAGCGGGGAACATCAGGTTATTTATGATAATTATAAAGAAAATATCCGTGATATGAGGGCACTGGCCTATGAAATCACGGACAAATTAATTAAACCCTATGAAGACAGGATCAAAGTGGATATTTATGATAACTAACAACTTTAAACTACGTGAAAGGTCATTAAAATTGCCCAGATGTAAGGGGCGCCGAATACATTCAGGGATTTCGGCCCTTTTACCTTTTCCGGGTCGGCTTTCAGTTTTCCCAAAGCCTGCTCAAATGTGGCTTTGGTAATAGATTTGGAACGTCTGTCCACAAAAATCTCTCCGCCCTTTACTGTATAGGTGAAGGGCAGTTTTTTTATGGTATAAAAAGTTTCACCCTGATGTTCATTAAGCAATGCCCAGAGGTCATCTATTGTAATTTTTGTATTCATATCCACAGTTTCCAGTCAGCTTAAGGCTGCTTCTTCAATTAGTTTCATAATAGTTTTAATGGATCCCAACTGGCTGCTTCTGTTCATGGCATCTATATAAACCTGCCTTGAGCAGTATAATTCCATCACCTTTTCCGTGAGCAGGTCAGGAGAAAGGTAATCGTCATCGATCATCATGGAAAATCCCTGGGATTCAAACGATTTTGCATTTAATATCTGATCGCCGCGGCTGCTGTTTGCAGACAAAGGGATAAGAAGATTTGGCTTTTTAAGAGCCAGGAGTTCGCAGATGGAATTTGCGCCTGCCCGTGAAATAACTACATCAGCAAGAGCAAATAAGTCCTTTAATTCCGTCTTTACATATTCAAACTGTATATATCCTTCTGTATGCAGGAGCATATTGTCTATTTTGTCTTTGCCGCAGATATGGACGACCTGAAAATCAATTAAGAGCTTTGGAAGGGCTTCCCGTACTGCCTTATTGATGGAAGCCGCACCAAGGCTGCCCCCGATTACCATTATGACAGGTTTATTTGCAGTAAAGCTGCAGATATCAAGGGCCGCTATTTTATCTCCTTTCGTCAGTTCCTCCCGGATAGGAGAGCCGGTAAGGATGGCTTTTTCATTAGGGAGCATGGAGAGAGTCTCTGGAAAATTACAGCATATTTTCCGTGCGGCCGAAATACAAAGTTTATTAGCAAGCCCCGGGGTCATGTCGGATTCATGGATAATACAGGGAATGTGCAGGGAAGCAGCGGCTCTTACCACTGGAACACTGACAAACCCGCCCTTGGAAAAGACTACATCAGGTCTGATTTTTTTGAGATATTTTCTGGCTTCTCCAAATCCTTTTATGACACGAAAAGGGTCGGTAAAATTTTTGATATCCAGATACCGTCTGAATTTTCCTGTGGAGATCCCGTAATATGGGATATCAAAATCTGTAATTAATTTTTTTTCTATCCCGTCATAGGAACCGATGTAGGAAATTTCGTATCCTGCTCTTTTAAGGGAGGGAAACAGGGCAATATTGGGTGTTACGTGCCCTGCGGTGCCTCCCCCGGTCAGGACGATTTTTTTGGTTTTATTCAATTCGCTCATATAGGGAGCCTCCAGTTTTAACAATTGCCGTTCTGTATCTGTTCTAATGCATGTGCAAGCTGGTCGGGGCAGGAGGTGGTCTTAAAACCGCAGCGGATGCCTTTTAATTTGGAGATGGCTTCCTCCACAGGCATGCCTGTCACTAAGCTGGCAATGCCCTTTAAATTTCCGTTGCATCCTCCGAAAAATTCAACAAATTTAATTTTTCCATCCTCAACTTCTAAATCAATGGAAGTGGAACAGGTTCCTTTTGTGTGGTATTTCATAATCACTCATCCTTTCTTTAATGGATAAGTATAGCAGAAAATGACTGTTATTTCCAGTATGAAAAGGTAATTCATCCTCTGATTTGGGGAAATTTTGCAGAAAAATGACGGGGACTTACATCCCCTTCATTCTTGAGGTAAAAAACCCCTTCAACTATAATATAGTAAGGGAAGGAGGAATTATGTTTATAATATTATATGAGCACAAATTACTTACGGGAATCATATTATTTTTTCTGCTGTCCAGTATCATATGCCAGATTGCGGCAGGTGTGATTTATCAGAATATGATATCACAGACGGATAACATGTCTGATACAAAAAATAAGACACTGAACCAGTGTAAAGAAAAGTATGCCGGTTACTATAAATTAAACGGCAAAATGGTAAACACTGACGTATTTGTGGACAGGTTTCTACAGGGAATCTGTTTATTGAAAATACATTTGTCGCATCTGCCCCACATTTCCGGCCAGTTTATGATGCTTTCCGTACTTGTGACAGGAATATCCGTCTGCTTTTCTCTTGCAGCAGGCAATACCTTATTTCAGATTATACCCTATTATTTGATCAGTATTCTGGGATTATATCTGTATTTTTCAATTTCAGGAATTGTGGATATACAGGAAAAAAGACGGATATTAAAGACAAATTTAACAGATTATCTGGAAAATCATTACGCCCCCAGGCTGGAGACGGAAAGGGAAAATGCCATGGAGGAAGGGATAAAGAAGAGGGAAAAATATGCAAAGGAATTGTTTAAAGATGATATTGTACAAAAGTCTGTTCCTGTAGGAAGCACTTCCGTTGAAAGTTTTTCCAGGCAAAATACATTTACTGGAAATTCCGGTACAGGGCCGGATATGGAGGTTTTAGAGCCGGCTGTGAATCAGTATCAGGAAGAACTGGAAAATCTTCTGGAAGAATTTTTTGTATAGTTATGGATAAATTGAAATACTTATGATAAAGTTGTACTGTAATTTTCACACTCAAAATATATAAAGATACAGTAAGAGGAGATTATTATGGGAGAGTATAATGAAGAATATTTTCAAAAAAGTGCAAATAGGAAGGCTATGAATATCTGGCTTATTTTATGTCTGGTTCTTTCTGCCGCCTATGCAGTGGAAATTGTCAAAGGTCTTCGTACCACGGGCTATTATGCAGTGTTTCTTTCTATTTGCTGGATTCCCTTTTTACTGGGGTTATTATTGTTGAAAGTAAAAGGTTTTGCAGTGTCCTATTATAAAGAAGTTATTGTGGCCGGATATGGTATTTTTTATGTATTTGTGCTTCTGACCACGCAGTCCATACTGGCATTTGTTTATACGTTTCCTCTCTGCAGTATGCTTGTGCTTTATAAAAACCGGAATTTTATAATACGGGCAGGTATATTGAATATTGCAGCTATTTTTATAGCTATTGTAAAAAATTATATGGCCGGAATGAATGCGCCTTCGGATATTACCAGTTATGAGATTCAGATTGCAAGTACCGTGCTTTGTTATGTGGGATTTGTATTTTCCATTAATCATTTAAGTGTATCTGAAGGTGCAATGATCGGCTCGATCAACAGCAATCTTGATAAGGTCATCAGTACCATTGAAAATGTAAAATCTGCGGGTAGAGAAGTTGTGGGCGGTATGGCTATGATACGTGACCTGACAGACGGAAGCGTAAAAGGAGCAAATGCCGTTGCCGGAGATATGGAGGAACTTTTACATAATAATAATATACTGTATGATAAAACAAATTCTTCCCTGGATATGACGGAAACTATCAGCAAACAGGTAGAAAATGTAGCGGATATGATTGACAGTATGGTGGAACTGGCTAACGAATCAGTTTCTCATGCTGCGTCAAGTTCCGCCGAACTTTCAGAAACAGTGGAACTGGCTAACAGGATGGCACAGTTTTCCAAAGAAGTTGAAACGGTGCTCAAGGTATTCCAGGAAGAATTCGGAATGGTCAAAAATGAAACAGGAACCATTGAAGGGATTACATCCCAGACCAATCTCCTTGCGTTAAATGCATCTATTGAAGCTGCCCGTGCAGGAGATGCCGGAAAGGGATTTGCAGTGGTTGCAGATGAGATCAGGGGGCTTAGTATGGGCACTCAGAATTCCTCCAGCCGTATTATAGGCGCTCTGGGAAGTTTAGAAGAAACCTCCAATAAGATGACCCGTTCTGTTACAGAGATTTTAAATCTGGTTCAGCAGACCCTTGAAAAGCTGACAAAGGTGAATGAAAGCGTTGGAAAAATCACGTCGGATTCAGAACAGATTGGAAATGGCATCCAGGTAGTGGATTCTGCCATGAAGGAGGTGGAAGCCTCCAATGAAAACGTGGTGGATAATATGAAGCAGATCAGTGAAATAATGACGGTCATGAAAGAAAGCGTTAAAAATTCTGAAGAAGCCACTAAAGCAATGTTAGGCAAGTTTGAGGAAACATCGGGTCATGTCACGGAAGTGGAAAAGGTCATGAGTGATTTGGTTGATACACTGGAAAAAAATAATGGATAAAGGGATGCTGTAATGTCAAATAAAAGTGCAGAGGATAAACGGAAACCGCGTTATGGCATTTTAGATGGTATTAGAGGACTGGTGCTGTGCAGTATGATAATTTATCATGGCTGCTGGGACCTGGTCTATATTTTTCATATGGATTTTAGCTGGTATCAGAGCAGGGGAGCCTATGTCTGGCAGCAGAGCATCTGCTGGACATTTATATTTCTTTCCGGTTTTTGCTGGTCTCTTGGAAAAAAACCATTTAAAAGAGGGATGACTGTTTTTGGGGCAGGAGCGCTTGTTACCCTCGTTACATGTCTGTTCATGCCCCAAGATAGAGTTGTTTTTGGAGTTCTTACCCTCATTGGCTCTTGTATGCTTTTAATGCTGCCCATGGAAAAGCTGGTAAAAAAGATTCCGCCGAAAACCGGAATCTTTTTCAGTTTTTTATTATTTTTGCTGACAAGGAATATTAATAATGGTTATCTGGGATTTGAAGAAGTACGTCTTGCCAGACTGCCGGAACAATGGTATCAGGGCCTGATAGCAGCATATCTGGGCCTGCCTTTTCCCGGCTTTTTTTCCACCGATTATTTTTCTCTGATTCCATGGCTGTTCTTATATATCAGTGGTCATTTTTTATATGGCATATTTTATAATCACAATGGGATGGAAAATAATTTTTGGAAAAAGGAACTGCCTTTTTTTAGTTTTTTGGGAAGAAAATCCCTCTTGATTTACATGTTGCACCAGCCGGTAATATATTTACTGCTGTCTTTAATATTTGGTTTTTGGCAATGACAGGGGAAATAATATAAATATTATTATAAATTATGGAAAGGTACAGTTGTTAAGATGAATGAAGCGGTTATTACGTTGAAAAAAGGAGAAGGACGCACGGTTAAAGCGGGAGGAATGTGGATATTTGATAATGAAATAGAAAGTATATCGGGAAGATTTATAAATGGGGATATTGTTGTGGTGCATGATTTCGATGGTTATCCCATGGGAAAAGGGTTTATCAATGAAAATTCCAAAATACGAATACGGATGATGACCAGAAATGCAGCGCAGGAAATCAATCATGAATTTTTAAAGCAAAGGGTGGAGGATGCCTGGAAATACCGTAAGATGACGGTGGATACACGTAGCTGCCGTATAATATTCGGGGAGGCGGATTTCCTGCCGGGTCTTGTGGTTGATAAATTTTCGGACGTGCTGGTAGTGGAATCCCTGGCACTTGGTATTGACAGATGGAAGGATGATATTGTAAATATTTTAAGGGAACTGCTGGAACAGGATGGGATTTTGATCAGAGGCGTTTATGAGCGGAGCGATGCCAAAGTCCGGTTAAATGAAGGCATGGAGAGAGTCAAAGGATTTATAGGGAAAGAATTTGACACCAATGTAGAAATTGAAGAAAATGGTGTTAAATTTCTGGTGGATGTGAAAGACGGTCAGAAAACAGGATTTTTCCTTGACCAGAAATATAACCGTCTGGCAATTCAAAAGCTGTGCCGGGATGCCAGAGTCTTAGACTGCTTTACTCATACAGGTTCTTTTGCCCTAAATGCAGTCGCTGCCGGGGCGAAGGAAGTGATTGGCGTGGATGCCTCCGAACTGGCAGTCAACCAGGCAGTCAAAAATGCCGGGCTGAACCACATGGAAGACAGGACACAGTTCTGGTGCCGGGATGTTTTCGAGGTGCTTCCCGAATTGGCGGAAAAAGGTGAGAAATTTGACGTGGTGATACTCGATCCGCCTGCTTTTACCAAGTCACGCAATTCTGTCAAAAATGCGGTAAAGGGATACAGGGAAATTAATCTGCGGGCCATGAAGCTTGTGAAGGACGGGGGATTTCTGGCTACATGCTCCTGCTCCCATTTTATGTCTTATGAGTTATTTACGGAAACCATTCACCAGGCCGCAAGAAATGCACATAAAAGACTGCGGCAGACAGAGTATAGGACACAGGCGCCGGATCATCCTATTTTGTGGGCAGCAGACGAATCCTATTATTTAAAGTTTTACATTTTTCAGGTATGCGATGAGAAATAGGCAAAGGAGAAAAAATTGATGATACTTGATGCAGCGCTGGATACATTTAAGGATGGGATAAAGCTTCTCCCCTTTTTATTTTTGACTTATCTGGTTATGGAGTATATTGAGCATAAAACAAATGACAAAACCCGGCAAATTATGAAAAAGTCAGGAAAGTGGGGGTCTGTTTTTGGCGGGCTGTTAGGGATCATCCCGCAGTGCGGCTTTTCTGCAGCCGCATCAAATCTGTATGCAGGCCGGATCATTACTCTGGGTACTCTGCTTGCCGTATTCTTATCCACTTCGGATGAAATGCTGCCCATTCTGATATCCGAGCAGGCGCCTGCACGTACAATCATTAAGATACTAATAACGAAAGCTGTCATAGGTATATTCGCAGGCATCCTGACAGACTTTTTTATCCGCAGGAAAAAGAAAGGTGCAAAAGAAGAACTACAGATTGAACATATGTGCGATCACCAGCACTGTCATTGTTCTGAAAACAAAATTATTAAGTCTGCCCTTAACCATACCTGTCAGATTTTAATTTTTATAGTTATCATTACATTTGTACTGAATCTTTTGATTGGGTCCATAGGGGAAGAAAGGCTGGCGTCTGCTGTACTGGGCAAATCTGTCTTTGGTCCGCTGGTCGCCGGACTGGTGGGGCTGATACCCAACTGTGCCTCCTCTGTGGCGCTAACCCAGCTTTATTTGAAGGGCCTTTTGCGAGGCGGTTCACTGATAGCCGGATTGCTTGTCGGCTCCGGCGTAGGGCTTTTGATCCTTTATAAAGTAAACGACAACCTAAAAGAAAATATATGGATCACTTTTGCGCTTTATGCAGTTGGTGTGCTGTCCGGGATTTTAATTGAAGCGGCAGGAATTCTGTTTTAGAAGTTACAGGATCAAGAAGGGATGAAAAAGAAAAGCACCATCCCCAAGGCTCTTATGTCCTCAAAAATGGTACTCCTGATGCACCGCCAGGGGCTCGAACCCTGGACACCCTGATTAAGAGTCAGGTGCTCTACCAACTGAGCTAGCGGTGCGTATCTTTAGTTGTTGTTTCATTTACAACGCAAGTGTTATTATAGTATAATGTCTTTGAGTTTGCAAGTACTTTTTTAAAAAAATTTTCAAGAGGTGTAAAAAAATGATATTTGACAGTCATGCACATTACGATGATGAGGCATTTGATGGGGACAGGGAAGCTTTATTTGACAATATGCACAAGGAAGGAGTGGATTTTGTGGTAAATGTGGGGGCAAGTATGGATTCCAGCCAAAAAACTCTTGCGCTTGCCAGAAAATATCCTTTCATATACGGTGCAGTAGGCGTGCATCCCACAGAAACGGCAGACCTAACAGAAGGAGATATGCAGTGGATCAAAGAAAAAACTGCCGAACCGAAAGTAGTAGCCATTGGGGAAATAGGTCTTGATTACCATTGGGATGAACCTGACAGGCTGATGCAGAAGAAATGGTTTGAAAGGCAGCTTGGTCTGGCAGCTGAAACAGGGCTTCCGGTTATTATTCATTCCCGTGATGCTGCGCAGGACACCCTTGCCATATTAAAAAGCTGGCAGGAAAACATTACAGCAGGTGTTATCCATTGTTTTTCCTACACAAAGGAAATTGCAAGAGAATATCTGGACAGGAACTATTACTTTGGTATTGGGGGTGTGATTACCTTTCCAAATGCAAAAAAACTGGTTGAAGCTGTAAAATACATACCCATGAACCGTATTTTACTGGAAACGGACTGCCCTTATCTGGCGCCGGAGCCGTACAGGGGATGGAGAAACCAGTCTTCCTATATCAGCCTTGTGGCGGAGCGGCTGGCGGAAATAAAAGAAATAACCAAAGAAGAAGTGCTTAGGCAGACTTTGCAGAATGCGAAAGATTTTTACAGAATTCCATAGAATAAACAGTTCACACAATGAAGGAGACAGCGGATGGCATATTTAGGTACGCCTGCGGCAACGGCAGAGATTATAAGAAAATACGGATTTAGTTTCCAGAAAAAATTCGGGCAGAATTTTCTGGTTGACGCTAATATTTTAAACAAAATTGTGGACTCGGCTGATATATACAAAGACGACTGTGTTATTGAAATCGGGCCGGGTATCGGAACACTGACACAATATCTGGCGGAAAGCACCGGGAAGGTAATTGCTGTAGAGATAGACAAGAATTTGATTCCTATCTTGAATGAGACACTTTCTGGATATGAAAATGTGACAATTATCAACGGGGACATCTTAAAAACAGATATCAATAAGCTGGTCTGTGAAAGGAATCAGGGGAGACCTGTGAAAGTGATTGCCAATCTGCCTTATTACATCACCACACCTATTATCATGGGGCTTTTTGAAAGCCATGTGCCTTTGTCAAGCATTACCATTATGGTACAGAAGGAGGTTGCGGATCGTATACAGTCAGGACCCGGTACCAAAGATTATGGGGTATTAAGCCTTGCAGTACAGTATTATGCCAGACCGGAAATACTGATGCAGGTTTCTCCAGCGTGTTTTATGCCAAGACCTAATGTGGGGAGCGCTGTGATCCGCCTTGTGAAATATGAAGAACCTCCAGTAACAGTGGAAAACGAAAGAAAACTTTTTGCCCTCATACGGGCTGCTTTTAACCAGCGCAGGAAAACTCTTGCAAATGCACTTGCAAACGCTTCTTATGCACCGGAAAACGGAAAAGAGGTCAGGATAACCAGGCAGCAGGTATGTGATGCCCTTGACAAAATGGGGTTAAGTTTAACCATAAGAGGGGAGGCCCTTACTTTAGAACAGTTTGCAAGACTTTGCGATATTTTTTGACATCCGAAAAGGCATATGGTAAACTTAGAAAATGAAAATAGGATAATTCTGCCTTGAAGCAGAAAATATGTATGAGGTGGCACCTTGGATAAGTATGAATATAAAGTACGTGCGGATGAAATTAAGTCCCTGATTTCACAAGGGGAATATGCCGATGCCGTGAAGATAGCAGACAGCATTGACTGGCGCAGGGTCAAAAGTGTCATGATGCTCTGTACCATCAGTGATCTATATAAAATCAACAGAAGATTTGAAGACAGTAGGGATATTCTTCTGCTTGCCTATGACAGGCATGCAGGAGGGCGTCTTATTGTCTATTCTTTGTGCGAATTATCCATTAAATTGGGGGAATATGTGCAGGCTCTTGAATACTATAAAGAGTTTGTGCAGCTTGCTCCAAAAGACAGCGGAAGATACATTTTGCAGTACAAGCTTTATGAAGCCCAGGAAGTGAGCCTGGAAGAGAGAATAGAGGTGCTGGAGGAACTTAAAAAAAGGGACTACCGTGAAAGATGGGCCTATGAACTGGCATATCTTTATCACAGGGTGGGTCTTGCATCCAAATGCGTGGAGGAATGCGACGAGATGTTTCTCTGGTTTGGTGAGGGCCGCCATGTTTTAAAAGGACTGGAACTTAAGATGCTTCACCAGCCTTTAAGCCAGGAACAGCAGGTCAAGTATGACCAGATGAAGCAGACAGGCGGCTTTATCACCTCTGATTATGCGGCTGACCAGCAGGCAATACAGGAACAGGCCCATGAGGAGACAGAAGAAGAGGAAGATAATGAGTTCAGCCTGGAAGAAAACATACTGACCCATGATACCCGGGAAATGCCTGGAAAAGAAGATCTTGATATTCAGGTTAAAACGGTGGATGTGAGCCAGTATAATACCATTAACCTGCAAAAAGAACTGGCAGAAAGCATGAAGGAAATCCTGGAGGACGATATTCCCCCGGAAGAGCCTGTGCAGGAAGCAGAACAGCTTTTGCAGACACAGGTATATGAATCTGCCTCCATACGCAGCAGTATCCGTGCCGAGGAGAAGGAACAAAGCCCGGAAGTGAATCAGGATACCGACGAGATGCAGCTTATCACGGAGGAAGATTTAAAAGAGTCCGGCGAAAAAAAACAGACAGATGCCCCTGTTTCCAGAAATAAGCCGGAGGAGGGGGAAACAGAGGAAGTTTTTTTTGGAAATACAGAGGAGGTAAACATTCAGGAGGTAGTTTCCGAACTTGCCCAGCAGAATGGTTCCCGGACACCTTTTACCCCTTTAGAGGAGGACGCCCCTTCGGCGGAAGAAAAAGATGAGAGCGTTCCGGAGGATCCTTTAAATATTTCGGATATTGCAAAGGCATCGGTAACATCGGGCATATTTAGCATTCCTGAAACTTCCAATGTCTTAAACGGGCAGCAGATTCCGGAAGCAAGCCCTGATCCGGCCATGAGCAATACAGGAGTCATCAGGACTTTCAATAAACCTTCAGGATACGATGGTATGCTTTCCCAGGAATATGACGGCCAGATATCTCTGGTGGTGCCTGAACAGGAGAAGCTTGAAAAGCAGATCACCGGACAGCTCAGTATTGAAGACATTATGGCTGAATGGGAAAAAATGAAGCAGGAGAACGAGCGAAGGCGGATGGAGGAAATCCGTAAGCGCGTACACCAGCAGACGGATACTTTATTTGCTGATTTTGATGAATCCACAAAATCAGGGCTTTTGGAAGAACTGGAAAAAGCAATGGTTACAGCGGCTATCAGGGAAGAAAAGCTGCGGGCGGCCCAGGAACGTCCCAAGGTCATTAAGATGACTGATATTGACAGGACAGAGCAGGAAAAAGAGCCTTTAGAGGAGACTGTGAAAGTATCAAAAACGGAAACACCGGACAAGGAGGCAATACCAGAGACCGATCCGGCCCCTGTGGAAAGCCTGCAAATTCCGGACACAGGGGTATCAGAAGAAGAACTTGGAGCTTTAAAGGAAGTTTTTAAGCCGAAAGGCACAAAGGTCAGAAAGAAGAAAGAACCTGTAAAGAAAGTAGTTAAGGAAGATAACCAAAAGCCTGATGTTAAGGAGGAGAAAGAGCTGCAGGTCAAGGAAGGATTTGTGGATGAAGAAGCAGTTGTTTTGGAATCTGCCGAAGAACAGAAGGTAAAAGAAGAAGGGGATAATAAGCATACTGTAAGGGAAATGACAAACAGTGAAAGAGAGCAGTTTGCTCCTTTCATTCATCATAAGCGCACCAGAAACCAGATTGTGGAAGCAATTGATAATATCAGTATGGCATCTTATACTGGAAACGTGATCATTACAGGTGAAGAAGGGACAGGTACCACAGCCCTTGCAAAGCTTCTGGTAAAGGAAATCCAGCTTTCAGACAGTAATTTTTCAGGAAAGGTAGCTAAGATTTCCGGTTCGGTCATGAACAAGAAGGATATTGGGGAAACCTTATCCAAGCTTTCCGGCGGCGCCCTTATTGTGGAGGCCGCTTCCGCCATGAAAAAGCCGGCCGCAGACCAGCTTTTAAAGGAACTGGAGCAGGAGGGAAAAGGGCTTATTATTTTACTTGAGGACACCAAGCCTAAAATGAATGAGTTTCTGGTCAAAAATCCTGACATAAAAAGTGTATTTAATTTAAGGGTGGATGTAGAGGCCCTTGATGACCAGACACTGGTAAAATATGCCAGAAAATATGCCCTTGAACAGGAGTACACTATTGACGAGCTTGGTGTGCTGGCTTTACATACAAGGATAGCGGATATGCAGACCAGTGACCATGAAGTTACGCTGGCGGAAATAGAAGAACTGGTGGATGAAGCGATTTATTATGCAGACCGGAAGACACCAAAGCATTTCTTTGATGTTCTGCTGGGGAAAAGATATGATGATGAGGATATGATCGTCCTTCGTGAAAACGATTTTATGCATTATTAATAAAACTGGGGGTTTAAGGATATGGAAGGAACAACAGGGAAAAAGACTGAAGCAGAAGTTTTTATTTCAGAGGCGGATCAGTACTTATTTGCGCAGGGTACCCATTACGATATTTATAAGAAGCTGGGTGCACACCCTTCTGTGCAGGATGGAGAGGAAGGGATGTTTTTCGGCGTATGGGCGCCCAATGCTGCAAGCGTACATGTGATTGGTACCTTTAACGGATGGAGCGAAAGCGCCAATCCTATGGAACGTCTGGGACCCGGAGGAATCTATGCAGTGTTTATTCCAGGGGTAGGTGTTCACGAACTGTATAAGTTCATGATCACCACTCCTTATGGGGAACGCTTATATAAGGCTGACCCTTTTGCAAACAGTGCGGAACTGCGCCCGGGAACTGCATCCCGGACAGTGGATATTTCTGGATTTAAGTGGTCCGATGATGTGTGGATGAAGGAGAGGGAAAGCAAAGATTACAATCATGAACCGGTTGCCATTTATGAATGTCATATAGGTTCCTGGATGCGTCATCCAAGACCTGAAGAAAAAGGTTATTATAATTACAGGGAATTTGCAGACAGGATCGTGGAATATCTGAAAGATATGAAGTATACCCATGTGGAATTGATGGGGATTGCAGAGCATCCATTTGACGGTTCCTGGGGATATCAGGTAACGGGATACTATGCGCCCACTTCCCGCTATGGGGAGCCGGAAGACTTTATGTATCTTATCAATAAGCTGCATAAGAACAAAATAGGCGTCATTCTGGACTGGGTTCCCGCTCATTTTGCCACAGATGCCCATGGACTCGGACGGTTTGACGGCCAGTGTATTTTTGAAGATCCTGACCCGCGTAAGGGAGAGCATCCTGACTGGGGAACCAAGATTTTTAATTATGGCAAGACCGAGGTGAAAAACTTCCTGATAGCTAATGTACTGTTCTGGATCAAGGAGTTTCACATTGACGGCATACGGGTAGACGCGGTAGCATCCATGCTTTATCTGGATTACGGTAAAAAAGACGGCCAGTGGGTTGCCAATAAATATGGAGGCAACAAGAATCTGGAAGCCATTGAATTTTTCAAACATCTAAATTCTGTGGTGCGGGGCACTTATCCTGGTTTTCTTACCATTGCAGAGGAATCCACGGCATGGCCTAAGGTAACGGGAGAGGTGGAGGATGACGGCCTTGGATTCTCCTTTAAATGGAATATGGGCTGGATGCATGATTTTTGCGAATATATGAAGCTGGACCCTTATTTCAGGAAAGACAATCATTATGCAATGACTTTTGCCATGTCCTATAATGACAGTGAGAACTATATTCTGCCATTATCCCACGACGAGGTAGTGCATTTAAAGTGTTCCATGGTGAACAAAATGCCGGGGTATACCGTGGATAAATACGCAAATCTGCGCTGCGGCTATACATATATGTTTGGCCATGCCGGGAAGAAGCTTCTCTTTATGGGGCAGGATTTCGGACAGGAAAGGGAATGGAGCGAGGAAAGAGAGTTAGACTGGTTTCTGCTGGGAGAGGATTTAAACAAAGGGCTTCTGGAATATGTGAAGGAACTGCTTTCTATATACAGGAAATATCCATGTATGTATGAATTTGACAACTGCTGGGACGGGTTTGAATGGCTCAACTGTGATGATAAGGACAGAAGTACCTACAGTTTTTACAGAAAAGCCTCCAATGGCAGGAACAACCTTCTGTTTGTGATCAATATGACCCCCATTGCCTGGGAAGATTATAAGCTGGGGGTACCTAAGAAAAAGAAATATAAACTGCTGTTATGCAGCGGAGAAGAACGGTTTGGAGGAAACGGCTGCACGATTCCAAAGGAAGTGGCTGCTGTAAAGGATTACTGCGATTACAAGGATTACAGTATTACTTTCGACCTGCCTGCTTATGCGGCGGCAATATTTGTTTTTTAATAGATGTTAAGAAAAAGGAAGTATGTGCCGAAATAAAGGGTGAATGCGTGATGCATTTGCCCTTTTTACCAATGAGAAAGTAACGGGCATATATTTTATAATACAGGATGTGTTTACATGAATATTTTAATTGATGGGGCGGAAAACGCCCGGACATATACAAATGTAGACAGAGAAACAACTTCATACCGTACCCAAAGGGATTCTGAAAAAATTGAATCCGGTGGGTTTGCATTAGACATTTCTGGCACAGTTATGGATAACAGCGCATACGCAGGTCACGGACGGACCGCAGAAGAGGTTATGGCAGAAGCAGGGCAGCAGGATATAACTGCCCGGCGTAATTATATGGCAGTTATGTCTAATTCTATGTCAGACGAAGATTTTGCAAAGATGCAGGAAGAGGGATTTCATCCCGGAAGTACGGATATTGAGACAGTTGTCACTATTGTCGATGAAATCAAGGCAGCCCTTGCAAAAGGGGGAGTCCAGGTAGAAGGGTATACGGATACCATCAGTGATGATGCTCTCAAAGATATTACGGGAAGCGAGGCCTTTGCAAAGGAATTAAAAAGACAGTTTGCAGAAAAGGACGTTCCCCTTACTAAGGAAAATGTGGAGGCTGTCACGGAAGCTTTCCAGATACTTAACCAGGCAGGCATTCCTTCCGACGGAAGTATCAAATATATGGTTGAGAATAATCTTGAGCCTACTCCTGAAAATTTATATACAGCGAAGTACTCGGCGGCCAGCGGCAGCACCCGACAGGGAAAAGGCTATTATGCAGCAGGCACCGTAGCAGGCTACTATGCCAGAAAGCCGGAAGAAATTGATTTCACAAAGCTTCGCCCCCAGATGGAGAAGGTCATCACTATGGCAGGGTATGAGGTAAATGAGCAGACTCTTAAGGATGCGGAATGGCTGGTAGAGAAGGGGATTCCGTTAAATACAGATACCTTTTCTAAATTAAGCGGGATAAAGACGCATCAGTTCCCCGTATCCTACAAAGATTTTATGGATTCGGCCGCCTGTGCGGCAGCAGACGGCATAGACCCGGCCAAAGCCGATTTAGGCAGAAAAGAGACTTACGCCCGGCAGGCAGCAGTGCTGTATGAGAAAACCGTAACAGTAGATATCTGGGTAGTGGATGTGATCACGGCAAAGAATTTACCTCTTACGCTGCGGAATATTTTTGCCTTACAGAATGAAATACCGGGCCGTGATATTCCTGTGAATATCCGCGGGCGCAGGCTTCTTGAAGAAATCAGGCTGTCCATGACTGTGGAAGCAAATATCAAGCTGCTTCGGAGCGGCTTCCAGATAGAAACAGCCCCTTTAGAGGAACTGGTTGGAAAGCTGAAAAAGGCGGAAGAAAGCTATGCCACAGCTATTACAGGACAGGTGGATACAGAGCAGGCTAAAGAAAAGGCTTCCCTATATAGAGAAACTCTTGATGTACTGCGGGGGATAAAATCTTCTCCGGCAGACATCGTAGTCCGTGTTTCCCGAACGGATACCCTGCGGGAGGTCCGGGATTATGGCGCTAGTCAGAAGCTTGTTTATGACAAGGCCGGACAAAGTTATGAGACGATGATGACAGAACCCCGGAAGGATATGGGGGATTCGATACAAAAAGCATTCAGGAATGTGGACGATATTCTTGAAAGTATACAGATGGAACGGTCAGATGCCAACAGACGTGCAGTGAGAATACTAGGATACAACAGTGTTGAAATTACTGTGGAAAATATAGAGCAGGTAAAAGAAAAAGACGATTTGCTTGGCAGTGTCATAGAAGAAATGAAACCGGGACGGGTTTTGAATATGATCCGGGAGGGTGTAAATCCTCTTGCTATGTCTTTAGAGGAGTTACACACTTATTTAAGTTCCCAGACCGATCCAGCAGGGGAAATGGAATCTTACAGCCGGTTTTTATATAAGCTGGAAAAGAAGAAAGATATTTCCGAAGAAGAAAGAAGCGCGTACATCGGCATTTACAGGCTGGTACACCAGATAGAAAAAGCGGATGATGCAGCAGTAGGCGCTTTATGGCAGATGGGAGCGGAATTTACCCTTGGAAACCTTTTAAGTGCGTTGCGAAGCGCCAGACGGGGAAAGATGGATTATTCCGTGGATGACGAATTTGGCGGCATAAATAAAAAAGAAACCGGAAGGGAAAGCATCAGCAGCCAGATTGAAAAGGGTTATCAGCCGGATACAGATCTAGGCAGGAAAGTATTGGAGCAGATCTTGGACGAAGCGGGAGACGAACAGGCCGGCCGGGAATTTGACCATATGGTTTACGAGCAGATCCGGACGGCGGCGAAATCTGAGGAGGAAGTATTCCGGTATCTGTCCGATTATGAACAGCCGGTGACTGCTGATAATCTTATGGCAGCAGGATATCTTCTTAAGAGCCCTAAGGATATCTGGGGGCAATTGAAAAAATTAAGCAGGCGGGATGAGGAAAAAGGGTCCGGCGCAGAACAAAAGGGCGATTCTGACTTGGTAGAGCAGGCCGGGAAGGAAGTGCTGGAAGCCTTGGATGGAAAAGAAAACGCAGGGAATGCCTATGGAAGGATGCAGGAGAGCTTACAGAAAATAATTGAAAAAATGGCTTATTCCGATACACGTACATCGCTGGATATAAGAGCCATGAGTGTTCTCTATAAGCAGATATCCTTTATGGGAAACATGGCGAGAGAAGAAAATTATGAAATTCCGGCGGATATAGATGGCTCCCTTACATCCATTAATCTTAAGATTATACATAACGGACAAAAAGAAAGTAAAGTTGCAATTACATTTGAATCAGAAATCTTTGGAAAAACTGCGGCAGAGTTTAAAATAACTGCACAGGGGCTTACCGGATTTTGCATCTGTAATTCAGAAAAAGGAGCCGGCTTATTAAAAGAAAACCAGGGTCTTTTAAAAGAGAAGTTTAAGAAAGAACAGATTGCAGGAAAAGAAATTTATTTTGCAGTAGGGGAAAGCCTTGATCTGGCAGAATTCTCATTAAAAGAGACAGACCGCAGACAGGCCGGGGACGATTCAAAAACCCTTTACCGGGCGGCAAAGGCATTTATCGGATATGTACAGGAAACAGGCAGACAGAAAGGAAATATAAATTATGAGAATCAGTTATAATGTATCGGCAGTACTTGCAAACAATTCATTGACTAAAAATGACAATAAACTGCAGCAGTCTTTAGGAAGACTGTCCTCCGGCTTAAGGATTGTGAATGCAAAAGATGACCCTGCCGGTCTGGCTATATCAAAGCGTATGAACGCTCAGATCGAGGGAATCGACCAGGCAACAAGAAATTCAGGGGACGGCGTTTCCATTATTGAGATTGCTGACGGAACCTTAGGTGAAATCCACGATATGCTGCAAAGAGTCAACCAGCTTGCAGTAAAAGCCAGCACAGGAACCTTGACCGACAGTGACAGGGAGACAGTGGACGAGGAAGTGCAGGCTCTTTTGGCAGAAATTGAAAGGATCTCCAGTGAAACAGAATTTAACGGACAGAAAATACTGGACGGCTCCTTTGACCTTAGGGGCTATACAGATGATCCGGACGTTAAAGTTACCTATTACAGTGATGCAGTAAGAAGCGGCATTTACAATATTGATGCGTTGGAAATAGATTTTAATGATGACGGAAGTATAAAAGAAGTAACGGCATTTACACCGGGAGATGGATTTGAAGAAGCCGGATTTACACCGGGAACGGCATTTGCGCCTAATGATCTTATGGATAAAGTTACAGTAGACGGAAATGTTGTAACCGTTAAGGGCGAGAAAGGTTTTGAACTAAAGATTCGCGTAGAAAAAGAAAACGCAGCGAGTATTCAGCTTGCAAATGTAGAATTAAAGCTTGAAGGATTCGGCTCCATGGATATGCAGATAGGCGCTAATGAAGGACAGCAGCTTGGAATCAGGATTCCTAAGATTTCCCTTGAAAATATGGGATTATCGAAAGTGGATATGTCCACACAGGAGGGGGCTAGGGAAGCTCTTGGCAGGATGAACGACGCAATCAAGTATATATCCGCTGCACGAAGCGGGCTGGGAGCATACCAGAACCGTCTTGAACATACTATTAGCACGTTAGATGTTTCCAAAGAAAATATGACAGCAGCTTATTCCCGTATTATGGATACAGATATGGCTGAGGAGATGACGGAATATACAACTTTGCAGGTAATGTCCCAGGCAAGCACCTCCATGCTGGCGCAGGCAAATGAAAGACCTGCCCAGGTATTGCAGCTACTTCAATAAAGGTTAGACATATTTGTCTGGAAAGGCTGTAAAAATATGACGAAGGAATTAAAACAGGAATATACGCTTAAAATTACACAGGCAAATAAAAGCGAGCTGATAGTGATTCTTTATGAAATGCTCCTGCTGTATCTTGAAGAGGCAGAGCAGGGCCATGAGAAAGAAGACAAAGCCGGGTTTCGGGATGGTATAAGAAAAGCAAGAGGATGCCTTAAGGAACTGATGGCATCCCTGCATTTTGAATATGAACCGGCCAGGAATCTGTTACAGCTTTACCTTTATGCTAACAGAGAGCTGGTAAGGGCAGAGAGCCGCAACAGTACAGAAAATCTCTTACATGTAAAGTCTGTCATAACGAAACTCCATGACGCATACGCAGAAGTAAGCAGGCATGATACATCCGGCCCGATAATGGGCAATACACAAATGGTATATGCCGGACTTACTTATGGTAAAAATACATTGACGGAAAGCTTATCCGATCAGGGAAGCAGCAGGGGTTTCCGTGTTTAATGGCGCAGGATGAGTATCTTCTTCAGGCAGCGGGATTAAAGCCGCTGCCTGCTCCATTAGGAACTTATAGCGCTTTAAGACGGAATTGACCTCATAAATATAACAGTCGATCAAATCAGGCTCTGTCACATTGTCAAAACCTGCATAGGCAATTTCTAATGCCTTTTTTGTCTTTTCCAAATCTGACAACAGAGCGTTGCGCTCTATTTCTTTTTCAGAAAGCGTGCGGTTGGCGCGGGAACTCTGGCTAAAATACATCTTCATAACATCCCTCATTTCATTTCAAAATATTCCCCTTACATATTATTCCGGGATTATCCAATAATTACCTGTATGTTAAGAGTATAAACAAAAAAATTTCCCTTTATTCCGGCATATGCCGAAAAATTAGGACATATATTGAACCAAAAGGGGGATGTCTATGGAAAACTATACAGGCGCTTTTTTAATAATCGGAATATTGGTATTTGTACTGCTTATCGGCGCAGTAAAAAATAAAGCGGAATGGATGATCAATTTTGTACTGCGGGGAGTGATAGGCATGATGGCAATTTATTTTCTTAATCTTTTTCTTGCAAATGTTCTGCCGGGCATGAAGCTTGGCTATAATCCCATAACATTTCTGGCAAGCGGAGCGCTGGGACTTCCGGGGGTTGCAATGCTTTATGGGATCAATTTTTATATGCTTCTATAAAATAAATATAAAAACAGCATGGCATGGTGATATATACTTTTTATATTTAAATGTACATACATTCATTACTTAATGAATGTAGCTAATAGAAACAAAATGTATATTATGCAGGATAAAAATGGAAGCGAATTGTACAATATGTACAATAAGTGAGGTGATTATTGGCTAATTAAGCAATATACAAATGTACGTACAATATGATATTATATGTATAGTTCATGAGAGCGCTAAAAGAACAAAATACACAAGAAAGGATAAAATAGGTATGAAGCATATAGCGATTATCGGAAGCAGCGGAGGAAATCTGTATAATCAGGGCGGCGCTGATCCGGAAAAGATGATGAAAGAAATATTTACCCAGGCGGAATCTGCCGGAATAGAAGTATCCTATATTCAGTTTATTGGGACAGGCGCTTCTATGGATAATATTTCCATGGATGCCAAAGCAAAATTATGGACCCTTTCAGGAAAAAATGCCGTTGGATGCAGTGAAGAAAAGACTTTAAAAGAAATTAACCAGATGGCAGAAGAGACGGATAAAGAACTGGCCGGCCTCATAGAAAAGGGAGAAATTGATGGAATCATGCTTCTTAGCTGTGACCCTAAGGGAGTGAACCGTCAGGCATTGACGGCTGCCGCTGCAAAAATGATTCCGTGTGCAGGGACAGGGGGAACATCCATGGCAAACACACAGGCCATGGGATGCCGTGTAATAGCAGCTTCGGGAACTACAGGGACTACCAACAGAACAAGGGCTATTTCAGCAGTATCTGCATTTTCAAAAGAGTGGAAGCTGAAATATACGCCTATTATCGGTTCCACCGGAGGCGGACAGATCCAGGAGGGAAATGTCTGGAAAAGAATTAATTTCAGGGGTATCATGATGGCTTCCATGCCCGGATTTATTGCAATGGCTCTCTGCCTTGCACTTGGGAAAATCCCTGGACTTGGCATGCTGGAGGATGCATTTAATACCCTGGTGGGATATCTTCCGATCGTTCTTGCGGCTATAGCGGCAAAACAGGTATCAGGGCTGGACGAGGTAGGTATCGTTGCGGGTATCGTGGCAGGTGCCCTTTCCATTGACGGGGGAATTATTGGGGGTCTTTGCACAGGAATTATTGCCGGTGTTCTTGCCTATTATATTATTTCCCTGTGTTTTAAGTATAAAGTGCCTGGAACCACAGCCAATATTGCGGCAGGGGGCATATCAGGTCTTATTGCAGGATTTATTGGCATGTTTTTAATTGCGCCCGTTGCTTTATGGATTGGCAATATGATCAAGGCAGCTATCGACTGGTCATTGGCATTTAATCCTGTACTGGCAGGGGCAGTGGCAGGTTTTGCAATTTGGTTTGCCATTATGGGAGGCGTCTACCACGCAGCCATCCTCCCTATCATTCTTTTGGAAATGGAATCTGCCGGTTACAGCTTCCTGGGATGTATTGATTTATGTTCCATGGTTATGGTATGTGCCGGACTCCAGCTTGGAAATATTCTTGTTCCCAAAAAGGAGAGCGACCGGGTTACAAGTATTCCTAACATAATTGTAAATCTTGCTTTTGGTACATTTGTGGAAGCAGCATATCCGTTTATGTTTGCCAGTAAAAAAATATTTGCTTCTGTTATTGCCTCTGCAACGGTTACAGGCCTGCTGATTGGGTTGTTTGACGTGAAATGTACAGCTTATGTGCCCTGCTTCCTTGCACCTTTTATGTCGAATGACAAAGTCGTGATGGCAATTGTATGTATGGCAGCGGCCGTGGCAATGCAGACAGTTCTCACTGTGGTATGCAATCTTTCTGATAAAAAAAGCGGACAGGTATAAACATTGACTGAAAAATATCATAAAATCTGGAGGGAAAATATGTTTACAAATGACATGGCGCGAAAGATAAACGCCAGTATGGATAAAGTGAAAAAGGCTATTGAGAAAGGAAACGGACATACAATATTAAGCACAGGCATTACAGGGGATGATGCGCGGATGGCAAAGGCTGTTGTGGACGCAGGTGTCACAATGCTTGAACCCAATCATCCTGCTGTGGCGCTTGCAAGGGGATATAGGGGTGTAACTACTATGCATGCAGCGGAGCAGGTCCGTCACGGAATTACCGTTGCACAGATGGCAGAAGTGACACAGGGTGTAAGGAATGTGGTAGGAAAAGATATTTATATTACGGTAGGTATTCCAGGCGGATTTACAGAGATTCTTCCCACACCGCTTACGGATGATGATTTTCTTATGATGGCAAGAGCGGGGGCAGACGGCCTGCATACCCATAAGTCTTCTCTTTATGACTTGGAAGAACTGGTAAAAAAAGCCCACAAATACGGTCTTTGCGTGGATGCATATATCGGTCTGTCTACAGATTTACATACCTTTGGCATCCCTGCGGAAAAACCTGAGGAGACAGCCCGCCTGGCAAGGCAGATGGAAGAAATTGGAACGGATATGATTGGCCTTATGACTGGCATGAGCTACGAAGGTCTTGAGGCAGGGCAGATACCAACTATATTAAAAGAACGGCTCTGTGCCATGGTGGAGGCGGTTAAGGTTCCCACTCTGGCAGAAGGGGGCATCAATATGGATAATTTTAGGGCTTTTAAGGAAACAGGCGTAAATATACTTGTGATAGGAACAGCCATTGACGGAATGGCAGGAAAAGCCGTTGCGGCAGCAGCAGCAGAATTTTTAAATATTTAGCGTATGTTTGAAAAATGCTCTATTTGTTAAAAAGACAGAATTAAAGACAGCGGAGGCTATACCTGATAATATTCAGGCAGTCTCCGCTGTTTTTTGAAAATAGTAATGGAAAAGCAGGAATATTTGATTTAAAATAAGGATGGGGCGAAGGATATGGAAAGCAGGATCGACGGTGGCGAAATGGAAAAAGTAAAAGAAGTCCGTTATTTGGCAATTTATAAACAGTTAAAAGAAAAGATTGAAAATGGGGAATATAAACAGGGGGACAAACTTAAGACGGAAAAGGAACTTCAGATGGAATACGGCGTAAGCAGGGATACTATACGCAAAGCGCTGGCTAATCTGGAAAATGAAGACTATATTATAAAAAGACCTGCTTTAGGAACATTTGTCAGGCATAAGAAGTCAGATTACCAGCTTACAAAACTGGAAAGCTTTACAGAACAGATGAAAAGTAGAGGTATCCGCCCTTCATCGGAATTTGTTTCAATTGAACTGATTACCCTCCAGAGCAGGCATATTGTAAGGGAACTTCAACTGGAAGATACAGAGAAGTGCTACCGGATTACGAGAATAAGAAAAGGCGATGAAAGCCCCATGGCTTATGAAATTGCTTATGTTCCCCAGAAATTATGTCCCAATATGCAGAAATATCTGGATGATACAAGTTCTTTATATCAAATTTATGAAGAAGTCTACCATCATAAGATAGGAGATGGTAAAATAAAACTTGAAGCTGATATGCCTGGCGTGGAAATCCAGAAAAGCCTTGGGATTTCACATGACTCCCCGGTTTTGCGGATGGAATGTACTACATTGCTGGAAGATACCACACCCCTGTATTATGTGGAATGTTATTATATTGGCGCGAAATATTATTTTTCGGCAGTACTATCAAGAAAATAAGGAGAATCTACATGGAAGAAAGAATTGCAATAGTAAACAGAGTAACAAAAGAAACGGATATCAGCCTGACGCTGAATCTGGATGGAAGCGGAAAATGTAATATTAATACAGGAATAGGATTTTTTGACCATATGCTGAATGGATTTGCCCGCCATGGCCTGTTCGACCTTGATTTGATCTGCAGGGGAGATCTTGAGGTAGATTCTCACCATTCTGTGGAGGACTGCGGCATTGTTTTAGGGGAAGCAATCAAGCAGGCAGTGGGAGAGAAAAAGGCAATTAAAAGGTATGGAAGTGCAATGCTGCCCATGGATGAAGCGCTGGTTTTATGCGCAGTAGACTTATCGGGAAGGCCCTATTTTTCATACAATGCCCAGTATACAGTTCCCTTACTGGGTAACATGCAGACGGAAATGATTCATGACTTTTTCTATGCAGTATCCTATACTGCGTCCATGAATCTCCATATTAAGCAGATTTCAGGCACAAACAACCACCACATTGCAGAGAGCAGTTTTAAGGCCTTTGGGAAAGCCCTTGATATGGCAACCATGTACGAAGAACGGTTAAAAGGCTCCGTGTGGTCAACAAAAGGTGTTTTGTAATTTTTGACAAAAGATATCTGGCATCCGTTTTTACTAATAAGCCGGAATGCAAAGTGTGCAGGTGTTTGTTTTGACACGCAAAAATCCAGTATTTTCAAGGAATGCAGGAATTATTAATGTAAAATTTCAACCTCTTTTGTAAGTTATTACCAAAAATTAAAAATTTTAAGATTACCTCTGGACAAGGGGTAATTTTTTTTATATAATCCATTTTACAAACAAAACATTCTTAAGTAATCATTTATTAAGTCTTAGGTTTTAAATCTTGTGTTCACCGGAAGGATTCCTTCCAGAAACCAGTGTTTTATTTTGTAACAGTTAATTATACTGAATCACGTCTGATTTTAATAGTCGGAAAGGGGGTTATGATTGGACAAAAGAATCCTTGCGATTTTTGACAGCGAGGAGAGTTACGCATATCGTCTTATGGAGTTTATCAGCGGAAAGACAAATCTGCCGTTTCAGGTATATGTCTTTACTGATGAAAACAAATTTTATTCTTGTGCTCAGATAAAAGATATTGAGTGTCTTCTCATCTCAGAAAGCGCCTACAAACAGGAAGTGGAAACCACAAAAATTCCACACATCATTATTCTTAGCGAAAGCGGGGCAAATCTCAACAAAGCATTACACCATATCAGTAAATACCAGTCTTCAGAAAATATTCTCCATGAAGTAATGGAATATTATACGGACAGATCTGAGGCCGTGCCGCTGGCTCTGCGGACAGGTTTGCGCAATATGAAGATTATCGGCATCTATACGCCCATCGGAAGATGTTTGCAGACGACCTTTTCACTAACACTTGGCCAGATGCTTGCAAAACGTTATAGGACCCTTTACCTAAATTTTGAAATTTATTCAGGGTTTTCCAAAATGCTGTGCCGGGAGTTCGACAACGATATTTCTGACCTTATGTATTATTTTGGCTGCGCCCGTGAAAAACTGGCGTACCGCATGGAAAGTATGGTTGAGACAGTGAATGGGCTGGATTTTATCCCCCCGGCTGAAATTTATCACAACTTAGTCGGAATAAGGGGAGAACAATGGCTTGATTTGTTTGGAGAAATAGAAAAGGCCAGCGAATATGAATATCTGATACTTGACCTTACCGACGGCATTATGGATTTGTGGGATGTGCTGCGCGGATGCGACTATATTTATACCATTGCAAGAGATGACGGTCTTGCAATGGCAAAAACACAGCAGTATGAAAAGGCACTCCAATGCATGAATTATGGGGATATTGCCACCAGGACCACGAAATGGAAACTGCCCGTATTCCGTCAGTTACCAATGCGCTTCGAGGAACTTACCTATGGGGAACTGGCGTGCTATATTAAAACAAAGGTTTTTCCGGAATTATTGAAGGAGGACTTGGATGGATAAAAAAGAAAATGCTGATCTTCAATCGGCAATTATGCAAAAAATCGATCTATCCAGACAAATGAGCGAAGAAGAAGTCAGGGAAATTATCGATGAACAGATTAAGCAGGAAAGTAAAAAACACTGTCTCGAAGTTACGGCCAGAGAGCAGCTCCGCAGGGATATTTTTTATTCTATCAGGCAGCTTGGAATTTTGCAGGAACTGATTGAAAACCCGGAAATCACAGAGATCATGGTAAACGGAACTGACGGCATTTTCATAGAGCGGAAAGGAAAGTTGGAAAAACTGGATATTTGTTTTGATTCCGTGGAAAAGTTAAGGCATGTTATCTGGCAGATTACAGCAGGATGCAACCGCGTGGTAAACGAGGCTTCGCCTATTGTAGATGCCAGGCTGGCTGACGGCGCAAGGGTGAATGTAGTTTTAGACCCTGTAGCCATAAATGGGCCGATTCTTACTATCAGAAGGTTTCCTCCTGAACCGATTACCGTTAGGCAGCTTCTTTCTATGGAGACTCTCACCAGAGAGTGTCAAAACTGGCTGGAAGGTCTGGTGCAGGCTGGATGCAATATCCTGGTAAGCGGAGGGACAGGTTCGGGGAAGACAACCTTTTTAAATGTTCTTTCCCAATTCATACCGGATACGGAGAGGGTAATTACCATTGAGGACAGCGCGGAGCTGCAGATAAGGGGTATTCCCAATCTGGTAAGTCTGGAAACCCGCAATGCCAATGTGGAAGGGTGTAAGGAAATAACGATCCGGGATTTAATTAAGGCGTCTTTGCGGATGCGTCCTGATAGAATTATTGTGGGAGAGGTAAGGGGAAGGGAAGCCGTGGATATGCTGCAAAGTGTAAATGTGGGGCACAGTGCAATGACTACTGTCCATGCAAACAGTGTCAGGGATGTGGTGAGCCGTCTGGAAACCATGGTGCTTATGGGCATGGAGATGCCTTTGACTGCTATACGAAAACAGATTGTGTCGGGATTTGACCTGATGATTCATTTGGGAAGGCTTAAAGATGGCAGCAGGCGTGTTTTGGAAATTGCAGAACCAACAGAAGTTATCGGGGAGGAGGTTAAAATGCAGACTATTTACAAATTTGAAATTACAGGAAAGAAACCGGATGGAAGTATCCGGGGAGAATTAAAATCTACAGGAGAGTTTAAAGGTGGGGAGAAAATTAAAAGGGCCGGATGGTAATGCAGACAAATTTATTCCAGTGACATTTAACGAAAAAAGACGCCTTGTTTTAAAAAGTATTCTGGTGGTTCTTGTTCTGGACTATTTCTTTTACCGCTCTTTGCTGGCAGTTATTCCGCTCTCTGCCCTCGGCTGTTTTTATTTTCAGAGGGAAAGAAAAATCCTTTTACATAAGAAAAAAGAAAGGGCCAGGGAGCAATTTAAAGAGCTGATGCTTCTTGCTTCCACCGGTCAGAAAGCAGGCTATTCTCCTGAAAATGCCTTTATTTCCAGCTATCAGGATATGAAGGCGCTGTATGGAGAGGAGAGCACTGTCTGCAGGATGATACAGGCTCTTAAGTCTGGAAGGGAAAATAATATTGCTTTTTCAAGGCTTTGGAAGCAGATGGGAAACCAGCTTGGCATTGCAGAAATCAGTGAATTTGCATCCGTATATGAAATATCCCACCATTGCAGTGGAAATATGGCCAAAGTCATGGAAAAAACAGCATCCGTGATTCTGCACAAGATAGAGACGGAAAAAGAAATCAGTCTTTTACTTAGTGCCAGAGAACTGGAACAGAAAATTATGAATATTATGCCGTTTTTAATTATGTTGTACATCAATCTCACTTCACCGGGATATTTCGGAGGGTTATATCACTGCCCGTCTGGTGTTCTGCTTATGACCATATGTCTGTTCCTTTATCTGTCAGCCTATCTATGGTCAGCACGAATCGTTTCTATTAAAGTTTAAAGGAGTTCTTTTATGAAAAATCCAATTTACCCACTGGCTGAAATGATTTATAAGAAGCGGAAAGCAACAAACAAGGCAGATTCTGACACGAAAGTGTTGAGAAGATTATCTGTACTGAATCCGCTGGGGGATATAGAAAAACTGTATGATAGTTATCAAATTAAGAAAATTGCGGCGGTATTACTGATTTTTGTTATGGGGATAGTGTCTGTCATCTGTTCATATCTATGCAGCCAGAGGGAGGGCAGACTGACAGACGGGGCGCAGCTTTTTAGAAATGAGTGGGGCGCGGGAGATTATAAGGTTATGCTGCAGGCTGTTACGCAGGAATGGAGCAGGGAAATTCCCTTTCTTGTTGAGGAGAGAACCTTTACAGAGAATGAAAAAGAACAGCTTCTGAAGCGGATCTATAAAGATCTGCCTGCTGTGATCAAGAAAGAAAATCAGGATTTAGACCATGTAACCGGAAATCTTGACCTTGTATCTTTGGTGGATGGGTATCCGTTCCGGATTAGCTGGAGCTGTACAGACAGCGGCCGGATAGGCCAGGATGGCAGTGTAGACAGAAAAGGCATTAGAGGAGAAGGCATGTGGGAGGAGCTGACGGCAAAGATTTCAGGTTTAGGTAAAGAGGAGAGCTTTACTTATAAAGTTTTTTTACTACCGGAGCTGTCTAATGAGGAGGAAGCCTTCTTTGAAGCTCTTAAAGAAGAATTGGAGGCGGCTGATTCTGTGGGAAAAAGCCGGAAAGAAATTACACTTCCTGCTGGTTTGGATGGCAGGGACATTGTCTGGAAGGAAGTAAAGCAAAACAATACTCTATTTTTACTGATTCTTACTCTTACAGGCTGTGTATTTGTGGGCCGGGGAATGGAAAATGATTTGGAAAGAGACTGCAAAAGGAGAAAGGAACAGCTAATCATGGAATATCCTGGTTTTGTCAGCAAATTAAGATTATATTTGTCTGCCGGACTAAATGTAAAAAATGCCTTTATTAGGATGAAGACAGATTATGGAAGCCAAAATAAAGGAAAAAGTAATTATTTATGGGAGGAATTGAAGATTGTCTGCTATCAGATGGAAAATGGCGTAATGGAGGAACAGGCATACCAGGAATTTGGCAGGCGGTGCGAAGAAATGAGGTACCGCAGGTTAAGCTTTCTTCTTTCGGTCCACTTAAAACAGGGAAACAACCAGCTTCTTACACTTCTTGCAGGGGAAGCTGACAACGCCCAGGAGGATAGAAGGAAAATGGCAAAGAAAATGGGAGAAGAGGCAGGAACCAGATTACTTCTTCCCATGATGATGATGTTGGTAGTAGTTATGTTTTTGATTCTTATGCCTGCATATCTGGATTTTGGCAGTATTTAAAAGCAAACATGGGAAAAGTAATGAAACTTATAAAAAGCAGGTATGGAAGATACCGGAATGGAGGAAGCATGAAAAAGAACAATTTGAAAAAGTGGAATAATAATTTAGGAATGGGGACTGTGGAGATGATACTTATTATTGTGGTTCTTATTGGGCTGGTTTTAATATTTAAAACTCAGATTCAGGAACTTGCCGCTGTCATATTTGAAAAGATTTCCGCAGACAGTTCTGCTATTTTATCCTGATGAAGGGATACTTAACTGTATTTTTGTCCTTGTCCCTTTCTGTAATGACAGGATTTATCCTTTTGCTTACAGGCTGTGCCGTCAGGAATGCAGGACGGATTCGGCTGGAATGTGCAGTGGATACGGGAATGAACTCCGTGCTGTCGGAATTCCATATCGGTCTGTTTGAAAGATACGGACTTCTTTATGTAGACGCTTCCTACTTAGGTAAGGAACCTTCTGTCTCAAATTTGGAAGAGAGGATTCACTTTTATGTGGAGGAAAATACATCAAAAGCGCTGGAAAGGAAGAATGGGCCGTGGGGAACTCTGTATTTGGAAAAAGTCCAAATTTCCGGCTTTGAAACTTCTGCGGCGGCTAAAGGTGCTTCCATGAGAAACCAGGCTGTCTGCTATGCGGCAGATCATGGTCTGTGTGGGAGTGAAAGAGAAGTTTTAGGAGGGATACAAAAAGCAGAAAACCTGGATACGGAAGATGCCATGGGAAGATGGCACAGCATCATGGAACAGCTTTCTGGAATGGAGCGGCCATACATACGGAATGAAAAGGGGGAGTGGGAAGAGGTTCCATTGTCAAATCCGGCGGACTGGGTTTATGGTCTGTCCGGCAGTGATATCCTGTATCTGGCAGAGGTACCAGTGGGAGGTGTAAGCAGTGCCATGCTCTCCTTAAATGAATATATTTCTCACCGGGGAGCAGATAATCCGGCAGGTGCCGGAAGAAACTTCCGGGAAGAAGACGATTTATTTGTGTCTTATCTGTTTGATAAGATGGGTTATCTGGGAGGGGAAAGGGAGAAATCCCTTCTTTCCTGCCAACTGGAATATATTATCTATGGAAATTCTTCAGATATGGAAAATGTAAGAGCTGTGGCCCAGCGGCTGTTTAGGTGGCGGTTCGCGGATAACCTGTCCTGTGCCCTGTCCGATGGAGGATTAAGGGGACAGGCAGCAGCGGTAGCGGAAGAACTGCATGCTGTCCAGCTTAAAAGAGAATTCAAAGAACCTGTGACAGAAAGCATTCTGTATGCTTGTGCTTTTCTGGAAAGCATCGGAGATTTACGTTCGATTTACAGAGGAGGCGTTGTTCCTGTTGGAAAATCCCGTCATCAAATGTCGGCAGATAAAGTATTAAATGGCATTATATACCGTACAGAAAGTGGAGAAGGATGGACTTATGGGCAATACCTTGCCTCCATGATTTTCATGATGGATAAAACTAATGTAAATCTTAGGGCTATGGATATCATGGAAATGGATATTCGTTTTGGGGATGGAAATAGGAATTTTGCAATGGACTGGTGTGTGGAAAGGATAGAAGCGGAGATAGTTGGACAGGGAAGCTATGGAGATAAGTATCTAATAAACCGCAAGTACGGTTATTTTTAAAGAAGAAAGGAAAAGTGCTCTCTTTTGCGGGCCGCAACGGTAAATAAATTATGACAAATATCCCTTCTCTCAAGGCAGATAAATCGAAAAATACATGGTTTCATAAGAGGGCATTTTTCCTTTCTTCTGGAAAAGCAAAGGCAGGTATGGCATTAGAAGGCAGTATGGTTTTTCCTCTGTTTTTGTTTTTTATGGCCACAGTGCTGTTAAGTATCGAAGGGGTACGTTTCCAGTCCAATGTGCAGGAAGCACTGCATCAGGCAGGAAATAAAAGTTCGGTCATGGGATTTGAGGTAAAATACATGGATGGGCAAAAAAATGATGCAATAGGGCAGATCAGGGAATATCTGGGAGGCCAGATGGTTCCATACCTATGTGCAGACAACGGTGCTGAAGGAATTTATATACAGGATTTATCCCGGATAGAGGATAATGGACAGATTGAAATTACAGTGGCATATAAACTGCGGCCTTTTGTCAGATTTCTTCCTATTGGGGAACTACAGGTTCAGGACAGATTTTTGGGACATGCGTGGACCGGCTATTGTGAAAATCCGGGAAATACAGACCAAACCCAGGAGGTGTATGTATATATTACAAAGTCAGGGATGAAATACCACATGCAGCATAATTGCACTTATTTAAGAGTACAAACCCGGGCAGTAAACTATGACGAGATTGATTCTGTGAGAAATGAGTCTGGCGGAAAATATGATGCCTGCAGGCGGTGCCGGCCTGTCAAAGGAGGACTTGTTTATATTACTTCTGACGGAAGCAGTTATCATGGAAGATCAGACTGTTCTGCACTTAAGAGAACCGTGTATATGATTCCGTTATGCGAAGCAGAGGGTTATGGTGCCTGCAGCAAGTGTGCAGATTAGGGCGTGTTTGAAAATTTATTTCCTCTATTTGTACGACCCTGTTGTGTATTTTGTTTTGGCAGAATGGAAAGGAATTTAAAATGGCAGCAAATTGTGTAGGATTGTTATTCCTTGCAGGATTAACAGCAGAAGATATAAGAAAAAGAGAAATATCTGTCTTAAAAATCATGATAGCTGGTTTTTTGGCAGTATTGTACCGCATCGGTATGGGTCAGTTTTTGCTTCCGGAAGTAATTCGGGGGTTAGTTCCTGGAGGAATTTTGATACTGTTAGCGTTCATAACGAAAGAAAGTATTGGATATGGAGACGGAATGGCGGCAGCAGTTCTGGGATTATGGACAGGAGGATGGTTTACTCTGAAAACAGTATGTACAGCAGTTATGCTGTCGGGAGTTTGTGGTCTAGCCTGTCTGATTAAGAAAAAGACGGAACCCATTCCTTTTATTCCATTTATGTTGCTGGGAATGGAGGTGGTATTGGCATATGGATAAAAAGTACAGAGGGTATTTAACGGTTGAAGCGGCATTTATTATGCCAGTTATCCTGTTTTTATATTTGCTAATTATTCTTACAGCGTTATTTTTATATTGCAGATGTGCCATTTCGCAGGATAATTTTCTTTTAGGAATGAGGGCGGCCGGATTTTCTTATGGGGAAGATAATTATGGGGAAGTCATTTATGGGGAATATGAAAGTAATGTCTGGACGCCGGATAGTTATGTACAGGAAAGACTGGACCGTAGAAGGACATCTTACCCATTTTATCCTGCACAGACAGGTGTTTGTCAGGTAGACGGTGAAAATGTGCGGGTACAGGCAGGCCAGAAAGGATCTAAAGTTCTGATAATAAAGAATGTGCAGAAATTAAATCCGGTAAAAATAATAAGGGAAGGGAGAATATCGGGATGTTTGAAGTAAAGTATTACAAGGATTACAGGCATAATTATCTTATTTTAAAAGATAATGGCTGCTTATCAGAAAATGTTTACCAAAGAAAAATGGTGTCGGAAAATAAAATAAGAGGTCTTTTGGATAGTCAGGAAAGATTTATAAACGGTGAAGTATTGCTGTACTATGAAATCACGTCCAAACAGAGCCTTTCCAGTATTTATGGCGGAAAATCTATTGGGATGGAACAGATTAAGAAATTTTTTATCCAGCTTAAGGTGATTAGTGATATTTTGCAAAAATATCTGCTGGATGGAAGCTGCCTTGTTCTACAGCCTGATTATATTTTTCAGGATATTGCAACAGGAGAATATTTTTTCTTATATTACCCTGACCCGGAGGAAGGAAACCTTCCACAGCTTATGGATTTTTTCATATCCAGAGTGGACAGTGCTGATTTAGAGGCAGTGGAAGTAGTTTATAAAATAGCAGATTTGATAAGCAGGGAGCAGTTTGTCTTAGATGAAGTATTAAAATGGTTTCAGGACGATATAGCAGGCGGGAAAAATAAAAACGGCTTGGAAAGTGCTGACAGGGACATGTTGTTCCAGAAGGAAGAATGTATCAAGGAATTGGTGAATGACAAATTTGACATAGAAAATAATAAAAATACACCAAATAAGGATCTGGGACATGTAATAAATAAAAGAACCTTAAGCAGAATAATTCCCATATGGTTATTAGGTGTGCTGGGAGCAGGTTTTCTTTGTTATATTATGTATTTTTATGAACTGTCCTATAAACAGGAAATTTATCTGACGGCAGGCTGGATTTTAGCGGCGGTGCTTATTCTGTCTCCGGCAGTATGGTATTTTGGCTACATGCTAATTAAAACAGGGAGAATAGCGGAAAATAAGGAGAATGATAACAGAATAGAACAAAATTTGTATTGTCATGGGGATGATTATGCAAATAATGAAATGGAGCCTACAGAAGAATACAGCAATACAGTGTATGTACCCTGGACAGAAAACTGTGAAAATAAACTTTACAGTATGGATAAAAAGTCAAAATGTCATATTGATTTGGGAAATCTGCCTCTTACTGTAGGTAAACTTGCAGGTGCGGTAGATATGGTAATCAATGAACAGAGTATGAGCCGTATGCATGCAAAGTTTTCCCGGGCAGGTTTGGATATATGCATAACGGATCTGAATTCCACAAACGGCACATTCAGGAATGGAATCCGTCTTGCGCCGAATGCATCGGAAATTATCGAGCCTGGCGATGAAATTCGCCTTGGAAAATTAAAATTTATTTACAGATAGAAAAAACCGCTTTATACTGAATGTAGCAGTTTAGTGAAAGGCAGGGACGATATGAAGATAAATATTTATTATGGCGGCAGGGGAATGATGGATGATCCTACATTATATGTAATTAATAAAATGCAGGCGGTCTTGGAAGAACTTCATGTTACTGTTGAACGGTTTAACTTAAATGAATTGAAAAACAGCATAACAACACTGCCCCAGACAATAAAGACAGCGGATGGCATCATACTTGCTTCTACTGTGGAATGGTATGGAATTGGCGGTTATATGTACCAGTTTCTGGATTCCTGCTGGCTTTATGGGGATAAAGAAAAGATTGCCAAAACATATATGTGCCCAATCGTAATGTCCACTACTTATGGGGAAAGGGAAGGAAAACAGACATTGGCCGTAGCTTGGGAGATATTAGGAGGACTCCCGTGCAGCGGTATATGTGGTTACATTGCTGATATAGCTATTTTTGATGATAATGAGGCTTATACCAGAATTATTGAGAAAAAAGCAGAGAATTTGTACCGCACTGTCAATCAAAAGATTGCAAGTTTCCCGGCGAGCAATCAGGCCGTTAAGCAAATGGTTTCCAACACACAAAATATTGACTTGACCCCCCAGGAGTCCGAACAGCTATCCCAGTATGTTTCCGACGATAGCTTTGTGAAAAGGCAGAAGCAGGATATACAGGAACTTGCAAGCCTGTTCAGGGGCATGATGGATGAAAATGAACAGGAGGATAGTGAAGAAGAATTTATCAGGGAATTCAAAGGACATTTTTCTCCTAAACCGGGCTTTAAAGCTATCTATAAATTTATGGTGGAGGGAAAAAGAAAGCCTTTTATTATAGAAATTGATGGGATGGAGAATAATTATTACTATGGTCATACTGAAAGTGCCGATATAGAGCTTCAGGTGAGCAGAGAAACTTTAAACGATATCATTTATGCAAGGATGACGTTCCAGCGGGCTTTCATGGGTGGCTCCATGAAAATGAAAGGGGATTTTAAAGTGCTCCGCATGCTGGATCAGATATTTATATTTTAATTAAATATTATTTTTTGTAATGGGAAAGGAACAGGTAATAAAATGAAACAGGACAATTGTATTTTTTGCAAAATAATTTCAGGAGAAATTCCAGCCCACACGATTTATGAAGATGAGCAGTTTAAAGTGATTTTGGATGTTGCTCCTGCAACAAAGGGGCATGCACTTATTATTCCTAAAAATCATTATGCAAATATGTATGAACTGCCGGAAGATACTGCGGTGGAAGCCATAAAGCTCGCCAAAAAAATGATGCAGGTCATGACGGATAAATTACACTGTGACGGTTTTAATATCATACAAAATAATGGAGAAATTGCCGGCCAGACGGTTTTTCATTTTCATATGCACCTGATTCCCAGATATAAAGATGACAGCGAAATACTTAAGTATGTATCTCTGCATCCCAGCCAGGAAGAAATGGAAGAAACCAGAAAAACGATTACAGAATAAAAATTTAGTGGAGATTGCTTTGTATGAGGACGATACCTGTAAAAGATATCATAGATAATGTAAAACAAATGTGCATAGAAGCAAATCATTTTCTTACAAAAGACATGAGGCAGGCTCTAAAGCAGGCAGAGCATACCGAAAAATCCCCTCTTGGCAGACAGATTTTAATCCAGCTTGAAGATAATCTTCAAATTGCGGCACAGGATATGATACCAATCTGCCAGGACACAGGGATGGCGGTTGTCTTTATGGAAGTTGGCCAGGATGTACATGTGGAAGGCGGACTTCTGACAGATGCTGTAAATGAAGGAGTCAGACAGGGGTACCAGGAAGGATACCTTCGTAAATCAGTAGTGAAAGATCCCATAAAAAGGGAAAATACAAAAGACAATACACCTGCGGTCATTCATTATGACATTGTGAGTGGAGATAAAATTAAAATCACATTTGTACCTAAGGGATTTGGCAGTGAAAATATGAGCCGGATTTTTATGCTGAAACCGGCAGACGGCATAGAAGGGGTTAAGCATGCAGTTCTTACAGCAGTAAAAGATGCAGGGCCTAATGCATGTCCTCCCATGGTAGTAGGAGTTGGTATTGGAGGCACCTTTGAAAAGTGCGCACTTTTGGCCAAAAAGGCTCTGACACGGCCCGTTGACGAATATTCCGGGATACCTTATGTGTGTGAGATGGAGAAAGAACTGCTTCAAAAGATAAATCAGTCTGGCATTGGTCCGGGCGGTTTGGGAGGAACGGTAACGGCTTTGGCAGTCAATATCAATACCTACCCCACACATATTGCAGGATTGCCTGTAGCGGTCAATATCTGTTGTCATGTAAACAGGCATTGTGTCAGGATATTATAAATAGGAATGGGAAAGGAATGACCATGGACAGACATATTACGGCGCCCTGTGATGAAAAAACAGTGAGTGAACTGCACAGTGGTGATTATGTTTACATAACAGGAACTATTTACACAGCAAGAGATGCCGCTCACAAGAGAATGTACGAGGCTTTGGAGCGGAGGGAAAGCCTTCCTATAGATGTTAAAAATAACTTTATATATTATATGGGTCCTTCTCCTGCAAGAAAAGGGCGCCCAATCGGGTCTGCCGGCCCTACAACTGCCAGCAGAATGGATAAATACACACCATCTCTATTGGATCTTGGACTTAAGGGCATGATTGGAAAAGGAAAAAGATCTGAGGATGTGAAGCAGTCAATTGTCCGTAACAAAGCGGTATACTTTGCGGCAGTAGGCGGAGCAGGTGCTCTGCTTTCAAAGGCTGTTATTAGTTCAGAAGTAATTGCATATGATGATTTGGGGACAGAAGCTATCCGTAAACTTCAGGTAAAGGATTTTCCGGTAATTGTTGTAATTGACTCTAAAGGAAATGATCTTTATGAAACAGCAGCACAAGAATATAAAGAAAATCAATAACAGGAGCAGACAGACATGAGAATTGCATTGATGGTAATCAGACTTTTTTGGATAGCTCCTTATTATCTGCTTAGAATTTGGTGGTGTGGTATTAGCAGTAAGATTTCTTTTGAGGAATCTTTTCAGTTTATTAAGAAAGTAACGAAAAGGGCAAATCAAGCCGGCCGGGTAACGATTGAGACTTATGGAATAGAAAATATTCCGTCTGAGGATGGATTTATCTTTTTTCCCAATCATCAGGGGCTGTTTGATGTACTTGTGTTTCTGGATTCCTGCCCTAGGCCATTTGCTTTTGTTGCAAAGAAAGAAGCCAGTAATATTATTTTATTGAAACAGGTCATAAGAGCGCTGGGCGCGTACGCCATGGACAGAAACGACATTAAGCAGTCCATGAAAGTAATAATTGCAATGGCGGAAGATGTAAAGAAAGGAAAGAATTTTCTTATTTTTCCAGAAGGTACAAGAAGCAGAATGGGGAATCAGCTTTTGGAATTTAAGGGAGGAAGCTTTAAAAGTGCTACGAAAGCAAAATGCCCGATTGTACCCTGTGCATTGATTGATTCCTTTAAACCTTTTGATGAAAAATCTATCCGTCCGGTGACAGTCAGACTGGTTTATATGTCTCCTATTTATTATGAAGAATATAAAGATATGAAAACAGTCGAGATAGCGGAAGAAGTTAAAAGAAGAATAGAGGAAACAATAAGCAATTTTTCTTAAAAAAAGCATTGACAAATAAATATAGCTTATGTATAATAACATTTGCGTTACGAAAGTACGCAGTAAAATATTGGTAGCGGTGTAATTCAGATTTTGGAGAAATACTCAAGAGGCTGAAGAGGCGCCCCTGCTAAGGGTGTAGGTCGTTCACGCGGCGCGAGGGTTCAAATCCCTCTTTCTCCGTTTAGCTACCAATAAAATGGAAGTATCCATTTTAGATACTTCCAAATTTTTGGCCTAAGGCCAAGCCTGACAATATGTGGGAAAGCGGAATAAAATTGTTGTTGACAAGCTTTGCTGACAATGATATAATAAAAATCCACCGCGTAGATGGCAGGTGAAAATTGGTAGTAAAAAATTTTAAAAAGGTCTTGACAGATGGTTGAGCTCATGATAATATATCAGAGTTGCGTCTGAACAAGATAAGACAAAGCACCTTGACAAGTAAACAGCAATGCAGCCCTGAAAATTCAACAAGAATTTCAGAAAAGAAACGAACGAAGC
>QXWO01000178.1 GCA_009911035.1 Lachnospiraceae bacterium
GACAGTTCCGATAGCATCCCGGCAACAATCCAATAAATTTTAGCCACAAGTGTTACAAAAAAGCTTGACCACTACAGATACCGTCATCCCGTAAAATACCGGATATCCCTTTTTTATCCACTGCCTCAAGGAAACAGCTTATTTTTGCCGCTATGCCTGCCAGCTGCGGCTTGTCAGTTTCCTCCGCTTTACCGTATGCATCCCTTGCCGCATTCTTAAGGCATACCAGTGTATTCCGGGAACATGGGATCTCTCTCTTATTGGCAAGGATATCCAGCATCACAAGCCAGTCCTTCTTCATAAAGACAGGCGCTTTCTTATCCAGTGCATTGATATCCCTGACATGGGCAATGGTTCCTCTTTTTGTCAGGGAAAAAACCGGGAGGTTGAAGGAAGCCGCCAGCGCCGCCATCTGTTCCGTCACCTGCTGGTACCCCATCATCTCCTGCTGGAAGGACTTGATCCTTTCGCTGTCCGGCCTGCCCCTCTGGTAATTGTACTGGTCCATTATCCGCAAGGACTGCATTTCTTCCCAATTCCCGCGGAACTGCTCCATGGATGCCGCTTCAAAGGTTTTCTCCCTCATTGTATGGATTTCCCGTACTGTTGCTGACAGGGAGCGTTCATTTTCTGCCTGGTAGACAAAGGGTAAAAAGTCTCCCCTGCCGGAAAACATATCCTGCCGCATCCGTATCAGTGCATCCGCAAGGTAGGCATAGCAGATACAGCTAACCTTCTCCCCGAACGGCCCTCTGATATACTGTTCTGTGGAAAGGCGGGTGTTCTTGGTTTTTCCGCTCCTGTAGCGGATGGTAAGGGATTTCCCCTTTGCCTGTTTCCTCGTGATCTCTTTGGAAAGCCTGCGGTTATCCAGAACCGTTATATCTGCTTTTCCCTCTTTATCTTTTATATGTACAGAAAGGGAAACCCTCATATCTGAGAAATATGGCAATGACCTTGCCATCAGGTTTTCCATGCTGTCCTTCAGATAGGCTTCCCGCTCATTTAAACAGAATACCTTTTCCCCATCCACATGGATGAGATAGTTTCCGCTCTTTTGTAACATATCAAAATCTGCCGGGAGCTTTCCGCCATCTTCCATGATAAAATGCAGGAATTCGTGTATGTCCACATCTTTGATCCTGTATTCCTTCAATGATTTCTCCCTTACAAATAAACTGCAAATACATTTTTGTATTTTACTTTTACGCATAACCTGCCTGACCTTTAAATTGCCTGAAAAAAAACAGGATGCATAAAGCACCCTGCTACATTCCCATGAAGCCATCCATAAAGTCCAGGGCAGCTTCATTCAGTTCTTCAGTTTTGGGGGATGTCTGTTCCTGCTGCCCCGTCTGCTGGGGCTGGGCTGCCGGATAGGGGTATGGTATCTGCAAAGGAACGCCGGGGATCGCTGCCACTTCCTTATGTATAACCTGTTCAAGTCTCTCCAATAATTCCTCGTGGCTCATGGTCACTTTATCGTAATACCCCACCACTGCCTCTGAAATGATGCTGTTATAGCTCCGGTTCTTCCCTTCCCCGTTCCCCTTGCTAAGTTTCTGGATGATCTGCCACGCCCTCCGCTCCGGCTCATCATCCATATCAAACCGGCAGAATACCGGCTTGATGTTTTTGATTATCCCTCTTTTATCGCTCATCTGTTTTTCCCTCCCCTACTTCTGCCGGAGCTTCCTGATCCGGCGCTGGTGGGAAAGGTATTCATAGCCTTTGGCATTGGCGTTGATGTCCTCAATGAAACGCACCCTGTTTTTATCCAGCTTCCCAAAGTGCTTCATCAGCATGGCTCCGCCCCCAAGGAAATGGAGCTTTGCCAGTTCTTCATTGTAGCCATATTCCCGCAACTTCCGCATGATCTTTTCGGTGTATTCCGTAGCGCATTCCCCGATTGCTTTCAGGTATTTCTCGCCAATCTCTGCGGTTCCATCCTTTAAAACCTTTTTTACGATAAGGTCATCCACCACCGAATGCACCTTGTTTGTCAGTTCGCTCCGCATCTCAATCACACAGCAGTCTACGCCGAAACGCTCCGTATAGTAGCGGGTGGAATCGGGGATGCCGTCCACCACAAAGATAACGTTCATGGTCCCGTTCCCGATATCCGCCACGATATTGAATCCCTGATAGTCTCTAAGGTTTTCAGCAATGGCGGCGAATCCCTGTGCGTACACTTCCACGTCCTCAATCTTTACATGGTAGCGTGTGCCATTGCATTTAAAGACCACTTCCTTCTTCTGCATCAGGTATTTTCGGAATGCCCCTGCCTGCTCCTCCAGCCACTTGATGGGGAGCCCTGCCGCAAGGATGACAGACGCATTGCAGAGCCCCCTGCCCTGCAGTTCCTTTGCCAGTGCCGCAAGGGTAAGCACGTAATAATCTTCATCCCATACCTTGTC
>QXWO01000179.1 GCA_009911035.1 Lachnospiraceae bacterium
TGGACGCTGTTACCATTATACTGCAGGATAAAGAGTTTACACCCAAACCAGCCTGTCCGCACTGCGCAGCTCAGTCATCCGATACGGCTTTAAGTACAAAAAGCAACGTTTTCTCTGCAAAAATTGTGGGCACACATTTGTGTCTACTACAAATACCATAATGGCCAATTCTCACTTTCCGGCTTCTGTCTGGAAAGAGATCATTGCAGATACCCTTCACGGCAACGCCATTGACTTTTCTTCCAAACGCCTCGGCTTGTATCATCAGTCAGTCTTTCATATGCGCCATAAAATTCTCATGGCATTGCAGGAACTTCCTGAGACGGCGGATGTTTGCCTGGGAAATGTGTCCGAATTTGATGAAACTTTTGTCCCTGACTGCTATAAAGGCAAAGAACTGGACACTGGAATAGGGCGTAACCCCCGCAGACATGGCGCAAAAGCTTTAAAAAGGGGCATTTCCAGCGAATACCTTTGTATTCTGCACGGGCATCCAGCGCAAAGGAGTTGGTTAGTATTTTTGAAGGCCACATTGCCGATGGAACATTTGCGCTTTGTGACGGGTTAAGGAGTTACCATGCCCTTCCCGGAATCGCAAACTGCACAGTCAGGGACTGCGTGAATCAGGAGGGCGATGACGCTCACTTTTTTAACCTGAACACGGTGAATGGTTTCCATAGTTTCATCAAAAAACGCTATGATATTTACCGTGGAGCAGCAAGCAAATATATCAATAGGTACAATGCTCTTTTTGCTGCCACCTACCGAAATGCAGAGTCGATAATCAGGCAATTAACGGAAACCGCATTGGCAGTAACCGGTACAAACTATTACCACAGTAATAAGGATGTAAAAACGGCAAAGGTGTTAGTGATATAACCTTACCAACACATTTGCGGACTAACACCTAATTTTTATCTTTACCACTCAATACACACTTTTTACAAAAGCATCTGGATATTCCTTCTCCAAATGCTTTTAACTCTTCATCATATTTTACTGTTAAAATATTCTTGTGTAACTTGTAACTGCTTCTTTAATATTTCCCTCCACATATGAGAGCGAATTTCTCCTGAACCTTTTGAAACTTTCGTCAATTTGATATTTCCATCATCATCTATTTTCCGATAGAAATAATGATCCGTATCTTTATACAGTTCCCATCCATCTCTATCGCAAAATCTCTTTAGTTCTTTCCATCTTGGCATTGTAACATATCTCCTATCCTTTCTGGGTTATCTATAATCAATGCTTTAAAAATATAAGGGATATGTTTCTTTCTATTGGGACTATGGGAGTACATTTCATATTCATTATAATAATCCAAAGCATATTCTAATATAGCCCTGCCCATGTTCAAACGTGCTTCCTGCTCATCTTTACCATTCTCTACAAGATCAATTTCATTAAGCGATAAAGTAACAGAATTATCGCCTTCAATATATCTCGTGGCAGTAAAATAATATGCTTCTAAAATCTCAGATATTGTTTCCAAATTTGAAAACCACATTTTATCTCGTGTGCGTTTGATAAACTTAGGTTTCTCATGAATAACGCTATCGCAAACCGCGCTCCATTCTTTTCTTACAGTTGTAGCCTGTTCCATCAACATATCTATCATCTCCTTCGATACCTCCATCATAGCAAAAAGTGTACACAATGTCAACAGTGTACACTTCTAGCATATGATGTTCATCTAATTTTTATGCTATAAATAAAATCTGTCTATTTCATTTTATAATATTTATACCACATTCTATATAATTCATTGTCTGAATGTCTTTCATGACAGTATTTTGATATCCGCTTTTTATAAGAAATGAACGGTCTGAAAAATCTGTAATCACAAATATCATAGGAACAAAATAATTTTTTATATGCCCTTCCAGATGGAATATCTAAATAATTTCTACGCAAGTACCTATTGGCACATTTTTTCATACCACGGTTATAATCCTTATAGCAAGGAACTTTCTTATAACTTCTACTCATAACATTCTTCACTTAAAAGCAACAATTCATTGCTATTCTATGCTAACTTTTTTAAATATCCTATTAAGTTTTCTATTTGATTTTGAATTCTTCTAGTAATTTCTTTTCTAACTTCTGGTAAATAATTTTCTATATCATCATCGCAAGTTAAGAATATAACATATCTATAACAGCAACCTGCACTCCAACTTCTCTGTTTCCATTTTCCAAAATATTCATACGGCAGTGTATATCCATAACTTGTTTCAACTGTAAAACCATCATCATAAATATTTTTTACTTTCATTTCATGTTTATATTGTTCTTCTTTTCCGTAATCAACTACCCCGGTGCAAGCACTCAAGTACTGTGAGCGGCTCCTACGTCGCCTCTCACAGCACTTGACTT
>QXWO01000180.1 GCA_009911035.1 Lachnospiraceae bacterium
GTAAACGGTAGATAGCGAGTACCTATACAAAACAAGAGCAAACCTGTATGATAGAAACAGATTTGCTCCCGCCTTTATTTCACTTCACTTTTATCAGGCTTACGGCAGTTCGCCGGGAGGCTTGGTGACCAGGGGAGCAGGTCATCCAGAAAACTGCGGTCTGTATCATCCAGATGTTTTGGAATCTCGGTAAGCAGATACTCAAAGTAATCATAGGGTTTCAGATTGTTTGTTTTTGCGGTTTCCGCAATGCTGTAAATGATGGCGCTTGCTTTTGCCCCGGCTATGGTATCGATCATTACCCAGTTTTTCTTGCCGATACAGAATCCGCGGATGGACTGTTCCGCAGCGTTATTGTCCATCGGTACTTCGCCATCGTCCAGGAACACTTTCAGGTATTTCTCTTGGTTCAGGGAATAATGGAAGCCTTCCCACGTCTTGCTTTTTGACGGCACTTTCGGGAGATTTTCACGGACCCATGTGAAATAAGCCTCCACCATGGGCTTTACGCTCAGCTGGCGGCGGTCTTTCCGTTCCCCTGCCGGGAGATCCTTTAACTGTTTTTCCTCCTGATAGATCGCTTGTATCATCGTCAGCGCAAGGTACGCGCGGCTGTCCTTCTGTTTCTGCTTAGGCAGTGCCTTCACTGCCTCGTCAAACCTCCGCCTTGCATGGGACCAGCATCCCGCGATCCGCAGGTCTTCCCGTTCGCCTTCAATGGTGTGGTAGACCTGATATCCGTCTGTGACGCATACGCCGTTGAAGTCTTTCAAAAACTCTCTGGGATGGCTGGCATTGCGCGTCTTCTGGTATTCATACAGGACAATCTGGCGTTCTGTGTACATCCGTCCGGTGCGGTATACCCACATGTAGCTTTTTGATCCGGCAGGACGGCCGTCCTTATTCACCAGCACAGGTGTTTCGTCTGCCTGCAGCACATGATAACTGTACAGTTTTTCATGCAGGTAATCATAGAGAACAGCGAGGTATCTGTCTGCGCACTGGATCGTCCAGTTTGCCATGTTCTGCCGGGAGATATGCAGACCATAACGCTCAAATTCCTGCTCCTGGCGGTAAAGCGGGACGGCATTGACATACTTTGCGTTCATCACTGCCGCCTCAAGGGACGGGGACACAAGGCTTCCTCTTAAAAGACATTCCGGGTGTTCAGCCTTGACGATCTCCTCCGTCTTTTTTCCAGCGTACACTTTTACATGGTGTTCCTCTACTTCGACTTTTGCCGGGGTAAAGCTGTATCTGCGGTATACCTCATCCGGGAGTTGTTTCCAGCCGTCTTTTCCAAATTTATCTTCCAGCTCCTCATCCGTCATGGAATGTTCCACCACAACTACCGGAAGCCCCTCCAGGTCTTCTTCCCGTTTCCCCTGCTTTTTCTTCGGTTTTGTGCGGGAAACGCCTTCCGGCTCTTCCAGTGCGTTTTCCTCTGCAGCGACAGCCTCGGATTCGTTAAAGAATACGACTTTCCCGTCCACTTCCATAAAGGAGATCTGGTCTTCGATTTCATGTTTCTCTGTTGACCGGGCAAACCGATGCCGTTTTAGATCCGCCATCTGCTCCAAAACAAGCTGAAGCGTATGGTCGATATTTTCAAACTGCTCCTGCTGCGACAGGAACAGCCTGATAAGCGTTTCCCTGTCAAGACTGTTCAGTTGTTCTTCCGTATATTTTAAGGCCATGCTGTTTTCTCCCGGTATCCTGATAGCCTTATTCTACCATGAATACAGGATTTTTGCGAAACCTGGCGCTGCCGGATATCCGTCATAATGCCTATGGTTAAAACAGCGGATGCTGCCTTTTTATGATGCTGTTTCCAGAACCCTTTTCCGGGAAGGAAAAGCATGTCTGCGTCCATTCCGAGCCCTTTTATGGTGTGCAGCGTGGTTCTGCGGGAATAAGGCAGGACATTTTTTTCAGCAGGAAAACCGTCTGAAAATTTCTCCGTTTTGTACAAAGTCATCCCATGTATTCCGGCGGTTCCACCGGCCTGACCGATTTCTTTGGGGTGACTGTCAGCCCTTCCATCAGCCATCGGAACTGCTGCGGCGTTAATTCACGCACCTCCTCCGGGGTGCGCGGCCACTGGAACCGGCTTTCCGAAAGCCGCTTGTATAACAGGAGCCAGCCGTCCCCTTCCCATACAAGCCCTTTG
>QXWO01000181.1 GCA_009911035.1 Lachnospiraceae bacterium
CCGACTTCCGCCTGCCTTGTTTTCCTCCAGACAGTCTTTCCAAGATAAACCTCTTTTTTCAGCATGTCGCCAATGGTTGTAACGGTCCACAGCTTTTTTTCTTTTTCTTTATAACTTTTTCTTTTCAGCCCCAGCGCCTGGAAATGTTCCATGCAGGTAGGCGTACCCCGCTCGTTAAGGAACCGTGCAATCTCCGGTTTTTTCTTCCCCTCTGCCGCCATGGTAAATACAAACCGCACCACCTCTGCCGCTTCTTCATCGGGAATAAGCTGGTGTACATTATCCGGGTTCTTTACATATCCGTAAGGCGCAAATGCGCCCATATACTCACCGCGGACGGCTCTTGTCCCCATTGCGCTCTTCACCTTTTTGGATAAATCCCGGCTGTACATGGAATTGATGATATTTTTCAGCGCAACGCTCATTCCCCCTGTCATTCCCATACAGTCCTCACTGTCAAACTGGTCATTTACCGAAATGAACCGAATGCCAAGCAGCGGGAAAATCCGTTCAAGGTAGTTCCCTGTCTCCAAATGGTCTCTTCCAAACCTTGAAAAATCCTTGACGATAATGCCGCCTATTTCCCCATGCTTTGCGTCATCCATCATTCTTCGGAAAGCCGGTCTTTGGAAATTTGTGCCGGAAAAGCCGTCATCCACATACTCCAGCGTGTCTGCCGGAGTGGAGAAATTATTCCTCTGCATATAATCCCTGATCAAAATTCTCTGCGCCGCCACGCTGTTGCTCTCCGGCTTTACAATACCGTCAACATTGTTATCTTCATCAGAAAGGCGGATATAGATTGCAGTCTTTCTATTGCCCATGATCCGCCGCCTCCCTTTCCTTTGTATATGCCACCAGCTCATCCAGCATATCGTCATAAACCAGATGGACAGTCACTTTCCCTGCCGAAAATATTTCAATCTTTTCCAAAAATGCGTCCACCATCTTTTTTGTCAGGTGCCGGATATTCCGGTATTTTTCAATAGCTGCTTCCCAATCCACATTGGCACAGTAATTCCGGTCATATTTTCTCTGGTATTCTGTAACCTCATTTATCCTTTTCCTCAGTTCCGCTTCTTCGGCTGCGTCTTTGTCTGCAAAAGAAGCATACTGTTCCGCATCAACCAGCCGCTCTGCATAATCTTCATATAACTGCTGCCTGTGTGCCGCCACCTTTTCCATTTCGTGGTGCAGGCTCCGGATCTCCTTCGTCAGCACATCATATTTTTTCATGCTTTCTGCCTTCCGGTTCATCCGCCTTAACATTTCCATGCTGTCCACATATACATTCATATGGGCACGGATCACACGCAGGACTTCATCATTGACAGCACCCTCAGAAACGCTTTTCCTGCTGCACCCTTTTTTTGTCTGGTGTCCACCGCATACAAAATCTGTTGTCCCGCCTGGGTTCTTTATCAGGTACATGGTCGCCCCACAGTCCCCGCAAACAATCTTCTTTTTATAGAAATTCCGGCAGGCAAGCTCCCCCTGGTTTTTCTTTCCATACTTCGGGGAGTTTTCATGTATCCCTTTAAGCCTTTCCTGTGCTTTGAGGTACAGCACCCTCGGCACCACCGGTTCATGGGTGTCCTCCACAATGATCCAGTTTTCTACCGGCTCCTGCCACTGCTTTTTTTCTGCGAAACTGTCACTGCCATACTCGTTGTGCCTGCTGTCCCCTGCATAATAAGGGTTGCAGAGCATCCGTGCAATGGTATGTCCTTTCCAGACGGCATCATAATTCCGGGGCAGCTCCTTTGTCCTTTTAAAATGCTTGTACGCTTTCGGCCCGATTACGCCATCGTCATTCAGGGTTTTCGCTATCTGTGCATATCCCATTTCCTGGTTCACAAACATTTCAAAGATACGCAGCACCACTGG
>QXWO01000182.1 GCA_009911035.1 Lachnospiraceae bacterium
GGCAGCATCCGGGTCAGCTATGATATGGTGTTTATCCAGTGAATCACTCATGAGCCCGTAGGCAAGGTTTCCGCTGACATTGCTGCCCTTTTTCCAATAAGTGCGGTAAGAAGCCCTGATCTTTTTCGCCAGGTCCCTCGAATAAAATTCGTTGAAGATATTGGCCATGCACACGGAGAGGTCCGCGCCTTCCCTGATGGAATCGTAACCGTCCGTCACGGAAATAAACCGCACTTCAAAGAATGGGAACACCCGCTCCACATAATT
>QXWO01000183.1 GCA_009911035.1 Lachnospiraceae bacterium
AGAAATATACTCCCCGGCATATCTGACAGGATATATTTGATATATTTCATTGCATCCAGCCCATTGGCTTTCGCTGTCTCGACCAGCGTGTAGATTCCTGCACTTGCCGCAGCACCCTTCGGACTTCCGGCAAACAGCCAGTTCTTCCGGCCAATCACAAAGGGGCGGATACAGTTCTCCGCAAGGGAATTGCTGATGGAACAGTTCCCATCCTCAAGATAGTTGAAGAACTCCTGCCGGTTGTTCAGGGCATACTGGAAAGCTGTATGGAGCTTCGACTTTGGCAGTTCTCCGGCAGAGTGTATCTCTGCCCATGACCAAAAAGCCTCGAGAAGCGGTTTCTCGCGGTCGATCCGTTCCTTTTTCTTCTGTTCCGGGTCAAGGCCCTCCAGTTCCTTTTCGATCTCAAACAGCTTATTCAGACGAACGACCGCTTCCGCAGGCTTTGAAGCTTCCGTCCCATGGAGGTCTTTTGGCAGCGCGTCCACAAAGGCGCGGCGCAGATGGGTGTAGCACAGGCATCTTGTAACCCCTTTCACCCCATTGTACCCGGAATAAGCATCTGTATGGATATATCCGGTATAGCCCTTTAAAAATGCTTCCGGATATTTCCCGCCTCTCCCCGGCTGGTACTCAAAATACCGGACCGGCTGTTTGCAGTCCCTGATGCTGCAGTATACCCACATATAAGAATCCGAAGTGTTCTTCCTCCCTGGTTCCTTCAGCACTTGTACGTGGGTCTCATCGATGTGCAGATACTCCTGTTTCAGAAGCTCCCGCCTGAGGCGGCCGGCCACATGGGAGAGCCAGTCCCGGTAGACGCAAAGCAGCCAGTTAGACATCGTTGCCCTGCTTAAGGAAAGGCCCAGGGCCTCCCATTCCTTTTCCTGGCGGTATAACGGGATGCCCAGTTCAAACTTCTGATGGATGAGCCATGCGATTGTGGAAGCAGACGCAAGGGAATGCATGACCGGGGAATGGGGCACCGGGGACTTCTCCATATAAGGTGTTCCGTTTTTGCGGCATGTCCTGCATTCATAGGTTTCCCGGTAATGGTCGATCACCTTGAGGCTGGCAGGAATGAACTGTACCTCGGTACGGACAAACTCCTCCCCGACTTTTGCCATGGCGCTCCCGCACTTTTCACAGATCTGTTCCCTCTCATCAATCGTGTGGAGCACTTTGCTGCGGGGAATGTCTTTGATCAGTTTTTCCCGCTGGCCGGCATATTTCCTTTTACGCAGATGCTTTTCGACTTCGACCAGGTCCGGCTCATGGGCATCCGGATCCGCACAGGATTCCATTTCATTAAAAAGAGACATCTGTCCCTCTATTTCAAGGGCAGACGTCTTCTCTGATTTTGTTCCGTAAAGTTTACGGGTAAGGAAATCAACCTGTTCCCTAAGGAGCCGGACCTGCTGTTCCAGTTCTCTGATCTGCTTTTTGTATTCCTGTTCTGTATCCGGCATGGGCTGAAAACCTTCCTGTTCTGATGTGCCCATTATACCATAAAACAGCAGGATTCTCCAGTACTTATAAGGGATTTTCGGGTTTCCCGGGCTTTGGGGGATCCCATTTGCGAACCGCTCTGGGCTGCTCCGGGTTCAGGCCCTCCAACAGCCAGCGGAGCTGTTGATGGGAGATCTGTCTGGCTTCTTCGCCTGTCCGTGGCCACTTTAGGCGGCCGTTTTCGTAGCGCTTATAGAACAGGCAGAAACCGTCTCCTTCATAGTGGACTGCCTTGATCCGGTCCGCCCGTTTCCCGCAGAAAAGGAACAGGGAATTGCTGTAAGGATCAAGCCGGAAGCTGTACTGGATGATATCGATCAGACCATCCAGCTGTTTTCTCATATCCGTGTACCCGGTGCGTATATAGATCTTTTCCACCCGGGAGAGGTCGCCTAACATGACCGCACTGCTTTCATGATAGCCTCCAGCAATTCGCGGGAAGTATCTTCAAAGAGTTCAACCGTCACAGTACCGATATGGAGCACTGCCGCAGGAGCGGCAGAGAAATCCTGTCTGCCGTGAAGGGATACCTCCGTAAATTCCGGAGCCCCATCCGGCAGCAATGCAGTCTGCTCCATTACCGGCCTGGATCCATTC
>QXWO01000184.1 GCA_009911035.1 Lachnospiraceae bacterium
CTTATCATAAAAAAATAAGTGCAGAAGGTAAAGCACTGATGAAATGCTTTATCCCTTACACTTATATGGTACTAAAAAGAAAACAAAAAGGGTTAAAACAAGGAGACTTATTATATGATTACTGTAAATGAACTACGAAGTGTGCTATATTCATTTGGCTTCAAAGAAAAAGAAGATAGATTTACAAATACATATACAACAGATGCAAGTATTGAAGTTGATTTCAGAAAAAAGACGATTACATATGCGCCCGTAGATGAAGATTTTAAAGAAGGAGTTTTTCCTACGAAAGAAAAGCCGTCAAAGGGTTTTGTAATTCATCGTGATACAACACTTAATTTTAGTGCAAACGAAAATTTTGTTTGTGTTATTTGTGTTCATCTACTTCTAAAAAAAGGATATGAAGCAAAGCATATTATCTTTGAACCAGCATTCAAAGTAGGTCATGTGAATAAACCTTCCTACGGAGATATTCTTATACTTGACAAAGAGTATAGTCCGCTTGTTTTGATTGAGAATAAGACTTTTGGAACAGAGTTTAGTAAAGAATGGAATTTGATGCAAAAAGATGGTGGTCAGCTTTTTAGTTACTTGGGACCACTTGTAAACGAGATGGGACTTTGTGAAAATCTTGCACTATTCGCTGTGGATTTTGATGATAAAGACATAATTCGAAAAAGCCATATTATTAAAGGGAAAAAATATAAACTAGGATTAATTGCTCAGTTCAAGAATGGATTGAATTATAAAAAAACAAATATTGGAGAAGCAATAAGTATAGTTGGCGTGGCTGATTTCAAAAACAATAAGTCTCCTGTTTGGAAAGAAATAGAAAAAATAATAATTAATGGGGAGATTAAAGATGATTATTTGTTGCATAAAAATGATTTATTAACGGTTCGCTCAAATGGCTCTCAAGAGCTTGTTGGTAGATTTATGTACATTGATCAAGAACCACAAGAAAAAACATCGTTTTCGGGTTTTTCTATTAGAGTACGTCCGGATTATAAAATTGTGAATAGTGAATTCTTGTATTATTTACTTTCGTCATCGGATATTAGAAAACAGCTTACGACTGGAAGCAATGGATCTAATATAAAAAGTTTAAATCAAACATTGCTTTCAAAAGTTGAAATTTATATTCCAAGCATGAAAGAGCAGATGGAGATTCTTGCGGAATTATTAGTAATTGAAAACAAAATAGTAGAAGCAAGAAAGATTGTAGAAACTGCTGTAGAAAGGAAAAAGGAAATCATCGAAAAAGAATTGATATAATATTTAAAAGTATATTTAAGTGCGGACTAGGTATTTATAAAAAGGAGGCAGGGGCAAGGCGTTTTTTCTGCATTCCCCACTCCCCAAATCCTACCGTTTATAGAAAATAACCGCAGTATAAAACAACTCTGTTCTTACTATGTTTTGACTACATTTCATGTCCTCAACTTGCCCCGATTTGCCGCATTTTGCTTATTCTGTGACAAATTTAACAATCAGCGTGGACATGATAAGGTTCACAAATCGGGGCAAAATACGGCATATTTTTGCCTTACGAAAGGTGTTTTTTATATGATTCGAGTGCTTTTCTGTTGCCACGGCAGTATCTTGAAGAATCCCCTAAAAGCCCATAAAATCAATAGTTTCACAGTGTGGCAAGGCACTTACTACACCACTACTACACCATTTCTGAAAGAGCCTTGAAATGACACAGTTGCAATGAAAGAACAGAAAGAAGATAAGGCGGCAGTTTACTTTGAAAGTAAACGGTAGATAGTATGTACCTCGACTGTTTAAGCAAAGTATGGGACAATAGACTATATTTCTATCAGAGTACCAAAAGTTGAGGCTTAACTTTTGATACTACTATATGGAGGTAAGTCTATGAGTTCAGAAACAACTATGGTGGCCACAAACTTCCGCTTACAGGAATGGGCCGTGCAGATTAGGGAATGCCAGAACCGTCCGGCAGGCATGAGAGTTGCTGACTGGTGCGCCTGCCATGGCATCACCAAAGCAGACTATTATTACCGTGTTTTTTGTCAAGCACTTTTCCCTAAAAAAAGCGTCTAAATTCCCTTTTTTCAGCAAGGGATATTCCCTACTTTC
>QXWO01000185.1 GCA_009911035.1 Lachnospiraceae bacterium
CTCGTTTACCCAGTACACTTAAATCCGGCTGTCCGTGATACCGTCTTTTCTATTTTGGGTGATTCTGACAGAATTCATCTGACAGATCCTATCGATGTGGAAGATATGCATAATGTAATGTCTAGAAGTACTCTTATTCTGACAGATTCCGGCGGCCTGCAGGAAGAGGGACCTCATTTTGGTATCCCGGTTATTGTTCTCAGAACTGAAACTGAACGCCCTGAAGCTGTGGATGCCGGGACTGTTGTCGTAGCCGGCACTGACGAAGACGTTATTTTTAACATTGCTGATAAACTGCTTCATGATCATGCTATGTACGCGGATATGGCTCACTCCATAAATCCTTACGGTGACGGTCATGCCAGTGAAAGAATAGCAAAAGAAATTATTAGTTGGAAAGAGTTTAATAGGTGATTTTATGTTTTCTGCAATTAAAACTGTTATTTTGGAATGCTGGTCCAACCGGCAGAGACTTCTGCGGCTGGCTAATTATGAATTAAAAGCTCAAAATAATGGCACTGTCTTTGGGTTTTTGTGGAACTTCTTTAATCCTGCTTTACAAATTTTGGTTTATTGGTTCGTTTTTAGTATTGGTCTACAGGTGCATGCTCCTAAAGGGGAATATCCTTATCTTATCTGGATGATTGTCGGTATTATTCCATGGTTCTATATTAGTGCGACTCTGCAGACCAGTGCTATGTCCATATATAGCTATAGCGGCGTATTAAAGCGTGTTTATTTGCCTTTGTCCATTGTTCCTATTAAAACAGTTTTTTCGGGATTTATTGGACATATCTGGTCTATGCTGGTGGTTTTCGCTGTTATGTTTATATGTAACGCTCCAATCAACCCCTTGGTTTATCAATTACCCTATTATATGTTTGCGATTGTTTTCTTCCTTATTGGCTGGGGCTTGTTCGCTTCTGCTATCACGGTTGTGTTTAAGGACTTTCAGAAAATCCTTTCTGCACTTATACGATTCCTTTTCTATATTTCGCCGATTGTCTGGAGCCAGGAAAATCTCCCGGATGATTTGCAGAAGATTTTGAGTTATAATCCTTTTTCTTACGTCCTTCAGGGATATCGTAACTGTATGTTATATGGATGTTCCTTAACGGAAACGAGGCAGGATGGCGTGTATTTTTGGATTGTTAGTATCCTCTTATTTCTTTTTGGCGCTTCTATTCATATGAAGTTCCGCAAGAAATTTATGGATTTGATTTAGGAGAACATTAATATGATTGAGTATGCGGTTAAATGTAATAATCTGTTAAAACGATATCCTATGTATAAAGGCGATTATGAGCGCTTGAAAGGCCTTCTTTTTCCTGGTTATAAACCCGACGAATTTGTGGCTTTGAAAGGGATCGATCTCGAAATCCCTAAAGGTCAAATTATGGGCCTGATTGGCTTAAATGGTTCCGGTAAATCTACTCTTTCCAGCATTATTGCGGGTATCACTTATGCAGATGCGGGAGAACTGACTGTTAATGGTGATGTCAGCATGCTCTCCGCATCGGCCGGTCTGGATAACTACCTTACTGGTATTCAAAATATTAAATATAAGGGTATCTTATTAGGCTTTAAAGATTCTGATATCAAGAATATGATGCAGGATATTATTGATTTTGCTGATATTGGCGAACATATTAATCTTCCTCTTAGAACTTATTCCAGCGGTATGCGTTCCCGCCTTGGGTTTGCCATTTCCGTTCATATGGATCCCGATATCCTCATTATTGATGAAGCTCTTTCGGTGGGCGATAACAGTTTTACTGATAAATGTTTAGCTAAAATGAATGAATTCAAAGCTAAAGGTAAAACTATTATTTTTGTTAGTCATTCTGTTACACAGATGGAAGGCTTCTGCGATAAGGTTATGTGGCTTCATAAAGGTGAAGTCCTCGGCATTGATTCTCCTTGTAACATTATTATGCCTTATTGCGGCTTCGCAAGGGAGTTCAACTCCATGACTTCTGCTGAAAGACTAAATTTCTTCCCTTCTTTACAGTTTTATCAGAATAAATATTTATAGGAGGTATGGGTATGCA
>QXWO01000186.1 GCA_009911035.1 Lachnospiraceae bacterium
GTGCTGGTCGTGGGGAATACGGTCCATGCAGGGATCGGGGTGATATGGGGAGCCGAAGGGACGCATGAGATATCCGTTACATATAAAGGAAATGTTGTTCTTGAGAAGACTGTAGAGGTATATGGCGGTCCGGATGGATATGCACAGAACAACCCTTATCCCATTATAACAAACCAGCAGTACCCATTAAAAGCTGGTGAACAGCTTATCGTAAAAGCAAAATTTACCGGAAGATGGAAGACAGATGAAGACGGCAGCCATGGATCAGGAACGATATGTTCTTTTGGCGGGGATTCTGCCCTGACCTGGGTCCATATCTATTCAGATGAGTGATTAAGTTTCCTGTGAAGTAAGCAGACAATGCATAACAGTCCTTATCATGATAATGCCCACATTATTTTATGAGAGGAAGGATATGGTCATGGAAAGTTTTATATCATGGATCGGAGGGAAGAAAGCCCTCCGCAGGAAGATCGTGGAGGAATTCCCGGAAAAAGGGACGTACAGCCGATACGTGGAAGTATTCGGCGGGGCTGGATGGGTGCTTTTCTTTTTGGAAAAACATGCCAGGATGGAAGTATATAATGATATCAATGGAAATCTTGTAAACCTGTTCAGATGTGTCAAATATCATTCTGATGCAGTAAGGCAGGAGTTACAGTATATCCTGATGTCGAGGGAACAGTTCTTTGACGCAGTGGAACAGGCTGAAACAAGAGGGATGACGGATATCCAGAGGGCAGCAAGGTTTTTTATATTAATAAAAGAAAGTTTCGGGACTGACCTGCGTTCTTTTGGTGTGAGGCCGCGGAATTTTGAAAAGGCAAAGGAATATCTGGATGAAGTTGCCAGAAGGCTGGACAGGGTGGTCATAGAAAGGCTGGATTTCCAGCATGTCCTAAAAACCTATGACAGAGAGGATGCATTATTTTATCTGGATCCGCCGTATTATGAAACGGAAAAATATTATGGGGACAGGTTTGCGCCGGAGGACCATGAAAGGTTGAAAACGGCCCTGGACAGCGTCAGAGGGAGGTTTGTATTATCTTATAATGATTGCGAATATATAAGGAATCTGTACAGGGATTACACGGTCATAGAAGTGGACAGGCCCCATAATCTGGTAAAGAAAGAAGTAAAGCCCCGGTACCGGGAGCTTATCATCAAGAATTATATATAACATATATTGATAGATAATATCAAAAAATATGATAATGCATCGAATTATGATAGTATATATCAGAGGCATTATTATGGTAAGGATACATTTATCAAAGCTTCTTGGTGAAAAGCGCATGTCTCAAAAGCAGTTGGCAGACCTGACAGGAATACGGCCGAATACAATTAATGAATGGTACCATGAGATTACATCCAGTTTACGTGTGGAACATATAGACAGGATATGTGAGGTGCTGGGATGTACCATAGATGAGCTGATAGAAGTGGTGCCAAACAAGATTCCAAAGACAGGGAAACATCTGATAATTGAGGAACATGGGAACCGGAAGACAAAAAAGGGGCAGTGACTAAAGTCATGCCTCTTTTTTGTGCGCAGAAACGGAAAATATTTCCCGAAAGTTTTTGACAGTAATTCTAATAATTTTTGACAAAAATTTTGGGCGGCTACAATCTGTGATATTTTTTCCTGTTCAGTAGAGGATGTGGTGGTACATATTAAAAATGAAAAAAGTGTTGAAAAGTTTTTGAATGATAATGGGAGATAAAGTCGGGCGATAATATTAAGGTTTGTAATAAGTGGCAGATTCCAGAGATATGGCTGCCGCTGTTTTTATTTAATGGATGCAGAAAAAGCAGTAGTGCATTCTTACGTCAAGAATAGGATTGGATAGAAAACATATGTCAAATAAACGGGAGGTGAAGATCTGGAAAGGCAACTGTTAATTTATCTTTTGGGGGAATATAAAGCAGATGGAATGTTTTTCATGCGGAACATACTATGAATAACTTCTCGGAATCTCAATGAATGAGATTCCAACTGAAAATTGACAACTGAATATCGTGCAGGAACAGATATTT
>QXWO01000187.1 GCA_009911035.1 Lachnospiraceae bacterium
AAAGGCGGGAGCAAATCTGTTTCTATCATACAGGTTTGCTCTTGTTTTGTATAGGTACTCGCTATCTACCGTTTACATTTATCCTTCCGTTTTTTGAAGGCAGCTTGTTTGAAATTAATTCACCGGCTTGGTTCGTTCCTGCATTATTTATGGTCATATTTACTTATGCTGTTTTATATAAAATAATGTTTCGTGGTTTTCCGGCTTTCATTGTAACTTTTATACTTGCTATTGCAGGGGCATCTTGCATTTTTCTCTCTCGAAAAGGTTATAACAATTCGTTGCTTTTGCCAGTACTAAAGACGGGTTTCCTTCTTCAATTTTATCATTTGGGTTCATATTATCATATGCATTTGGAAAAGTATTTTCACAGAATTCATAAATGTATTACATTATTGCTTCCGATATTAATTAATGTTTGGCTGATGTATATATATAATAATCAAATTCATTTTAATGATATTACCACCATGTCTGGATTTTTAACAGATAATTATTGGCTTCCATTAGTAACTTCACTTACGGGTATTTGTTTCTGGCTGTCAATTTCAGACATTATGATTCCAATATTAGAGAATAATCCTATTATTAATTATATTTCTTCGAATACGTTTACGATTATGATGCATCATATTTTATTTTTTAATATATATAATTTGATATTGGCAGTACTTACACAATTTTTAATAATATATATTCCATTTGATATTATGGCATTTCAAAGTACCGCCTGGTATCGTTTTGAACCCGTCTCAGCCTGCAGATTTATTTATCTTATTTTTGGTGTTGGAGGTCCCTTAATATGTAAATTTTATGTTGAAAATAGTACTATATATAAGAAAATATACTATAAAAAGAGGAGCTATTAATGTGAGACAATGGGAACAATGAGGGGCATGAATGTGGAGTAAGTAGGAGAGAATAATAGGGTAAGGGTACATATACTTGACAGGTTTGATGATGTAATTTGTATAAAATATCAAATACCTGTTTTTTGGCGGGTATGTGAAGTGATATCACTTGTCACCGGATATATAATTTGGGCTTTGCTTAGAAAAAATAGAAAAATTACAGGATGGAAAAAAAGCCAGCTTATTGAAAATAAATCTGAATAAGATTGTATTTGATGAGCACCCTGGATATAATGAAGGTAAAACTGGATGTAAATACTGTGAAATATATATTTTTTCACAGACAAATTTGTGCTGACGCCCCAATTTGCAGGTGTTGGCAGCATGGAGGATTTCTACGGATGCATTGGGAAAAGAAGAATTGTATACTATAGATGATATTTATGCTTTGCCCGATGGAAAAAGGGCAGAATTGATTGATGGAAAAATTTATTATATGGCTCCGCCAAGTAAGACACATCAAAAAATCAGCGGAAAACTTTACCAAACAATAGCAAATTATATTGATAGTAAAGATGGGAAGTGTGAAATATATTCTGCGCCGTTTGCCGTATTTTTGAATAAAGATGACATCAATTATATTGAACCAGATATATCTGTTATTTGTGATCCCACTAAATTAGATGAAAAAGGATGTCATGGCGCACCAGACTGGATTATTGAAGTTGTATCGCCTGGAAACAAACCGATGGACTATTTTACAAAGCTGTTTAAATATCGCACTGCGGAAGTCAGAGAGTATTAGATTGTTGACCCATTATGTGCAAAAATGTCCATACAGGGTATAATACCTATAAAAAGCAGAATATTGGAAAATTAGAATTTGAAAGGCTGAAATAGCTATGAACATAATAACAAAAGAAAATCTTTTTATTTCAGCATCCTGTCTGGAATTAGCTTTAGGAATATTGCAGATGTGTCAGTATGAAATTTCCCCAAGAAGATTTATTCTATGGGGATTTTTTGTGGTATATCTGGCAGTGGCGTGTACGAATCATTATTCGCGGACGGAGAAGATAATGCTGGTTATTTCGTAAACGGTAGATAGTGCATACCTCGACAGTAAGGACAAAGTGTGTGACAATAGACTATATTTCTATCATCAGT
>QXWO01000188.1 GCA_009911035.1 Lachnospiraceae bacterium
ACTACACATCTGCCATATATGAAGTTTATCCAACAAAACAGTCTAATTTGATGATAAATTAACAAAATCTTCATAATAATATTGGAGGTAAAAATATGAAACCGGATATACGGATCCGCCACACAAAAGAGAATATTAGAAAAAGCTTTTTTACGCTTTTATCGCAAAAAGAATTTTGCCAGATCACAGTTACGGACATCTGCAATCTGGCTGAAATAAACCGTTCAACCTTTTATAAACATTATCTGGATATAATTGACCTGTTAGAACAAACAGAAAATGAGATATTAGACAAGATACGGAAGCTATGGAAAAAGCTGCATCCAAAAAATACCATTGAGGGCATGGAATCTATTTTATCAGAGACACAAAGTACCATGTGGGATTCTGCATTCTATATTTTTAAAGCAGATCCGGATTTTTCATATAAAATAACCGAAATTATCTGCCATGACTCCTGCGTCAGTTTTCTGAATGATTCTTCCTATTCTGTTCAGGAACGAAATATGCTCAACCGCTTTATCGTATATGGCTGCGGCAGCATTACAAGGAACTGGCTCTTATCCGATTCCAATGAGAAGCTGTCTCCACATGAGCTGGCAGAATTTCTTTATCATTTGATAGAAAAAATGACAGAATAATTTCCTCTGCTATATAAAAAGACCAGACACTTACATATTTCCCGTAAGTGTCCGGTTTGTCTAATTTCTATCCGAGTAACCAGATGCATCTACAATAGCGCTGGCAACTCCATTTGTAACGTCCATAACAGTACCGTCTTTCTTTTCAAGTTCAATATGGCAATCAAAACCAATTGCAGAAATCATTGCCGGAAGAAATGTTAAAGGTGCAACAGCAACCCCTACAACGCTGACTGCGACACTGATATTTAATGGTATACTGAGAATCCTTTCATCTCCCTTCCTAACGATTACTTTGGAGATATCCCCCATTTTTATCCTTTCTTTAATCTCTTCAACCGTTTTTTCAGCATTCTTTTCAGCTTCTTCATTCTGTTCACCAGAATCTTTTGCTTCTTCCAGCAACCAATTGACCTCATCCCGAATGGTTTCCTCAAAAGGACGGCATGAAAATCCCAGCTCCTGTTTTGCCTTTGAACAATCAAAATCATTATTGCGCGTCATATTATAAACAGCAAAATCCGTCAATACTGGTTCTTCACCTGTAAATTTGCTCTGCATTTTTATAAATTTCACTGCTAAACTGGCAATGCCTTTTGACAAAATATTAGCATGAACATTCATGTTGGCAGTCTGATTAATAATATCATAAAGTTCCTTCATGGTTACTAGTTCGTTGCTCATAATATAGCACTCGCCCCGGCGTCCTTTATCGCAGCAAGCAATGACCCCGGCTGCTAAATCCCTGACATCCACACTGTTAAAAGTGCCATCTAATCCAATCTTCACTTCTCCATTAAGATATTGGGAAACCGTCTGCGCCACTGGACCAAAAGCGTAGTCATTCGGTCCGCAAATACCGGAAGGATGAACTATGGAGGCATCAAGCTCCGGACACCACCGCAAAGCATCTAAAACCAACTGACTCGCCTGCGCCTTGGTAACAGAATAATAGCCAACAAGTCCGTCTGCAGGCAGAAAGTGATCGACCTCTTTGATTTTCTGTCCATGGGGCAATTCAGGAATTGCCCCGGTAGAACTTACATAAACCAATTTTTTTACTTTATGCTTTAAGCACATATCAATAATATTCCGTGTACCATCCACATTGACAGCATAAACTTTGGGATTCGGATTGGGATTCATTGTTACTATACTGGCACAATGTATTACAATAACCTCACTGCCCTCTGGAACAGTAAATAATTCTTCCATGGAATTAATGTCAAGCAAATCCCCATAAATAATCTGCACCTGATCCGGCACATATGCCACAGCCGGATCATCTTTCAATACTAAAGCACGCACTACTTCTTTAGCATCCACTAGCTGACGGGCAATATTAC
>QXWO01000021.1 GCA_009911035.1 Lachnospiraceae bacterium
AGGTGGCTCTCAAGAAAGAAATTTCCGGGTGGCTCTGAAGCGGGAAACTGGTGGCTCCCAAGGGGGATAATATTCAGATAATGGACGCATGCTGAAGCAGATAAACTTTAACTTTCCAGTGTATTATGATGGTGAGGTTAGCAGGGAGATAAATCTTCCGAAAATTCGGTTGCTCAATGAGAATACAGTCGAGGTTGTGTGCAGTTTAATCCATATAAAATAGGTGCCGTCTTTAAGTGGGGGTATTAAAGGCGGTCACACTTTGTGGGCCGACTTATTAACAAAAGCTGCCACACTTTGTGGGCCAGCGTTTGTTATGAAAAGGACAGCAGCCTTAATCCGGCTGCTGTCCGTCGTGGGGTGCCCACTGACATTCCATCATCTGCATATTTGAGAAAACTGCCTTGAAGGAAGAATCTTCCGGGGAGCAGGCATAAACGCCAAACCGGATTTTTCCTTTTCCATTGTGCATATGGCAGATACGCATCTGCTGAAAGGCTTTTCCATCTGTGGAACACTCGATACGGTAGTCGTCGTCTCTCCGGCTGAAGCGGTACCACATAGATTTTACGGAGGCATCGATGACAGTTGTAGCCCAGTCAGAATATCCCTGATTTGTAACGACGCTTCCCAAATGCTGGAAGGTTTCGTTTTCGTACTCAATGGAGCCTTTCAGCCAGTTTTCGCTGTCCAGATACATCACGATGCCGCACTGGTCAAAACGGTGATGGCTTTCTTCAAATTCTGTTTTTACCACGAAGCTAAAATATTTTTCCTCCGTCTCCATTTGCAGGACGGGGGCATTGTCATTTTGGAAATGATAATAGGTTTTCTGCCACAAATCTGTATGGGGCTTGGTGACAATTTCAATTCTGTTGTGTTCTATTTTGCAGCTTTCAGGTTCTCTTGTCCATTGAAAATTTGCTAAATCCATTGTATGATCTCCTGTCAATTGATGATTTTCGTATATGGCAGGCCAGGTGGGCACGCCTGTATATACAGACTTTGTCTAATAAATCTGGCGGCTGCCGCAGCAGCGCCTACATTTTCTTACAATAAGCTGGCTCGCGAAGCGCGACAGCGTTTGTTAATAAGCTGGCTCGCGAAGCGCGACAGCGTTTGTTAATAAGCTGGCTCGCGAAGCGCGACAGCGTTTGTTTAACATAAGAACAGTTCGCAAAGCGTGCTGTCCGTTGCTTTATATTATAGCAGAGGGGAAGTAATTTATCAATTCCTGACTTTTTACATTGCCCGTCCGTTATACTATATAGAAAGCGCTTTTAGAGTTTATTAAGGAAGGGGGAGACATGGATACAGATTTTCTGCTTATACAGAGGATGCGCATGGGTTACGAGGATGCGCTGGAATTTTTTGTAAAGAAATATTATCCGCAGATATTAAAATATTGCCGGATACATATTGCTGATGCGGGCTATGCGGAGGACATGACGCAGGAAACCTTTGTCCGTTTCTTTGGAGCTTTGCAGAGATATCAGGATTATGGCAGGGCGGTTAACTTTTTGTATGTGATTGCCAGAAATCTGTGCACGGATTTCCACCGGAAAAACAGGGAAATTCCCGTTGAGCGGCTGCCGGACGGACCAGACTGCAGAGGGGAAAACAGGGACGTGCTGATGGATGTGCAGGCGGCCCTTCTGAAATTGCCGGAGGAGATACGGGAAGTGGCGGTCCTGTACTTTATACAGGAGCGGAAACAGAAGGACATTGCCCGCATACTTGGCATCAGCCTGTCTTTGGTCAAATACAGGACAGGCAGGGCGCGGGAACTGCTGAGCGCCTGTCTGGGAAAGGAGAATATATGAGATTATCAGATAACGAGTTGAAAAAAAAACTGAGAAGCAGGGCATTGGAAGTTTATCCGGAAAGTGCCCTGCAGAATACAATCTACGCATCGGAAGAAGCTTTTTATGAAAAAGAAGCAAATAGCCCCCTTTCTGGATTTGAATTCCTTTATCAGCAGGGAAGATATATACGCAGGCGCTGGTGGGTGATGCAGGCTGTCCTGCTGCTGGCTTTGTGGTGGCTGCTGTCTTTGGGAGGGAGCGGCTATTATCTGAAAAGGCTTATGGGGACTGCTGCTTCCCTGTTCGGGGTGCTGCTTTTGCCGGAATTGTGGAAAAACCAAAGCAGCAATGCCATGGAGATAGAGTGTGCTTCCTATTATTCCTTAAGGCAGGTGTATGCAGCCCGCCTCTTCTGGTTTGCCATGATTGACCTGATTCTGCTTGGAAGTTTTGCCGCAGGAGTGGTGGGGGCCGGGGAAATATTGATTCAGGATATGGCAGTTCAATTTTTTCTGCCTTACGTGGTAACATGCTGTATTTGTTTCCATTGTCTTTACAGCCGCAGAATTACATCGGAGACTTTTTCCATTTTTCTGTGTCTGGCATGGAGCGGAATCTGGACGCAGATCGTTTTAAGTGAAAGGGTATACCAGAGCCTGTCCCTGCCAGTGTGGAATGGGATGCTGGCGGCGGCAGCATTTTATCTGGGATACTGTATTTGCCGGGGACAGAAAAGATGTAGGGAGATATGGGAGGTGAAGTCTTTATGGAATTAAAGATTACAGAACTGACAAAAACATTTCAGGATATTCATGCAGTTGATCATGTTTCCTATATAATGACCAACGGGGTTTATGGACTGCTGGGTGTGAATGGCGCCGGAAAGACCACGCTTATGCGTATGCTCTGTACGCTTTTGAAACCCACTGGGGGGCAGATTACATGGGACGGGCAGGATATTTTTTCCATGGATGGGGATTACCGCAGACTGCTTGGGTATCTTCCCCAGGATTTTGGATATTATCCCGATTTTACGGTATATGAATATCTGATGTATATTGGCTCTATCAAGGGACTGCGGCCTGTGGCAGCGAAAAAGAGGACAGAGCAGCTTTTAAAGCAGGTGGGACTTTTAAAGATAAAAAACAGGAAAATGAAAAAGCTTTCCGGCGGCATGAAGCGGCGGGCGGGGATTGCCCAGGCAATGCTCAATGACCCTGCCATCTTAATTCTGGATGAGCCTACTGCCGGGCTGGATCCCAGTGAAAGGATCCGTTTCCGCAATCTTCTCGGGGAACTGGCCGGGGAGAGGTTGGTATTGCTGTCCACTCATATTGTGCCGGATGTGGAATATATTGCAAAAGAAATTCTGCTGATGAAAGACGGGAAGTTCTGCGCATCAGGAACTTTTAAGGAATTGATGACATCCATGAGTGAACAGGTCTGGCGTATGACCGTACAGAGAAGCGAGGTGGAGCATTACCTTAATAAATATAAAGTGTCTAATGTCAGATCAGTGCCGGAAGGAGCGGAGCTGCGGGTTTTGTCAGAGGTATGCCCTTTGGCAGGGGCAGTAAAGGAGCCGGCGGGGCTGGAAGATTTATTCCTGCACCATTTTGGAGAAAGGTCAGGTGAGACAGATGACGAGATATGAACTTAAAAAAGTATTTTTCCGTACAGGCAATAAGATAGCGCTGTTTGTGCTGCTTGCTATGACTGGAATTGTCTGTTTTTTTGCGTGCAGTGTCCCCTATACGGATGCAGATGGCGTAACCAGAGGCGGTCCATGGGCTGTTGCTTCCCTAAGAGCCGATCAGAAGAAATGGGAGGGCATACTGGACGAGGACAGGATAAGACAGGTTATTGCAGAAAACAAAAGGATTACCGATTCACCGGAATATTTGTCAGAGGATGTCACTAAAAACAATATTGCCTATAGCTGGGGACAGGGAATTATGGAAATCCGTGAACTTTTGAACCGGGCTTTTGCAGAAGGCTTCCGGGATTATAATTATTACCGGGCAAACGGGCTGGAGGAAGCGGATGCCCCGCAGTTTTACGGCAACCGTATCATGTTGTTGGAAGAATGGCTCCGCGACGAGGCAGCAGATACATTTTCCGAAGAGGAAAAAGCTTATCTGATTCATCAGTATGAAAGTCTGGAAACGCCCTTGTATTATGACTACATGAAAGGCTGGTCGCAGTTGTTTGAGTTTGCCCCTACAATCGTCATGATTACAATGCTTGTTTTGGGCTATCTGGTATCGGGAATCTTTTCCGGCGAATTTACCTGCAAGTCTGACGGGATATTTTTTACATCCCTTTATGGAAGGAACAGAGCGGTTCTGGCTAAGATAAAAGCCGGGTTTTTGATTGTTACCATCATTTATTTTGCTGTGATGCTGGTTTACACCGGGATTACGGTCGGATATCTGGGCGCCGGCGGCTGGAAGTGTCCGATACAGATTAATCAGTGGAAATCACTTTACAATATTACAGTGGGACAGGAGTATTTACTGATTCTTGCAGGAGGATATATGGGCTGTCTGTTTATCTCCTTTTTGTGTATGCTTGTGTCGGCGAAAGCAAAGTCGGCAGTGACGGCAGTTGTCATACCCTTTGTGCTGATTTTCATCCCGTCTTTTATAGCGAATATAAACAATCCTCTGGTTAATAAGATTTTGGGGCTGCTTCCGGACCAGTTGCTGCAGGTAGGGGTGGCGCTCAATTATTTTATGCTGTATACTGTGAATGGGAAAGTATTTTCCGCAGTTCCGGTTCTGCTGACGTTGTATCCGGCGTTGACGCTGGCGTTTATACCGGGAATATATTATACGTACCGGCGCAGGCAGATTATCTGACCAGTTCCTGCCCGGAATGTGTGCCTTGTATGCTTTGGGCAGGCAGAATCTGCAGAACCGGGCAATTTGTCTGTTACAGGACTTTTCTAAAAAACATTTCCATTGGCTGGTCAAATGGCGTATTATTAAGTACTAATCCGCCGCAATCTATGTATCCCAGTTTCCGGTATAAATGCTGTGCCCCTTCATCAACCTGTGTGGAAACCAAGGTCATTTTATAGCCTTGGTTTTTCATTTCATTTTCCCAACTGGTTATTGCCTGCTTCGCAAATCCCTTACCGCGGTATTCCTCTTTGATAAACAAAAGATTCAAAAATGGAAGATTATCCCACAGAACACAATGTGTCATTATTCCGATACACTGGTTTTCTTCCCAAATAACGTAACCGGACTTTGTATATACCCGATTGGCGTAACCTGCATCATTAACATGCTTATCAATGCTCATTACAAATTTTTTATCATTATCTGTTACGACTTTTATTTCCATTTTCTCCTCCTAAAAATCATCAGCCGCCGCTGAATCCGTCTTCCTGGACCTGCATTACGAAAATATTCTCAAGGGATTATCTCATCAAAGTATAAATGTAGGAATATCAAATATATATTACATTAACAGCTCTTTATTTGCAAATTGGTTTTATGTATCTAAAGCTACGGTGAAATAAAATCGTTACTGTTCACACAGACCTGCGCATTTACTGCGCTGGTCGTAAGAAAGTGATTCGGGAGTGCAAAAATCCCATTGCCGAAGGCAATTTTCGATGGATTTTTGCATGTTACTGGTCACGGAGTGAACAGTGAAATAAAATCAGGAAAAGGGCAATTTTTATTAAGACAGGGACTGGCAGGGGTGCTATAATGGGCAAAAGCAGGAAGGAGAGATTCTATGATGGATAGTATGCCGTTGACGGAAAAAGTGCTTTTGTACATTGAAAACAATCTGGATAAAAAGCTGACATTAGAGAAAATAGCGGAAGAACTGCATTACTCAAAATTTTATATGGCAAGGACATTTAAAGAAGATACGGGATGTACGCTGTATAAGTATATACGGGGCAGGCGCATGGACGAGGCGGCGTGGAAGCTGGCCCAGACCGGGAAGTCCATTGCCGAGATTGCCTTAGAGGCCGGTTACAGTTCCCAGCAGGCATTTACACAGGCTTTTGGCTGTGCGTACCAGTGCACGCCCCAGGAATAAAGGAGAATTGGGGTATATCATCCCAGACATAAGGGAACGGATGTGGAAATGAGACTTGCGGGAGGATTGGCGGCATGAGCGTGATTCCTTATGTGGTTGAGCAGACGGGCAGGGGGGAGAGAAGCTATGATATTTATTCAAGGCTTCTTTCGGACAGGATTGTGTTTTTAGGGGAGGAAGTCAGCGACAGTTCGGCAGGCATAATCATTGCCCAGATGCTTTTTTTAGAAGCACAGGATCCTGAAAAGGATATTCAGTTTTATATAAACAGTCCGGGGGGCTCTGTATCGGCGGGATTTGCGGTTTATGATACCATGCAGTATGTAAAATGTGATATCTCTACTATATGCCTTGGGATGGCTGCCAGTTTCGGAGCGTTCCTGCTGGCAGGCGGAACCAGGGGAAAACGGATGGCACTGCCCAATGCGGAGATTATGATACATCAGCCTGCCATTCACGGAGACGGTGTCCGTGGACAGGCAACAGATATAAAGATTATGTCAGACCATATCCAGAACAGTAAAAGGAAGCTGAACAGGATACTGGCGGAAAATACCGGAAAGACAGTGGAAGAGATTGCTGCTGCCACGGAGAGGGATAATTACCTGTCGGCTGGGGAAGCGCTGGAATTTGGACTGATTGATAAAATTCTTACCCGGCGGCTGTAATAAATATGTTCCCATTATGTTCCTTCCTGTGCTATGATTAGTTTCATGGTAATACACTTTTGATGCCCCGTTGCTTACAGCGGGGTTGCTGACTATAGGAAAGGAACAGGTGAGGAGAATGAAGGTTTTACTGATTAATGGGAGTCCGCGGGCAAATGGAAATACTTATATCGCGCTTCATGAGATGGAAAATGTCTTTGGGCAGGAGGGAGTGGAAACAGAGATTTTGCATATCGGCAATAAGGACATCCGGGGATGCATCGGTTGTGGTTCCTGTGCGCAGAACGGTAAATGTGTATTTGACGATGCAGTAAATGAGACGGCGGCAAAGTTTGCGGCCTGTGACGGGCTGGTGGTTGGCAGTCCTGTATACTACGCATCGGCCAATGCAACCCTGGTGGCGTTTCTGACACGGCTGTTTTACAGTACTTCTTTTGATAAGACCATGAAGGTCGGGGCAAGTGTTGTGGCGGCCCGCAGGGGCGGCTTATCGTCAACCTTTGATGAACTGAATAAATTTTTTACGATTTCGGGTATGCCTGTGGCATCCAGCCAGTATTGGAACAGCATCCATGGAAGGGCGGCAGGCGAAGCACAGCAGGATTTGGAAGGATTGCAGACCATGCGCACGCTGGCAAGAAATATGACATTTCTTATGAAAAGTATTGCCCTTGGAAAGGAAAAGTATGGCCTTCCTGAAAAGGAGCCGTTCCAGAGGACGAATTTTATACGGTAAGATTGGGCGGGCTGTCCCCGGCGTGTGCGGCTAATTGTTCCGGGGGCAGCTCTTTTAGCCGTATGTAAAAGATACAAACACATTATAAAAATTACAGAACCGTTTCCGTCCATGCATCCACCTTTTCATGATAAAGGAATAATTCCGCAGGAATTTTAGTGGTTTCAGGCGGGAGGGGCGTCTGTATGACACAGCCTTTGAGGGGAAGGTGGTGGCTTCCGGTTTCTTTATCCGGCCTTAAGCGCATTAACAGAAAGTAGGAACTGCCACAGTGGGTTTCGGGGCGCGACTTTAAGAATTCCTTGGAATAAAATGTCAGAATAAAATCTTTACTGCATTCGTATTCTATGCCCACATAACACATGCCTTCAGGGCAGTTCTGCTCAAGTGCTTTATAACTGTGTTCCCTTGCCTGCGCTAACTGTTCCTGAGAAAATCTTTCCGCCAGCTTTGGATCGCTCAATTGTTTTTCTGTATCTTTCCACACATCTATCAGCGTGACATTATTAATATGACACCATATCTCATCCCCATGGGTATCCTTAAAGGAAAAAGAGCGTCTTTTTCCCACCTGCAAAGTTATGGTCTTTTCCAGTATATGTTTGATGGGAGTGGGCCTGTGGGTTATGGTGATGGGCATTTCCGGGGAATACACGGGCAGTCTTTTCATGTCGGCAATGGTTAAAGTTGTCAGTTGCAGGCAGTCCCATTCCTCGTTTTCCAGCCAGTCAGGAACCTGCCAGCCAGCGCTCATCATATCAAAAAATAGCTGGACAGTACCATAATCCCCTGTAGAATATTTTAAGGGATTGCCTGTAGCGCCCTGTACCTGCATCTTTTCCACACCCAGACAGAGCTCGCTGCAATGTAAATAAAAACAGCTATTTTCGTCGTCTTCCTTTTGGATACTTCTCTGAGTGCGGCTTCTGCTTTTGGCTTTGTGCCTGTTTTCCGGTTCTGTGTATGGTTCGATAATATACAGCTTTGCATCTTCGGATAAAGTCATGCCGACAATGTGATGCTTTCTGTTATCCCTTTCTGTAGTTTTCCCGATTACAAGGATATCCTGCCATTTTTCATGAAAACCTTCTAAAGTTGAAAAATTCATAATTATATCACTCCTACAATAAAAAGCATGTTTGAAAATGCGTTATGTCTTACAGGCCAATTATATCACATGGATGCGGATAGTTCTATGAAATACATTTTGCAGTGAACAAACGCTGCCATACTTTGCGAAGCAGCTTTATTGTAACAAACGCTGTCACGCTTCGCGAGCCAGCTTATTGTCATAAATGAATGTAAACCAAATTGATGATATTGGTTGACATTTATCTGTTTTTTTGTTACTTTAGTTTACAGATGGATTTATATGCCGGCAAAAATAAACAAAAACAAAAGAATGAAGAAATGGAGACGAATGGATGAAGCGGAAGTTTTCAATGAGAGACATGACTTTATGTGCACTGTTTACGGCACTGACAGCAGTAGGGGCGTTTATAAGGATACCGGTTCCGGTAGTTCCTTTTACTTTGCAATTTCTATTTACCATGCTGGCAGGGCTTCTGTTAGGAGGGAAGCTGGGGGCGGTAAGCGTGGCGCTATATGCTTTTCTGGGGCTCGTGGGACTCCCCATTTTTGCAGAAGGAGGCGGATTCTGGTATATTTTAAAGCCAAGCTTCGGCTATATCATCGGTTTTATTGTAGCAAGTTATGTGACCGGAAAAATGACGGAAAAGCTGGACGGACTGACCTTTGGAAAAATACTGGCTGCAAATTTTACAGGTCTTGCAATTGTCTATGGAGCCGGAATGGTGTATTATTATGTCATATGTAATTTTGTGATAAATTCACCTATCGGGTTGTGGCCTTTGTTTCTTTACTGCTTTTTACTGGCGGTTCCGGGGGACATCTGCCTGTGCTTTGTGGCAGCAGTTCTTACCAGGCGGCTGAAACCAGTGCTTGCCAATATGCAGGGATAGGGACATAGAAAGACATAGGAGGTCTGGGAATAAAATGAGTTTTGTATCCGAAATGAAGGAAAAAGTTTTAAAAGGTGGGCTGGTTGGACGGCAGGAAGCACTGCGGCTGGCGGAGGAACCCCTTTTGGAACTGCAGGAAGCGGCGGACGAGATACGGAAATCGATGTGTGGGAATGGATTTGACATCTGCACGATTGTCAATGGAAAGTGCGGCAGATGTTCGGAGGACTGTAAATACTGTGCCCAGAGCGCTCATTACCATACGGCGTGTACAGAAAGCTATCCGCTGTTATCCACAGAAGAACTGGTGGAAGGGGCGAAACATAATGAGAGACAGGGAGTTCTGCGCTATTCCATTGTGACTTCAGGAAGACGGCTTTCTGATGCGGAAGTGGACCAGGTATGTGAGAGCATACGCAGGATTAAAGAGGAAACTTCCATAGAGGTATGCGTTTCTTTCGGGCTTCTTGAAGAAGAGCATTTCCGCAGGATTAAAGCAGCAGGGGCTTCAAGGGTGCACTGCAATCTGGAATCTTCGGCCCGTTATTTTCCTTATATATGCACCACCCACACCTACGAAGAAAAAATCAGGACGCTGGAAGCGGCGAAAGCGGCGGGACTGTCTGTTTGTTCCGGCGGAATTCTGGGACTGGGGGAAACCATGGAGGACCGCATCGACATGGTTCTGACAGCCAGAGAACTGGGGGTGAAGTCCATTCCGGTGAATCTTTTGAATCCCATTCCGGGAACTCCTTATGAAAATAGGCAGCCTCTTACCAATGAGGAAGCCTGCAGAAGTGTGGCGGTGTTCCGTTTTCTGATTCCCGATGCTTCTGTCAGACTGGCAGGAGGCCGCGGGCTGGTGGGAGATAAGGGAGAAGCCTGCTTTAAAAGCGGGGCAAACGCAGCGATTTCAGGGGACATGCTGACTACTGCGGGCATTACTGTGGAGACGGACATGGCATTAATTCATCAATTAGGATTTGAGGCGAAACTTTGTAATGAGTAAAAAAATATTTATTACCGGAACGGGAACGGATGTAGGAAAAACCTTTGTTACAGGTCTGATTGTTAGAAAATTAAAAGAAAACGGGATAAATGCGGCTTATTATAAGGCGGCAATGAGCGGTAACGTGCGCACAGCCCAGGGAGAACTGATTCCCGGGGATGCCCTTTATGTGAAAAATGTTTCGGGGATTTCCCAGCCCCTTGGGGAGATGTGCCCTTACATATATGAGACGGCGGTTTCTCCCCATCTTGCTTCAAGAATAGAAGGAAATCCTGTCGCCATGGAAGAGGTGAAAAAGGGGTTTGAAAAGGTATGTCAGAAATATGACTTTGTGACTATGGAAGGAAGCGGGGGGATTTTGTGTCCCATTTGTTTTGACCAGAAGGAAATATGGCTTGAGGATGTGATAAAGGAGCTGGGCCTTTCCAGCCTGATTGTGGCGGATGCAGGACTGGGCACCATAAACAGTGTAGTTCTGACCGCTGAATATATGCGCGCCAGAAATCTTCCTGTGAAGGGGATTATTTTCAATCATTTTCATCCCGGTGACAGAATGGAGGAAGATAACCTGCGGATGTGCGAATACAGGACAAATCTGCCTGTGCTTGCCTGTGTAGAGGAGGAAAGCGGGGAACTAGCCATGGACATAGGCCGTCTGGTTTCATTATATGAAGCGTAAAAAAGTACAGGCAGATGCGGAACTTTATATTAAGAGAAAATGTAAATAGAATATCGAAAGGGGAAGTGAACACTGCTTAAGATATTCTAAGTTTTACAAAATAATAGCGCCGGAGCGTCACAAATATAAATCACCGGGCCCAATCTGCATTGGGCCTGCGTGTCTGCGTAAAAAACGCTCCGACAAGGAGGAATGACATGATCTGGTATCCATATCAGCAAATGAAAACTATGAAACAGCCCTATAAGATTATAGACGCGGAGGGTGTCTGGCTGCAGACGCCGGAGAGGAAGATGATTGATTCCGTCTCTTCCTGGTGGAGTGTGATCCATGGGTATAAACATCCTGTGCTGAACGAGGCAGTCAAATCTCAAGTGGACAATTTTTCACATGTAATGCTGGGAGGACTGACGCATGAGCCAGTGCAGAAGCTTTCAGATAAACTGCAGGATTTTTTGCCGGGAGATTTGAATTACAGCTTTTTTTCGGATTCGGGAAGCGTTGCGGTGGAGGTTGCCCTTAAAATGGCGCTGCAATATTATGTAAACCGCGGGGAGATGGAGAGAATCAAAGTGCTTTCCCTTACCCATGCTTATCATGGGGATACCTTTAAGACTATGGAAGTGGGGGATGATGAGGATTATCATTTTATCCTGGAGGCTTATGGGGAGAAAAAGGATGTAATACATGTTCCTACGGAAATTCCGGCGCTGGAGGAGGCTTTTGAGAAATACCACAGGGAATTGAACTGCTTTATTGTAGAGCCTTTACTGCAGGGGGCAGGCGGGATGCGGATGTATGACATTTCTTTCCTTGCCCGTGCAAGACAGCTTTGTGACCAGTACGGAGTCCTTCTAATTTTTGACGAAGTTGCCACAGGATTCGGGCGGACAGGGAACCGGTTCGTGGCGGATTTGGTGCAGCCTGACATTCTCGTGCTGGGCAAGGCGCTGACAGGAGGGTATATTGGCCATGCGGTTACGGTGGCGAACCAGAAAGTCTATGAGGGATTCTATGGAGATGACCCCGAAAAGGCACTGATGCACGGCCCTACCTTTATGGGAAATGCGCTGGCATGCAGTGTGGCTCTTAAATCCATTGAACTGTTTGAACAGGAAGATTATATGTCGAAGATTCAACGGATCGAAGAAATCACAAGACGCGAAATGGAAGGGTTTGCGGACTCCAGGATAAGGGAAGTGCGGATAATGGGCGGATGCGTCTGCGTGGAGGTGAAGGATTCCGGCATACTGAAAGGATTCCAGCAATTTGCCTATGAGCGCGGCGTTTTCAGCCGTCCTTTCCTGAACTGTATGTATGCCATGGTTCCTTATATTATATCGGAGGAAGAACTGGTGAAAGTTCTTGATACCATGAAAGCATGGTTTTTATAATCAAATATAGATAAAGCAATAGCAGAGCCATATTATGTAAGAATAGTGGTTCTGCTATTTTTACAGGACAATCGGTGGGAGGTTTTCTGCTTTTTCACCGCACATGAACATTGACAGCAGTCTATCAGGGACGTGCCGTCTTCCGACTGGCTTCCGTATCTTACTAAGTGATGTTGTAAGTGAACAGTAGCAATGCCACAGCTACTGTTCACACAGAACTGCGCATTTACTGCGCTGGTCGTAAGAAAATGATTCGAGAGTGCAAAAATCCCATTGCCAAAGGCAATTTTCGATGGATTTTTGCATGTTACTGGTCACGGAGTGAACAGTAACATGCCTCATGAAACGACCCTGGATTGAAAACGGAATAAGGTTTACCTTTTTATCTAATTTGTTATGCGGCTTCAAAAGTATATGATTTTAACGCCGGATAAAGAATCAGCAGCTCATAAAGAGATGTATGAAAGATATGTTGATTTAAAAGCAATACTTACTGCGTACGGTGTTAATGTAGCAGAGCTTGACAGGGTAAAAGCATAAAAATAAATATTATAATATGGTCGAAGAGTGTAAATTTTATTGAGTTTTCCAATAAGATTTACACTCTTTTTACGGCAGAGCATTCATGCTCTTAGTCTCCCATGAATTGTGATGTACATCTTAAGGAAAGCAATTTTCAAACATGTTCCAGGAAACTCTGATAAGACAATTTCTGACAGTTGAAAAAGAACATAAGTTCTGATAAAATATATCTGTAAGAAAGAAATTTTAAATGAGGCATCGGATATGTTACAGAAAAATCGTGTTTATGTTGCTATAGATTTGAAATCATTTTACGCTTCTGTGGAATGTGCGGAGCGGGGACTGGATCCGCTGACTACAAATCTTGTGGTGGCTGACGCTGCCCGTACAGAAAAGACTATCTGTCTGGCAGTGTCACCGTCCCTGCGGGCCTGGGGCATACCGGGACGGGCAAGGCTGTTTGAAGTGGTCCAGAAAGTCAGGGAAATAAATGCCAGACGCCGTTTAAGTGCGCCGGGGCATGTTTTTGAAGGCTCATCTTATGATGACGCACAGTTGAAAGATTCTCCCGGCCTTTCCCTTTCTTATGTTACTGCTCCGCCCAGGATGGCCCTTTATATGGAATACAGCACAAAAATTTATAATATTTATCTGAAATATATTGCCCCTGAGGATATCCACGTTTATTCCATTGATGAAGTGTTTATGGATGTTACGGATTATCTGCATACTTACAGGCTTGATGCCCGGGGACTGGCGAAGAAGATAATGCAGGAGGTTTTACAGGATACGGGAATCACAGCTACCGCCGGGATTGGTGATAATCTTTATCTGTGTAAGGTTGCGCTGGATATTATGGCGAAGCATGTTGCACCGGACGAGGATGGAGTGCGGATTGGGGAACTGGATGAAATGGCTTACCGGAGAATGCTCTGGACCCACCGTCCCCTTACGGACTTCTGGCGTGTTGGCAGAGGCTATGCCAGAAAGCTGGAAGAAAACGGGATTTTTACAATGGGAGACGTGGCAAGGTGCTCTCTGGGCAGGCCGGAGGATTTTTATAATGAAGAACTGCTTTACAGACTGTTCGGTATCAATGCGGAACTTCTGATAGACCATGCCTGGGGCTGGGAACCCTGTACCATAAAGGAAGTGAAAGCATACAGGCCAGAAAACAGCAGTTTAGGTTCCGGGCAGGTGCTCCAGTGCCCTTACAGCTTTGAAAAGGGAAAACTGATTGTGCGGGAAATGGCAGATTTACTGGCACTGGATTTGGTTGACAAAGGGCTTGTGGCTGACCAGGTTGTGCTGACCATTGGCTACGATATTGAAAATCTGACGAATCCCGAAATCAAGAGGAAGTACAAGGGGCCTGTCACCACAGACCATTACGGGCGCAGGGTTCCTAAACATGCCCATGGCACAAGGAATCTGAATCAATATACTTCTTCCACCAAACTGATTCTGGATGCTGTTACAAAGCTTTATGAGGAAATCACAGACAAAAACCTGCTGGTCAGGAGAGTCAACGTTACGGTAAACCATGTGATTGAAGAGAAAATGGCGGTAAAGGAAGAGGTTTTTGAACAGCTTGATCTGTTTACGGATTATGAAGCGCGGCAGAAAGAGAAGGAGGAGGAACATGCAGAATCAGAGCGTGAGCGCAGACTGCAGATGGCAATGCTGGATATTAAGAAAAAGTATGGAAAAAATGCCATTCTTAAAGGCATGAACCTTGAAGAAGGGGCAATGACAATGGAGCGGAACAGGCAGATTGGCGGCCATAGGGCGTAATAAGGTATGGCAGTAATGACATTGGTTCAGCCTTATGCTGTTCCGCATTTATTATTCTCGGAAAATGTTTCACACAGTCTATAGCATGGTTGTAGGGGCTGTGTTTTTACTCTGCAATTGATTCACCATTTGATGCAATAACCTTCTGATACCAGAAAAACGAATCTTTCCTTTCTCTTTTCAAATTACCTGTTCCATCATCGTATTTATCTACAAATATAAATCCATACCTTTTTGCCATCTCTCTGGTAGACGCGCTTACAAGATCAATACATCCCCATAGGGTATAGCCCATTAAGTCTACGCCGTCAGCTACTGCTTTTGCCATTTCCAATATATGCTCTTTGAGATACTCAATACGGTAATCATCGTGAATTATTCCATCAGATGATTTAGTATCAGCCGCGCCCAGTCCATTTTCCATTACCATTAATGTTTTGGATCAATCTGCCATCCCCAGTCACTTTTTTTCAAATATGGTTTTTTTACCTTGCCAAGGATATTTCCATTAACGATTCTTTTATTCTCATGTGTGGTTACACAACTGGACATATAGTACGATAATGTATAAAAGTCAACCATATCTTCTTTCAATATTTTTTTATCTTCCTCTTCCATATGAATTTCTATATCATAATCTCTACAAATTCGGTCTGAAAAGCAAGGGTAATCGGACTTGAACATCAGAACAATACCAGTTTATCATTTGCATTTGCTGCTGGCATTTTGCAAGATCATCTGGGTCACAGGTCAATGGGTACGTCGCAGCAAAGAGATTCATACAGCCCATTCTGAATTCAGGGTACCATTTCGGCCAAAAGTGCAATATCTTCTTCATAGCGATGATAGAAATCAATTGCTTCATGAGATGGGGGATAATTATTATGCAGATGCAGATTTACACAGTATTTTTCCAGTCTATCATTCTGTATTGTCAATGACTTAATCATACGGTCAGCCAGGCCGTTCCCTCCAATTAATCTCACATCTATTGCCGGATAACATAGTAGCATGGCAGATGGTGCTGGCAGACCATCCTTAACAACCCCAAAATTCGTGGTTGCACATTCTGCGGCGAGATGACCTCCTGCTGAAAATCCCATTAATGCATAGTTTTTGTCAACCTTGGTCAGATAGTGCCAGGCATGGATTTTTCATCATAGTTCCTTTATGTCTACTGGTTCTGACGGTGTATTTTACCATTATGCCTTGGAACGTTTGGCCTGTAGTTGTGCAAAACTGGATCCTAAAAGACAAGGACGTGTGATGTGTGAAGCCTTTGGCGCCTATGGATGGGTGGAAGGCTTAAAGATGATGAAATGGATTACAGATCACATGATTAGTGATTAGTCATGGTGTAAACTGCATTGTGCCTTATGCTTTTAATCCCTCTCAATTTCCTGATTTTAACTGTCCGCCCCATTTTTATGCACATGGCAATAAATCCTCAATATCTTTACTTTCACAATTTTGTTAAGTATGCCGACCGGCTTTGCCATCTCTTCAATGGTGGAATCCAAAAGTGTGAAATTGGTGTTTTGTACCATGCTTTTGCCGAATGGAGTGGGGAAACAATGTTGATCCAGTCCATCTGCCGTGTTCTTGAAGAGAACCAGATAGACTGCAATATTATTAGTGAAGACTATCTTTTGGACTGTACTTTTAGTAATCATGAATATATTATTAATCAGTGTGCTCACAGCGTATTAATTGTGCCCGGATGTACCCACCTTCCCTCAAATATAATAGATATAATAGAAAAACTGATAAATCTGAGCACAATTTGTAATTTGTATTTTATTGACCAGGTACCGGAAGAATATCCTGAAACAGCAGATATCATCAGAATGTCACAGTTACCAGCGCTGTTGCGAAACTATAAAATACTTAAAACACAGGAATATGTTCCACATTTAAATACATTTCACTATATCCATGATGATGGGGAACTTATTATGCTGATGAATACACATGGATTCAAGCCTGTAGACACTTCAGTAATTGTCGATCCTCACGACTGGTGCATTTACGATGCTTACAACAACTGTCAGTATCATTTGCCGGGAAATCTTGACAGCGATGGTTTTAAATTTCATTTACATTTAGATTCATATGAATCTATGATTCTGGTAGAAGGGAAGAGCACAAACAAATTACCTTCTTACGGAGAAAAAGTGATATCCATAGCCAATAATTTGAATATTTCTCTAAAGGATTATAAATCTTCTGATTTTACGCTGATAAATGATACCTCAATCGGAAACCTTGCAAAAAAATATCCTGATTTTAGCGGAAGCGTTCAATATTCTTTCACAGTTTGTCTGGATCAAACAGATTTATTTTTACTTCTTGAGGGTAATGAGATTATTGATGTAAACGTTAATAATATTGCATGCGGTACACGTATTTCTCCGAAGTACATATTTGATATTTCACATGCGCTGCACAAAGGGGAAAATAATTTTATTATTACCGTAGTTAACAATTTAGCCAGGGCTATCCGTGATCCGTTTTCTGAATATCTTCCAAATGAACCTTTTGGACTATTAAATGATATTGTTCTGATGAAGAAACTGTAAATATAGTATTTTTTAATTTTTAAAGTTAATTAGGGGACTTGGATAAAATACTTGTTTTGATGAGCAGGAAACCCATGGAAATACAGCGGCATTAGGGGAAAGGATTTGTGGGGAGGCTATAGCTTGATTGGTGTGTTTACAAGTGATATACTGAATATAGATTTTATTTTGGCAGTGAGGAAGAACAAATGACAAAAAATAACGGAAATGACAGACAGCGTTATGATGATATCATCCATCTGCCCCATCATGTCTCTGAAGTTCATCTACAGATGGCCCCAGGGGACAGGGCGGCACAGTTTTCGCCCTTTGCGGCCCTCACCGGATATGAGGATGTGCTGGAGGAGGCAGGGCGTCTGACCGGGGAGCGGATAGAGCTGGACGAAGACGCGAAAATCATTCTGGATGAAAAACTGCGGATGATACAGGAACAGATAACAGCCCGCCCACAGGTTGAGATTACCTATTTTGTGCCCGATGAAAAGAAAGCAGGAGGCACTTATAACACGGCGGAGGGATGGGTAAAAAAGATAGACAGATATGGGCAGAACATTATAATGAATGACGGGACAAAAATTCCTGTTGGGGAGATTCGGGACATAAAGGGTTTTTGGGACAGATGATATCGCCCAAAACCCTGTTTTTTTACAGTAAAACGTCTATTGTTGTATGACGGAAAGGATAGGTAGAATAAGCAGATATGGAAAACTATAAACTCATAAAATTACGTGAACATCCGGAATTTCTGGACTATGGAGCTGAGTGGTTCCATCAAAAATGGAATATTCCTCTGGAAGCATATCTTGAAAGTATGGAAGCATGTTTTAAAAATGAAGGTGGCGTTCCGCAGTGGTACATGGCAGTGATGGAGAATAAGATCATAGGCGGACTTGGGGTGATAGAGAATGATTTCCACAACAGGAAAGATTTGTCCCCCAATGTGTGCGCTGTTTATGTGGAGGAGGAATGCCGCTGCCATGGTATTGCAGGGGAACTGCTGGATCTGGTCTGCAAAGATATGAAGGCAAAAGGCATTTCTGTACTTTATCTTCTTACAGACCATAAAAACTTTTACGAGAGGTATGGATGGGAATTCCTGTGCATGGTTCAGGGGGATGGGGAAGAATACATGTCAAGAATGTATATACACAAATATAGTTAAGGCAAAAGTTTAATGATTTTGAGCGGCTTTCCCTAGCTTTTTATTTTTCTGTATTTATGGTAAAATAGTTAACAATGGACAGGCCTTTCGCGGATTATCTTTAGGTGAGACAAATGCAGCTATGCTTCGTGAGCCGAGGTATTGCTGCAACAGGGGCCGGGCATTCTTATGTTAAAAAACAGGGTATGGATTTACAGGGAAGAGGAGGTATTTATAAGATGAAACATTCATGGGTCCACAGGTTCGTATTCAGCCTGCTGGCTGGTCTGATGCTTATGACGCTGCTGGCAGGATGCGGGGAAAAAGCCAGTCCGAAAAGACTTACCAAGATCGGCGAGGAAAAAGAGGAAGAACCGGAAGCGGAATACGAGGAAGAAATCCCAGCCGATGGCGGTGAGGATGGTTTCCCTTACCTGAAAAAGCAGAAAATATCAGATTATAATGATAAAGAAGCAAAGTACGAAATTTTTATGCCCGAGGGAACGGAGGTGAACGATGGGTTTGGCACCTATTATAAGCATGGGATCGAGTATACTGTTACGATTAACGATACCCAGGGGTATGAGTCTTTTGAAGATTTTTATCAGTTAAGGCAGGAATACTGGCCTGACCCAGACACGGATTACATAGATATTTATAGTACGGGAATTATGGAAAACGGGGATGACAGATATTTTATCCAGACAGGGAAGGGAACCAACTACGAAGGAACGGCTTTTGTGATAAAGGTGCTTGAATATATGGAGGTAAAGCCTTCTGGGGACTGCATTACCTGGAGTCTTGAGATGTATCCGGAACATGCGGATAAAGATACAGATTTAGTTATTGCCGATATGGAAAAATGTTACGGTATTGATATGGGGCTGTTAAAGGGAGACAGCCAGCTTATGGCGGATACCCATGACCAGGACGAATATACGCCGAAGGAAGGGCAGACCGTTCTGGAGGATTTAGAGGGATACCAGTATTTAGGGACAGCCCAACTGTCAGATTATTACGGGGAGGGAGTCTGCCCGGTGATGATGCCCAGGGGATATTATACAAATGTGAAAAAATCCCATATTTATGCCTTTATGCATGGTATCTGGGCAACGGTGGATGTGGAGGAATTTTATAATGAGAACGTTTTGCTTACAGAATTAAAAAGCAGCGTGGACAACATATATGAATCCAGATTTGGAAATACGGAAAGAATAAGGAATGTCTGGCGCAGTGCAATGATCCCTGTGCCCGGTTTTGACAATGCATTTTACACAGTGATTTCTTATGAAAAAAAGGGATATGATACGGAAGAATATTTTCCAAAAGCTGAGGTACTCTGTTATATCCAGTACGATGCAGAGCACTATATTGCCCTTAAACTTTTCCTATCAGGGGACAAATATGACGATTCCAGTGATAAGCTCATACAGGAGTTTGAGACGGCTTACGGGATGGATTTGTCCAAGTATTATAAAGAGGGAGCGAAGGAGGAACGGGAGGATACAGCGGATCCTGGCAGAAAGGAGCCGGTGACTGTTGCAGAACTGATAGACAGTCAGGTAAGCAAAGATGAAAATGAGTCATGGCGTGCAGGCGAAAGTACAGAACCTCTGCCGGAAACCGTTCTCTGGTTTAACGCCACCTATGCACCCCTTACCTACAGCAACGGGTGGGACTGGAAGCTGATAGGAGGTGTCAGACCTACCCAGGAAAATATAGAAATAATGGATTATCTGTTAAAACAGAGCTGGGGTGTAAGCGACAGGGATTCGGCGCTGGAAACAGTGGAGCGGTTAAAGGAAAAAGGCCACAGGAACACATGCAGGGAATGTATGGAGGAGCTGGACAAAATGGGGCTTTTGGATTTGGATGAGAAGGAATTCAAGAAAGCACTTTTGAAGTCCGGTCTGACAGGCGACAGATACCGCTATCTGATTGCCTACCAGATGCATCAGGAAGGTCTGGATGCGGATGCTATGGCTGCATGGGATTTGTGCAGGGTAAACCAGTTATATGCATCTTATTATATCTGTGGCTATATGACCTACGAGGAAGCCATGGATGCATCCCTGGAAAACTCGCTGGTATTGCAGGAGATGTATTCTTCCTGGGATGCAATGATGGACGGCTATGTGCTGGGATACCAGTTCTGGCAGAGCGACCCGGATACAAAGGAGGATTCCCCCACAAAAGAACGGCGCCGCATGTACGAAATGATGCTCCAGATGGAGGATAACCCGTACATGCTGGACTGGAATATGGAACTGCAAAAGAGTTGGTAATAACAAATGCCATCCCGCTTTGCGGGTCGGCTTATTGTAACAAACGCCATCCCGCTTTGCGGGTCGGTTTATTGTAATAAAAATGAAGGAGGCAGAGGATGTGTACAGCATCGACTTATAAGACGAAAGATTTTTACTTTGGACGTACACTGGATTATGATTTTTCTTATGGAGAGGAAATTACGGTGACGCCGCGTAATTTTGTTTTCCGGTACAGTTCCATGGGGACTATGGAGAAGCATTATGCAATGATTGGCATAGCGCATATAGAAGGGGGGTATCCTCTGTATTATGACGCAGTCAATGAAAAAGGACTTGGCATGGCCGGACTTAATTTTGTGGGAAACGCGGATTATAAGGGGGAGATAGCAGGGAAAGAAAATGTAGCTTCTTTTGAGTTCATTCCCTGGATTTTAAGCCAGTGTGCCACTGTGCAGGAAGCAAAAAATCTGCTTAAAAAAATCAATCTTACAGACAGAAAATTTAACGATAAACTTCCAGCGGCACAGCTCCACTGGCTGATTGCAGACCGGAAGGAAGCTATAACAGTGGAATCCGTAAAAGACGGCATTATGGTCTATGACAATCCGGCAGGAGTGCTTACCAACAATCCTCCTTTTAAGGAGCAGATGTTTCAGCTAAATAATTATATGCATTTATCCACCAGGTCTCCGCAAAATCATTTTTCGGATAAACTTCCCTTATCCGTTTATGGACGGGGAATGGGAGCCATTGGACTTCCGGGCGATTTATCCTCCCAGTCCCGTTTCGTGCGAGCTGCTTTTGTAAAAATGAATGCAGTCTCCGGCGACTCGGAAAATGAAAGTGTCAGCCAGTTCTTCCATATACTTGGCTCCGTGGACCAGCAGAGAGGATGCTGTGAGGTGGAGGACGGGAAATATGAATATACGATTTACACCGGATGCTGTAACGCAGATAAGGGAGTCTATTACTACACCACCTATGATAACCACCAGATTACGGCAGTGGACATGTATAAGGAAAATCTGGAGGGCGGACACCTGGTAACATACCCACTCATTCAGGGCGAACAGATAAAATGGCAAAACTAATAAAAAGGTACTTGGAAGGGCGGGAGCGGTACTGGAAAAACAGCGGACGCCGCTCCAAGTGCCCAGAGGAAATCATGAGGGAGTAGCCATCAGGATTTCCTCTGCGTGAAAAGGTACTTGGAAGGGTGGGAGCGGCACTGGAATAGGAGGAAATATGCAGGAGAGTATGAAGCCGCCGATAGAGGTGCGGTATAAAGAAGAATTAGAAGCGTTAAAGGGTACAGATGAGGGCAGCAGGCCCGTGAACTGGCAGATGTCCCCACAGGCGGTCAGGACTTTTATCTTGGGAAGTTCCCGGCCCATAGTTTATCAGGGAAAGGAATACCGGATCGAGAAAAAATATTTCGGCAACGATGCGCTGATAGAGCGCTGTATCATTACGCTGGCAGGGAACAGGGGACTGATGCTGGTAGGAGAGCCGGGGACGGCGAAAACCATGCTTTCGGAACTGCTCTCGGCGGCAGTCAGCGGCGTCAGCACGAACACCATTCAGGGAACCGCAGGGACCACAGAGGACATGATCAAGTATTCATGGAATTATGCCCTTTTGCTGGCCAAAGGGCCAAGCCGGGAGGCGCTGGTTCCGTCGCCTCTTTATGTGGGAATGGAGAAAGGGATCCTTACAAGATTTGAGGAAATCACCAGAACCCCTGCGGAAATCCAGGACAGTCTGATCAGTGTATTAAGCGATAAGGTGCTGAATGTGCCGGAGCTGGGAGATGAAGGGCTTTTGTTTGCCCGCCCCGGCTTCAATGTGATTGGGACGGCTAACACCAGGGACAAAGGTGTTAACGAAATGAGCAGCGCGTTGAAAAGGCGGTTCAATTTTGAAACCGTATCTCCGGTAAGGGAAGCAGCTCTGGAGAAGCAGATCATCATCAATGAAGTGGATAAGCTGGCAAGGGAAAGCGGTATCAGCATGGAGCCGGACGAGGATGTGGCGGAGCTTCTGGCTTCCACTTATCACGAGCTGCGGGAGGGGATTTCTTCCTACGGCCACAGAATCGACAGGCCGGCGGCGGTCATGAGCACAGCGGAAGCTGTATCGGTTTACTACCAGACCATGCTGACAGGTTATTATTACAAAGGGGGCCATATGGATATGGAGTGTCTTGTCCAGAATCTGGTGGGTGCCATATCCAAGGAAAATAAAGAGGATCTGGAGAAAGTAAAGGGATATTTCAATACCGTTATCAAGGATAAAAGCAGTAAAGAGGGTGGATTATGGAAACAATATTACGAAGCGAGGAGATGGCTGAAATAATGCTGCTTCCGGTCCGGCATCACAGCCCGGCCTGTGCGCTCCATATAAAGAAAACCATAGAAGATTTCCAGCCTGCGGCCGTATTGGTGGAAGGCCCGGACAATGCCAACGGCCTGCTTCCGGTCATGGTCCATGAGGAAACAAAGGCGCCCTTTGCCATCTATTATTCTTATCATGACAAAACAGGAAAAATAGCAGGGGAGAAGGAGCACTATAAATGCTATTATCCGTTCCTTACCTATTCTCCGGAACTCCTGGCTGTGAAGGAAGCGGACAAAAGAGGAATAAAGGCGGCTTTCATTGATTTGCCTTATGGGGATATCCTTGCGGCGTCAGGGGAAGGAAGAGGTCTGCTGAAAGAGGAGGAAAAGAATAATTATAATGACGATTATCTTCTTACTAGGAACGAGTACATAAAGCGGCTGTGTGAAAAGGCCCGGCTTAGGAATTTTGACGAATTCTGGGAAAAGTATTTTGAACTGAACGGGCTGTATGAGGACAGCGCCACATGGTTTTCCCACCTCCTTACCTATTGCAGACTGGCAAGGGAAAATACGCCCCCGGATGTTTTAAGGGAGGAAGGATGCCTTGCAAGGGAAGAACATATGGCCGCAAGAATCGTCCAGTGTGTGCTGGCCGGGCAGAACGGAGAAGGAAAGAACAAAGAAAGGCATGCCGGGGAAGGACAGGAGTGGAACAGGATATTAGTTGTCACAGGCGGTTTCCACACACCGGCGCTGGCAGAGCGTCTTTCTGGCGAAAAATGGGAGGAGACAAAGACTGCGGCCATCCGGATTCCGGTAAAGCAGCCCAGTAAAGAGCAGAGCGTTTATCTGATGCCCTATTCCATGGAAGCGGCGGACGCACTCAACGGCTATGCCAGCGGTATGCCTTTTTCCGGGTTTTATCAAAAGGTCTGGGATGATTTTGGAAAAAGTGAGGAACCTTACAAAACAGCTGTACTGGATTTTCTCACAACTTCCGGGAAGGAGGTAAGGAAAAAGGAGGGGACGGTTTCCACCTATGATGAAATTTGTGCCTGGCAGATGGCCCAGGGGCTCGGCACCCTGCGGGGTAAGCCCCAGCCGGGAGCCTATGAACTGTTGGATGCGGTTTTGTCTTCCTATATCAAAGGGGAATATAACATTGCTTCCGATATGCCGGTCAGAATCCTCCGTAAGCTGATGCAGGGAAGCGGTACGGGAAGTTTGTGTGAAATGGCAGATGTTCCGCCCATTCTTCATGATTTTGAAACCCAGAGTAAACGTTTTGGGTTGAAAGTTCATTCCACTTTGGAGACGGAACTGACATTGTCTGTCTTTTCCAATAAAAAACACAAGAATATCAGCCGTTTTTTCCACCGGATGCTCTTTCTGGATACTGCTTTTGCAAGGCGGGTAAAAGGGCCCAACCTGCAATTGAAAAAGAACCTGAATCTGATACGGGAAATTTGGAAATATAAATGGAGCACCCGCATCCCGGCAGCACTTATTGATGTCTCTGTCCACGGCGCAACCATTGAGGAGGCGGCAGCCAGCCTGGTGCGGGAACAGCTAAAGAAGGAGATGAATGCAGGAAACGCGGCAAGCCTTCTGACACAGGTTTTTGAGATGGGACTTACAGGCCAGCTTGAAACGGTTTATGGCCGGGTCCATGAACTGATTCTTAGGGAGGGGGATTTTTATGCCATTGCGGACGCTGTCGAATCCCTGACTATGATGGAGGAGCTTGAAAGCCTGTACCGGTCCGGGCTGGAGTTTGGGGCGCTGCTGGATACAGGTGTGCAGAAAATGATTGCCCTTCTGCCCTCCATGACACAAATCAAGGATGAAAAGCTTGAAGAATCTATGGACGCCCTGAAACTGTTGAACCGGATTGCATGCAGAAAAAGCACGGATTTGGGGAATAAGAGGGAGGGCTATTACGAGATCCTTGACAAGATGCAGGAAGATGCCCGGATTCATCCGGGGCTCAACGGCTGTATCTGCGGAATTCTATACGGAAGCGGAAGAAAAAGTGCAAAAGAGGTGGAGAAAACCTGCCGGGGGTATCTGACAGGCACGAAAGAGCAGCTCATGCAGACGGCCGCTTTCTTCCGGGGGCTTTTTGGCACGGCCAAAGATTTGATATTTATCGGCAGCAGCATGACTGGTATGCTGGATCATTTTTTCGGGCAGGTGGATGAAGAAGAATTCATGGAGCTTCTCCCACAGCTCCGCATGGCATTTACCTATTTTACCCCGGCCGAAACCGATAAGATTGCACAGACAGCGGCGCGGATTCATGGAAAATCCAGGGAGGATATTACACAGCGCAGTGAGATTATGCCGGACTGGTATGCCTATGGCCGGGAACTTGACTGTTATGCGAAGGAGCGTATGAGCAGCCAAAGACCAAGTTCTCTGTAATGCCTATTTTTCATTGTGTGTTTTGAAATAGGAGAGTATAATCAATGTATAAGATTTCATGAGAAGACAGTTGCAAAACGCCGGTATTGTATAGGGGGAAAGCAATGCCTGAAGGAGGTCTGCAAGGTTATCAGAGGAGGAAGAAATGGGGAAAAAAGAAAAAAAGAAGATGTTTCCTATTAAGGTGAAGTTATTAGGGACGATACTGCCGGTAGTTGCAGTTATGGTATTGGTTATTGCTGCGACCTCTTACCAGATTTCTAAGAATATTATTACAGGATATTCGCAGAATTTGTTAAGCTCGTCCATTGCAAATCAGGCGAATGAGATCGAGTCGTGGCTGGATGAGAATTTATCCGCTTTCCAGACCGTAAAGCAGGCGGTTGAAGGGACGAATCCGGACGAAGCGGCTTTGCAGCGCATATTGGATAGTTATTATCAGTTTAACGATAATTATCCGGAAGGGCTGTATGTGGCGGATGAAAACGGAAAGCTTATGAAAGCGGCAGGCTCGGACAAGACAGAGAATGGTCTGCTGGAATCCGTGTGGTACCAGGATGGTATCACGAGACTGAATATGGCATTTACAGATGCCTATACAGATGAAAATGGCGAAGCGCTTGTCAGTGCCTCTGGTATTTTGGATGACGATTCTGATACTTTGAAGGTCATTTCAGCAGACCTGTCATTGCAGCGCATTAGTATCATCGTAAACAGTTTTATTGAGATGGAGGATGCCCAGGCATTTCTGGTCAATTCCAGGGACGGCACGATTCTTGCCCACCGGGATAACAGTCTGATTTCCACAAGGCTTGCTGAGGCCGGTGATGCATTTATGCGGGATGTGGACGAAAAACTTGGACAGCATGATTACCGGATGACGGAAATAGATGACAGGATGACGGCATTTACAGAAATAGAAGGAACGGACTGGATACTAGTCTCCTATATTCCTACAGAAACAATCTATGCGGATATTAATGGTGTCAGAATCCTCATGATTGCCATTGGGCTGGTATCGCTGTTACTGCTTGCCATTTTGATTGAGCGCGTCGTTCAGGTAGTGATCAGGCCGGTCAGAGAGTTAACGCGAATCATTACGGCAATGACTGATGGTGACTTTACGGTTCATGTAACAACAAAGAGCAATGATGAGATCGGTGTGATGAGCCGTGGGGTGGAACGGTTTATCCAGTCCATGCGCGGGATGATCTTGTCCATTCATGGTGTATCTGATAAGCTGCATGTTCAGGCAGACAACAGCAATGGTGTTTCTGGCGAAATGTATAACGCCTCCAGAATGCAGAGCGAATCCATGCAGGAGCTGAACAAGACGGTAGAACAGCTCTCTATTTCAGTGAATGAGATCGCGGAAAATGCCACCACACTTGCATCCGTGGTGGCGGATACCAAAGAGGATGGCGGTCAGGTAGACCTTAAGGTGAAAGCGACGGTGGAGGTTTCCCGTCAGGGAAAAGCAGACATGCAGAATGTTGGCGCTGCGATGCAGAGTATCAATGAATCGATGATGAAGCTCCAACAGGCAATCGACAAGGTAGGGAAGGCATCCGAGGAAATTACGGATATAGCAGGTGTGATCAGCGATATTGCGGACGAGACGAACCTTCTGTCATTAAATGCTTCCATTGAGGCAGCCCGGGCTGGAGAGGCAGGAAGGGGCTTTGCGGTGGTTGCAACAGAAATTGGAAAGCTCGCCCAGACCAGCTCAAATTCTGTACATAATATTGAGAGTCTGATTTCTGAGATCATTGTCCTTGTAAAGGATGCAGTCAGCCAGGCAGGCGACAGTGTAGGCAGCATCCACAGCAGCAGCGGACTGGTGCATAATGCCTTAAAGACATTTGATGTGATCTTCGATAATATTGGCGAGGTCAACAATCTGGTACAGCAGATGATTGAAAAGGTGGAGCAGGTAGACCATGTTGCCATCAATGTGGCTGCAATCTCGGAAGAACAAGCGGCAAGCTCTGAAGAGATTCTGGCTACATCGACTACTATGGTAGAGCAGGCACACAGAATCACAGGAAACAGTGAGACGGTTGCGGAAGGTGCAAAAGAGCTGACAGAGTCGGCAGAAGAGCTGGCAGATCAGGTGAACATGTTCAGGGTTGACATGTCCGGGGTGGACAGGGAGGATGAAGTATGAGAAAAAGGCTGGGAATACTGTTGGGCATGGTGATGCTGGGAATGCTGGCGCTTTCCGGTTGCGGGAGTAAGAGCGGCGCCGATTCAAATAAAGACATAAGAATTCTTCTTGTCCTAAACCAGATGGACAGCTTCCGGGAGACACTTGTTGCGGCGGCCAGAGACACCGCTGCGGCGGAAGGTGCGCAGTTTGATTTTAAAGATGCAGAGGGCTCTATTGAAAACCAGGTGAATTATCTGAAAGAGGCACAGAAGGAGGGCTACGACGTAATTCTCTGCAGTCCGGTATCCGCGGAGACGGTTGTGGAGCTGAAGGCCAGTGCGGGGGATATACCGATTGTTTTTATCAATAGCTGTCCGGATGAAAAGCAGTTAAAAGAAGGAAAATACATCTATGCCGGCTCTGACGAATATGTAGCCGGACAGTTTCAGGCGGAATATGTGCTGGATAAGCTGGCAGGCCGTCAGGAGATCAATGTGGTATTGTTAAAGGGCGAAAAGGCTCATTCGGCGACGAACGGGAGAACCAAAGGGGTAAAACAGACATTAGAGAACAGCGGAATGACAATCAATTACGTATTTGAGGATTATGCTGACTGGGATCAGGCGCTGGCAAAGCATCTGTTTGAAATATTTTTAAGAACCGGGTCGCCGGTGGACTGTGTGCTTTGTGAGAATGATTCTATGGCGCTTGGCGTGATTGAGGCGTGCAAAGAGGCAGGTATTGATTTGACAGCCCTTCCGGTTTTGGGGGTGGATGCGACTGCTGACGGATGCGCTGCAATCAAGAACAAAGAGATGGCATTTACTGTCTGCCAATCCGGCTCCGGTCAGGGAGAAGCGGCGGTAAAAGCGGCGATCCGGTTTGCCCGGGGCGAGTCTGCCGATTCACTGGAGGGTGTCAGTGAGGATGGAAAATACGTCTGGGTTCCCTTTGAGAAAGTAGACAGTACCAATGTGTCCCAGTACAGCAATTAGCGGGGCGGGAAAACGTCTCTTTGCCCGGGACAGGATCAATTCCTGTCCCGGCAAGGTGGAGAATGCAAAGCCGGAATAAATAAATCTGCAGGGAGTAAAGGTTATGGTCATTTGTCGATGCTTCACACATTCTACGGAAACCATTTTATGGGAAAAGAAGGATGAAAAGAGGTTTCGGCATTTTTTTGTTATAGGAAATGATAGAAATGAATGGTTACAGGACATAGGAAGGAGCAGAGCTATCAACATGGACGAACAGGAGATTTTAAACCGATGGCGGCTTGTACTTGGAAAGTATGCGGCAGAGCAGATTTCTTTTTCAGGGGATGGCCTTAAGTTTATGGATATGGAGCAGGTCCTTGACTATCTGTACGAAAGGGAGTACGGGGAAGACCAGGATATCAGAAAGGAGCACGGCGGGGGAAGCGGGGATTCCGCTCTCACGGTCCCTGACTGGCTTTGGAAGATCAAGAAGCTGTTTCCCAGACAGACTGTGGAAATTATGGAGCGCCATGCCCTTGAGAAGTACCAGATGACCGAACTGCTCACCGACCCGGAGGTGCTTAAGAAGCTGGAGCCCAATAAAGAACTGCTCAAGACTATATTAAGCTTAAAACATATGATGAAGGGGGAGGTCCTTCAGGTTGCAAGGGAGCTTGTGCGCAAGGTGGCCGCGGAGCTGACAAGGAAGCTGGAACAGGAATTAAAGACCTCCTTTTTCGGAAAGCTGAACAGGAATATCAGCAGTCCGGTGCGCTGTGCAAGGAATCTGGATGTCAAAAAGACCATACGGATGAATCTGAAAAATTATGACAAAGAGCAGGAGCAGCTTATTTTAAAGCAGGTTTACTTCAGTTCCCGGATGAAGAAGTACAATACATGGCGGGTCATTATTTGTGTGGACGAGAGCGGGTCCATGCTGGATTCTGTGATCCACAGCGCGGTTATGGCGGGAATTTTTGCAAAACTGCCCATGCTGGATACAAAACTTGTGATTTTTGATACAAATGTAGTGGATCTAAGCGGTTATGTCAGCGATCCGGTGGAGGTTTTGATGAGTGTCCAGCTGGGAGGGGGAACCAATATTGCAGGTGCCCTTTCTTACTGTGAGAAGCTGATTGAATTTCCCTACAGGACCATGGTGGTTCTGATTACGGACCTGTATGAAGGAGGCGGATATCAGAATCTGTATCATGTCAGCAGGGGAATAATAGAAAGCGGTGCAAAGCTTACTGTGCTGACAGCACTTGACATGAACGCTGACCCCAATTACGACAGAAGGGCGGCAGCGGTTCTGGCGGATATGGGGGCATTTGTAGGGGCAATGACACCGGAAGAACTGGCGCAGTTCATGGGCAGGATTATTGGAGGATGAAAAAATGGGGGACTGGAAATCACAGCTGGCAGATGTGGATGACGATTATCTTATAGGAATTGCCAATAAGGGCATCGTAAAGCGTGCCTATAAGGACAAGGAGGAAGGTAATTATAAGGTTTTGTCTTTAGATGCGGAAGCGGAAGTCAGTGTCGGCGGGGAAAAGGTGATAATCAGGATGCCTCTTGGGGAGAGCAGGTGTTCCTGCCCTTCCAGAAGCATCTGCCGTCATGTGGTGCTTGGCATACTGGCATTGAAAGAAAACGCGGGGGAGGAACCCGGGCAGGTGCAGCCGGAAGAAGGGAAAAATATCCTGGCATCAAAACTGATGGAGGAGATAGGGGCATATCCCGATGCCCTTCTTTGCAGGACATTGGGAAGCAGGCATTTGCAGGGGATTCTGGAACAGAAAAAGGCATCCCGTATCCCACCCATTACCTATGCCAGTGTGATTACTGTGGAGCTGGCAGAAATGGGGCAGACCGTGAAGCTTTTATCCCCCCTGGAGCATTCTTCCTGCACCTGTCACCGGAAAGATCTCTGCGTCCATAAAGCGGCGGCCCTTTTATGGTGTAAGCTGGAAAAGGAGATGAGCCGGGCGGAAGAACTGGAAGGGGAGGGTGGTTTGGGAGAACCTTCCTTTGATAAAGGACAGATCAAAGAAGCGGCCCGGCAGATGAAAAGCTTTCTGGAGGAATTGATACATACAGGGCTTGCAAGGGTCTCGCCGGATGTGACAGACCAGATGGAGCGGTTTGCCACCATCAGCCATAATGCGGGACTGGCAGAGTTTGAGGGATACTTCCGGGCTTTGCAGGATTCCTACGGGAATTATTTCGCAAGAAAAGCATCCTTTTGCACAAAGACGCTTATGGAACAGTTCTCCAGACTGTACCGCCGGGCAGAGCTTTTGCTGGGGGCAGAGAGCGATAAGGAGATCGCAGGGCTGGCCGGGGAATTTAAGGCAGAGTATTTTCCGGCAGGAACACTGGAACTGACCGGGATTGCCGTAGAACATTTTGAGAGCCAGACGGGATATGAGGGGGAAACGGTATATTTTCTGGAGGAAAATGCAAAGGAGTGGTATACCTATACCTGGGCACGGCCGGTTTTTTATGAAGATGCGAAAAGGCGGGGACGGCAGGAGCGGGCAAGGGCGCCCTGGGGAGTTCCGCTTTCGCTGGAAGACATGGCGGGAGCCCGCATGAAGCTGACAGGAGCGCGGTGTGATTCCCGTGGAAGGCTTTCTGCAAGCCAGGAGACGAAGGGGGAACTGCAGGGGAGCAGAGGGAAGGAAAAGCGTCTGTATGTAAAGGACTTAGGCGGCTGGTATTACCGGGATTTTGGAAAGCTTTTTACAGAGAGGATAGGGAACAGGAAGGTTTCCTGGCTGAAAAAACGGGAAGACGGCAAAAGAGAAACGGAGCTGGTGTTCCTACGTCCCGCGTTCTGCCAGAAAGCATTTTTTTCAGAGACGGAGCAGAAATTATACATGAGCCTGTATGATGAAAAGGGGAAGGAGGTTGTCATAGAGGCCGCTTATTCTAAAAAAGAAGCCTGGGGCATACGGTATCTGGAGAGAATCAAAGAAGAAAATCATCCCTGTTTTTTAGGAAAGATCTATCTGCGGGAGGGAAGGATACGCATGTATCCGGTAGCTGTTTTTGAGAAGGGGGAAGTACTGGAAGATGAGAACGATGGGTAAGGAAGAAGCGCTTGCCGGGCTTTTGGATGAGGCAGGGGGTGTGCTGGAAGAACTATACCAGAGCGGCTTCGACAGGGTTCATGACAGTACCCTGGAAGCATTGGAACGGATGGCAAAGCTGACAGGGGAATACGGTATGGAGTATCTGTCCGGGATGCTGTGTCAGTTAACCAAAGGTCTTGCCATGAGGCGCCACCGGATGGAACAGAAGGAAGATGGCATTACGGAAATTTATGTAAAACTTAATGAATATTTATATTTATGCAGGGAAAAAGCAGCCTGCGATACAGGAAAAAATTATTATACAGACGGGGAGGTAAAACAGTATGATGAATCCAAGAGACATGCACAGCCGGAAGCTGATTGAGGTGATTGAGCAGATTCCCCTGCCAAAAGATAAGATGGCGCTGGCGGAAGACTATCTGATGCAGGAAGCCGGGGATGAGGTGCTGGAACAGTTTGATTTTCAGGATTTGTCGGAAATTGAAGGGGGAAAGTCTGCAAAGGTATTCTATGAATTGACCAGGAAGGGGCGGAAGGAGGAGGCAGGAAGACTGTTTAAACTGCTTTTTGCCATCGGCTGGTCAACCTGCTGCCATATGACGCCTATTGGCAGTCTTTATACAGGAAAAGACCAGATTATTGGAGAGGCGGACAAGGTAGCGGCAGTTTATGCCCCGGAGATCGGCATGCAGCAGTACCTGCAAAACGGGCAGGTAATAAACCGTCTGATCGCGCTGGCAGACAATGACCCGGAGGTGATAAAAAGGGCGGCCGGATACCAGAAGAATAAGTTTGACAATGGAAAGCTGGTTTTGCTTGCCGTCTACTTCATGATGAAATACAGCGGAGCGGAAGAAAGCAGTATAAAGAGCGAAGGTTTTTTGGAAAATATTGGAAAGATATTCGGCCCAAGAGATAAAGCCAAAGAAGCAGTAGTACAGATAGCCAAAGAAGATATGCCGCTGATGGAGCAGTATGAAAATATCATTATTTCCAGTTTTGACAACATGTACAAAAACCAGATAGATCCCCATACACTTTCCGTGATACAGAAAGCGGTGCGGGAAAATTCCATGTCAGGGAAGGCTTTGCAGCTTGCCAATAAGGCCGGCCATGTAGATGCTTTTTTACTAAAATTATTAGGCAGTATGGCCTATCTGAACTTCCGGCTTTCAGTCAGACTGAAAAACATTGTGAGACTGTCTCTGGCAGTCAGTACGGAGACGGCGCTGGATGCCATGTTACAGGTAAGCAGGGGACTTCCTGCGGATATTGGCAAAAAGGGCGGAAATTATGACCAGATATTTGAAATAGACAGTGCACGGTATCTGCGCTGGGCGGCCAATAAAAACCTTGGCACCATTTTAAAGGAGCAGTTGGAAGGGAACCAGAACTGCTTTTTAAAGGTATTGGATGAGGTGGATACGGATACTTCCGGCAGAATGATCGAAGTGCTTAAAGAATCTAAGCCGGAGCTTTGCCAAACAATTCTGGCAAATAGAAGCGGCAGGGCCCGGGAAAAGCTGATCGCTGTTCTGATAGGAAATGATTATGCCAATGGGGACATAATCAAGGGATACTTAAGAGGGGAGACGAAAGTGGATGCCCTGTATCCTTATGCGGATCAGATTGCCCAGAAAAATACCTATTCGGGATGGCGGGAGCGCAACAGTGTAAACGAATACAGGAAACACTATCAGGATGAAGCCTTTGACCGGAGGTGTCAGGTATATATGCTGATGAAGCATTACCTGTACTTTTTCCATGATGAAATAACACAGAGGATTGGCTCGAAAGGACAGAAGATAATAGAGATTTTTAGGAATTTTGACAAAGAAGGACTGACTGTGGAGCGTCAGCTTTCCGGCTTTGTGCTGTTTCATGATTTTCTTTATGGGGAAAAGAACAAGCGGGATTTTACGGATATTGTGGAAAAGTGCTTTGGAGAGTACCTTGAAAACCGCCGGGAAGAAACGGTAAGCGCCTTTTTAAATGCGGAAGCAGCGGGACGTTTTTTGGGACTTCGCGTCATGGGAAAAGATGCCCGGCAAAATAAGAAGGAAATTCTTTCTTATACCCAGGATGGTTCCAAGGCAGTAAAAGAAGAACTTTTGCACATTCTATGCCAGCAGCGGGAATGGGAGGAAGAAGTGATGGCCCTTTTTGCATCCAAAAAGGCAGCGGAGCGGGAGCTTGCCATTAAGACCCTCCTTAGCTGGCAGGAACAGGAAAAAGATTATCAGGATCTGTTCCGGCAGGCTCTTGAGAAAGAGAAAAATGGAAAAGTAAGGGAGCTTTTATGCAATGCTTTGCGGATAGAGCCGGAAAAAGGAAGCGGCGCCAAGGTTCTGGCCCAGGAAGATCTGGTGAAGGAAATGCATAAGGGCGGCAAAAAACGTTCTCTTGCATGGGCTTACGAGACGCCTTTTTCACAGGTCCACAAATCAAACGGAGATCTGGCCCAGGAAGAATATTTACAGGCAGTCCTGCTGTGCTATGCCTCTATGGGGAAGTGCGGAATCAGCCAGAATGCCGTAATGCTGGCGCAGGATCTGAATCAGGAAGAATTTGCCGTTTACGTAAATGAACTTTTTGACAAGTGGCTGGAGGCAGGTGCGGAAGCAAAGAAACGCTGGGTGCTCTACGCATCGTCCATACATGGCGGCCCGGAGATTATCAGCAAACTTAAGCACCAGATTCAGGAGTGGCCCCAGCACGCAAGAGGTGCCATTGCATCGGACGCAGTGGAGGCGCTTGCTTTAAATCCCCTGCCCCAGGCGCTACTGATTGTGGATGGAATTGCCCGGAAATTCAAATTTAAGCAGGTGAAGGCGGCGGCCGGAAGGGCGCTGGAATTTGCCGCTGAACAGCTTGGTATTACCAGCCAGGAGCTGGCGGACAGGATCGTCCCTGATTTAGGGTTTGATGAAAACATGGAGAGAAGCTTTGACTACGGGGAGCGTACCTTCAGGGTGACAATTACCCCGGAACTGGAGATAGAAATTTTTGACGAGACGGGAAAAAAGCTGAAAAATATGCCGGCCCCCGGCAAACGGGACGATGAACAGAAAGCGAAAGCTTCTTATGAAGAATTCAAGCAGATGAAAAAGCAGATGAAGATGACCATCACAAGCCAGAAAATGCGTCTGGAACAGGCTTTATCCACGGGAAGGGAGTGGAGCGTGGAGGCATGGAAAAATCTTTTTGTAAAAAATCCTGTGATGCATCAGTTTGCCATCGGCCTGATCTGGGGAATTTATGAAGACAGGAAGCTTATCTGCAGCTTCCGCTATATGGAGGACGGCTCTTTTAACACCCAGGATGAGGAGGAGTACGAGCTTGCGGCAGAAGGAAAGATCGGTCTGGTACACCCCATCGAACTGGACGAAGAAGGGAAAAAGGCATGGCAGGAACAGCTTGAGGATTATGAAATCACCCAGCCTGTGGAGCAGATAAAGCGGCCTGTATACCGGGTAACGAAAGAGGAGGAGAACAGCCAGAGCATGGACCGTTTCGGCGGCTGTATCATAAATGATTTGTCGCTGGGAGGGAAACTGCTTGGGGCCGGCTGGTACCGTGGGTCTGTGACTGACGGCGGCGGTTTTGACACTTATTACAGGGAAGATGCAGAAACCGGACTTGGCGTGGAACTTCATTTCTCCGGAAGCTTTGTGGGAGGTGAAAACGAAGAAGTCATCATTTACGATGCAAGATTTTATAAAGCGGGCGATGTTAAAAGAGGCAGCTATGTTTACGATGAAGCGGATAAGGAAAAAGCATGTTTCCTGAAAGATGTCCCGCCCAGATATTTCAGTGAGGTGGTGATGCAGATCGCGAAGGCTGCGGCGTCCTCCAGTGAGAAGGATGAGAATTGGAAAAGCGGGAGAATGGGGGACAGATAGATATATGGCTTTTATTCTGATTGGCGCAGGAACATTGTTGATGGTGGTATAGTACCTATATGGAAAAGACAGGGACAGTTTTGCAAACAGGTAATATACTATTATAAGATTTTAAAAAGGAGATTCTCTTAATATGCAGGAAAGAGTAAATCCTTTCGTTAGCAATTGCAGTTTTTCCGGTGTAAAACCAATCATGGCGGACTTACCATACCCGCCTGTTCAGGTGAAGGAGAGGAACCTGATGTATGCCAACATGCTCAGTGTCGATTATTGCGGCGCCGTGTCGGAATTATCTGCCATTACACAGTATATCAATAATGAAAACCGCCTGTCCTGTAATCACTGCCCTATGGCAAAAACACTTCTGGGAATTGGAATGGCGGAAATGATGCATTTACAGAAATTAGGTGAACTGATTTTTTTACTGGGAGGCACCATTGATTTTACTGCGAAATACCGAAACGGAAGGCCGAAAATGTGGACGCCGGAGTATCTGTCAATTCCTGAAAATACAGCGCATATGCTGATGGCGGACATAGAGGCTGAAAAAGATGCGATCCGGCAGTATGAAGCCCATATCAATGGAATCAGTGACGAATATGTCACTGCAGTACTGAAAAGAATCATCATGGATGAAGAATATCATATTATGCTTCTGCAGTATTTAATGAAAGAGCTGTAAAATCACATCTCCCTAACCAAAGCTTCCTGCGGACAAAAATTCTGCACATGAAATACAGTTGGTTACGGGAATCGGACGGTTTGGGACATTTTCATTAAGAAAACAAAAAAACATTACGATAGATAAAGTGAAAAGGTCTTGAAACGGAGGGAAATTTTATGAATATACCATTATTTCGCGCAGCAGGCAGCAGCCCTAACGGAATCTTTGCCGGAAATAGCTCCATTATGCAGGGGAACAGGCTGAAAAGCACCCAGGAAAAGGAACAGCGTCAGCAGAAGACAGCCGGGCAGATAGAATTCTGGGAGCAGCAGAAAGCAAACCTTAAAAACATGGAGAGCGAAACCTTAGAGGAAATTGTCCGTAAGCTGGAAATGTTCCATAATTATGACGATGAGATTGCCGCGGCAAAGGCAGCCTATAATAACGAGCAGATGTTCCATATCCTGGACGAAGCCAGAGAACAGGGCGAAAAGATCGCCGAAGCCGTGGAGAAGACCGAACCCAAGACTCCCGAGGAGAGGAAAGAGGAGCTTGTGGAGGAAGCCCTTGGAACCGACGATGAGAAGGGTGTTTTGTCAGAGGTTATGGACGAAATGCTGGAAGAAGTCACGGAGATCGTGGAAGAAGTAAGCGAAAATGCAAAAACCCTGACCCAGGAAACGCAGGAGGAATTTACAGAAAAGATGGCGGAAAATGCGCAGGAGATGACGGCGCTTACAGAAAGCCGGCAGACTGCTTTAGAACAGGAGTCCGCCGAAATAAAGGCAGAGATGATTTATAAGAGATTTGACATGCGTATCTGACCTTTTCCTAAAATAATACTGAAACACCTGACATATGGATAATGTCAAAAACCTAGATGGCGAGGTTTTTGACATTATTTAGTATACAGAATTTGTTGTTTTTGATTTGACTTTGTTAACAGGCCAAATGCCTGCCTGCGGTATATGGCGGGGGCCGGATGCTATTATATTTGTTTTGGCAGGAGAATACAAGCAGGGTTAAATGTCACGGTTTACAGACCCTGTATTTATTTGCTATAATAAACATTAACTTAATATAATTAAGAAAAAGAATAACAAAGGATGACAAAAGATGATGGAATCACTGATACATATGGATGGAAATTTTTTATTGTTTATTCAGGAGAACATAAGAAATCCGGTACTTGATCCGGTTATGCAGGTTATCACCTCGCTGGGAAATGCAGGAATCATCTGGATTTTGCTTACAATCTTTCTTCTTGCATTCAGGCGTACAAGAAAAATCGGGATCATGAGCGCCTGTGCGCTGGTCTGCTCCCTGCTGGTCAACAACATTCTGCTTAAGAATCTTGTGGCAAGGGTCAGGCCTTACATAGCGGTGGAAGGGCTGGTACCGATTGTTCCAAGGCCTTCAGAGTTTTCCTTTCCTTCAGGCCATGCGGGAAGTTCCTTTGCATCAGGCAGCGTCCTGTACCGCAGGCTGCCGAAAAAGTGCGGAATTCCAATTCTGATTCTTGCCATTTTGATTTCTTTTTCCCGGTTATATGTGGGCGTCCATTATCCTACGGATGTGCTGGCAGGAATGCTGACAGGAATCGGATGCGGTTATGCGGGGGAATGGACGATGAGGAATAAAAAAAGGTCTAACAGGCAGATTATTGAACAGATAAATAAAGGTTTATAATATTATAAACAAAATCAGGAGGTCAAAAATGAAAGCAAAAGTGTATTTTTCAAGAACTATCACCCCGGAAAAAGTCCTGGAGCTCTATCAGAAGGTGGATAAGGAGCTGCCCGGAAAGGTAGCAATCAAGATTCACTCGGGGGAAACCGGCAACCAGAATTTCTTAAAACCGGAGTTTTGGAAACCTGTCATTGATTATGTGGGAGGAACGGTGGCAGAGTGCAACACTGCCTATGAAGGCGGCCGGGATACCACAGAAAAACATTTGAAAACATTGGAAGAACATGGATGGAGTAAATACTTTGAGGTGGATTTACTGGATGCCGAAGGGCCTGACATGGAGCTTCCAATTCCTGACGGAAAGAAGATCAGGAAAAACTATGTAGGGAAGAATCTTGCCAGATATGAGTCCATGCTGGTGCTGTCACATTTTAAAGGACACCCTATGGGAGGCTATGGCGGGGCAATCAAGCAGTTATCCATCGGCCTTGCATCTTCCTACGGAAAAGGCTACATTCACGGTGTGGGTGACATGGATGCTTTCTGGACATCCGACCATGATTCATTTTTGGAATCCATGGCTGACGCCGCATCCTCTGTAATAGATTACTTCCATGGAAATATCGTTTACATCAATGTAATGAAGAATATGTCGGTGGATTGTGACTGCTGTGCAGTTGCAGAAGATCCCTGCATGAAAGATATCGGAATTTTAGCCTCTATAGATCCTGTTGCCATTGACAAGGCATGTCTGGACCTGGTATACGCCGCAGACGACCCCGGCCGGGATCATCTGCTTGAGCGTATTGAATCTTTAAACGGTGTCCATACCATTGACGCCGCCGCAGAACTTGGGTTCGGCGTGAAAGAATATGAATTGATTGAAACAGACTGATCTTACTTTTGTGCCTTTTTTCCACCGAAGGCGAACCAGCCCACAAGTGCGAGGAAGACAGCAGCTACAAGCATCCACCCTGCCAGCAGCATCGGATTTCCTTCTGATGCTGCCTGGGGGGCAAACATATCCCAATAGCCTTTCAGATAAATCACAATGATAAGGGCAGGTATCACATAAGTCATATATCCCCGCACAAACAACGGAAATTTCGTCCCTTTTCCGGTATTTGCCTCTGCAATGAACTGCTCCCATCCCCATCCTCTTTTATGTGTACAGAACATTAAATATACAAGAGAGCCGAGAGGAAGAAGATTACTGGATACCAGAAAATCTTCTAAATCCATTATGCCTGTGCCGGGGCCTAAAGGCTGTATGCCTGAAAGCACATTAAAGCCAAGCACCGCAGGCATGGATAAAATAATGATCAGCACAATGTTCACGGCTACAGCTTTTGTCCTTGATACGCCGAACAAATCAATGGCAAAGGAAATGATGTTCTCAAATACAGCGATGACAGTAGAGAGTGCGGCAAAGGATAAAAACAAAAAGAACAGCATTCCCCAAATGCGTCCTCCGGCCATCTGGCTAAATATCTGGGGCAGTGTGATAAAAATTAGGGAAGGGCCGGAACCTGGCTCAATTCCAAAGGAGAAGCAGGCGGGAATTATGATCATGCCGGCCATTAATGCCACAAACGTGTCAAGAATGCCAATGCTTATGGCTTCACCGCTTAAAGAGCGGTCTTTAGACAGGTAGCTGCCGAAAATAGCCATGGCGCCGATTCCAAGGCTCAAGGTGAAAAATGCCTGCGACATAGCGCCGAATACCACATCTCCGATTCCAATTTCCTTCATCTTCTGAAAATCAGGTATCAGGTAAAACTTCACGCCTTCTATTGCGCCGGGAAGTCTTACAGAGTGGACAGCCAGCACAACGATCAGCCCAAGCAGGGCAAGCATCATAATTTTTGTAATGCGTTCCACACCCTTCTGGACGCCAAGGGTACAGATGCCAAAAGCCAGAACTACTGCCAGGACCATCCAGAAAGTCAGCGTCCCCGGAGAGGCAAGCATGTCACTGAACTTACCGGCAACGATTTCTGCATTCATGGATTCTTTGCTGAAATCGCCCCGCCCGCAGCGGAAACAGTAGTACATCATCCAACCGGCAACCATAGTATAAAACATCATGAGCAGATAATTTCCTGCCATTCCGAACCAGCCGTAGTGATGCCATTTCGTCCCTTGGGGTTCAAGTAGACGGAACGAAGTGGCGCAGCTTTTCTGACTGCCGCGGCCCACCGAAAATTCACAGACCATAATCGGCCATCCCATCAATACCAGAAAGGCAAGATAAATAACAATAAAAGCAGCGCCTCCGTACTTTCCGGTCATGTAGGGAAACTTCCATACATTCCCGATTCCGATGGCGCAGCCTGCTGAAACAAGTATGAAACCCAGACGGCTTCCAAATTTTTCTCTTTCTTTCATTTGTAGTCTCCCTTCGCTTTTTGCAGCAAATCCATTATACAGACTTTTGCAGGGACTGTCAAACTGCGAAATACGAAAGATGCGGCCTGTGCTGCCTCCATCCGGGCATGCAATATCCGTCAGAGACAGCAGGAAGCCGGCAGCGGGATATTTAATCCCCCTCTACCATCCGGTATCCGATACCGATTTCGGGGCGGCCGGGTTATTTTCGATTTTATGGCGGACATTTGCCATGTTGACACGCAGGATCTGGTTGTTGTTATCCGTGTAAGGCCCCCATATTTTTTCCATGATGGAGGTATAGGTCAGCACTTTGCCGGAATTTCTGGCAAGCAGGATCAGGAGTTTATATTCAATCTGGGTCAGGTGGATAATATTGCCCTTTAAAGTCACCACGTGGTCTTCAAAGTTGATGGTCAGATTGTTGTGATGGTAGGGCCTTGGGTGGATGGAGGACATGTCCTGCATCTGGGAACTGTGGCGCAGGGAGGTGCGGATCCGGGCAAGCAGCTCCACGGTGCCAAAGGGCTTGGTGATATAGTCGTCGGCGCCAAGATCAAGGGCATGGGCCTTTTCGTGTTCGTTGCTGCGGGCGGAGATCACAAGAATAGGGGTGGCTGTCCACTCCCGAAGTTTTTGGATGACCTCCATGCCGTCCATGTCGGGAAGCCCCAGATTTAGCAGGATAACGTCCGGGCAGATGGAGGCAGACAAATGCATGCCTTCCTTTCCGGTAGAAGCCGTAGTGATTTTGTAGCCCTGTTTTTTTTAGGTGGTGGATATAAAGACGCGGATATTTTCTTCGTCCTCTATCAGTAAAATGTGTGCTTTGACAATGGGTTTATGCATGATGGGCCTCCATGGGAAGCGTAAAGGTGAACTGGCATCCGTTTTTGTGGTTGGCAGCAGTGATGATGCCGTTGTGGGCAGCGATGTTGGTTTTGCAGATGGAAAGGCCGATGCCCATTCCCTTATGTCCGTCGGAGTTTTCAAGCAGGTTGATGATCACCTGTTCGAAAGGAAAGGCGTTAAAATATTGTTAAGAACAGATAGGGGAAAAATTTACTTGGTATTCATGCCGGTTTTGATTTATAATATTAACATCACAAAAAAATATAAATTTGAGGGAAAAGATGGATAGATACAATAAGAAAAGAAAGAGCGGTGGAAGAAACAAAGATACAGGGCTTGCGGCAGTGACAGCAGGGGCAGGGATTTTGCTTGTGCTGATACTTGCTGTGGCAATCGGGATATTTATTAATAATAGTAAAAAACAAAGGGAGGAAGTGGAGGCGGAAATAGCCGCCTGGGAAGAACTGGAATCCCCCCGGGAAGCCGGCGAGGAAGCCGGTGTGGGAAATTCCCCTGACGAGCAGGATAGTTCCTTAAAAGAGGAAGATACACAAGACCCGCAGCAGACGGGAGAGGGTGGATCAGAAGAAACGAAAGAAAAACAGGAAGATCAGGCAGTGCAGGAGTCTGCAAAGGAACCGGGCGCTGCTGCCGGGGTGGGCGCTTTAGATGATGCCCAGGATCCCCAGAGCTCCGGTGCGGCGGGGAATGAACAGGCAGGCGCGGCAGTGACCATATCCGGTCTTGACAGGGATGAGACAGACAGCCTGTCCATGGGGATAGACGTATCCAAATACCAGGGAACCATAGACTGGGCCAAAGTGGGGCAGTCGGGTGTGGAGTTTGCCATGATCCGCGTAGGCTATAGGGCCAAGTCAACAGGGGAGATCCTGGAAGATCCTACGGCAAGATACAATATGCAGGAGGCACAGGCGGCAGGAATCAAAATAGGCGCCTATTTCTTTTCTTCTGCGGTTTCCAGAGAAGAAGCAAAAGAGGAAGCCGCTTTTACGAAGGACATTATTGCAAAATACAGAATTACTTATCCGGTAGCCTATAACTGTGAGGACTTTCAGTCCCCGGACAGCAGACAGTACGGACTGGACGCAGGTACACGGACTGACCTTGCCTGCGCTTTTCTGGATGAAATTGCGGCGGCAGGCTATACCCCCATGTTCTATGCTTCCAAAAGTGAGCTTGAGGGCAATGCCCAGTGGAATACCGATGTGCTTGCGGGAAAATACAAAATATGGGTGGCACAGTACCCGGACCAGCCCTATCCTCAGACGGCCGCCTCCAGCTATGGGGGGACCCATGCCATGTGGCAGTATACCAGTCAGGGGACGGTGGAAGGAATTTCCAAAAAAACAGATGTAAATATTGCCTATTTCGGATATACAAAGGAAGCCAGCGCCAAGGATGAAACGCCGGCGGAAACGGTGGAGGCGGATCCGGAAGTAGGGATCATTTTTACAGAGGTAAATGAAACAGTGACAGCCAAACAGGAGACAAACCTGCGCTCGGAGCCCAGTACTTTAAATGATGGGTCAGTGGTAGGAAAACTGGTGCACGGGGATACGGCAACCCGGACGGGAATCGGACATAACGGATGGTCAAGGCTCATTTACAACGGCCAGACCCTGTATGCAGTGACCAACTATCTGACCACAGACATGAACGATACAGGACAGCAGGCACCGCCCCAGGGGCCGGTCTATACGCCTGTCAATGAACAGGTGACGGCGAAAATGGAGACGAACCTGCGCTCCCAGCCGGGAACAGCCAGCGACGATACCATTGTGGGACTTTTGCACAACGGGGAGATCCTTACAAGGACGGCTATCGGGGATAACGGCTGGTCACAGCTTGACTATAACGGTCAGACAGTATATGCGGTTTCCAGCTACCTTACTCTGGCGCAGTAAATGAAAGAATTTTTTGATATTTCATAAATGCACAAAAAGAAGCAAAGAAATGAGGATGTTTATGCAGATACGGAATGATTTTAATTCTTATTCGGGAACAGAATACCGCCAGTCCCATACCCATCATATTACCAAATGCCTGCATGAAGAGGAAACGAAAAAGCCGGAGGCCAAAGGCCAGGGGCCAGGCGCAAAGCCGGATACTTTCACCCAAAATAACAGGGAAGAAAAGGGCAGACAGATTTCCCCCGATCCTTACAGGGAAGAAGCAGCGGTGCGTAAAACAGGCATGAGAAAGGGACTGAAATTTGTAAAAGACATGTGGGATGCCATGGGAGATGATAAAGGGGCGGATGGAAATGAAGCTGTTGTGTCAGAGGAAGGGGAGCCGTCAGACGGTGTTGCTGCAGCTTCCTCGGCGGTTAAGCAGGGATTTCCCCATTATATCGTCAATAAATGGGAGCAGGTCAGGGAAAAGGTAAAGACGGCCTTAAGTTCGGCGCTGAAACGTTTCGGAAAGGGGAGCGGGGCCTTTGGCGCACTGGCTGACCCGGGGAATGGAAAAGAGGGGAGCAGGGAAGCCCTTACGGAAAAGGAAAAGAAGGGAACCAGAAGAAGCAGCCGGGTGACGGTCACAGCGGCGTATGAGGATTCCCACCTTATGGACTCATACAGTAAAAACGGGAAATACTGCCGTCTGGGGGAGAACCTTACTTACCAGAAAAATACCCCCGAAAAGAAGCTTGAAAATGGTGAATAAATGCTTGATAAACTTTTCCTAAAAAGGTATACTTAAAGCAGAATATGCCAAGTCAAAAGACCTATTCTAAAAATCCAGATAAATCCGGGAGAAACCATTATGGGCTATGCAGAGATACCTTATGACAGGAGAATTAAAGAAAATATCAGAAATTACACATTGATCAATCTTTATGATATGGATATCATCAAGAAATACTTGAACAATCTGGCGGAGATTCTTGAACTGAATCTTCTTTTGACAGACCGCCACGGGGAAAAGGAAATTGTTGTGGGCGACAGTTTCGTGGGTTTTCACCCGGATGTGGTCAATGAGCCGGGGAGAAAGTTGCGGGTTCAGAACTATACCATAGGGCATTTGTATGTGAAACAGCTTTCAGAGAGCAGGGACAAGGCCCTGATAAATGAGATGGTGGACGGCACCATGAAGCTTTTGGACCGTTTAGGGGAGGAAGCTTATCTGCACAGGGAGAGCAGCATTTATCTGGAGGAACTGGAAAAGCAGCTTGAGGACAAGAAGCATAAGATTACCCAGAATGAGCGGGAGGACATCCTTACCGGGGTGTTCAATAAAATATTTTTTGAAAACAGGATGAAAGCCATTGACAGGTCGGAAGTGGTGCCAGTGGCAGTCATCAATGTGAATATCAACGACTGGAAGTTTGCCAACGATCATTTCGGGGACGATGAGAGCGACCGCCTGATTAAGATTGTTGCCGATATTTTGAAGGAAGAAGCAAAGCAGTACTTTATACTCGGCAGGGTGGACGGAGATGCGTTTGGCGTGCTGATTCCCATGGCTGAGGACGGGGAAGCAGAAAGTTATGCGGCAAGGGTACAGGAAAGGTGCAATACCTATGAAGATCCGGTTCTGGCGCCTTCGGTGGCGGCAGGCATCGTATACAAAACTAATATAGAAGAAACGCTGGAGGAACGGCTTTCGGACGCAGAATACGAAATGTTCAACAACAAATTTGAAGTTAAAAACGCTCCGGGATATAAGGAGAGACTGACAAGAGGGATACATAATTAACAGGCAGGTAACGAACGTTGCTGTGCTTCGCGGGCCAGCTTACCGTAAGCAGAATGAAAAGGGCAGGAGAAAGGTTCCTGCTCTTTTTATAATTCTAAACTATTTATTAAATCCAATTTTTATGATAAAAATGAGATAACGAGAGAAAAAGAGAGAAAAAATGAGTATAATAGAATATATATGAATAAATAGCGTCTAACATCGTTTGCAAAGGAAAGCATATAAAATTAATATAGGGTTTAGTAATTAGCACTCGATATTATTGAGTGCTAACAAAGACAAAACAAAGGTAAACAAATGAACTAAAATAAAGGAGGCAGTTAAAATGAAGTTAGTACCATTAGCAGACCGAGTTGTGTTAAAGCAGTTAGTAGCAGAAGAAACTACCAAATCAGGCATTGTCCTTCCGGGACAGAATAAAGAAAAACCCCAGCAGGCAGAAGTAGTTGCTGTTGGCCCCGGTGGTGTGGTAGACGGCAAGGAAGTAAAAATGGAAGTAAAGACCGGAGATCAGGTCATTTACTCCAAATATGCAGGGACAGATGTAAAAATTGATGAAGAAGAATACATCATCGTAAAGCAGAGCGATATTCTTGCAGTGATCCAGTAGTAAGAGGCCGGTCCAGACTGGCAGTACCATGAATAATTTATTGAAAATATCAGGAGGCAATGAAAAATGGCAAAGGAAATCAAATACGGCGCTGAAGCCCGTGCAGCACTTGAATCAGGCGTAAACCAGCTTGCAGATACGGTAAGAGTAACTTTAGGACCTAAAGGAAGGAACGTAGTTTTAGACAAATCCTACGGTGCACCCCTTATCACCAACGACGGTGTGACGATCGCAAAAGAAATTGAACTGGAAGATGCTTTTGAGAATATGGGGGCACAGCTTGTTAAAGAAGTTGCCACCAAGACCAATGATGTTGCTGGTGATGGAACCACAACAGCCACCGTGCTTGCACAGGCAATGGTGAATGCAGGCATGAAGAACCTGGCTGCAGGCGCTAACCCTATTATTTTAAGAAAGGGTATGAAAAAAGCTACAGACTGTGCAGTAGAATCAATTGCAAAGATGAGCTCTAAAGTAAATGGAAAAGAGCACATTGCAAGAGTTGCAGCAATTTCAGCAGGAGATGACGAAGTAGGCGGATTAGTTGCAGATGCGATGGAAAAAGTATCCGGCGACGGCGTTATCACAATTGAGGAGAGCAAGACCATGCTCACAGAACTCGACCTGGTAGAAGGTATGCAGTTTGACAGAGGATACATCTCCGCATACATGGCTACAGACATGGATAAGATGGAAGCAACTCTTGAAAATCCCTATATCCTGATCACAGATAAGAAAATATCCAATATCCAGGAAATCCTGCCTTTGTTAGAGCAGATCGTACAGTCCGGCGCGAAACTGCTTATCATTGCAGAGGATGTGGAAGGTGAAGCACTGACGACCCTGATCGTAAATAAACTGCGCGGAACCTTCAATGTAGTTGCTGTAAAGGCGCCCGGCTACGGCGACAGAAGAAAAGCAATGCTGGAAGATATCGCAATTCTTACAGGCGGCCAGGTGATCAGCGAGGAACTGGGCCTTGACTTAAAAGAAACCACAATGGATCAGCTTGGACGTGCAAAATCCGTTAAGGTTCAGAAAGAAAATACCGTTATCGTTGACGGGGAAGGCGACAAGGATGCAATCTCCGCAAGAATCAACCAGATCAAAGGACAGATCGAGGAGACGACATCTGACTTTGACAAAGAAAAACTTCAGGAAAGACTTGCAAAACTGGCAGGCGGTGTAGCGGTTATCCGTGTAGGCGCTGCTACAGAGACAGAAATGAAGGAAGCAAAACTCCGTCTGGAGGATGCGCTGGCAGCTACCAGGGCAGCAGTAGAAGAAGGTATTATCTGCGGCGGCGGTTCTGCATATATCCATGCAGCAAAAGAAGTGGAAAAACTGGCAGAGACACTGGCAGGCGATGAAAAGACAGGGGCACAGCTTGTGCTGAAAGCACTGGAATCTCCTTTGTTCCACATTGCGGCAAACGCTGGATTAGAAGGCAGCGTTATCATCAACAAGGTAAGAGAATCCGAAATAGGAGTAGGCTTTGACGTGCTGAAAGAGGAATATGTGGACATGGTATCCGCAGGTATCCTTGACCCTGCAAAGGTTACAAGAAGCGCTCTCCAGAACGCAACAAGCGTTGCATCCACACTTCTTACCACAGAATCTGTTGTTGCAAATATCAAAGAAGACGCACCTGCAATGCCGGCAGGCGGTGCAGGAATGGGCGGAATGATGTAAGCGTTGCCGTTCATGAAGTGAATTTCTTATAAATTTGTAAATACTGCTGTGAAGGAAGTCAACAGGCAGACGTTATAATTGGTTTAAAAAGCGGGTATGCTATAAAGTATGCCCGTTTTTTTGCATAAACTTAAGTTATTTGGCACATTGACGAACTTTATTAAAGAATATATAATATCATAATATGACAAAGAAAACAGAAACAGAACGCATCTGAGGGTGTAACTTTATGACGGAAGAAAAAGATATCAGACAGACCAAAAGTGAAATCGTATTTGATGATGGCCGGATTGAAGCCATCCAGGAATTCCAGAGCCCCGAACAATTGTACAGGGACTTAGTTCTGCGTGTCCAGAAGTATCACCCTTCTGATGATACGTCCCTGATAGAAAAAGCCTATCATCTGGCTGCCAAAGCCCATGAAAATCAGGTGCGCAAGTCCGGGGAGCCGTATATTATCCATCCCTTGTGCGTGGCCATTGTACTGGCGGACCTTGAAATGGATAAGGAGACGATCGCAGCCGGACTTCTGCATGATGTGATCGAGGATACCATCATGACGGAAGGGGAGATCACGGAGCAGTTTGGGAAAGATGTGGCGCTTTTAGTGGACGGCGTGACCAAGCTGGAACAGCTCCAGTTTTCCAGCGAAAGTGGGGATAAGACCCTTGACCGGTTTGAAATGCAGGCGGAAAACCTGCGTAAGATGTTCCTTGCGATGGCGAAGGACATCCGGGTCATCATTATCAAACTTGCAGACAGACTTCACAATATGCGCACCCTGAAATATAAAAGCCCGGAAAGCCAGCAGAGGATTGCAAGGGAGACCATGGAAATCTATTCTCCCATTGCCCAGCGGCTCGGTATTTCCAAGATCAAGGTGGAGCTGGACGATCTGTCGCTTAAATATTTAGAGCCGGAAGCTTATTATGATTTGGTGGATAAAATTGCCGTGCGCAAAAGCGTGCGGGAGAAATATATTCAGAATATCGTAGACGAGGTCAGTGAGCATATTGTCAATGCAGGCATCAAAGCCCAGATTGACGGCCGGGTGAAGCATTTTTTCAGTATCTACAAAAAAATGAAGAACCAGAATAAAACCATTGACCAGATTTATGATTTGTTTGCGGTGCGCATCATCGTGGACACGGTGAAGGACTGCTATGCGGCGCTGGGTGTGATTCATGAGATGTATAAACCTATACCGGGGCGTTTCAAGGATTATATTGCCATGCCCAAGGCCAATATGTACCAGTCCCTTCACACGACATTGATTGGAAACAGCGGCCAGCCTTTTGAAATCCAGATACGTACTTACGAGATGCACAAGGCGGCGGAGTACGGCATTGCTGCCCACTGGAAATATAAAGTGGCTTCGGATGGCAAGAAAATTGAGGATTCCGAGGAGGAAAAGCTTTCCTGGCTGCGCCAGATACTGGAATGGCAGCGGGATATGTCGGACAACAAGGAATTCATGAATCTTTTGAAAAGTGATTTGGATTTATTTTCCGACAGCGTATACTGCTTTACGCCTACGGGGGAGGTGAAGAACCTGCCTGCAGGCTCCACCCCCATTGATTTTGCCTACAGCATCCACAGTGCAGTGGGGAATAAGATGATAGGCGCAAGGGTAAACGGACGGCTGGTGACCATAGAGTATGAGATCAAAAACGGCGACAGAATCGAGATCCTGACTTCCCAGAATTCCAAAGGCCCGAGCAGGGACTGGCTCAATGTGGTCAAAAGCACCCAGGCCAAGAACAAGATCAACCAGTGGTTTAAGAATGAATTCAAGGAAGAAAATATCATAAAGGGCAAAGATCTTTTAAATCTCTACTGCCGGGCAAAGGGCATTAACGCGCCCGACATTATGCGGACGGAATACATGCAGGTGATTATGCATAAGTACGGATTCAGGGACTGGGAGTCGGTGCTTGCGGCTGTGGGACACGGGGGACTGAAGGAAGGGCAGATCGTCAATAAGATGATGGAGCACTACGAGAAGGACCACAAGAAGGAACTGACCAATGAGGAAGTCCTGGCCGCCGTTGCGGAGAGCGGACAGACGCGCAGGCCGGCCAGAATCAAGTCCCGCAGCGATATCATGGTAAAAGGAATCCACGATCTGGCAGTGCGCTTTCCCAAGTGCTGTTCTCCTGTGCCGGGAGACGAGATTGTGGGATTCATCACCAGAGGCAGGGGCATTTCCATTCACAGGACCGACTGTATCAATATCATCAATCTGCCGGAAATAGAACGGGAGCGGCTGATGGATGCAGAGTGGGAGGCTTCCCCTAATGAAGCCGGAAGCGAAAAGTATCTGGCAGAGATTAAGATTTATGCCAACAACAGGAACGGGCTTCTGGCGGATATATCCCGTGCATTGACGGAAAAGAGCATTGATATCCTGTCCATGAATACCAGAGTCAATAAGCAGGGAGTCGCAACACTTGCCACTTCTTTTGAAATCACCAGCAGGGATGAATTAAACCGGATCATTGACAAGATCAATTCCATAGAAAGCGTAATAGATATAGAGAGAACTACCGGGTGATCCCCCACAGGTAAGGCAGCCCTGCCGGCATGGATATGCGGCTGTTTCTGTGGGGCACTGGCTTAAAAATACGGATAAAGGAGAGTGTGGGATGGCTGATTTGAAAATAGGCAGGATCGTGCTTGGCATGTGCCAGACAAATTGCTATTTTGTGTATAAGGACGGAGAAGATGCCCAGGAGGAAAGAAGCGTGCTCGTCTTTGACCCTGGGGATAAGGGAGAGTATATTTACAGCAGACTGAAAGAAAAAGGATTCTGCCCGGCGGCAATTTTACTTACCCACGGCCATTTTGACCATATCTGGGGCGTGGAGGAACTGCAAAAGCTTTCGGGGGCAAAGCTTTATGCTTACGAAGAAGAAAAGGACGTCTGTGAGAGCGCTTCGGTAAATGTTTCCAAAGGAGCCGGGCGGCCCTGTACAGTGAAAGCCGACGTTTATTTAAAAGACGGGGAAGAAGTCACTATTGAGGGCATGACCTGCAGGCTGATCGCTACGCCTGGGCATACCAAAGGAAGCTGCTGTTATTATTTTGAGGATAATAAAATATTGATCAGTGGGGATACTTTATTTCAGGAATCGGTAGGCAGGACAGACCTTCCTACAGGAAGCATGGGGGTACTTGTGCGTTCTGTGAAGGAAAAGCTTATGCCGCTCCCGGAGGAGGTAAAGGTTTATCCGGGGCATGGGGAATCTACCACTATTGGGTACGAGAAGCAGTACAATCCTTTTTTGTAAATAAAAGTAAACGGCAGGTTGTATGTGGCGTTTTTACTATTTATGGGAATCAGACAACAGTATCCAGAGCGTGTTTGAAAATAAACAGGAACAGCATATACCGGCACGGTATATGAGGAAAAACGGGGGATGAAAGCAATGAAAAAATTAGTATTGGCAGCAGTGGGATTATCAGTATGTATGGCCCTTGCAGGGTGTGGGAAAAAGCCTGTGCCGGAACCAGCGCCTGAACCTGCTGTTGAGAAGGTGGAAGAAACAGAGGTGGAAAAAAAGGAGCCGGAAGTAGAGCAGGAGGCACCGGAAGCACAGGCACCGCCGGCAGCTCAGGGCGTTCCGGTCATTCTGGAGCGGCAGACGGTAAACGGAAAGAGACAGAGTTACCTTACCGGACAATGGAAGGATGAAAAGGTAGTTACAAGACGTCCTATTGCGGTTATGATCCCTAACAACTCCCCGGCCATGCCCCAGTATGGCATTTCCAGGGCAAGCATTATCTATGAAGCCCCTGTGGAAGGGCGCATCACAAGACTGATGGGGATCTTTGAGGACTTTGACGGCCTGGACAGGATCGGTCCGGTCAGAAGCAGCCGTGATTATTTTGTGTATGTTGCCATGGGATATGAGGCAATTTACTGTAACTGGGGCCTTGCAGTGCCCTATGTGGAAGAACTGATAAACAGAGACAGCGTCCAAAATATCAGCGCAGCAGTGGAGGGCATCCACAATCCTGCCCAGGAAGCCTTTGGCAGGGTGAGCCGTCCGGGTTATGCAAAAGAATTTACAGGCTATTTGTTTATAGACGGTATGATGAAAGCTGCCAGCAGGCTTGGCTATAACTGGAGTTATGACAGTGCTTATGTGCCGCCCTTTACTTTTGCAGCGGACAATGCAAGGGCAGAAAACAATTATGGCAGCGCACCAGGGGCAACTTTGATTTACCCCGGCGGACAGAGCGGCAACAAAGGCGGGTATGGTGCTTACAATCCTTACTTTGAGTATAATGCGCAGGATGGGCTTTACCGCAGATACCAGAACGGCAGTGCCCAGACAGATGAAATAGACGGCAGCCAGCTTGCAGTATCGAACGTGGTATTCCAGTACTGTCACGGAGAAGTGAGAGACAGCCATGATTACCTTGCCTTCGGCGTACATGGGGAGGGGAAGGCCATTGTCTTTACAGGGGGAAAAGTCATTGAAGGCACCTGGAAGAGATATAACGGCGATGCCACACCTGCAAAGTTCTATGATAAGAGCGGCAAAGAAATCATATTTAACCAGGGAAAGACTTGGATATGCAACATCTGGGATGAATATGGACAGTTTGCAGAATATAAATAGAAATAGAAAAATTTCCATAAACACATGTGGTTTACAACTACATGTGTTTTGTGTATAATAGCTTTTGACGAACATTGGAAATTAAATAGAGAAGATTGTCATTGTTTCCCTAATCTAGCGCCATGGCCTTTTTGGGGTCTGTTTTGATCAGGTGCCAAAGAAGGCTGACGAGGAAAAGAGTTATCGAAAATTCGGCGGATGCTCTTTCGTATGCCTCCGGTGCGAGATATACCGGCAAATATGCAGGTAACTGCAAAACAAATACGGTATAGCGGAGGAAATCTGGATGAACTTCCGGGAGAGGATCTATAAAAGAGCTTTTGAAATAATGTGTGTTCTGATTTGCAGACATGAAATTCTACACATTTTGAGATGCCCTGCATAGAATAAACACCGGGAAGTGTATGATGCCAAAGGCTGGACCCCGGCGGGCCGGTTCATGGAATTTGCAGACGGCCATGCTTTGCAGGCCAGCTTTTGGAGATAGGATTTGGAAACCCTGATGCGCAGGACGGCGCAAAGGGTAATGATAAATAATAGAAAGATGAGGGAAACGACAATGTGTGGAATTATTGGATATACAGGAAAAGGCAATGCACAAAAGATCATGCTGGATGCGCTGGAGCTTCTGGAATACAGGGGGTATGACAGTGCAGGGATTGCTCTTTTAAAGGAAGGACAGACACAAATCGTAAAGCGTGCGGGACGGGTAAAAGATTTACGTAATTTGTGTGCGGAGGTAAAGCCGGAGGGCACCTGCGGCATCGGTCATACGAGGTGGGCCACCCACGGCGGCGTGTGCGACGAAAATGCCCATCCCCACAGATTCGGACGGATTACACTGATACATAACGGTATTATTGAAAACTACAGGGAGCTGACGGAGAAATATGCCCTGGAGGGAGCCCTTGTATCGGAGACGGACAGTGAAGTGGTGGCGGCAGTTCTTGAGCACTTTTACGCTGGCGATCCTTACTCGGCTATAAGGAGAACTGTCCTGAAGCTGAAAGGGACCTTTGCCCTGGCAATTATGTTCGATGACCAGCCCGACAAAATTTATGCGGTCCGTAATGTAAGCCCCATTGTGGCGGCAGTTACAAAGGACGGCGCTGTCTTATCCTCTGATGTGGCGGCGATTGTGCCTTTCACAGCAGATTATTTTGTGATGCCTGAGTTTCATGTGGTATGTTTAAGCCCCGGGGGCGTGGAAATGTTTGATCTATCCGGGGACAAAGCCCCGATTGATTGGCAGAAGGTGGACTGGGATGTGAGCCGCGGCGGTAAGGGCGGTTATCCATTTTATATGGAAAAGGAGATCATGGAGCAGCCCCAGGTCATCCGGGAGACGATTCTGCCAAGGATCAAGGACGGCAGGCCGGATTTTACGGCAGAAGGGATACCTGATGAGATTCTTGCAGCATGTAAAAGGATCTGCGTTATTGCCTGCGGCACTGCCATGCATGCGGGGCTGGTGGGAAAGAGCCTTATCCAGGCAATGATAGGGATCCATGTGGATGTGGTGATGGCCTCCGAGTTCATGTATAATGATCCCGTGGTGGATAAAGATACACTGGTAATCGCAATTTCCCAGTCAGGGGAGACGATTGATACCTTAGAGGCACTTAAGTTTGCAAGAAAGTGCGGCTCCCCCAGTATTTCTATTGTGAATGTGAAGGGAGCATCTATTGCCCGGGCCAGTGAGCATGTGATCTACACCTGTGCGGGGCCGGAAATCGCTGTGGCAAGCACCAAGGCATATACTACCCAGCTTGCAGTGCTTTACCTGATTACTGCGAGGATGGCCGTGGCGAGAGGACTCTGGAGCGGGGAAAAAGTTACAGAGTTTATAGAAGAACTGCAAAGGGTTCCCCAAGTAATGGAAAGGGTTCTGGAGGACAAGGAAGAGATACACCGCCTTGCAGGCACGATCTTAAACGCCCGGGATGTGTTCATGATTGGACGCGGGCTGGATTATTCCATTTTGCTGGAAGGCTCTCTAAAATTAAAGGAAGTTTCCTATATCCATTCGGAGGCGTATGCTTCCGGGGAGCTGAAACACGGCACCATTGCGCTTATTACGGAGGATACGCCCGTTATCGCGGTTGTGACTCAGGATAAACTAAAGAGCAAAGAACTCTCCAATATCAGGGAAGTGCAGTCCAGAGGAGCAAGAGTCGTTCTTTTGATCAAGGAACACGAAACCATGGACGAAGGCGGAGAGTGGAGCTGCGTTTACAGGTTGCCGCAGATGGCGGATGCATTTATGGTCATGCCGGCGTCAGTGGTCCTGCAGCTTATCGCTTATTTTGTGTCCCTGGATAAGGGGCTGGATGTGGATAAACCGCGGAACCTTGCAAAAGTAGTGACTGTAGAGTAAAAGACATGGCTGGTAAAAGGGGCCGCAGCATAAAAGAGATTATGGGATCAAAAACTGCGGCGCACAAAATTGACTGAAGTATAAAAAGTAAGAATAACAGAAGTAAAAGAGACAGGGAAACAATGACAATGATGAAAAAGGAAAATTTAATTGTAATTACTACAGATAAGGCCGGATTTGAATATGATATCCATGCGCTGGTAAAGGCATTTTATCCGGCCTGCGAAGTAAAGGTGTTCGTAGAAGACCAGAAGGAAAGCTCGGATTTCGGGCTGCCGGACATTGATATCAAATTTACAAGGGAAGCTGTGCTGCTTTCCCTCATGGAAGGGGAAGGGAGCGGGGCTTCTTTTGGCGTCCGGAAGATAGAAATCCGGGAGGGCATGACAAGGCCGGAGGTAAAAAACCGCCTGAAACAGCTTCTGTACACGGTACTGTCTGAACATACAGGTATTCAACTGCCCTGGGGGACGCTAACGGGCATACGCCCTGCCAAAATTCCAATGACCATGATTACGGAGGGCAGGAGTGATGGGGAAATTATGGAATATATGAAGGAGACATACTTTATCAGCGATGAAAAGGGCAGTCTTGCGATTGAAATTGCAAAAAGGGAAAAAAGTCTGCTTGAAAATCTCCATTATGAGGACGGCTACAGCCTGTACATAGGTATTCCCTTCTGTCCAACCACATGCCTGTACTGCTCCTTTACTTCTTTTCCGATTGTCACATGGAAAAAGCGCATAAGTGAATATCTGGACGCGCTGGATAAGGAAATCGAGTTTACCGCCGGCCTTTACAGGCACAAGACACTGGACACGGTTTACATCGGAGGCGGCACCCCTACTACACTGGAAGCCGCAGAGCTGGACCGGCTCCTTGGAAAAATAACGGATAGTCTGGATCTATCCCACATTAAGGAGTTTACGGTGGAGGCAGGACGGGCAGACAGCATTACGCTGGAAAAGCTTAAGGTGCTTAAGAAATACGGGGTTACCAGAATTTCCGTCAACCCCCAGACCATGAAGCAGGAGACTCTGGATTTCATAGGGAGAAAGCATACTGTTGCGCAGGTGAAGGAAGCCTTTGCCATGGCAAGGGAAGCAGGATTTAGCAATATTAATATGGATTTGATCCTCGGCCTTCCGGGGGAGAGCGGGACGGATGTGTCAGCCACCATGGAAGAAATTAAAAAGCTCGGGCCGGACAGCCTTACGGTTCATTCCCTGGCTATAAAGCGGGCTTCCCGGTTAAGCCAGTGGATCGAGGAGAACGGCCTTTCCGCTTTGCATAATACAGAACAGACCATGAAGATCACAGCACAAGGCGCTGATGCAATGAATATGGTTCCCTATTATCTTTACCGCCAGAAGAATATGGCGGGCAATTTTGAAAATGTGGGCTACGCAAAAGAAGGGAAATTTGGGATTTATAATGTACTGATCATGGAGGAGAAACAGGACATCGTGGCGCTGGGCGCAGGTTCTATCTCCAAGCGGGTTTATCCGGACGGGCAGATTGAGCGGTGCGAGAATGTAAAGGATGTGGCCCAATATATCGAAAGAATCGGCGAGATGATCGAGCGCAAAAGGCATTTGTTAGCGTTGTGATGGTAACGGCTGCGCCAAAAACGAAATAATGTGGAAAGAGATTTATAACATGATGCCTTCATTGAGTGAATTTTTAGTTGGATATTTGGACAGTCTGACAGGGCATCTGGCACTGGCAGCCTACCTGCTGGCTGTGACAGACGAACGGGCAGTGTGGAGACGGCTGAAAAAATTGCCGCCTCTGTTCCTTTCTCCGCTGATTGCCCTCGTGCTTTCTCTTGGCCTGTATGCTGTCCCGGAATTGCATATGGTTCAATATTTCATTTCATCTTTTGCCGTTCTTCTCATGGTTACCCTTTGGGTATGGTGGGCGTGGGAGTTCGGATTCTGGCAGGCTTTTGTCGCCACCTGTATGGCGTCTGTTTTTCAGGTGGCCCAGTCTGCTCTGGCCATCGTGCTGCTCTGGGATATACCCTTGGACGAAAGTTGTTCAATTGCGATGGTATTGGGGGTGTATCTGTGTATCAGTATAGCAACAGCCCTTCTGCTGTATAAGCTGCGGTTTGGAAAGTGGTTCCGTCTTTTACTGGACAATGGGTCTGCGCCACGGCGGATGGCCCTTGTGCTGTTTGTTCTGGAAGCAGTCATGGAGGTCATGATCCGGTTGGCAAGCGGTGTTCAGCCCCGGTTTTTGCTATTCTACTACCTGCTGACGGCGGCGATGGTAGTTTTGATGGCAGTGCTGGTGGTCTACCTGGCCCGGCAGTCTGATGCGGCCCGGAAACTACAGGTACAGCAGGATATTATTGCCCGGCAGCAGCTCTACGAACAGGATTTGGAGAATATCCGGCGTGAGGTGCGTGCATTCCGCCACGATTATAAAAATCTTCTGGCAGGCTTGTCCCAGCAGGCAGGGGCAGGGGAGCTGGAGGGACTGCGCCATACCCTGTCCGAGCTGGATGCCGGGTTTGACCTGCGGATCGGAAAGAAGATCCAGACATCCACCCAGATTGGAAATTTGCAGATTCCGGAGGTCAGGAGTCTCCTTTTAAGCAAACTCACCGTTATGGAAAAAAAGGGAGTTGAATGCCGTCTGGAAGTACTTTATCCAATAGAGGATGTGTATATGAATGTATGGGATTTTGTCCGTTGTCTGGGGATTCTGGCAGACAACGCCGGGGAGGCGGCGCTGGAATCGGAACAGCCCTGGGTGGAGATTGTGCTGCTATCTTTGGATAAACGGGTATTTTTACGGGTATCTAATTCCTATACAAATGTTATTGAACCAGGAAAAATGTGGGATGACGGCTGGTCCACCAAGGGGGCTGGACGGGGGACGGGCCTGTCCAGCTACCAGCGTATTCTGGAGAGTTATCCGAATGCTTCTCCCTGCACCAGTTGGGAAAACGGCATATTTGTTCAGGAGTTGACCGTGGAGGAAAGACTATGATCGGAATTTATCTTTGTGACGATGAAGACCTTATCCGCCACCAGATTCAGACCGCTCTGGAGTGGAAGATTTTTGTAGAAAACTACGATATGAAAGTGGTGTGCAGTACAGCCAATGCACAGGAACTGCTGAATATGGCAGAAAACGCTAAACAGAGCATTTACTTTCTGGACGTGGAGCTAAAGGATGAGGAATGGGACGGTTTCCGGCTGGGGCGTGAGCTTCGGCGGCGGGACCCTCACGGAATACTGGTTTACATCACCAGTTATGGAGATCTGGCCTGGCGCACATTCAAATATCACCTGGAGGCGTTTGACTACATTGTTAAGGGGCCGGAGCCGATTGGACCGTCAGCGGCACAGTGCCTGGGGGAAATACATACACATCTCATGGCGCAGCGTCAGGCGCCTACAGAAATGTTCACCTTGCGGACAGGAGAAATGATACGTCATGTTCCTTTGCGGGATATCATCTTTTTTGAAACCGCCCCTGCGCCCCATCACGTCTATCTCTATACGTCAGGCAGCCGGATGGATTTTTTAGGCAGTCTCAATGAATTGGAAATTCAGATGGGGGACCAGTTTATCCGTACGCACAGGGCCTATCTGGTGGCGGCGGATAAGATTGAAGCAGTAGACCTGAAACACAATAAACTTTGGGCCGGCGGCCACGAGTGCCTGCTTTCCCGGTCGGGGAAAGCGGAGCTGCGCAGCAAATGCTGCCACATTCTGGGAGTCGGTTTATTGTAATCAGTGGAGGGAAACAGTGCTGCCGCCTTCTGATCCGTTTAAGAAATTATGCTGTTCATTCAGGAAATTTGAACCAAAAATCCCTGATCATATGGTATATTCTTATGACAGACAGCAGAATGGAAAAGGAGGTGAGCATATGGCAAAAGAGCGTTTTGTGGAAGTTTACTCTCAGGGGTTTGTCAATGTGGCAAAGGTCATCGTTGATACGGAAACCGGCGTGAATTACCTGTTGGCTTCCCATGATTTGAGAACAGGCACAGGACTGACCGTTTTGATTGATCAGGACGGTAAGCCCGTTGTCACTCCCATTGAATAAAAAACAGTATGCCGCACGCTGATCAGTGCGGCGAATACTACCTATGTTGTCAAAAGAGTCGTTTTCTGGCGGCTTATATGGTAACTTCCGGCGCCCCATGGTCTTCACCATCTGGGCGCTTTTCTATTACAATGATCTGGCCTGCAAAGCAGGCCGGCGTTTGTTACAATAAGCTGTCTCGCGGAGCGTGGCAGCGTTTGTTTATAAAGGGGATTGTAAATTTGCGTCAAACAGGTATATTTATATTAAGCAAATAAGTCAAACCAAAATAGTTTCTATGAAGATGCGAAACAGTGAGGAGAAAAGAGAGGATTCGGAGGCTGTACAAGGCGGCATCGTGAAAAGTCTCATACAAAATTTTGCGGCAGAAGGAGAAACAGGTTCAGATGAAAATTTTACTAGTGGAAGACGATACTGAAATCAGCGATATGCTAAGAAACTTTCTGATATCAGAAAATTTTGAAGTGACGGCGGCTTTTGACGGGGAGAGCGCCTGCGGGGAATTTTTTGCAGACGAATACAGTCTGGTACTGCTCGACCTTATGATACCGAAAAAGAGCGGTATGGAGGTCATGAGGTCCATCAGGGAAAAAAGCACCGTGCCAATCATTATTCTGTCTGCAAAGGACACAGACTCTGACAAGACGCTGGGGCTGGGCTTAGGTGCGGACGATTATATCACGAAACCTTTTTCCGTTACGGAAGTGCTGGCAAGGATAAAGGCCAACATCCGGAGAACTACCCAGTATGCGGCAGGGAACGCCAGAGAGGAAACTGTTTTGAAGCGGGGGGCTCTTTCGTTGGATATAAATGACTATTCTGTTTTGAAAAAGGGGGAAAGGAAGGAGCTTACGGCAAAGGAATTTGAGATTTTAAAGCTTTTGATGCAGAATCCCAAGAAAGTTTATACCAAAGAGCAGATTTATTCCCATGTATGGAACGACGCCTACTTTGGGGATGAAAATGCCGTGAATGTCCATATCAGCAGACTGCGCAATAAAATAGAAGATAATCCCCGGGATCCCCGGATCGTGGTGACAGTCTGGGGGATAGGGTACAGACTGGGGGATGTGGAATGAGCGGAGGGGTCACATTTTTTATGGCATGTGTCATTGTGATACTGGCGGCTGTGGTTTTATACCAGCGGTTCCTATACAGGAAGGGCATACAGGCAAAGCTTAAGGAAATCAGCCGGAAGCTTTCTGACATTTTAGAAAATGACAGTGACGAACAGATCATGGTGTTTACGGACAATAAGGCGCTTATGGAGCTTTGCGGGCAGATTAACCGTCTGCTTTTGGACCGGAAGAAGATCAAGAGCGATTTTATCCGGCAGGAGATTTCCTCTAAGAAAATGCTTTCCAATATCTCCCACGACATCAAGACGCCTCTGACAGTTATTCTGGGCCATCTGGAAATCATGCGCCTTAATCAGGCGGACAACAGAGAAATTAGGAAGGTGGAGGCAAAGGCGGAGCAGGTCATGGAGCTTATCAACCAGTTTTTTACCTTGGCGAAACTGGAAGCCGGAGATACGAATTTAGAGATAAGCAAAGTGAACATCAGTGAATTGTGCAGGGAAAATATACTTGGCTTTTATGACATTCTGCAAGGGGAAGATTTTACGGTGGAGATAGCTATCCCGGAAAACGATATGTTTATACAGGGGGAAAAAGGGGCTGTTGACAGGATCCTATCCAATCTGATATCCAATGGGGTGCGCTACGGAAGCGAAGGAAAATACTTAGGTCTGTCCCTTAGGGAGGATGAAGCCTGGGCATATATTGACATCATGGATAAGGGCAGGGGAATAGAAAAGGAATTTGCCCAGAATGTTTTTGAACGGCTGTACACCATGGAGGACTCCCGGAACCGGAGAATACAGGGAAACGGTTTAGGGCTGACAATTGCAAAAAATCTTGCGGGCCAGTTAGGAGGAGATATTTTTCTCGAGAGCAAACCCGGTATAAAAACAACATTTACCGTAAAATTAAAGAAATTTTGCTAATAAACAGACGCCGTCCCGCTTTGCATGGAGCTTATGGTCATGAACAACGCCGTGCAAAGCGGGACGGTTTATTATAGCAGGCGGTTTTTTACAGTGAAAGAAATTTGTAAGAATTAGTCAAGAGTTTTGAAAAACTTAACTGTTATTATAGTTCTTAGAAAGGGGGCAGTCAAAATGCCATATATTTTACAGACAAATCATCTTACAAAAATCATTGACGGTAAGGAACTGGTCAAAAACGTAAACATTCATGTGAAGAAGGGAGAGATATACGGATTTCTGGGGCCTAACGGGGCGGGTAAAACTACGGTCATGAAAATGATTACCAATCTCTGGAAACCCACGGAAGGAGCGGTTGAACTTTTTGGGGAAACCCTTACACCTACATCTTATGAGGTTTTAAAGAGGATGGGAAGTATCATTGAATTTCCCACATTTTACGACCATCTAAGCGGAAAGGAAAATTTACAGCTTCATTGTGAGTATATGGGGTACTATAATCCCGGAAGCGTGGAAAAGGCCCTTGAGATGCTGGAGCTGACGGGAGCGGCGGGCAAAACCGTCAAAAACTACTCCCTTGGCATGAAGCAGCGGCTGGGCATTGCCCGTGCAATTCTGTGCAGGCCGGAACTGCTGGTGCTGGATGAACCCACCAACGGATTAGACCCTGCCGGAATGAAACAGCTCCGGGATTTATTTAAAATGCTTTGTACCGAATACGGGATCACGATTATCATATCCAGCCACATCCTCTCCGAGGTGGAAAGCATTGCTGACACCATTGGCATCATCAGTCACGGAAGCATGGTGAAAGAGATATCCATGAAAGAGATATCCGAAATGAATACGGCCTATATCCAGCTTACCACCGCAGATACAAAAAAGGCGGCCTATGTACTGGCAGATAAGCTGGAACTGAATAATTTCAGGGTGATCGACGAACACGATATCCGCATCTACGACAGCCGCATCAGTACAAACGACATATCAAAAGCCATGATGCACAATGATGTGGAAATCAGCGCGATTGGCAAAAAGGCAGAAAGTCTCGAGGACTATTTCTTAAAACTGACTAACGGGGAGGAAAAATCATGTTAAAATTGATCAGACTTGAGTGGAAGAAAAATAATATTATCAAATATGTAAGAAACGTTTTCATTATGGTATTTGTCCTTTTATCGCTGATTTTAGCCACCGCAGGCGAGCTGGCATCGAAAGAGGTGGGAACCGCCTATGGAAAAAGTATGCTAAAGGCCGGAGTGGAAATGTTTACCAACATGTCGTTTATTGTCTTTACCAGTACAATGCTGGCATCCTTCATAGTGGGTGCCTATAAAAACAAGACCATGAATCTGATGTTTTCCTATCCTATTAACAGAAAAAAGATTCTGTTGTGCCAGATGCTGGCAGTATGGATTTTCAATTTTACAGCACTGGTTCTGACTAAGATATTATTTTATGCCGTGCTGGCGACTGTCAGAGGATTTGCAGATATGGCGGCGTCCGGCATTGTCCTTAACAGCGGCATGTTTTATGCGGAGATATTCGTGAACTCTGCGGTGATGGTCAGTGTCAGTTTTATCGCATTGCTGGCAGGATTAAAAATGAAATCATCCAAAGCGGCAATTATTGCAGGAGTCATTATCGTTATTCTTACCCAGGGGAACATCGGACAGTATACCTTAGCTGACAATGTACCTTTCCTAATGATATTAATGTTCTTATCCGCCGTATCGGTCTTTCTTTCCCTGTATAGACTGGAAACAAGGGATGTTTTGTAGAAAACAGTTATGCCGGCTGTTGCTTTGCGGTGAAGCAGGTAAAATCAGGGAAGTAAAAAGTGGAGGAGCGCAGGATCACGCAGGTATCCATCCCTCTCTTTTTTGGGCAGAGATTAAGAGGAAAATCAAAGAAAAGTGTTTTATAATAAATTGAAATAAAAAAGGAGGGATTCTGATGGAATGGGTTGAAAGATTGAACCAGAGCATGAATTACATTGAGGAACATTTAATGGATGGGGTCGATGTGGAGGCACTTGGACGGATCGCCTGCTGTTCTTCATATCATTTTCAGAGGATGTTTACCTACATGGCAGGTATTACTTTATCGGAGTATATCCGCAGAAGAAAGATGTCTCTGGCCGCGGTAGATTTACAGGGCAAGGATGCGAAGGTGATTGATATTGCAGAAAAGTATGGATACCAGTCGCCTACCGCGTTCAACAGGGCCTTTCAGGGTGTCCATGGGATAGCGCCGTCTGCAGCCAGAGAGGAGGGTGTATCCATAAAGTCCTTTCCGCCCATAACATTTACGATTGCCGTTAAAGGAGGAGAAGAGATGAATTACAGAATCGAAACAAAAGAGGCTTTCCGCATTGTCGGCGTTTCCGCGCCTTTGCACAGGAAAATTGAAAACAACTTTAAAGTTGTGCCGCAAATGTGGCAGGAGGCTGCCGTGAATGGAACGATACAGAAGCTGGCAGGAATGATGGACGTTGATTTAAAAGGGATGTTAGGTGTAAGCGCCTGCAGTGACGAAGCAGAATGGAAGTATTTCATAGCAGTTGCAAGCACGCAGGAGAGCGGGGAGTTTGAGGAATTCACAGTCCCGGCGTCTGTCTGGGCTGTTTTTCCGGGGGAAGGAACGAACCAGTCCATACAGCAGCTAGAGCAGCGTATCGTCACCGAATGGCTTCCGGCCTCCGGGTATGAATATGGCAGCGCGCCGGATATTGAAGTTTATTTAAATCAGGATCCCCAGAATGCGAGATATGAGGTCTGGATACCTGTGGTGAAAAAGCAGCTATAGTTTTTCCAGAATGTGAGGATCGTTCCGTAAAAGCTGCCGGATAAGCGAATGCGTTTATAAAAGCCAGTTTAAGCATATACTATTTGTGTAAGACCACGCAAATGTATAGGAGAGAAAATGGCGGACAAGGAAGAAAACAGCTATGATGATATTATAAACCAGCCCCATCCTATTTCAGCGGTACGGTCCCATGTGTCAATGATGCAGCGTGCGTCACAATTTTCACCCTTTATTCCGCAGGAAGGTTATGACACTGCTGTCAGGGAAACGGCCAGATTGACGGATGCACGAATTGAACTGGGAGAAGATCTAAAAGAACTGCTCAACAGGAAACTGCACCTATTGCACAGGCAGGAGGGATGCAGGCCCAGGGTGAGCGTCACTTATTTCCAGCCGGATGCCAGAAAGAGTGGAGGGGCTTATGTGATTTCCACAGGCTGTGTAGAACGAGTGGATGTACGTGAAGGAATTATCTGCATGGAAGACGGAATCAGAATACCAATTAGAGAGATTGCAGGAATAGAAGGAGAGCTGTTTTCCTGTCTGGAATAGAATGCAGATTAGAAAGGATTTGGGATTTAGAAAACAGGGCCAAGGCAAATTCAGGCGGAAACATGGGAGTTTTACTCCCGGAGAATGTCCCCCATGAGTTTGGCTGTTGGCTCTTTTCGTTCTTTTTAAGCGTGCTCCCCGGCATTGAGGCAGGCAGAAAATAATTGACAAAACCATACCGGCATGATAGATTTGAGGCTGCAGAATGACTTAAAAATGTAAAGGCGGCATAGGGCATATGAAGCAGGTTTATAAGCTTAACACAAAGATGCTGGAGGATTCGGAAATTTTTTTCAGTTATTATGAGAAATTATCGGCGAAACGTCGGCAAAAGATAGACGGTTACCGGATGAAAAAGGATAAGATGCTGTCACTTGGAGCAGGAATTTTAATTGACAAAGGTTTGGAAACTTTCGGGCTTCGTGAGGCAAAGGTAAGAATTGTAGAAGGAAAGTATGGAAAGCCGTATTTCCCTGATTATCCGGATATTCATTTTAACGTATCTCATTCAAAAAAAATGGTGATTGCTGTATTTGCAGATGTAGAAGTAGGATGTGATATTGAATATGTAGATTCAGTTGATTTGAAGCTTGCAGAAAGATTTTTCTGCAAGCCTGAATATGATTTTATCGTGGGACATCAGGAGCAGGAGAGGAAAGAAGCTTTTTACCGCATTTGGACGATAAAGGAAAGCTTTATGAAAGCAGTTGGGAGCGGGATGATGCTTCCTATGGATAAATTTTATATAAAGATTGGCAGGAATATACAGGTGGAACAGCACTATAATAATGAAGAGTATGGGATAGAGGATTGGAAAGAGGGGGAATACCATGCGGCATTGTGCTGGAATAGGGGAAAGAAGGTGATGGTGTGCGAATAGCTGTATGCGATGATATCCCAAAAGAACTGGAAAAAATATTGGCAGCATTAGGCGAGTATGGAAAGGCACACCCGGAACTTTGTTTTGAAATTGATGAGTATAGCACGGCGCTGGGTATCTTAAATGCAGTTGAAAAAGGAAAAGGATATGATATTGCCTTTTTGGACATTTTTATGCCGGGAATCCTTGGAACAGATGTTGCAGGGGAAATGCTTTCCAAAAGCCCTGATATGGGTATTATTTTCCTGTCAATAAGCAGCGATTATGCGGTGACTGCGTTTGCAATGAATGCCATCCATTATCTGCTCAAACCTTTTTCACAGGAACAATTTGATATAGCAATGGATCGTGCTGTCAAAAAAGTGGTAGATTATGATGTCATTTCCCTGTCCTGCGTAGATGGCGTGTACCGTGTACGTATTAGTGAGATTGTCTTTATAGAGTCACAGGGGCATTATCTGTTATTGAGGCTTTCAAGCGGTGAGGATTTACGTATGCGTAAAAAAATATTCCAAATGTTTGAGGAAATAAAGAAATATTCTGAATTTATACAGGTTGGGGGTTCTTATATTGCAAATCTTTATTTTGTGCGTAAAATTTCTGTTGATGGCATGAAAATGTATAATGGCGCAATGATTCCCATTCCAAGAAGGAGCAGAGAGAAGGTTCGGAAAGCATATATGGATTTCTGCTGGAATGAGGCGATGAAATGAGTGACGTGTATCAGATTCCGGGGTTGCTCATTACAGCATTGTGCCATGTAATTGTGATTTATTATCTGTCCGAACACAAATACCCCAAAAAGAGATTTACACTTTACGGCTGTATGTATGCAGCCGGTTTTGTTGGTATTGGCGGCTATGGGTATGCAGTAAGGGGAGCGGCACTACTTTTTGCATACATCGTGATTGTGGTATGCACATTTCTTTTTTCATGTATTGTTTCACAGAGCTGCTTTGCTAAAAAGTGTTTTTTGTTCATCACATATTTTTGCTTGTTTTCTGCCCTGGATAATGTCCTAAAGATAATGATGAAATTGTTCTGTCCCAAGATTTCTGCCCCAGTGGGGTTTTATGTGGCAGTCATACTGCGCAGCATGAGTTTGCTGTTGCTATTAGCGCTGTATAAAAAATTTGCTGAAGCAATCCTACGCTCCCTTGCGGACAAGAGCCGCAGGAGATGGTGGAATCTGGCATTGGCTGCCCTGCTGTTTTATCTGCTGCAGGCTTCTTTGAGTGTTTTGAATGTAAAGGAGACCATGTCGGATGTGAAGCTGATGTCAGCCCTTTTTGTGATTAACATTATTATGTATGCAGTATATTGGCTTGTTTTTAGCAACATCAGTTACATGAAGAAGGATACGGAGGCTGCCTTAGTACGTCAGAATGTGGAATATCTTTCCGCCCGGCTGTCAGCTCAGCAAAAGGCTGAGGAGGAACACCGCAGGCTTCGGCATGATATCCGGCATCATCTTGAAACGATAGCAGAGTATGCAAAAACTGGCGATACTCCCGCCATCCTTGCATATATCAGGGAATACAGTATCAAGGTTTCGGAAACAGCGGTAAGGCGGTATTCCGTAAACAGGACGGTAGATAGTATCCTTTCTGTCTATGCGGGTAAGGCAGAAGAAAGCGGCATCGCCTTTTGGGTTAAGTGCAATGTTCCGGCAGAACTGGCAGTACGGGATATTGACCTGATAGCCCTTTTGGGAAATCTCTTTGAAAATGCCCTGCATGGATGTCAGAAGTCAGAAAAAAAGAAATTATATATTGAAATCTATATTCGGACGCAAAATAGTAGGCTGACTATTGTCTGCAACAACATCTGTCCCGCTGACTTAGAGTTGTCCGGCAGCCTGCCTAAAGATAAGGGTATAGGTATCTCTAGTATCCTTGCCGTTTGCCAAAAATATGACGGCAGTCTGGAGTATAAAGTAGAACATGGGATCTGCTCTGCCTGTGCAGTTTTGAATCTGTAAATCTCAATCCATCTGTGTTTCCGCGTTTGGTAAAACGCTTTCTCTTCTCATTAGGGATCTATATTCGGTATCGGCCAAATATGCCTAAAAAATAGCCAAATATGACAAAATTAGCAATATATAGAGTATCTGTTATAATAAAAAAATATGTGTTTCTAAAGCGGCACAATAAATATAAGAGAGAAAAATTGTATGTTAGGCGGATCTGTATATATAGCATTTATTCGATTTGTGATTAGCCTTACAGGGGTAATTCTATTATTTTCCAGGATAAGTGAATCCCGGTTTGGCAGGAAAAAAACAATCATTTATTATGGATGTTTTAGTGTGGTGGTACTTATATTGGCATCTGTCTGGTACGTGGCGGATTGGAAAAGCTGTGTGCGGGGCGTGGCATTTGCTATGTATGCATGTTTTGCAGTATTTGCTACAATTATAAGCAGTGATTGCGTGTATTTGTCTATTTATAAGCTTGCATTGACTTTCTACCTGCTGGCGGTTTTTCTGGTTGGCGGATTGGAAGTTGCCATGGTTTTCTTTGACAGTAATGTATGGGCAGACATCATCACACGTGTGATATTGATTCTGCTTATGGCTGTTGTTATAGAAAAAAAGCTGAGAAGTACCATCAGGGGATTTGGTGATTATGTAGAGAAAGAGGTAGATAAATTCAGTGTTGCCGTTATGATTATCAGTATTCTTTTGGGAATCGGGTTTATTTTAAACCCGGATATTAAAGTTACGACCCCACACCGTATTTATCAGGTTGCCGTGAACTTTATCCTGACAGGCACCTTACAGTTCCTTGTTTTCCGACTTTATTTCCATATTGGCATAGAGAGAGAATATGAGAGGGATAATCAACTCATACAGATGAACCACAGGCTTTTGGAGCGTCAGATGGAAATTCTGGAAGAGTCCGTGGAATCAGGAAGAAGGATACGGCATGACGTAAGGCATCATAATGCGGTAATAGCGGAGTATGTACGCAATCTGCAGAACGAGGAGCTGCTGCAATACCTAAAGGAGTATGACAGGGAAATAGATCAAAGCATGGTGGAAATGATATGTACGAATACGGCAGTCAATAATATTCTTTCAGCGTATACCAGAAAAGCCAGGAGTGAGCAGATTAAAGTTACCCTTGACATTGAGGTTGGCAGGAAATTGACGATACCCAATATTGATCTTGTAGTAATACTTGCAAATGCTTATGAAAATGCGATTTACGCCTGCATGGAAGTGAAGAGGGACTCGGATGAAAGAGAATGCCTGATTCATTTTGTGATGAAAAGGAAAAAAAATAAGCTGGTTATTTTCTGCAGCAATACATGCAGGAGGAAGGCCGAATTAAAGGATGGGCAGCCGAAAACGGAATTTACAGGTGGAATCGGAGTATCGAGCATTATTAAGACGGCAGAAAAGTATGGCGGCGACTATGATTTTAAAAATGAAAACGGAGTGTTTGTGTTTCGGCTGATTATGAATATTCCTCCGGATTTACCGGGGGAGAGGAACAGGGGGGAAGGATAGAAAACAGATTGTTTTTTATTAGAATTTATTTATAATATTGAAAGAGGTAAATTATGCCGAGACAGGAAGAGGACAGCAGGCGCTGACAGGAAGGGATGTGGAAAGATTGTACTCGATAGCATTGTGTGATGATGAGGAAAGGGAGCTTGACTTGATTGAGAATTTTCTGGCAAGCTATCAGGACAGAAAACAAGAATTGGAATACAAAACGGAGAGGTTTTCCAGTGCGGAGGCGCTGCTAAGGCGGGTCAGGGAGGATGGGTATATACCGGATATTTTGCTGCTGGATATATTTATGTCTGGGAAGAACGGCATGGAAGCCGCCGAGGAAGTACGCATACTGGGATTGGATATGCCGATTGTATTCCTTACCACGTCAACGGAATATGCTTTGAAAGCCTATGGAGTGGATGCAATACAGTATCTTGTGAAACCTCTTAACAGCAAGAGGTTTTTCCATGCCATGGATTCTGCAATGGGGCAGATTGGTAAAGGCAGGAAGAACCAGATTGTAATGAAAGTAGCAGGGGGAATCCGGCAAATCCAGCCGAATGATATCATTTACTGCGAATCCCAGAAAAATTATCAGATGCTTTATCTGTCAGCCGGGGAGTACAGAGTCCGAATGACGGCAGGAAAACTATGGGAAATATTGGAAGAATTTTGTCAGTTCGGCAGGTGTGGGCGCTCCTATATCCTGAACATGGACCATATTGTTTCTGTGGTACACGAAAAGATTGTGATGGATAATGGATACACGATTTACATACCGCGGAATAAAGCAACGGAATTTAGGAAAGTTTATTTTGCCTATTATTTTGACTTCCGGGATGGGAATGCATAATATTATCCCGGCGGTTAAATAGTCTGTAGCAGGACTATAAAAGTTAAGAAAAGATTCTCTTGCCCCGTTTGGGCAGGGGGATCTTTTTTCGTCCCTGTAAATTTGCCTCTTGTCCCATTTCGTAGAACTTCCATACGGCAAACATTATAATAAATTCACATAGTATTCTGCAATAAGGAGGAATGAGGGGCATGCTGGGAGGTTCTTTTTGGATTGCGTTATTGCGTAACGCCATTAGCACAGGATTAATGTTGTCATTTTTTTTCATGTTGGACCGGCCGAGGTTTTCCATGAAGAAAACAGCCTGGTGTTACATTATATTTGGCGTTTCTATGGTTACTGCCTATAGTGTCTGGTATCTGGCGGCAAACAGCAGTTTTGTCCGCTTTGCTGCGCTGTCAGCGCTCCCTGTCATTGGGGTTTTCTGCAGTATCATGAGCAGCGAAGTTTTACATTTGTCTTTATATAAGATGGCATTGGCATTTTATTTATTTTCAGTATGTACCTTTTGCGGCGTGGATGTGGCGCGCTGGTGGTTTGGGGGCAATCTATGGATAGATATTCTTGTACGTTTTGTCTGTTTTGTGCTAATCCTTATTTTTACCTGGTTTAAGTTCCGGAAGCAGTTTTTGGGTGGTGTGGATTTTTTACTCCAGGAAATGGATATGTTCAGTGCAACGGCTCTTTTCGTGTCAGTAATGCTCGGCGCAATTATGGCATATTGGCCCAATTTACAAGGGTTTTCTGTTTTTAATATGGTGCGTGCATTTTTGATTTTGTTTATGGCGGGAACGCTCCAGTATGCAATTCTCCATCTGTATATCCACTTAGGGCAGGAACATTATTATCAAGCAGAGAAGGAGCTGCTTGAGGTAAATGAACAGCTCTTGCACCAGCAAATGGATCTTATGAGAGAATCAAAAATAGAGGCAGCGAGGATTCGCCATGATGTGCGCCACCATACCCTTTTGATTCGGGAATATGTTCAAAAAAGGGAGTATAGTCAGCTTCTTGCGTATCTTACACAGTATGATGAGGATGTGGAAAAATGGGAAGTAAAGGATATCAGTAGGAATCTGGCGGTAAACAGTATCTTGCTGGCATATGCGAAAAAGGCACGGAGGCAGAATATTCAGGTGACTATGGACATTAGGCTGGGAGAGAACCTTCCTGTCCGGGATATTGACTGGATCGCTATCCTGGCAAATATGTTTGAGAATGCGATCCATGGGTGTGTCGGTTCCGGGCAGCCGCAACAGGAGATAGACATTTATATATCACAGAAAAAAAACAAGGTGATTATCCAGTGCCAGAATACAAGCAGCAAAGAGGTGGTTTTCCGGAAAGGGCTGCCACAGTCGGATAAAGGCGGCGGTGTGGGTGTGACCAGTATTATTAAGGCGGTTTCCCGCTATGAAGGTGCAACAGATTTTTCTGTACAGGATGGAATGTTTATAACAAGAATCCTGCTTAATCTCACTTAGTGAAGGATTAAAATGATGAATGCCTTTTTTCAAAGGAAGAAGTAAATACAGGAAGGCAAAGGGAGTTCGATTATCTGAAGGGAATTTTCATGTTGTTTATATACCTGATCCATGTGTTTCAGGCAACCTTGTCTCCGGAGGATTCCATTAGCCGGTAGTCGGGTATATTGTGAAGCTGTTGATTGGAGAAACGGATTTTGTTTCTTTTACGCAGCTTTATTTTCTGTCTTATGCGTTGCTCGGAGTTGCTATCAATGCTGGCTCCTCGCATTATTGTCAATTGTGGTTACGGAATTTATGATAAGAGGATTTAACTATTTGTCTGGAAAAAATTTAATTATAATTTTATGATTTAGGAGGAAAAGGAATGAATTTTTTGGATGAATTTCAGTATGTGGTGCGCACATACCCGCAAAAGACGGCGTTGGCGGACTGCAACGGGGCGCGGATGACAACGTATAAGGAGCTAGAAACCTTAAGCCGCAGGATTGCCGCTAAGCTTTTGGAGCAAGGAGAGATGTCAGACAAAGCAGTCATGGTCTGCATGGGCAGGAAGATGGAGTATATTGCGGCGGAAATAGGAATTATGATGGCAGGCGCTGCGTTTGTCCCGGTATTGCCGGAATACCCCGGGGAACGGCTTTCTTATATCAAAGAGGACTGCAGGGCGGCAGTAGTGATTGATGATAACTGGCTGTCAGATATTGGGATGTATGAACCTATTCAGCCAGTGGCAAGGGAGGATAGCAGCCGCGCAATGCTTATCTATACCTCTGGCTCTACCGGGCGTCCCAAGGGAATTGTACATACTATGGCGAGCCTTACGCAGGGGGTCTGGCGGAATAGGGGGGTTATGTATGTGGATGAGAATGATGTGCAGGCAGCAGGGGCGCCGATGTCTTTCGTTGTCTTGATCTTAGAATATTTTACCGTGCTTTCGCGCGGCGGCTGTTCCCATATCCTGCCGGAAGAAACAAGGAAAGATGTGCGGCTTTTGGAGGATTATTTTGCCGCAAAAGGCATTACCTGCGCATTTATCAGCCCGCAGATACTGCGTATGTTTAAAAATAAGAGCCATACCTTGAAAAAAGTGGCGACCGGAAGCGAACGTGTTTCCATGCTGGCAGGGGATGGTTATGAGCTGTATAACTGCTACGGATCCAGCGAGACGGCAGCGACGGCGATAAGCTATAAAGTTGAGGAACCTATGGAAAATACGCCGATTGGCAAGCCGTTGGAGGGGCTGGAAATTTTCCTTCTGGATGAGGACGGAAAAGAAGTTGCGGATGGGGAAGAGGGAGAAATCTGCATCAAGGGCATCCTTGCCGAGTCTTACCTTCATTTAGAGGAGCAGAGCGCAAAGACATTTATCAGGCAGGAGGATGGCAGCGTTCTTTTGCATACCGGGGATATCGGGCGCAGGATGCCGGACGGCAATTACGTCTATGTCAACCGTAGGGACTGGATGGTGAAAATCAATGGGCAGCGCGTGGAAACGGGTGAGATTGAATGGCGCATTTCGTCTATGCCGGAAGTGGAAAGCGCAGTTGTAAAGGCTTTTGAGGATGAAAATGGGCAGAATTACCTTTGCGCATACTATGTGTCAGCAGAAGAATTGAAGATGGAACAGATCCGCAACTATCTGAAAGAGACGCTTCCTGATTATATGGTTCCCCGTTTCTTTAAACGATTGGACAGCCTGCCGAAGAATGTGAATGGTAAGCTGGACCGTACGGTATTGCTGCCGCCGGGGTTAGACGAATATAAGGCAACGTATAAAGAGCCGAAGAGCCACTGTGAGAAACGCATCTGCCAAGGCTTTGAGGAAGTTTTGCACTGTGGCAGGGTCGGTGTGGATGACGATTTCTTTAAACTGGGCGGAGATTCTATCAATGTTTTAAAACTTGCAGAATTCCTCAGTGATATAGAATTGGCGCCGGAACTGGTATTGAGCGGCAGGGTGCCTGCAAGGATTGCGGAGCTTTTAGAAGAGAAGCAGGAAGATAAGTTGGAGAAGCATTCTAAGGAGAGGGCGGAATATATCCTTACCGATTCCCAGATGGGTGTTTATTTAGAATGTGTCAATGACCCGCAGTCAACAATGTACAATATTCCCATGTGCTGTGAGCTTCCGGGTGCTGTTGATATGGAGAAATTTAAGGATGCTGTGAAAAAGGCGGTATCCATGCATTCATCTTTTGGCGTGAACATTGCCTTGGACAAGGGAACGCCGGTGATGAGCCTGCATCCGGAATATTTGCGGGCGGATGTTGGCGAATGGGAGACGGAAGATATCGAAGCTATCAAGAGGACGTTTGTACGTCCGTTCCGGTTAGAAGGAGAGCCGCTATACCGCATGGCGCTGTACCGCTGTGGCAACAACTGTTATTTTCTGTTTGACGTGCACCACATTATTTTTGACGGCACATCTGTTAAGGTATTTCTTGATGAAATTTCGCAGCTTTACCACGGAGAGGAGCCGGAGCCGGAGGAGATTTCCCTGATGGATTTCTCTGTCTATGAAGAATCCTTAAAAGATACTGCCAAATATCAGAAAGCACGGGAATTTTTTGCAGGCAAATTTGCAGGTGAAGATGTTGGTGAGGCATTAATAAAAGATTATAAGAAAAAGACGGTAACACCTGCCAGCAAGGAGGTTAGAATTTCCCTAGGCGGGGAATTGTCGTCCATGGCGGTGGAGCAGTTTGTACGACAGAAGGGAATTTCTGAAAATACACTGTTTTTGGGGGCATTTTCCTATACGTTGGGGAAATTCAGCGGGGAAAATAAGAGCTTGTTTTGTACGGTTAATAACGGCAGGCATACGGTAAATATGGCAAATTCTACAGGAATGTTCGTGCGTACGCTGCCAATTTGCCATTCCTGGGAGGAAAGTGTGTCCGTGGAACGATATCTGCAAAACTTCCAGGAGGAATTTTATGCGGTGATGGGTCATGACTGTATTTCTTTTGCTGAGCTGGCGAAAGATTACGGTATTGCCTCGGATATTCTTTTTGTCTACCAAGGGGAAATGTTTCAGGGCCTGTCAGTGGATGGTGGGAAGTATGCGGCAGTGCCGCTTGTTACCGGCGATGTGCAGGCAGATGCCTCTGTGATGGTGATGAAGCAGGGGGGAGGATATGAGATTTCCCTGGAGTACCGCACAGATTTATATTGTGAGGAGACGGCTCGCGGTTTACTTAATATGTTGCTGCAAGTTTTAAAAGGGATGTTATCCAGCGAAAGCCTTGGACAAATTTCCCTTACGTCTGAACTGGATATACAGATTTTAGATCGTTTTAACGAGACGGAAGTTTCCTATGACCGAAGTAAAACGGTGATTGATTTGTTCCGCGCACAGGCGAGAAAGACGCCGGATCACACAGCCGTTGTCTACACAGATAGAAGTTATACCTATGCCCAGGTGGATGAAATGACAGACCGTCTTGCCGCCTACGTTTCGGGGCTTGGCATCGGTAGGGAAGAAGTGGTATCTGTGCTGATTCCCAGATGTGAATACATGGCTATTGCTTCAATTGGCGTGTCTAAGTCCGGTGCGGCATATCAGCCCTTAGACCCTTCCTATCCGAAAGAGCGGTTGGCGTTTATGATGGAGGATTCCGCAGCAAAATTGCTGATTGCCGATGAGGAACTTTTGCCGTTGGTACCGCAGTGGCAGGGCAGAGTTTTGTTAACAAAGGATATCCCCAATCTGCCCAAGGCAGACAAGCTCCCAGAGCCGCCCAAACCGGAGGATTTGTTTATTCTGCTCTACACATCAGGTTCTACAGGCGTGCCAAAGGGCTGTATGCTTGAACATAGAAATATTGCGGCGTTCTGCGACAGCTATCGCAGGAATTATGAATTGACAGAAGATAGTTGTGCAGCAGCCTATGCAAGTTACGGATTTGACGCCAATATGATGGATATGTACCCAACGCTGACGTCCGGAGCCGTGCTTCATATCATAGATGAGTCGATCCGTTTAGACTTGAATGCATTGCATGAGTATTTTGAGGAACATGGTATTACCAACGCATTTATGACGACTCAGATTGGGCGGGCGTTTGCCACCAGTATGCTTTCCGGTGCGGCACGTTCAGACAATGCGGCGGATGCAAAGAATACCCATTTGAAATATCTGCTGATGGGCGGAGAAGCGTTGACGCCATTTGCGCCTAAGGGCAGTACGCATTACCTGAATGTGTATGGGCCTACAGAATGTACAATATTGACAACTGCCTATCCGTTTGAGGAATACGAGGAGGATTTGCCGATCGGCAAGCCTTTGCCAAATGTGAAACTATATATTGTGGATAAGCAGGGCAGAAGAGTTCCGGTTGGCGTGCCAGGAGAACTGTGCATTTCCGGAATCCATGTATCTCGGGGTTACCTGAACCGTCCGGAGAAAACGGCGGAAGTGTATGGTGATAATCCGTATAGCGATTTGCCGGAATATAGCAGGATTTACCATACCGGTGACATTGTGCGTTACCTGCCGGATGGCAACATTCAGTTTATCGGCAGGCGGGACGGGCAGGTGAAGATCCGAGGCTTCCGTATTGAGTTGACTGAGGTAGAAGAGATTATCCGTCGTTACCCAGGCATTAAGGATGCTACGGTGGCAGCTTTTGATGAGCCATCAGGTGGGAAATACATCACCGCTTATGTGGTTTCGGACGAAGAAGTTGATGTGGATGCGATGAATGCATTTATCGAGGAGAGCAAACCGCCATATATGGTTCCGGCAGTAACGATGCAGATTGACAAGATTCCTCTGAATCAGAACCAGAAAGTAAATAAGCGTGCGCTGCCTATGCCGGAGCGCAAGCAAGAAGATTTGGTGATGCCTAAGGGAGAAGCACAGCAGAAGATTTTTGACTGCATTGCAGAAGTCATTGGACATCGCGAATTTGGCGCAAATTCAGATATCTATAAGGCAGGGCTGACCTCGATTGGTGCAGTTAAGCTGAACGTGCTGTTGGCGGATGCCTTTGAGGGCGCGGTGATTCGCAACAAGGATTTAAAAGAGCATGACACGGTAGAAAAATTAGAAAAATTCTTGGCAGGCAGCAGCCGTGGGGAGACGTTTGAAAAACAGGAGACATACCCGCTGACCCAAACACAGAATGGTATTTTTGTAGAGTGTGCCGCCAACCCAGGAAGCACGATTTATAATATTCCGTTCTTGTTCCGCCTGGGGGAGAATGTGGATTTACAACGTTTGAAAAAGGCGATAGAGGATACGGTAGAGGCGCATCCTTATATTAAGACGACGCTTATGCTGGATGATAACGGCGATATCTGGCAGAAACGCAATGATGCTTTGCCGTTTGAAGTTAAAGTATGTAAGGAACTGCATAAGGAAGAACTGGTAAGACCGTATCAAATCCTTGGTGACAGGCTGTTTCGTATACAATTGTTTGATACACAGGACGGTAAATATCTCTTTTTAGAATTCCATCATATTATCAGCGATGGCGAGTCCTGCAGTATCTTCCTCCGTGACATGAATGAGGCATATGGGGGAAAATCGCCAGAGAAGGAGAAGTTCAGCGGTTATGAGGTTGCGCTCGTAGAACAGAAAGCGCTGCAAGGACAGGAATATGCCCTTGCCAAACAATACTATGATGGTATTTTTATGGGCTGCGACACCGATTTTCTCCCAGCTAAGAACCACAGGAAGGAGACACCTGGGCTTGGCTTATATCAGAGGGCAGATAAGGCTGATATGGGAGCACTGGGCCGCTTCTGTACCGAGCAGAAGGTTACAATGAATACATTGTTTACAGCAGCATTTGGATTTGTGACGGGACGTTATGTCTATAAAGATGAAGCAGTCTTTACAACCATTTATAATGGCAGAAATGATTCCCGCCTGTCGTCTACCATCAATATGCTGGTGAAGACACTGCCAGTTCACTGTAATCTTGATGGGGAAAAGGAGATTGGCTCTTATCTGAAAGAAACTGGCGAACAATTGGTGAACAGCATGAACGCCGACATTTATTCGTTTGCAGAAATCAGCAGAGCTTACGGTATTAAGGCGGATATCATGTTTGCGTTCCAGGGCGATAACTTCCTGTTTGATACGATTGCCGGGGAGAAGGCTATTAGTGAGAAGCTTTCCTTAGACACGGCAAAGGCGCCATTGTCCATAGACGTGATGGTAAATGAAAATGAGATCTGCTATCATGTGGAATACCGCAGTGATATGTATGAGGAACGCACGATTGCCGGGTTGGTTGACAGTCTTGCGGTGGTAGTGCAGGAATTCCAGGATAAGAAGCAGTTAAAGGAAGTCAGCATGGTTAGCCAAAGGGCACGCCATGAGCTGGATAACTATAATAAAACGGATTATGCAGTGGAGCAGACCACAGCAAACGTATTGTTTGAGCGGCAGGCTGCACTTTATCCGGATAAAACGGCAGTGATTACCTGCGGCAAGAGCCTAACGTTCCGTGAACTGAATGAGAATGCCAATAAGATAGCAAACCATTTAATTGAAATGGGATTATCCATCGAGCAGATGGTAGGAGTGATGCTGCCGAGGACTGTGGATGTCTATACGGCAAGGCAGGGAATTATGAAAGCAGGCGGTGCATTCCTGCCTATAGACCCTGAATACCCGGATGAGCGTATCAGCTATATCCTGGAAGATTCAAGAGCGGAATTTGTGCTGATGCCCGGAGAGATTGCAAAAGAGCGGAAAAAGTTGCTTGAAAATCTGTCTGCCAAAGTTTTGATTTTGGAGGAGCTTTTGGAAAAGGATGGCAATATCGGGAATCCTAAAGTGGATATCCGTCCGGAAAACCTGTGTTACTGCATTTATACTTCCGGCTCTACCGGAAAGCCTAAGGGTGTGATGATTGAACACCGGAATTTGGTGAACTATGTAGATGATAACCCCTACAATGTAGAGGCACAGTCTTATGTATACAACGCCACGGTATCACTGGCATTTGCGGCGATTACCTTTGACGTTTCCATTTTGGAGGAATGTATCCCACTGTACCACGGCATTACCGTCTGTATGGCAAACGAAGAGGAAATCCACAATCCACTTGCACTTTCGGGACTGATACTGGAAAATGGCGTAGATATGATGACTTGTACACCGTCATTTTTGATCAATATTATAGATATGCCGGAGATGAAGAAAGCATTGTCTCAGATTAAAGTCTTTAACGTGGGTGCAGAAGCATTTCCGGAGGCACTTTATGATAAAATTATGGCTCTGGGAACCAATGCCATTACCTTTAATGGCTATGGGCCTACCGAGACGACGATCGGTTGTGCCTTCGACCAGGTGACTGGGGATAAGATTACGATTGGCAAGCCGATGGCAAACATTAAGATGGTAATGATTGATAAGTACCGCAACCTGCTTCCGGCTGGCGTACCAGGCGAATTATTGATTATTGGAAACGGCGTTGGCAGGGGCTATGTGGGTAAGCCGGAGATGACAGCGGATAAGTTTATCCGGTTTGAGGGCATGAATGCTTACCGAAGCGGCGACCTGGCGAAGTGGAACCACCATGGTAAGATTGAATTTATGGGACGCATGGATAACCAGGTAAAGCTGCGTGGGCTTCGTGTGGAGTTGGATGAGATTGAAAATGTCATGAACCAGTATCCAACGGTCAAATCCAGCGTAGTGCTTGTCAAAGAAAAAGATTCCAACCAGTTCCTATGTGGTTATTTTGTGGCCGAAAGCCAGGTGGAAAAACAGAATCTGACCTGCTTCATGCAGAAATATTTGACGCCTTATATGGTGCCGAGCGTGCTTATGCAGCTTCCTGAATTGCCGCTTACCAATAACGGCAAGGTTAATAAGCGTGCCCTGCCAGAGCCGGAATATACAATGGACAATAAGAATTATGTGAAGCCGCGCACAGCACTGCAACGTAAATTATGCGAAATCTTTGAGATGGCCCTCGGCGTGGAGCAGATTGGCATCGAGGATGATTTCTTTGAAAATGGCGGTACGTCCCTATCAGCATCTAAAGTGGCGATGAAATGCATGAGCGCAGGCATTCAGGTAGCGTATGCTGACTTGTTCGAGTACAAGACGCCCTTAGAACTGGAACGCCATATCCAAAAGCTGCAGGGCGGAAGCGCTGCCACAGAAGGAGAGGAAAAGAGCGGTGAAGCACAGAGTGCCTTAGAGCAGGTGTTAAGCTACAATGTTGTAGGGCATGTGGATGAGATTGCCCCATCGGCACTAGGTAATGTTCTGCTTACAGGTGCAAATGGTTTCTTGGGCGCGCATATCTTAAAGAACATGATAGACAATGAGGAGAATGTGATATACTGTCTCATGCGCAAGGGAAAAGCCTCCACCTTGGAGAAACGGTTAAGGAGCATGCTGGTGTATTATTTCAGCAATCCTTATGAAGAATTATTTGGCAGCCGGATCCAATTAATTGAAGGCGATATCACCGATCCTGCCAAGGTAGATAGCCTTGAGCAGTACGACTTTGCAAGGGTCATTAATTGCGCGGCATGTGTGAAGCATTTCTCTGCGGATGACACTTTGGAGCAGGTGAATTATCAGGGCGTTTTGAATCTGATCCATTTGTGTAAAAAGACGGGACGCGAGTTGATTCAGATTTCTACGGTCAGCATTGCCGGGGAGAATGTGGGCGGCAAATTCCCACAGGAGAAGAAGCTGTACGAGAGTGAACTTTACTTTGGACAGAGCCTTACCAATAAGTATATTGACACTAAGTTCCGTGCGGAAAAGGCTGTCTTAGAGGCAGCGGCACAGGGCATGAAGGGTAAGGTTATCCGTGTAGGGAACCTGATGAGCCGCATCAGTGACGGTGAATTCCAGATAAACTCCGTGACGAATGGATTTATGCGTACCCTGCGGGGGTATGTGGCGCTTGGCAGATTCCCAGTGTCCATGCTGGATATGCCGACGGAATTTTCACCGATTGATTCTACGGCAGAGGCAATTGTCAAATTATCTGCGGTTCAGGGCGGATTTACAGTGTTCCATGCTTATAGCAGCTATTTAATCCAGATGGCGGATGTGATAGAACAGATGAATGCGTCTGGTATTCTGGTGGAAACGGTCAGTGATGAAGATTTTAAACAGGCGCTTTTTGCAGCCTTGGAGGATGAGGAGAATAACGAGCTGATCTCCGGCCTGATTGCCTATGCATCCAGTGATGCAGACAATAGCGCCGCCTACATAGATGCAGACAATAGCTTCACGACCAAAGCCTTGTACCGTCTTGGATTTAAGTGGCCGATGCCAGACAGCGTTTACCTTAAAAATGCGCTGACAGCACTTGAGACGTTGGGATTCTTTGATGGAAGGTTATAACAGATGGCTAAGTCAGCCGAATAGTTACAGGAGGGTTCTATGGAGAGAAATGCGTTTTTGATCAATAAAAAAATCCACCAGTATATTCTGCCAGGAGTGTTGATGACAGTTGCAATGCAGCTTGGCAATGTGGTGGATGGAATGATTGTCGGGAACCTACTGGGAGCGGAGGCGATGGCGGCGATTGAAATTTCTATGCCAGTACTTTTGCTGCTGCAGATGGCTGCTTTAATGCTTGCTATGGGCGGCGCGGCTGAGGCGGCGGTGTTCCTCGGGAAACGGGACATGGAAAAAGCCAGCGGGGTGTTCACCGCCTCGCTGGCAGCCGGGCTGGCAATATCAGTGTTTTTTGCACTGTTTACGCCAATCCTGCCGGGACCTGCCGCAATGCTTCTTGCCGGAAATAATGAATTGGCTGCGCTTGCCGAGCCGTATATTATGGTGAATGTTGCGGGAATCCCTATTCTGACGGCCGCTATTGTTTTCTGTTATTTTATGAATGCAGATAACCATCCGCAGTTGGGGAGTGCGCTTTTCATCATTGCCAATGTAGTAAACCTGGTTTTGGATTTTGTGTTTATCCGGGTTTTTCATATGGGTATGGCAGGCAGCGCACTGGCTACAGTGATTGGTTATCTGGTCGGAATGGCGCCGGTGGCAATTTATTTTCGTTCCAAACAGCGGATGCTGCGCCTGCGAAAACCGGATAAAAAAGCGTTGCAATATGTGAGGATTTCTATGAAGGCAGGAATTCCCAGTGCAGCCTTTACGCTGATGTCTGCACTAAAATCTGTGATTATCAACTCTGCAATTGTGCGTATTCTGGGAAAAGATCCTATGGCAGTCTATTCTGTTTGTGCCAATGCCGTGCTGATTGCGGAATTGTGTGTAGGGGGAATTATTGGACTGGTCCAGAATATTGCAGGAATTCTCTATGGAGAACGCGATTACTATGGCATCCGTACCCTCTGTAAGAGAGTACTCACTTACAGTTACATAACAATAGTCATTTTGCTAATGATATTTTTTGCCGTTCCAGGGTTGATTGCCGGGTTGTTTGGAATCACAGAAGGCAATATGCTTGCACTGTGTGAGATGGCACTGCGTATTTTTGCCTTCAGCTTTCCCTTTTATGTGTATAATAAATTCCTGATGTCCTACTACCAGACAATTTTACAGCCAGGCCTGTCTACGGTAGTGACTGTATTGCAGGGATTTGTAGTGATTGTGCCGCTTACCTTAGCAGGGATTTTCTTTTGGGGGCTTCCCGGTGTATGCCTGATGGCAGTAGTAAGCGAGGCGATTACGATTCTTCTGGCTGCTCTCTGGCGGATCATGGGACAGCGCAGCGGGAAATTTGCAGCGGGGGGCGTCTATATGCTGCCACAGATTACGAATGAGAAGTTCTTAGACTGTTCTGTTGAGAGTAATCTGGAAGAGGTGATTACTTTTCGGGAAAAGCTGTTTGCATTCTGTGCAGACAACTACATAAGTGAACGGGATGCCATGGTTCTTGGCCTTGCCGTGGAGGAAATTGCCGCCAATATTGTGCAGTATGGCTACCGCAGCGGAAAAAATTATATGGATATCAGTTTTACCATACAGGATGATAAGTACATGTTAAGAATTCGTGACGACGGCATACCCTTTAATCCGTTGGAGTATCAGCAGCAGAAGGAAGAAGCAGTGGCTTTAGGTGGGATTGCCCTAATTAAGAAGATGGCATCCGAATTCCAGTATATGCGGGTATTGAATATGAATAACACAGTGGTGGAGCTGAATATCCGAAAAAATTAGAATTTATCCCTAAATTAATATCAATTGTCCCGAAAATTTCAGTTTGGGAAAATATTTTGTTAATATGATATGGGACATGAAAGGTGTTTTTGACACCCTGATTTTATGAAATGATAGTGAAAGATAGGAGAAAATACAATATGAAAAAACCGGTTTTTACAGGATTATCCCATGTATGCATTTTTGTGGATGATGTGATGGAGGCGTTTCAATATTATGAGAGGATTTTGGGTGCTGTTCCTAACCAGCATATTCCCCATTGGAAGAACAAAGGCTTTTTCCAGGCGGGAGGTTTTATAGAAGAAGCAGAAGAAGGGGAGGTTTCTATTGGCTTTATGGATGTGCCGGGAACAAAGTTTACCATTGAACTGATGTGCTACCACAATCCTAAGGGTCGCCAGGAACCCGTGATTTTTAAAGCCAATGATATCAGCGGAGCCAGACATGTGGCGTTGAAAGTCATCAATATTGAGGAGGCTTTTGAATACATAAAGGCACAGCCAGACGTAACTTTGATTAATACTACAGAAGATTATCAGGTTTACCAGATTAGCAAGACACAGCCGTCAGATTTCTATTATTTTGATGAAGCGAAAGAGAAGGATGCCCAGGGCAAACAGAAAGCAGCGGATATTTTGGGCAATACCAAATATTTTTACTTTATTGATAAGTATGGCTTGCAATGGGAGTTTGAGCAGGGACACACAGATATTGGAGATTAAGGAGAGAAGGACATGAATATTGTGGAGAACTTAAATGGAAACCAGTTATGCATTTCCCTGGAGGGAAGGTTAGATACGACAACGGCGCCAGAGCTTGAGAAGGTTCTGGCTGGCCATCTGGAGGGAGTAACGGAACTGACCTTTGACATGAGTGCGCTTGATTATCTGTCATCGGCGGGGCTGCGTATTCTTCTGGGTGCACAGAAGCGGATGAACAAGCAGGGGAGCATGAAGGTTGTGAAGGTGAATGAGACGATTATGGAGATCTTTGAAGTGACTGGATTTGTCGATATCCTTACGATAGAGCCGTAAGTTTAGATGTGTTTGGGGATGCTATTATGAGAAGTGAGAGTGTATGAGCGAATAGATATTTCCGTTTCACTGGAGCAGAATGAGCAGTTTAAAAAAAAGGCATATGGGAAAGTATGTTGTCTATTTTAAGCGGTAATATTTTACACCTATGCTGTCAGCAACTAGGAAGACATCAGCTCTTTTTTCAGTTTCCGGATGAAGTTAGACGCATATTATACACAACAAACGTAATTGAATGGCTGATCCGCCAGTACCGGAAGGTGACAAAGACAAAAAGTGTGTCCCCAGTGACAGCTTACTGGAAAAGATGCTCTATCTGGCAAGCCAGAATGTGGCAAAGAAATGGACCCAGCGCTATCGCAGCTAGAATCAGGTCCTCAGCCAGCTGACCGTGCTCTACGGAGAGCGGCTGGCACAATATCTGTAAAATCATTAGGAAAGGCTGGGGGCAGGGCACCATGGAAAGGTGCCACTGTTCCCAGCCTTATTCCGTCGGCATCTATAGTATAGACGGAAGACCCCATCTTATTCCAGAGCCCACGAAAAAGAGCAGGCGGATGGTTTATTTTTGATGCCAAAATAAAGATTGCTCTATAAAACCATAGAGATTGGCAATACTATAATCAGGAAGATAAATCGACAACAAATCCAATCTTTTCATTCGACAGAATGTTGTACGTATCTGAATTTTATCGAAAGAATTTTTCCTCAATAGACACAGAAAAATTTACAGCCCCTTATTGTAACAAACGACGCCTCGCCAAGCGGGACAGTTTATTGTAACAAACGCTGTCACGCTTTCCGGGACGTCTTATTGTAAATAAAAATGAGTTATGTTCTTTATAAACATTTACGGTTCTATTTGTGTGCTGCCTTATTCCGGCACTGTCAGCGGCGGAATTATTATCAAAACTCTTTATCCGTTTTAGCCAGCACATATCCTTTTACCTCCCACAGGCATGAATATCTTCAAACGCGCTCTAGAAAATCCCATCCCCATTCATAAACAGATCCATCCCATTTAATATGAAAGGTCGGATTTGCATCCACATACGGTATTAACTGTCCGTTTATAATAAAAATAGGAAAATATAGGTCTAAAGTGGGAAAACTACAATCTCGTAAAATTTAAATCGTAGTGATATATCAGACGATTCATGAGGAAATTTATTCATGCGCAGAGATTATGAAGAATTTTTACAGAGACTTAACCAGCAGAGACTGAAGTTAAACATGACGCAGGAAGAATTATGCAAAAAGCTTGGAATTGACCAAAGCCAGTACAGTAAGATGGAACTTGGCAAAACGGTCGTTTCTTATAGAATATTAGAAATTCTTTTAAATATGGAATGGGACGTGGATTTTCTTGTTACAGGGAAGAAATCGGTCCGCCGTACTTCTGAATTAAGCGGTATGATTGGTCAGGGGGCGGAAAAGGACAGGCAGGAGCTTTTGAGTGTAGTGGCATGGCTTTTGGAACAGGGCATAGAAAAAAGCATGTCGGATATAAGCTTTGAGACGAAATGTGAGATTGAAATTCTAAAAAGGCGTGCAGATGGAGGAAATTCAGAATCGGTTTTGCATGAGATCAGGAAGATTTCTGGTATTGCCCAGATACCAATGTCCGAAAAACTTGGAGTAAATATCAAAAAATACCGCATGCTGGAGAAAAATAAAAAGAATCCTGATGCAGAACTGCTTCTTAGGCTTTACAAAGAGACAGGATGCAGGCCGAGCCTTTTTCTTGATAGTGAAAAACTGGAAAATATGATTATAGATGATTTATGGAGCCAGACAAACGATTACATTCAGACGAAGATACTTTCACTCACAGAGCAGGTGCTGTGGTTCCTGAAAATATAAGGTTGCAATATGAAAAAATCCGTATTAATAGTTGAAGATGATGAAGTCCAGCAGAAACTGCTGAAAAAACTGGTTTTGGAAGTGAATGGGTGTGCGGCAGTGTACACGGCGGGAAGTCTGAATCCGGCTTATAAAATTCTGCTGGAAAAGACGATAGACGCATTCTTAGTGGATATCATCTTAGATACAAAAAAGCCGGGGGATACTTCTGGTATCCGACTGGTGGAAAAAATCAGAACCATTCCTAAATATATGTTTACTCCGGTATTGTTTATCAGTGCGCTTGAAGACGCTACCAAGTATACCTACACTGACTTAAACTGCCTGGGTTATGTAGAGAAGCCTTTTTCACTTGAGAGAGTCAAAAAACTTGTGGAAAAGGCATTATATTTTTCGACTTACAAAGAAAATGACGCATCGTACTGCTTTAGAAAAGAAGGCATCTTATATCCAGTCAAAGTTCGTGATATACTGTACATGTCAAATGCAAACCATCAACTTAATGTTTATCTGACAAACGGGAGCCGCATGACGTTCCCCTATAAGACATGCCGCCAGCTTTTGGAGGAGGTAGACACCAACTGCCTGTTCCAGTGCAACAGGGGCACAATTATAAATAAGGACTACATCTTGAATTTGGATGTACGAAACCGATATATAACAATGAAAGGCACTATGGATAAAGTGGAAATTGGAATTACTTTTAGAAAAAATGTACTGGCGGAGTATGGATTATGATACAAAGAATATGTTTGGTATTGGAAGCACTGTCTATTGTGATTTGTCTGCATTACTTGTATGGTGAGAAATTTAAACTTGATATTAAAACAACAAGTTTTTTGGCAATAAATATGATTATGATGACGGCAATTAATTATTATCACATGCCTAAAGCACTCACAATGTTTATATATCCAGTTATTGTTATTTATTGTGGGGTGAGATTTGGTTTTGAAATTAGGGCATTGATAATTAATAATATTCTTTATGTTGCAATTATTAGTGGAATTCAAATTGCAGTTACATTGTCCTATTATTATATTTTCGGTATACAGTTATTTGGTGGAAAAGAACTTCTAATTATTAATGGAATGGCGTTAATATTAGTCTTATTTATTTTACCTAAATGTAGATTACATAAACTGTCAAAATATTTACAAGATAAAGAGAGGGTTTTTATTACAGCACTAATTATTAGTATTGTTACAGCAATATATTGTTTGACTCAATACAAGAATATGGATAGATATGGACTTTATGAATATGTCTTTATGTTTATAAGCATTATATTTATTTGCTTTTTAGTTACTCAAATAGGAAAATATAAAGTTAAATCAAAGGAAATAGAAGCCGAACTTAAAACACATCAATTATATGAGGAGTCTTTTCATAACTTAATAGATGATATTAGGTTAAGGCAACATGAGTTCGACAATCATATTAATACAATTAATAACTTACATTATATGTGTAATACATATGAAGAACTGGTAAGTAAACAAGGAGAATATTGCGAAGATGTTATAAAAGAAAATTATTTTAATAAATTATTAAAAGCTGGAAATCCTTTGATGATTGGTTTTCTATATGGAAAATTTATGGAGGCTTATAAGCTTGGAATTGAAGTGGTTTATGCAATTAATATTGAAAATTTAGATGTAGGTGTACCAACGTATAAGTTGGTAGAGGTGTTTGGAAATTTAATTAAGAATGCTATGGAAGCAATAAAAGATTCAAATCAATCCAAAATATTGTATGTTGAAATGATAGAAAGTAATGGAGAATTCAAAATAGAAGTTAGAAATAAAAGTATATTTGTTCCGCAAGATAAAATGGAGATTTTTTTAAAAAAGATTATAGTCAGAATGGAAAAGGAAGGGGAATTGGATTATACAATGTGAAAACTATTTGTAAAGATTATTCTTTGAATATTTTGTGTCAAAATAAAAATATAGATGGTGAAAATTGGCTATCTTTTACAGTAGACAATAAAAAAAGAAACCATTGAAACTTGATAGTTGCAAACGGTTCCTTTTCTGATTACTATTCGTTAGGGGATTTAGGATATTCATATTCACCAAAGAAAAGAATACTTGCAATATCATAAGAAATCCAAACGGTCAAAGCCATGCATGCTGCTAGCAAAGGCTTAGTAAGTCTCACAAATTTTTCTTTCATAAGGAACTCCTTTCTTTATTATTCTGGCCACAGCCAGTTGCAATGTGTGTAATATAATGACCCAGAAGCCAGCGACTGTAAAAGGCGTCTCGGGAATTATAAACGTAAGGGTAATATAAAAGAATATAATCAAAAAGGATTGCAGTTTTACCCGTTTTACAAGTTTGTCACTCAAAGGGGCATGTACCACGGAAGTGACCGGCCCGATAAAGTAGTTGCCAATCATACAGAAGAAAAGGAGTATTAACTGAAACACTTTGTTTATGGAAATAAGCGGCAGTACATTGAGTGATAAAAACATATAAGTAAAGGAAACCAGAAAACAAGAAATATATTTTTTACAATGAAGTCCTCCTGTTGCAGTGCGCAGGAGGAGCATTATTGTTACGGCAAAAAAATAAACGCCCATCTGGTTTCTAAATATAAATCCCATAATCAGAAGTTTACTGAATTCTGAAGAAAATGTTTTCAATAAATATTGAAGCTGGGCGATTTGGTAATCGCTGAACTGATATTGGTTTTTTAAAAAATCATGCATAGTCTGTCCTCGCTTTTAATTATGATTATTTTAGGATAAATTGCGGTTTGGTTATGAAAAAACTACTGAATTGATGTATAAAAATGATAAATGTAATTAATAGAGTAATAAACTGTCGATATTTGACATTCCAATATTAATTTTCCATTATTGGGAATATTTAGAAAAATCATGGGAGAAGCGTGCTATAATAGTTTCATACATTGCACAAAAGAAAAAGGGGAAACCAAACTATGGAAGGTAAAAAGACAGCAAACAGAGGGGCTTTTGGACAGGATGCGGATTTGTCAATATCCTATGAAGATATTGGATTAAGGATACGGAACTTACGTGAAGCAAATTCATATACAAGAGATGCATTTGCAGAAAAATGTGATATATCATCAAAATTTCTTTATGAGATTGAGTTAGGGAGAAAAGGTTTTTCAGTAGAGACATTGTTTAAAGCATCCAAGGCTTTATGTGTCAGCAGCGACTATTTATTGACCGGAAATGAAAGTACCAAGATACCAACCAAATTATTGGATATTATAGAAGGCTTTACACCAGAGCAGATGGAACAAGTTCAGAAGCTTTTAAAGCTGGTCCAAGATTTAAGTGTTGGTAGAAAATCGTAAAAGGGGAATGTTTATTCTTACGGGTGGAGAGCCAGAGTTATTTTGAAAATGATTTTGGCGATCACCGTTAGAGCCGGGCTTATCAGAGAGTGTGATATGTCAAAACGGTTTTTGCGGGTACCGTGAGGGTCAGGTATCCCGCAGCGCTGCTATGCAGCATTAGTGCAGCAGGCGGTTTGTTGCGAGATATTTGACTGGGGAAATCCAGGGAGAATCCTGTTAGTGCAGGTTCTCGTCTGGATTTTTTGCGTTCTAAAATAATGGGCAGAGTTTCCGCTTCCGCTTTGCCATATGACGTGTCACATTGACTTCCTCTATCTGTTTTGTATCGTCCTGCACTTTAACATCTCGATTTTCTAAAAATCTGTGACACAAGATACGATATATCCTACTCCTGCCACACTTCAATTATACAAAAAAGTCCCGTATTTACAATGAAATTCATATGAATTTTCATATACTATATTTCCTTGTCAATCACCTGCAAATTTATCAAAGCAACTATTTGGTTCTGCATATCCTCAACAGTTTCTATTCTAATTCTGCCTATATTTTTTCTTGTCATTTCAAAATCTATGTCGGGAAATAATCTTTCACAAAAACAATTTGTTTCGGGAGATGCCCCCATTAAAGCCGTTACAAGCGAATTAGTGTCAAACTGTCCTAACACTTCTTTCAGTTCCTTTTCAGAGATTGTTGAAATCTGCTCAAACTCCGTTATCCTCTGTGGCTGTATCTTTGGTTCTAATATGTCATTTATCGTGTTGTCATATAATTTAGAAATTTTCAATAAAACTTCTAAGTCGGGAATAGTCGTTCCAGTTTCCCATTTTGATACCGCCTGCCTTGATATACCTAATTCTTTTGCTAAATCATCTTGTGTGTAGTTGTTGCTTTTACGCAGAAACTGTAAGTATTTCGATATAATATTCATATTCATAAAAATCTCCATTCCGCCGCCTTTGGCTGGCGGCACAAATAGCAATGAAAGTATTTCAACTCTCCACGTTGTGC
>QXWO01000189.1 GCA_009911035.1 Lachnospiraceae bacterium
AGGAGCTTCCTGTATAATTCAAGTATAGGGAATTCCAAGAAAGAAGGTTGAGAAAAAAATACCTCAGAGTAAAATAAGATTACTGACTTGCAGGTTAGTGAAAATCTTATTGAACAGAGAGGTATCTAAAATGAATTGTAACACACAAAACGCAAAAATTGCATCCATAACTGAAAAAACTTTGATTGTTGGAATCGATGTAGGAAGTGAAACCCACTATGCCAGGGCATTCGACTGGCGCAACTATGAATATACCAGAAAGCCACTGGAATTCAGTAACACAGAGGCAGGGTTCCAGACATTCAAAGCATGGATGGAGGATATGGCAGCGAAACACGGTAAAACTGCTGTAATACCGGGCATGGAGCCGACAGGGCATTACTGGTTTGCCCTGGGGAAATTCCTGCAGGACAGCGGGATGAGACCTGTGCATGTGAATCCCCACCACGTGAAAAGATCAAAAGAACTGGATGACAACAACCCCAACAAAAATGACCGTAAAGACCCAAAGACGATCGCTGCGCTTGTCAACGAGGGACGGTTCTCGTACCCTTACATACCAACCGGTATCTATGCAGAGATCAGGAGCCTGTCAAACCTGCGCTTCCAGACGCAGGAGGAGCTCACGAGGATCAAGAACCGCCTGGCCAGATGGTTCGCCATCTACTTTCCTGAATATAAAGACGTTTATGGGGATTTGAAGGCGGTCAGCGGGAGAATGGTGCTGAAGGAGGCGCCGCTGCCGGAGGACATCAGAAAACTGGGAGTGGAAGGTGTGAACCGGATATGGAGGGACGCAAAGCTCAGAGGCGCCGGAATGAAGAGGGCAAGGACCCTGGTATCGGCAGCGGGACACAGCGTAGGAAGTAAGGAAGCACCGGGAGCGGCAAGGATGGAACTGAAGCACCTGCTGAACGACATGGATGTATATACCTCAAGGCTGGAGGAGCTTCTCCTGAAAACAGAGGAAAAGCTGAAAGAGATCCCATATGTTGATAAACTGATAGGAATTAAGGGGATCGGCCTGGCAACAGTCAGCGGATTCATTGCGGAGGTGGGAGACATTGGACGTTTTGACAACCCAAAGCAGTTACAGAAGCTGGCGGGATATGCGATTGTGGCGAATGATTCCGGGAAGCATAACGGCGAGAGCCGGATCAGTTACAGGGGAAGGAAACGCCTGAGGTATGTGCTGTATGAAGCAGCGATATCCTTGATTGGGAAGAATGCGGAGTTCAGGGCAATACATGAGTATTACCGGACACGTAAAGAAAACCCATTAAAGAAGATGCAGTCTGTCGTAGCGGTAGCGTGTAAGGTCCTGAGGATATTCTACACGATACTGACAAAAGGTGTAGACTATGATGCCGGAAAACTGATGGGCGACATCAGGAGACCACGGATCCAGGCGGCGTAAGAAACGAACATAGACCACAAGCGGGCAATGCCCTGTCATAGTTGGGTTGAACTTTCAAAAATTTTGATTGAGGGTTGAATCCAGCTGTGACAGGAAAGCTGGAAAGTATGGGGAACGATCCGGGAAAACGTCCACCGAAAGGTGCCGGTGAGGGAAGCATAAGAGACAGGTCAGTAAGACTTATGACAAAGAATGAGCCGGTAGTCGGCAGGAATATTATCCATAGGGCATGACCCTGTAAAGGAGCTGAGCTGACACCCTGGTTATGGACAGGCGGGACGAAGGAAGTTAGGACCCCGAAGAGATGAGGGTGATCCTGGTAGACACGGGAGGTTCGCTGCCGTAGAAGGAGGGGCATACACAAGGCCATGTAGAGCGGAAACGGAAGACGTTCTATTTCGTATACCCCAACACCTCTATTTTCGTACCAGATACAGAGAAATGTCCATCATCGTGGCTCATTCATCTGAGATATGTAACTAAAAATTCCTTGAAAAATAAGGAAAAAAGACTTGACTAAATAGGGAG
>QXWO01000190.1 GCA_009911035.1 Lachnospiraceae bacterium
CTACTACAATATATTTATGGTTAATACCCCTTACAGCCAGTAAGGAATTACCCATCTTGTTGCTTAAGCTGTTAGAATGAGTAAGGCAATAGGTCTGGCCGTTTCCTCCTGGAACTTTACGTCCGTATGAAAGTCAGCCAACCAGCCCTCATTCGCAGCATTCGTTTTACGCAGGTTGAACCTTAAGGCGTTCGTGTGATACCCAGTAGATTGAACAGGCAATGAGTAAATCTGGTATTGACCATTGCTATTTCTTTGTAAAGGAGTATCTTTTATGAACGCTGTTGGTATTGATGTTTCCAAAGGTAAGAGTACCGTCACCATCCGCAGGCCGGGCGACATTGTCCTGATGCCTCCCTGTGACATTCCACACACCCAGTCCGCTATCAATGACCTGATCGAACGCATCAGAGGTCTTGACGGGGATACAAAGGTTTGCATGGAGCATACTGGCAGATACTATGAACCGGTTGCCACATGGCTTTCTGATGCCGGTATCTTTGTCAGCGCCGTTAACCCCATCCTCATCAAAGACTTTGGGGATGATTCCCTGCGCTCTCCAAAGACCGACAAGGCTGATTCTAAAAAAATCGCCCGTTACACTCTTGACCGCTGGGCAAAACTCAAGCAGTATGGAAGCATGGACAAAACACGCAACCAACTCAAAACCATGAACCGCCAGTTCGGCTTCTATATGGATCAGAAGACTGCCATGAAGAATAACCTCATTGCCCTGCTCGACCAGACTTTTCCGGGCTCTAATGATTTCTTTGACAGCCCTGCTCGCAGCGACGGCAGCCAGAAATGGGTGGACTTCGCCTATACCTACTGGCATGTGGACTGTGTCCGCTCCAAGTCACTGGATGCCTTCACGGAGCATTACCGGAACTGGTGTAAACGCAAAGGCTATAACTTCAGTACACAGAAAGCAGCGACAATCTACCAGGCCTCCTCTGACCTGATCGCCGTATTCCCAAAAGACGGCTGCACGAAGCTGCTGATACGGCAGGCTGTGGCGCTGCTTAACACCGCCTCTGAGACTGTGGAATCCCTCCGCCTGAAAATGGACCAGACCGCTTCCACGCTTCCAGAATACCCTGTCGTCATGGAAATGAACGGAGTCGGCCCCACCCTCGGCCCCCAGCTCATGGCTGAGATCGGCGATGTGACACGTTTCACGCACCGTGGGGCGCTGACCGCTTTCGCCGGTGTTGACCCCGGAAAGGATGAATCAGGTCAGCACGTCCGCAAAAGCGTGCCTACCACAAAGAAAGGCTCCCCTTATCTGCGCAAGACCCTCTTCCAGATCATGGACGGCCTTATCAAGCGTTCCCCCGTGGATGATCCCGTTTATGCTTTCATGGATAAGAAGCGGGCGCAGGGCAAGCCTTATTACGTCTACATGACTGCCGGGGCAAACAAGTTCCTCCGCATTTATTACGGGCGGGTAAGGGAGTACCTTGCCGCGCTGCCGGAGACATCTGACGGGGAGGCTCAAAACGATGGAATATAAAACATATCCCTGTGAGGTAAAGTTCAAATACCTTGTCCGCCGCGGCCTGCCTGTCGTAGCCGGATTTTTCTCCGAGAAAGACGCGCTGGACTATGCCCTGTCCATCGGAGGGGCTGTCATAAAGGCTAATGGAAACCCCCGTGGTGCCGGGAGGATTCCAAAATTCTCTGACCGTGAGAAAGACGCTGTCAGGGAACGGATCTCCCAGGGCGTCCCTGTGCGCCGCATTGCCGAAGAATTTAGATGCTCTGTAGGCTATGTTCAAAAATTAAAATGTGAACATCCCCTGTAAGGGCACAAATATAACTCCCTTTTCCCCAAGCCAGCGAAAACCGGTGGCTTAATGTTTATGCCTTCATTTCAACCTGTATAAATTTTTCAAAGTTCACAAATTTCTGCTTGACTTTTTATTTGCAGACTT
>QXWO01000191.1 GCA_009911035.1 Lachnospiraceae bacterium
CTCCTGGTTGGTGAATAGCCATATAAAATAATGGCAGGAAGGCCGTCTTCGCCGCTGCGGAACAGCCACATGAAGGATTGCGTCTGTGCCCGACGCTCTTCTTCCTTCAGGACTTGGACCCGGGTCTCATCTGCCATTGCGAAGCTGCGCCCCAGCAGTTCCCGGTGGAAGTAATCATACATTGGCTGAAAGTAATTCCTGGAGCAATAGATAATCCAGTTGGCAAGTGTCGTCCTGCTGATCTGGGCACCATACTGTTTCCAGTCTTTCTCCTGGCGATAAAGAGGGAGCCCATTGGCATACTTTTGATACATTGTCCATGCAACGGCAGATGCGGTCGCCGGGCCTTTTCCTACCAGAGCCTTCTGAACCTGAGACTTTACGATCACAGGTTTTTCCGTGTCTCCCAATCCTTCCTTACAGCACGGACATCCGTAACTCTGGCTGTAGTATTCGATCACTTTGCATGTGGCCGGAATGAATTCCAGCTCACGGCGGACATACTCTTCTCCGATCAGAACCATCTGCGTACCACAGACCGGGCAGACCTGATCTTCTTCCGGAAGAGGGATGACTACTTTTTCAACCTTCAGGCCTTTAAAAAGATCCTCATGGGCTGCTTTCTTCTTGCGGGTATGCTCCCGGATCACGGTCTCTTCTTCCAACAGGGAAAGATCCTGTTCCACTTCCGCTTCATCAAAAAGGTTCTGCTGTCCTGGAATGTCATCGGTTCTTTTTTCGCTGGAGGAACCGAAAAGCTTTTTGGTCAGATAGTCTACCTGTTCCTGAAGGGCTTTTTCGTGGCTGGTTTTTTCGTCAATAACAAGACGGAGAGATCTGATCAGTTCCGTCTGCTCAGAGATCATTGTTTTCAGCTGTGTTATGGTGTCCTTCAGCTCTCGCAGCTGGATGTCTTTTGCACTGGAAGCCATCGTTCTCTCCTTGGATTTGATATCTTTATTATACCAGAAATACAGCCATTCCTAAAGGAAAACAAAGACTGAAAAACGCTGAATTTATAAGGAAATCAGCCATTTTTCTGTGCAGGATTTTTACCGGGATCCAGATGCTTTTTTACTCTGCTTTAAGTGCTTTTGGCTGGTCGATATCAATTCCTGACATCAGCCAGTCGAACTCCCGCCAGGAAAGATTCCTGACTTCCGACTGCTTCCTTGGCCATTGATAGCCGCCCCGGACAGACAGCCGTTTATAGATCAGGACAAAGCCATCCGGCTCCCGGAACAGTGCTTTGATCCTGTCCCGTCTTCTTCCGCAGAAAAGGAAGAGAGCACTGGACGACGGATCCATCTTAAGCTGGTCTTCGATCATGGCACAGAGACCATCGATCGATTTGCGCATATCTGTATAGCCGCAGACAATGTAAATCTTTTCGAGGCCGGAGATATCACCTAACATAATGTCTCCTGTATAAGGCGCAGTGTCCTTGTGAGCAGAATAGGATCTGCATTGTTATGAATACGGATTACAGTGTCCTTCATGGCCACTTCAATCGTATGTGAATTGTCAAGGTGCATCTGTGATGCTGTATTCTGTTCCGTAAGGTGATCCGAAACAATGTCAATGGGAACCACGTCCTGCTTTGAACGCGGGATCTCACAATGACCATAATTCGGTGGCGGGATCTGATCTGCTGCCGCTTTCCGGCAGCGGCTGACCCAGTTATAAAAAGTGCTTACAGAAATGTCGTTTTCACGACACCAGTCAGCATCTGTCATACCGCTCTGGCGGCATTCATTGATAATCCTGATCTGTTCCCCCATGGGAACACGAACTTTGCGTGCAGATGTCATAACCTATCCTCCATAATTGTAGTGAAATAGTCTAACTATCTTTCATTTACAATGATAGAGGAATCCAGGGAATTAGAAAATCCGCAGGAATATTTGGCGCTTAC
>QXWO01000192.1 GCA_009911035.1 Lachnospiraceae bacterium
TAGGCGTTTGCGAAACGCCAAAATCCGCATAAATACGGAATTCTTTTTCTCAGAAAATATAACAACTCCTCACAGGTTTATGGTATAATTGAGATGTCCAGTAACAATCTGCCATATCCACCTGAAAGGAGTTGTACCTATATGATACCATACAATCAGCTTTCTTTGGAAGATATTTTTTCAGATTGCCAGGAAATTTATGAATCCGACAAACCCCAGTTTCTGTCTCTCTTACAACAGCATATTGACCTTGATGAAATTGTCCCCGCCTCCTTCCGGAAGCATTTCTATGCGCGGACAGGAAGATCCCGTAAATACCCTTTGAACGCTTTTTTATGGGCGCTCATCATCCAGCGCATTTTTTCCATCCCTACCGATTCCCTGCTCCTTGTCTTCCTTCAGTATTCACGCCATCTCCGGGAATTCTGCGGCTTCGGCAGGGTTCCGGATGCTTCTAAGATCACCCGTTTCAAGCAGGCCTTCCTTGGTGATATCCGGACGCTCTTCGACAGGCTTGTTGACCTTACCGAACCCATCTGCCATGCCATCGACTCCGCCAAAGCTGGTATGACCATCTTTGATTCCTCCGGCATAGAAGCATGGGTTACGGAAAACAATCCTAAATATGCCAACCGCATCATCAAACAGCTCAAGGCCTATGCAAAAGCCATGCACTTTGATGATAATTACGACCCCTACAAAGCCGCTTACGGTTCCATGCCCTCCCATTCCGCCGCAAATCCCAACATTAAACAGCTTTATATTGACGGGCATTTCTGCTATGCCTATAAATTCGGCATTGTCACAAACGGCCTGGGCATTGTCCGCCATGTCGACTTCTATAATAAGGAGTTTTTCGACAAACATCCTGAAATCGTCATTAACAAAAAATCCGATTCCCCGGATGAGGACAAGTCCGTCCACGATGCAAGGCTCCTCATCCCCACTTTAAAGGATTTTTTTGCCGCCCATCCCCTTATCGACCCGCACACCTTCCTGGGCGATGCCGCCTTTGACTCGGCTGCGCTTTATAAGGATCTTCTTTCCGGCGGCACCTTCGGCACAGATGGCCGGCATTTCCAAAAGGCATACATTCCGCTGAATTCCCGCTCCGGACTGGAAAATAAGGATTACTCTGTGAACCAGGACGGCATCCCCTGCTGCCCCAATGACCCTTCCCTCCCCATGAAGCCGGAAAGCACCAGCAGACTCAGGAGCGGCGTTACACGCTGCAAGTTCAGCTGCCCGAAAGTCAAATGGGAAAAAGACCCTTCCACCGGAAAATACCACCGTGTCTGCCACTGTGAGCATCCCTGTACTTCTTCCCCCTGCGGCAGGATGGTCTATATTTATCCCGAAAAAGACCTGCGGACATATCCTGGCACCCTGCGCGGAACTGCAGAATGGGCGGCTGTCTATAAGGTCAGGACTGCCGTAGAGCGCTCCATTAATCACTTTAAAGACAGCTTTGGGCTTGCCGGACGCAGGACACAGAACGAAAAAACTCTCCATGCCGATCTGCTTTTAGCCGCTATTACCCAATTGCTTGGTGTTGTTCTTGCTGATAAGATAGGCCAGCGCCAATACATCCGCAGTTTAAAACCGTTGATTGCTTGACAGATTTTTTCATTTTTCATAAGACTTACCACTTTCAAAAGAAGCTTTTGCTTTCCCTTCTATCAGTGCGCCCATTTTTCCCTCTGCTTATCCTTCATCCTGGATTTCTCCATAGTCCCCTCCAGCTTCTTCTGCATACTATCCGGATAGTCTGGTTCTGCATCCTTCCAATCGCAAATGATAGAGCTGTTTCGCAATCACCTA
>QXWO01000193.1 GCA_009911035.1 Lachnospiraceae bacterium
TCCTTCACGATCACGCAGTTGATGCGCCCGTCCCTGATGTCACGCATCATTTCCTCAAATCCGTCCCTTTCAAAATTTGTTCCGGTCTTAGAGACGTCCATATATTCACTTTCAACTACAATATCATCTGCGCCCTCCACGAATTTTTTCAAAATCCCCATCTGGTTTTCTATGGTCCCGCGTTCCCTGTTTGCCCCGCTTTCAAGGGAGAGCCGTGCATACAGCCCTGCCCTGAATACGTGCTTTTCTTCCTTTACAGCCGCAGTCTCCGCAGCTTTTCCCATATTGACAAAACCAGCTTTCCTGGATTTCCTTGCCATATCACACGACCTCCCTTTCCTCTATGTTTATCCTTCCGGCTTCGTCCATGCATACTGTGCAGCCTGCTGACTGTATCTGGCGGAGCGCCGACTGGAAGCAGTCCTGGAAATTGAAGTCTATTTCGATATGGTCCTTGTCAGACACCCTTACCCTGTCGATCAGCTCCACCACTGCCATCCTGCTTAGTTCACTGATATTCTGGTATTCCTTAAAATAACGGAGCCATTCATATTTATCCGTCTTAGCTTCCATTACCTTCTGTATCTCATTACGGAGCTTATGGACTGCCTCCTCCGCTTTTTTCCTCCTGCTGTTATAGCCTTCATATAGTTCCGCATAATCTTCCTTGGAAACAACCCCGTCCTTCAGGTCCTCATACAGCATATCCCGCAGCTTACGGCACCGCTGTACCTCCTGCTCCTTTGCCTCTTTCTGCCTTTCCAGTTCCTTTATCTCCAACTCCTGGAACGGTACTGTATCAATATATTCAAGGATTCTCCCTGTATCAAGTACGTTTGCGATATGCGTCTTGAGTACCTCGAAAACAAGGCTTTCCAGCTTCTCTTTTGGGATACGGTGTGCCCCGCATTCTTTTGTCGCCGCATTTTTTGAGCAGATATAGTAGGAATAGACCTTCCCGCCTGCCGGGACATTCCGCTTGACCATGGGCGCACCGCAGTCTGCACACACCGCAAGCCCCGCCAGCACATAGACTTCATCCTCATTTGGGGACGTCCTTGTGTCCATCCCAAGGAGCCTCTGGACAATGGCAAATTCCCTTTTGCTGATGACAGGCTCATGGCTGTCCTCTATCCTTACCCATTCCTCTCTGGGCTTATCCACAATCTTCTTTATCTTATGGTTCGGCGTGGAATGCCTGCCCTGTACCAGTGTCCCGGTATATACCTCATTTTCAAGTATCCTGCGGACGGATACCGGGCTCCACTCTGCCTGTTCATACGTTTTAAAATTATCCTGAATGTGAATACCGAGGCTGTGCTTGTATTCCATCGGCGACAATATCCCCTGACCGTTCAGGCTATCCGCAATGGCAGACTGGCTCATTCCATTAAGCTTCATCCGGAATATGCCTTTCACCACGCCTGCCGCATATAAATCCGGCACCAGCCTGTTCCGGTCATTTTCATCCTTTTTGTAGCCATAGGGTGTAAATGCGCCTGTGTACTCACCGTTCTTCCGTTTCACTTCCAGATGGCTGCGTATCTTTATGGAAATATCCCGGCAGTAGGCGTCATTCATCAAATTTTTGAACGGGACTACGATATCGTCCCTGCCGCTTTCCTCCCTGCTGTCAATATGGTCATTGACCGCAATGAAACGTACGCCAAGGGCCGGGAACAGCCTCTCGATATACTTCCCGGAATCAATATATTCCCTCCCGAAACGTGACAGGTCTTTCACGACCACACAGTCAACTTTGCCTCTTTTTATGTCCTCCATCATCATCTGGAAACCGGGGCGTTCAAAATT
>QXWO01000194.1 GCA_009911035.1 Lachnospiraceae bacterium
ACTTTTCTATCTCTATTTTATTATCTTATATCGGTTAATGCAACAAAACATTTTATGAATTTTTTATAACTTATTTTCCACTTGCTATCCCGCCAAAACAGAGGTAAGCTACGACACCACAGAGAGGAGGGATTGGATTGGAAAAAGATTCTGCATTGTACCAGCTCATGGACACCCGCATGCACAGCGTCATGAACGGTATCGTGAGCAGTGACGGGGAATACCAGGCGATTCTCCGAAAGTCTGACGTATACTCCGGCGAACTGGAAAGGATGGATTTATCAAAAGAAATCCGGCTGCTGATCGACCGCTACGTCAGCGAACAGAACGCGCTGGGCTCCCGGTTTGGGATGCTCGCCTACCTGCTGGGATTTTCCGACTGCAAGGCCATGTTTTTAGGGAAATGTCTGCCGACAGAAGCAAAAGAAATGAACACAGAATTGTAACTGCAAATCGGTGACAGGGCGGAAAGGCTGCGCCACAGCCCTTCCGCCCTGTCTCTTTCGTTTTAAATGAATATCCACACCTCCAGCTCCGCATACCTGTTGGATTTTGACCACTGCGGGTGTTTCCTGAACCACGCCCGCTCGTCATCCGGCGTGACCGTTATCTTCTTAAAATAAACGGGGGAACCGGCGTCATCCAGTCCCCCTCCTGCATCGGGGCTTAAGTTTAAGAGCCACTCAAAGCGGTCTTCGTAAACCCTCACCCCTGACACATATTTATCCATTTCCTCTTCTGAAAATTCCCCGTCCTCCGGCATGGCGGACTGCCCCATGAGCTTTTGCAGGTTTTCCAGCTTGCCGCTCACGTCTGCCTCCGTGGCGGGCTCCACGTCTCCGTACTGCGCCATCCGCTGCTCCAGTTCCGCAATCCGCTCCCCAACCTCCTGCTGCTTGCGGCTGAATACCTCTTTCGGTATCTCGTTGTTCATCCTCATATCGAGCAGCGTCTCATACCGCCCGCGCTCTTTTTTAAGCTGTTCCTCTATGACCTCCTTGTCCCGCAGCACTTCCGACTGCTCCACCCCCGCGATGCCGCACCCCAGCACCGCCGCCGCGTTCAGGAGCGTCCCCTCCGGGTCATCAAAAACGGCGTGGAGGACTTTCTGCGCCATCGTGTACATCTTCCAGTCCTGCACCAGCGGCGAGCGGCAGACGTTCTCAATGCTCAGGCCGTTCTTAAGCCTTGCCGCTATGGTCCCCGTCCGGGTCTGGTCATAGCATTTATAGGTGTAGGTAATGAAGTCCGTCTTGGTATGCCACTTGGTCTTTGCGAAGGCGTGGCCGCACTGGCAGCGCATCTTCCTGCGCCAGAGGTCGTCCGAATAGACGCCCTTGTTCTTCCGGCGCTGCCCCATCTGCGCGTCCTTTTCCGCCATCATCTTCTGCACCCGCTCGAACTCCTCCTTTGTGACGATGGGCTGGTGCTTTCCCTCCACGATGACGCGCTCCAGCTCCCCCTTGTTCTTCGCCCTTTTCTGTTCGAGGTAGTCCGGCACATACTCCTTCCGGTATTCCAGCTCCCCGCAGTAGAGGCGGTTCTTTAAGATGTGGCCAACAGTGGCGTAATGCCACATCGTCTTCCCCATCGCCGTGCGGCGGCCTTCCTTTTCAAGCTGTTTCATGATCTTATGGTAGCCGTTGCCCGCAAGGTACAGGTCGAATATCCTCCTGACCGTTTCCGCCTGTTCCTCATTGATGACGTACTCCGGCCCCACCTTGTCATAGCTGAATATTATCCCCCTTGGGAGCCACCAGTTTCCCGCTTCAGAGCCACCCGGAAATTTCTTTCTTGAGAGCCACCT
>QXWO01000195.1 GCA_009911035.1 Lachnospiraceae bacterium
TATGGAAGGAATAATTCCTAAAGTAGTCAGCTGAGTAGAAATCGCCATATCACCGATAATAATACCTGCAGCCATCGTATTAATAATAGACTGACTGGCAATCTGTTGTGCAATCTTATCGGAAGCGGCAGATGCAATGTAGCACTGCAGCGGACGGTTGCCTTTGAGTACATCCACCATATCCTTTATTTTGAGCTTTTCTTTCTTCATATTCGTTCCGACAAAGTTTTCCGTCTTATCAAACTCCGTAATACCAATACATGTCAGAACAATACCTACTGCAGAAACCCCTACACACACCCAACAGGCAGATGCCAGAAATTCCAGATTAAATCCGCCAAATTTAGGCATAAGCTTCATATAGAATACAAGATTCAGGGTTATAGGCACCAGATAATTAAAAATCGTACTGCAGACACCGATCATAGGACGCTGCCTTGGGTCATTGGTCATCAGCGCATACAATGTCTGTACCGTCATGTTGAACAAGGTATATCCAATGATATAAAGAACATACAGGAGTATAAAAGTTACAGTACCCCTTCCTTTCCCTGCTGCCCAGTTATACATCATAAGCAATGCAAGAACCATGATCGCCCAACCGCTAATCATCAAGATACGCACCTTACCGAAACGAGTATTAACTTTGTCATAAAGGAACGCAAGCATGGGATCGGTAATTGCATCAAAAATACGGGTAAAGGTCAGAATCCCTCCTACTGCCACAGTCGCAATACCATAACCGATACTTGCCGTATAGTTTGCAAGACCTATGAGAGAATAAAACCCCATTCCAATAAAAGCGCTGGTAGATACCATAATAATCTGCCATAATTTTGCGCGTCGATACATCACCCCATCGGCGCCGCCTTGACCTGATCTGTTTTGAGACATAATTAAACCCTCCTTCAATATATCTTAAGTTTTTTGCCATACTATTATTATAGAGAAAACTAAAATTACCCCTGTTTAAAAATTGCTGATTTTGTTTAATGTTTCATGCACTTTATCTTCTTTTTTGTAAAATAAAAGGAAATGCCGGAAGCCCATTTTCATTAAAAAGAGAAACCTGATAATAAGGTGTCTGGGCAAAAACAGCAGTAATTTCATTTGATATAATGGCTTCTTTTATGAAAACTGTTAGCGTATCTTCGTTTACACTCCATCCGGTAATCTCACACTTCTCTTCACCTGTATAAATCTCCAGTTCCTGAAATTCCTGCCCTTCCAGATGAAGGCTGACAGCATTGTCAAATCGAATACATATCTGCTTATCCTGTACTTTCATTTCCACAGCGATAGGAGCGTCCCCCTGCACCGCTTCCCCATATACATGCTGTCTTGCACTCAATGCCATGCGTATTCCTATTGGCTGCTTATTTTTGGGATGAATATCAAACCTGTTTCCACAATCTGAAGTGGAAATCATATGCACATTATCAATATGCTCCCATGCATCAAACTGTTGTTTCCTGAGTTCCGGGAATTTATCCCCCCTGCACTGCATCCAGCTTTCAAAAGGTGCAAGCTGGGCATATATGACCGGAAGCTCCTCTGCCCAGTCCTTCCGAAGCTGCTCCACCAATCGGGTAAACAGTTTTTCATAAATTTCAGGATGCGTGTCATCACTTTCTCCCTGATACCAGATGACTCCCCTGATGGTAAAGCCTGCAGCCTTTGACAGCATGGACTCATACAACCCGCAGGGGCGATTCTCATCATGCGGGCCTGTTACCATAAAACTCTCCTGTGACATGCCGCTGTTTTCTGCCGTTCCCCCCTGCATTTCCATGCCTGCTCC
>QXWO01000196.1 GCA_009911035.1 Lachnospiraceae bacterium
GATGGCATTGACAGTTCAAAAGATTCCGGCAAGCTGATGATCTCCGTACTGTCTGCTGTTGCAGAGATTGAGAGGGAAAATATCCTTGTACAGACAATGGAAGGGCGGAAGCAGAAAGCAAGGGAGGGAAAGTGGAATGGCGGTTTTGCTCCTTACGGGTATAAGCTGGTCAGCGGAAAGCTGGAAATTGAAGAACAGGAAGCAGAAGCAGTCAGGATTATTTTTGATAAATATGTAAATACGGAGCTGGGTTCCAATGGTGTCGCCAAGTATCTGGCACAGCAGGGCATAAAGAAGATCGCAAGGCAGAACGGAAGCAATACCATATTTGATGCACATCTGATCAGGACGATACTGGATAATCCGGTATACTGCGGAAAGATTGCTTTCGGGCGGAGAAAAAGGGAAAAAAAAGTAGGAACAAGAGATGAATACCATCTTGTGAAGCAGGATGATTATATGCTGTGTGACGGTATCCACGAAGCAATCATTGCTATGGATTTGTGGGAAGCAGCACAGGAAAAAAGAAAGGCACAGGCTAAGAAATATGAGCATGTAAATAAAGGGAAGGATGAAAAGATACACCTTTTATCTGGTCTGCTACGCTGCCCTGTATGCGGCTCTGGAATGTATGGGAATAAATCGATCAAGAATAAAAACGGAAAGCATTATAAAGATTATTTTTATTATGGATGCAAGCATAGAAGGATGCTACAGGGGCATTCCTGCACATTTAATAAGCAGTTACAGGAAGAAAAGCTGGATAATGCTGTTGCGGAAGTCATAAGCAAACTTGTAAGCAGCCCGAAATTTGCAGATATGATGCAGAAGAAGATCAATATGAAAGTTGATACCACAGAAATAGAGACAGAGATTGCAAATTTACAGAAGCAGTTGGGGCAGTACATAGGCACAAAAAGGAGCCTTGAAAAGCAGATAGACAGTCTGGATGTGGAAGACAGGCATTATGACAGGAAGCTGTCTGACTTGCAGGACAGACTGGATAAGATGTATGATAATATAGACGATATGGAGAAAAGCATAGCAGTCTGTCGGGACAGGAAAAAAGCAATTGAAGCTGAAAAGCTGACAGGTGATAATGTATATAAAGTGTTGATCTATTTTGATAAATTATATGCGATAATGGAAGATGCAGACAAAAGAAATCTGCTTTCTGCCCTGATAGATGAGATTCAGGTATACGAGGAAGAGCAGGATAACGGTCAATGGCTAAAATCCATAGGATTTAAGCTGCCAATCATTGACAGTGAGATGGATCTAAGTTTGGACAATGATAGTCGCGTGGAGACGGTAGTATTGATGTCAAAGATTAAGGAGAAATAACCGCGAAAGCCCAGTAATACTGCGGTTTTCAGGCAATCGAGCAAATTTGACATCGGGCAGGACAAACGCTTCTCGGTAACTTATCCAAGGGCAAATCAGATCAAAAAGTGTGAGAGTTGAGTTGCCACGATAGATGTCACTAAGTTGAGTTGCCGAGTTAGATGTTGGGGAGTTGTGGCTGTGAGATAGATGTCAGTAATAATCACCAATTCCGGATGCGCAAAAAGCGTCCGGAAATTTTTTTTGAAAAAAATAGATGTAACTGAATATTATCCCCCTTGGGAGCCACCAGTTTCCCGCTTCAGAGCCACCCGGAAATTTCTTTCTTGAGAGCCACC
>QXWO01000197.1 GCA_009911035.1 Lachnospiraceae bacterium
CATCATCCCGCCAGTAAACTTCTCCCAGTCTTTCTACTATGTTGGGCTGGAATGCTTCTAAAATATTTTTCTCCATAAATTTTGTTTCCTCCTTTGGTGTTGTATAACTTCTCGGAATCTTCAGCCTTGATTTTATAAGGCTTTCAGACCCCTATCTCAAAAAAATCACCCACTTTTTTTGCAAAAACACTTGACAAATCGCTCAAAATTTGCGGCGAAGCCGATTGATTATATTTTATTTCAATCGACTGGAGGCGATTTCTTTGTTACCTACAAATCCCGGCGGCCATGCCGCCTATCAGGATACTTTCGTATCCCAGTTTCTTAAATTTTATCCTGATCCCTTTGTGCTTCCAAAAAGCACTTGGGATTATATCGTGCAGTTCTGGTATCTCGATCTTTCCCAGACTGATTCTATCATGCAGGAATGTTACTCTGTTTTTGGCCCGGAACCAAGGCTCCCTTCCTGCTTGCTGCGTTCCTACCTGCTTGCTTTGAAACTAAAAGTGACTTCCATCACTGTCTGGTGCCGCATGCTCAAGGAAACTCCCCTTTATGCCATCCTCAGCGGTTTCTCTTTCGGTGATACCCCTGGTGTCGGTACTTTTTATGATTTCTTTTCCCGCATCTGGCAGGATGACTCCAACAACCTTTCCCCGAAAGACCGGTTCCCTAAAATGAAGAAAACTCCCAAGGGGAAGAAGAAAGGCGATAAGACTCCCTGCGATTCTTCCGGCACTGCTTCAAAACTTCTTCCCTTGCTGGAACGCTGGCTTTTAAAACCTGAGAATCCCTTTTTCCTCATTTTCCGGCTTTATCAGCAGCAGTTCCTGAACCGTTCCATTCACAACGGCTTGATCGTTCCTGGCCATCTGGCTCTTGCCGGTGACGGCACCCCCGTCCGGACTGCCGCAAAGCAGCGGAAAAAACGAATCTGTGACTGTAAGGAGAAGGGCTGTTCTTCCTGTAACTGCAAACGTCATTTTTCCCAGCCCGACTGCAACTGGGGATGGGATTCCCATCGGGAATGCTATTTCTTCGGTTACCATCTTTACATGTATGTGGCTTCCGATTCCTACAGTGACCTCCCTGTCTTCCCTCTTTTAGAGCGGGCTTCCCGGCATGATATGCTTTCCTTTCTCCATTCCTTTTTCACAATGAAAGCTTATCTTCCTGAGTTCCATATTGAAAAACTCCTTCTGGATTCTGCCCATGACGCTTACGCTGTCTATGAATACTGCAGACGGGAAAATATCACTCCTTTTATTGACCTCAACCCCGGCCATACCGGACATTTCACTTATAAGGATGATTTCACCATTGATGATGGCGTCCCAATCTGTAAATTGGGCTTACGTATGCACAAGGATGGATATGAGGCTTCCAAACACCGGGCGAAATACCGGTGCCCAAAATCCAACCGAAAAAACGGCTGCTTCTGTGAGCATCCCTGTTCACCGGCGAAATACGGCAGGACTGTACATATCTTTACCGATGACAATCCAAGGCTGTTTAACATACCGCCAAGGGACAGCATCGCATGGAAAAAGGAATATGACGGAAGGACTTCCGTGGAACGCTCTAACAAGCGTGAGAAAGAAGACTATAAATTAGAAGACGGCAGACACCGCTCTACAAAGATGTGGTACTGCCGCCTCTACGGCATCATGATGCTGCA
>QXWO01000198.1 GCA_009911035.1 Lachnospiraceae bacterium
TTTTTTTTGAGTATCTGTCCGAAAAAGGGTTTGTGCCCATATCCCTCCCTTTGGCGCTGCCCTGCCAGCACGCCCCTAATGAAACGGTTGTGAAAGTGCTTTCCCGTGAACAGGTTGAGGCCATCGAAACCTACGCCCGCCATGCCAAAAGCCCTATGCAACTCAGGGATTCCGCTATGCTCATGCTGGGATTAAAAATGGGTATGCGTGGAGCCGATATATACGGCTTAAAGCTTTCCGGCATTTCGTGGCGTAAGCAGACCATCTCATTTATACAACAAAAGACAGGTGTATATATTGAATTACCGATGCCTGTTGTTGTCGGGAACAGTATATACCGGTATATCACAGAAGGCCGCCCTGCCAGCACGGCAGATACGGTATTTGTTAATCATGTTTTACCAGACAATTCCCTGCGTGGCAGTACATCTGTCAGAAGTGCGATACAGCGCATCTTTCGTGATGACGCCGAAAGAGACTTTACAGGATTCCATATCACCCGCCGTACTTTTGCGTCACAAATGCTTTGCTCCGGCAGCACAGTTCCCCTGATTGCAGCAGCGCTGGGACATGCGGGAGCAGAAAGCGTAGCCCCTTATTTATCAACGGATGATGAAAACCTGCGCAGGTGCGCAATAGGATGCTGCGGCATTGAATACTCCGGGAGGTACGGGTTATGAGCATGGAGCAATTCAGCAGTACGCTTGCGCCCGCAATATGCGGCCTTATCCGAATGAAACGCGATGCCGGGACAAAGTATACACATGGAGAAGTGCTGCTTGGCCAGTTTGACCGGTTCTGTAGCGGGATAGGATACAACGATACTGTCCTGTCAGAGAAACTGGTCATCCAATGGAAAAAACATAACGAAAACCGTAAACACCGGCAGAAAAGCCAGATGATAACTTATGTGCGTCATCTTGGACGGTATCTGGCTTCAAAAGGGATGAATACCTATATCCCGCCTATGGAATACTATTCCGGAACTTCCGACCCGATTGAACTGTCCAGTGTATTTGGCCCATATATTTCTGATTTTATTATGCTGAAACGGGCCAACGGATACAGCTATAACACGGAGGAACGGCTGCTGTACCGTTTTGACCGGTATTGCTCTGAAGCAGGCATTACGGAACCGTTGCTGACACGGGATATGATATATGGCTGGGCAGCGAAAACTACCTGTAAGAGCATGACTTACTTCCGGCAGTTTGCAAAGTATCTGCTGTCGGTCGGAATGGAAGCATATATTCCCCGCGATAAGCCTTCACAATCCCGCCGGAATCCGTATATTTTGTCCGGGCCGGAACTGTCCGCCTTTTTTGCGCAGGTTGACAGCTTCCAGCCCGGCTATCGTTCCTGTGACAGAATGGCGGCCGGATATAGTATAATGTTCCGGCTGTATTATTGCTGCGGGATGCGCCTGCAGGAGGTGTGTATGCTGGCTGCGGCGGATGTTGACCTTTCGGGCGGGAAAATACTGATCCGCAATGCCAAAGGGCATAAAGACCGCGTCATATTTGTACATGAGGACATTTTGAAAATGTGCCAAAAATACGATGCCCTTGTTAAGGAAAGCGTTACGCAGAGGGAGTGGTTTTTTCCTGCACGCGACATAAACAAGCCTATACCAAAAACAAATATGAGCCGCCGCTTTGACTACTTTTGGTCAAAA
>QXWO01000022.1 GCA_009911035.1 Lachnospiraceae bacterium
TAGACCGGAAGCTTAACCGAGGGTTAAGGAATAGGATGGAAGGTATCATTTATGGTATTCGGTTTTGAAGGCATGACACAGCATGACAGTAAAAGCAGTGAAAACTGCTTTTTTTTGTTGTTTGAATGAGAGATGTATGATATAATCTTTTAGAAGGTAAATGCGGGTGTCAACCTGAAAAGAATGAGGTGAAAGAGATGGATACAAAAATTCTTCTTGAGAATGGAACAAATGAGTTAGAGGTATTGGAATTTGAACTGGATGGAAACGCTTACGGCATTAACGTTGCGAAGATTAAGGAAATTATTCCTTATCAGCAGGTAACGCCTGTACCGAATTCACATCCAAGTATTGAAGGGATTTTTATGCCCAGAGATACGATGATTACAGCAATTGATTTAAAGAATTGCCTGCAGAGAGGAGTCTCCAGCGAAGGCGGATTGTTTATTATTACGAATTTTAATAAATTAGACATAGCTTTTCATGTTGATGCTGTAAAGGGAATACATAGAGTATCATGGGAAAATATCATCAAACCCGGCGCAACAGTTTCCAATGCAGAGGAAAGTATTTCTACAGGTATTGTTAAACTGAATAACAGACTGGTAATTATCCTTGATTTTGAAAAGATTGTAACTGATATTAATCCTGAGACTGGGCTTAAGATCAGCGAAATTGATGAAATGGGCATCAGAGGCAGAAATGACGTTCCAATTTTGATTGCAGAAGACTCTCTTCTTCTGAATCGTTTGATTGTGGATTCCTTAAAGCAGGCGGGATACGTGAATCTGCGTCATACATGCAACGGACAGGAAGCATATGATATTATTGTTGAGTGCAAGAATAAGGGTACATTGAGACAGAATGTCCAGTGTATCATCACAGATATAGAAATGCCTATCATGGACGGACACAGGCTCACCAGACTGGTAAAAGAGGACGAAGCGACCAGAGACATTCCGATAATTATTTTCTCATCTCTTGTAAATGAGGAAATGAAGAGAAAAGGTGAAGCATTAGGCGCTGACGGACAGTTGTCAAAGCCTGAGATAGGAAATCTTGTACGTCTTATTGATGAGCTTGTAGGCCAGAGACAGTAAGAAATTTTACAGTTAATGCAGGAGCCGGAAGGAATTCCGGCTCTTATTACAATATGTTTTAATCAGGGTGAACTTGGAATGACAGAACGTATCAGAAAGAGGATGGACGAGGCTGATTTAGTATTGCTTGGTCTTGGAGAAGAACTGGATATTACGAAATTGGTTCAGGAAGATCCATGGTATCAGGCTAAGATTGAAAATATTAAAAATAGCTGGATAATTCCTTATGTGAAAAAATTAAGAATTGGACAGATAGCAAAAGACAGATGCAGTGTCTATATGCAGTTATGTTCCATGCTGGAGCATAAAAACTATTTTATTGTTTCAATTTGTCAGGATGGCGCCATAAAGGATGCAGGATTTGATGAAAGCCGTATTGTGGAACCATGCGGAGGATACGAAAAGCTGCAATGCAGTGAAAAATGCAGTGGGAAGCTTCATGAGGTTTCCAGTAAACTGCAAAATCAGATAAAAGATTTTTTAGATGGGAAATTAACAGAAGCGGATTTGGAGGAGCCTTGCTGTCCCGACTGTGGCAAGCCGCTGGTCTTTAACAATATAAATGCTGCACATTATGCAGAAGAGGGATATTTAAATCAATGGATGCGGTATAAGAAATGGCTTCAGGGAACTGTGAATAAGAATGTATGCCTGCTTGAAATTGGCGTCGGGATGAAATATCCCACAGTAATAAGATGGCCTTTTGAAAAGATAACATTTTATAACCAAAAGGCTGAATTGTTTAGGGTTCACAGTAAACTATACCAGATGGCAGGAGAAATTAAGGAGAGAGGCTTTGGCATATGTCGGGAGCCGGAAGAATTTTTAAAAGAATTGTCTAACGGTATTTAATGTGATAAACTAAAACAAATACTGTCCTTTTGGACAGATGAAAGCAGAGGGGTATCTATGGCTACGGATGAAGAATTTTTTGATAGTTTATTGGAAAATGAAAGGGAAGGCGGTGCATCAGGTGAAGGGGCTGCGGCTGAGGGTACAAGTGTTTCTGATGACTGGCTGACCCATATTGATGATCTTTTTGCGCGGGCTGATGAGCAGGCAAATGAGGAAAGTTTATCCTCCGGCGTCGAGGAAAATGATGAGTCGTTGGATATGTTTGATGAAAATATAAGCTTTTTAAATGCCGATTTTGAACTTGCAGATTTTGAGAATATGGATGTTACACAGATTATCGACAGTATGGAGAAGGCTGGTTCGGACCTGGAGGAGATCAACGGACTGCTGAAAGATGTAGACCAGAGTATTTCCATTCCCGACAGTGTGGCGTCTGCCGAAAGTGCACCTGTGCCGGAGAATGTATCTCTACCGGAAAGTGCATCTTTATCAGACACTGCGCCTGCGCCGGAAAGTGTGTCCTTAGCTGATAGTGCATCAATGTCAGGCGGGGCATCTGCAGATAAAGGGACGGATGCTGAGAGTCTGGCCATGGATCTTGCAAATTCCATTGACAATTCCAACGTAAGTTCTGATGATATCTTTGATATTTTTGCGGAAAGTATGCCCGAGGAAGATACACAGAACAAAACCAGCGGGGAAGACGGCGGCACACAGGAAGAGGAGCAAAAAGAGAAACCTTCTAAAAAGAAAAAATCCAAGCTCTTTGGAAAGGGAAAGAAATCCAAGAAAGACGGGGAAGAGGGTATTGCCGTTACGGATGTTGTTTCGGATGGAACAGATGAACTGTTAGATGCACTTCCGGGGGCAGAGCAGGAAGAGGGCAAAAAGACTAAGGAAAAGAAGCCGGGACTTTTCACCAGAATGATGACGTATCTTACTGAGGAAGAGGAGGAGCCCCTTTCGGATGAAAATGCTGCGATCCTGAAAGAGCTGGACGAAGAAGATAAGCAGAAGTCCAAGAAGGGAAAGAAAAAGAAAGAGAAAAAACCTAAGAAGGATAAGAAAGGTAAAAAGGGACAGGAGGGCGGCGAACTAGCGGAAGGCGAAGAAGGCGCAGAGGAAGAAGAGAAGTCCAGGAAGAAAAAGAAGAAGGAAAAGAAAGAGAAAAAAGAGAAAGCGCCGAACGAGGAAAGCAATGAAAAGTCTGTAAAAGCGTTAAGCAGGAAAAATATGCTGCTTATCGTTGCGTTCTGTGCAACTTTAACTACCTGCCTCGTTACATTAAGCACTTTCCTGCCTGAATATTCAGATAGAAAATATGCCCGCGACGCTTTTTATGCAGGGGATTATCAGACGGCATATACATTACTTTACAATAAACGTCTTGACAGTAACGATACAGTTATTTTCAACAGAGTAAAGATTGTCCTTAAGTTTGAAAAGAGGCTTAAGTCCTATGAAAATAATATTGCCCTTGGCAGGGAGCTGGAAGCTGTCCATGCGCTTATGCAGGGAGTGGCAGATTACCAGAATCCCGAAGGGGCAGATGAATACGGCGCACGGAATGAAATTGATGCTATTTATCAGCAGATTTGTTCCATACTGGAAAATGAGTACGGCATTACCCCGGAGGAAGCAATAGAGATTAATGCTTATGAAAGCACTGAATATACAAAGAAGCTGAATTCTGTTGTGAATGGAACGGACTATACGGCGCCTGGGGAAGAAAAGGAAGAGGAGCCGGCTGTACCCCAGGATATCCTGCCGGATGAAGAGGAAATCATCACATATTGACGGAGAAAGAAATGACGGCGATTATTGACTATGATGCAGGCAATATTAAAAGCGTGGAAAAAGCCCTCCTTAAACTGGGGGAAGAGGCAGTCATTACCAGAGACAGGGAAGTAATCCTGCACGCTGACAGAGTGATCCTGCCCGGTGTAGGCTCTTTCGGGGATGCCATGACTAAAATCAGAGCTTACGAGCTGGAGCAGGTCATTAAAGAAGTGGTTCAGAAAGGAGTTCCCTTTTTGGGAATCTGCCTTGGCCTGCAGCTTTTGTTTGAAAAAAGCGGGGAAAGTGAAGGTGTAAAAGGACTGGGGATTCTTCCCGGGGAGGTTCTGCGGATCCCCGACAAACCGGGAATTAAAATTCCCCATATTGGATGGAATTCCCTGACATTCCCTAATCCAGGGAGGTTGTTTGCGGGAATCCCGGAGGAGTCCTATGTCTATTTTGTACATTCCTATTATCTGAAAGCCGGGGATGAAAAAATTGTTACGGCGGCTGCAGAATATGGAACCACGATTCATGCGTCGGTGGAGAAAGACAATATCTTTGCCTGCCAGTTCCATCCGGAAAAAAGTTCAGGGGTCGGTCTTAAGATTTTAAAAAATTTTATAGAAATCGGGAAAGCATGACAGAAGAGGCTTATTTGTCCGGCAATCCCGCGGAGAAATTGGGAAATGCATACAAAAAGAATCATTCCCTGCCTGGATGTAAATAACGGCAGGGTAGTGAAAGGAACGAATTTCATAAACTTAAGGGATGCCGGGGATCCGGTGGAAGTTGGAAGCGAGTATGACAGGGCCGGGGCGGACGAACTGGTGTTTCTGGATATTACAGCATCTTCTGAGGCAAGGGATATTAAGGCTGATATGGTTAGGCGTGTGGCCGAGACGGTATTTATTCCTTTTACAGTGGGCGGCGGTATCAGATCAGTGGACGATTTTAAGATGATTTTAAGAGAAGGTGCGGACAAGGTGGCGGTCAACAGCGCAGCCATTATGAATCCAAATCTGATTAGCGAAGCGGCGGATAAGTTTGGCAGCCAGTGTGTAGTGGTAGCCATTGATGCCAGAAGAAGAAAAGACAAAAAAGGCTGGAATATTTACAAAAACGGCGGCCGTGTAGATATGGGCATAGATGCTGTTGAGTGGGCAATGAAAGCGGACAGGCTGGGGGCAGGGGAGATTCTGCTGACTAGTATGGACTGTGACGGAACGAAAGCGGGATACGACATTGAACTGACAAGACTGGTGGCTGAAAATGTTTCTGTTCCTGTGATTGCGTCCGGCGGTGCAGGAACAAGAGAGCATTTTTACGATGCCCTGGAAGAAGGAAAAGCGGATGCAGTCCTGGCGGCTTCCCTATTTCACTATAAAGAACTGGAAATTAGAGAATTAAAAGAATACCTAAGAAGCAGAGGGGCAGCGGTACGGATTTGATTGCTGCTGACAACACGCTCTAGTGGGCCGTACCTGTACGGGTATTTGGCGTTTTAAAATACGAAAGAAGGGCAAAGCGATGGCAATGATTGATAATGACTGGCTGGAATGTGTACAGGGAGAATTTAGAAAGCCCTATTACAAGGAGCTATATACTTTTGTGAAGAAAGAATATGACACCCGCGTGATTTATCCCCCTGCAGATGACATTTTTAATGCATTTCATTTAACGCCTCTTGGCCAGGTCAAGGTTTTGATCTTAGGACAGGATCCCTATCATGGGGCACATCAGGCTCATGGCCTGTGTTTCTCTGTTCTGCCTGATCAGCGGGATATTCCGCCCTCCCTGCAGAATATCTACAAGGAACTGCAGGAGGATCTGGGATGTTATATTCCCAATAACGGATATCTGGAAAAGTGGGCCAGACAGGGTGTGCTGATGCTCAACACCGTGCTGACGGTGCGTGCCCACCAGGCAGGTTCCCATCAGAAAAAGGGCTGGGAACAGTTTACGGATGCCATTATTCAGGCGGTAAATGCAAAGGACAGTCCAGTGGTGTATTTACTGTGGGGAAGGCCGGCCCAGAGCAAGATACCCATGCTGACCAATCCCAGACATCTAATATTAAAAGCGCCTCATCCAAGTCCATTGTCAGCGAGCAGGGGATTTTTTGGGTGCAGGCATTTCAGCCAGGCAAATGAATTCCTGAAAAGCCAAGGGATGGAGCCTGTGGACTGGCAGATTGAAAACATATAATGTTTCTGCATAATAATTTTATAAAAAGAAAGAGTTGACAAAAAGCTGATACTGCATTATAGTGTTCCTGTAAAGAACTACTAATGTAGTGCCAGCTTTTTTACAGAAGGATAAAAGTGAAAATAATTGTAAAAATCTAAGTCCGGAAATACGCTGACTAAGATTTTCTATCTTTCACTCATTGTAGTAGTAGGGAGGTTAAATGTGGAAAGGGAAGTAGATGAAAGTGCTATTCTTGACAGGCTGGTTTTGTTTGGGCTGACAAGACAGGAAGCGGCGGTTTATCTGTGTCTGTATCAGCAGGGGGAGCTGAACGGATACGAAGCTGCCAAATATACAGGGATTTCCCGGTCAAATGTTTACAGCGCCTTATCTGCGCTGACAGATAAAGGAGCAGCCTATCTGATAGAAGGCGATTCCAGCAGGTATATGGCGGTGGCCATAGATGAATTCTGCGAAAATAAGATTCGAAGCTTAAACAGGGAGAAGGAATATCTGATTAAAAATATTCCATCTATGAAAGAGGTTGAAATCGGGTATATTACCATAACAGGGAACGGGAATATCTGGGACAAGATAATCAGCATGATCAACGAGGCTGAAAAGAGAATTTATTTTTCCGCTTCCTGCCGGATAATCGAAAAACTCCAGGCAGAATTTTTAAAAGTTCTTGGGAAAAAAATTAAGCTGGTACTTATAACGGACGGGACAGTCACTAATCAGGAACTTAGAAAGAACAGTATTTACTATATGGGAAGTGACAGGGGCAATAATATCCGGCTGATTGTTGACTCGGAATATGCTCTTACAGGTGAAATTACAGGCAGTAAGGACGATACCTGTCTTTACACAGGGCAGAAGAATTTTATCAGCGTTTTTAAGGAAACCCTTAGAAATGAAATTGTGTTGATACAGTTACAGGGAGGAGAAATTCATGAATAAAATACCGTTTATTACCAAAGAAAAGGCGCAGGAGATCGCAATGACATATCCCACGCCCTTTCATTTATATGATGAAAGAGGGATTCGCGAAAATGCAAAGGCCGTGAAAGAGGCTTTTGCCTGGAATCCGGGATTTAAGGAATATTTTGCTGTAAAGGCCACGCCCAATCCTTACCTGATTCAGATCCTAAGGGAATACGGCTGTGGCTGCGACTGTTCATCTATGACAGAACTGATGTTAAGCAAGGCAATGGGAATTGAGGGAGAAGACATTATGTTTTCCTCCAACGATACACCGGCGGAGGAATATGCCTTTGCAGGCGAACTGGGAGCAATTATTAATCTGGACGATATCACCCATATAGATTTTGTAGAAAAAATTCTGGGAAAACTGCCCAGAACTATAAGCTGCCGCTATAATCCCGGCGGTGTATTTAAGATGAGCAACGGGATCATGGATAATCCGGGAGATGCCAAATATGGATTTACCACAGAGCAGATGTTTGAAGGGTACCGCCTTTTAAAGGAAAAAGGCGTTGAAGATTTCGGCATCCATGCTTTTCTTGCCAGCAATACCGTATCAAATGAATACTATCCTGTTCTTGCCAGAGAGCTGTTTGAACTGGCGGTCAGACTAAAGAAGGAAACCGGAGCACATATTAAGTTCATCAACCTTTCCGGGGGCATAGGAATCCCCTATCAGCCGGACCAGGAGGCCAATGACATCCGGGTAATCGGTGAAGGTGTCCGCAGGGTGTATGAGGAAGTCCTGGTTCCTGCCGGAATGGGGGATGTAGCCATTTATACGGAGATGGGCCGCTTTATGATGGGACCTTACGGCCAGCTTGTGACAAAAGCAATCCATGAGAAGCATACCCACAAGGAGTACATTGGAGTGGACGCCTGTGCGGTGAATCTGATGCGTCCTGCCATGTATGGGGCATACCACCATATTACCGTGCTTGGAAAAGAGGATGCTCCCTGCAGCTATAAGTATGATGTGACAGGCTCCCTGTGTGAGAATAATGATAAATTTGCAGTAGACAGGATGCTTCCGGCAATTGAAAAAGGGGACTATCTGGTAATCCACGATACCGGTGCACATGGATATGCCATGGGCTATAATTATAACGGTAAACTGAAATCTGCGGAACTGCTGCTGAAAGAAGACGGGTCTGTGCAGCTTATCAGAAGGGCGGAAACACCGAAGGATTACTTCGCAACGCTGGACTGCCTGGACATTTATGATAAATTAGAGCTATAGTTTTTAGCTACAGTTCTGCCCTCCAGACGGTCAGAAAGCAATTTTTTCTATGGGCCTGCGCAGTAAATGCGCAGGCCTGTGGGAACAGGAACAGCGGTTATACTTTTTTTATGTTTTTTAATAAAAGAACTTGCCAATAACAGCAGAATGTGATATGATATTAATCGGCTGTTGAACTGATTAAATAGCTAATTTGTATAATGTATATGTGTTAAATATAAGCCGGCGTGTCGGAATGGCAGACGAGGCAGACTCAAAATCTGTTGTGGGCAACCACGTATGGGTTCAAGTCCCATCGCCGGCAGTAGGAAGAAGGTTTGAAAATCTAGACAACTAGGGATTTCAGACCTTTTTTGTTTGTCAAGTAATCATGGACTTTGCGCCTTGATTATGATATACTGTACACATCCAAACAACTGTTTTGTATAATGGGGAGGCGGTAATATGATTTTTGACAAAATTGAAAACTGGGAACGGTATCTGGGGATCAGCGGAAATCTGGACAAGGCGTTTAAGTACATGGCGGAGACGGATCTATCTTTGCTAGAGGACGGCAGGCATGAGATCGACGGAGACAATGTTTTTATCAATGTAATGCAGGCGGATACCAATCCGGATAAGAAGGAATATGAATTCCATGAGAAGTATTATGATATTCAGATTGACCTTGCAGGGTGTGAGGACATCTGGTTTTCAACAGCATACGAGGAAATAACCAGGCCCTACAAAGAGGACGGCGATATTGGAATGGGAATATGTAAGGGCGAGACAGTATGTCATTTATCGCCGGGCAGATTTGTAGTTTGTGAGCCGAAAGAACCGCATCTTCCAGGGGTTGCGCCAGGGGCAGAAGGAGAGCATATCAGGAAAGCAGTAATCAAGGTACGTAAGTAGGAATAGCAGCCGTGCTGGGACAATAAGACAGCGCAGAAATGAGGATCGATTTGAGAATAGCGGTAGTTGATATTGGCGGAACCTGCATCAAGTCCGGGATGTGGGAAGACGGAGAAATTAAAGAAATCCGGGAAACAGATACAAATGCAAAACTTGGCGGGGAACATGTGATGGAGACGGTGCTGGGGATTCTGGACGAGTATCAGGATTTCCAGGCGGTAGGGATCAGTACCGCAGGACAGGTGGACACGGATAAAGGAAGCATCCTGTATGCCAACAGCAATATTCCGGGGTATACGGGGATGGCGCTGCGGGAGCGGGTGGAGAACCGGTTCCATGTTCCAACGGCAGTTCAGAACGACGTGAACAGTGCGGCCATCGGGGAAGCGGCCTGCGGAGCGGGAGAGGGACAGAAAGATTTTTTATGCCTGACTTACGGAACGGGAGTTGGAGGCGCCATAATTTTAAATGGGGAAATTTATACAGGTAGCGGTTATTCGGCCGGGGAATTCGGCTGTATTGTCACCCACCCGGAGAAAAGGGATCCGGAAGAAGATATGTTCAGCGGGTGTTATGAGAGATATGCTTCCACAACTGGTCTTGTCAGTCTTGTGAAGGAAAAGTTCCCAGAACTGAAAAACGGGCGTGAGATTTTTGCAAAGATGGATGTGCCGGAAGTGAAGGAACTGATTGACCAGTGGATTATGGAGATTGTCTACGGTCTTACAAGCCTTGTACATATATTTAACCCTTCCCTGATTGTTTTAGGGGGAGGGATTATGGAGCAGACCTATGTGGTGGACAGAGTGGATGAAATGCTCCGCAGATATATTATGCCGTCGTTTTCCAATGTGAAAATCGTTCCGGCAAAGCTGGGAAATATGGCAGGAATGCTGGGGGCGGCACGAGAAGCCCAAAAAGAATACCAGAAAAGAAAGTGATAAGCGTTTTCGCCTGGTGGAATATATCAATGTAATAAAAAGAGATTGGAGACTGGACAAAGACAGGCTCCGGTTTCTTTTTATTTTATTACATTTATCCTGCTTAAAAGGCATAGCGGCTGTCTGCTGTTCAATAAAAGGATTTGCAGAGTGTATCTCATTTTGTGAGACTGAAATGAATTCATAAACAAGTATTTGTATAATAAATCATATAAAAACTTGTCTGGAATATAAAATGTGCACAAAAACACTGAAAGAAATTTCAGAATAAAAACTTGATGTTGAAAATAATTTCTCGAGTGGTATAATAATTTTAATAATTTTTTTATAAAATCTTAAAAATTTAAGATGCACAGTGAAGATAACAATTGGAGCTGCTGCAAATAAAAGAGAGGCGATTAGAAAGTGATGAAGAGTAGAGTAGAACAATTAAAAGGCAAATTGATCGTATCCTGTCAGGCACTTCCTCATGAACCATTACATTCTTCTTTTATAATGGGGAGAATGGCTCTGGCCGCTAAGGAAGGCGGGGCGCTTGGTATTCGGGCGAATACCAGAGAAGACATTAAGGAGATTCAGTCACAGGTAGACTTGCCGGTTATCGGGATTGTGAAACGTGACTATGAAGACAGCCAGGTATATATAACGCCGACCATGAAGGAAGTCGATGAGCTGATGGAAGTAAAACCGGAAATCATTGCTGTTGATGCTACAGGGGCGGTAAGGCCGGGCGGGCTTACACTTGATGATTTTTACCACCAGATCAGAGACAAATATCCGGACCAGCTTTTGATGGCGGATTGTTCCACAGTGGAGGAAGCTCTCCATGCAGACGAGCTGGGATTTGACTTTATCGGTACCACCATGGTGGGATACACTCCCCAGAGCAAAAACGATAAGATTGAAGCAAATGACTTTGAGATTATCAGAAAAATTTTGGCAGGTGCAAAGAACAGGGTGATTGCAGAGGGAAATATCAATACCCCTGAGAAAGCAAAACGTGTGGTGGAGCTGGGGGTATTCAGCGTGGTGGTAGGGTCTATCATCACAAGACCACAGTTGATTACAAAATCTTTTGCGGAAGCATTGATGTAGTATAAACTTGTATCCAGTATTTAGGAGGAAAATCAGATGAGAAATTTAGATAAGTATAAGGGCGTGATTCCTGCATTTTATGCATGTTATGACAAAGATGGGAATATCAGTCCCGAAGGCGTCAGGGCATTGACAAAATACTTTGTGGATAAGAAGGTAAAAGGTGTTTACGTGAATGGATCTTCTGGCGAATGCATTTACCAGAGCGTGGAGGACCGCAAGATCGTTCTTGAAAATGTTATGGAAGCGGCTGAAGGAAAGCTGACGGTTATCAACCATGTTGCCTGCAATAACACAAAGGACAGCCAGGAACTGGCAGCCCATGCGGAAAAACTTGGGGTTGATGCCATTGCATCTATTCCGCCCATTTATTTTCATCTGCCGGAGTACGCTATTGCCGAATATTGGAATGATATCAGTGCGGCAGCGCCCAATACGGATTTTGTGATTTATAATATTCCCCAGTTGGCAGGAGTTGCCCTTACCCAGAGCCTTTTTGCAGAAATGAGAAAGAATCCCCGTGTGATCGGTGTTAAGAATTCTTCCATGCCGGTACAGGACATCCAGATGTTCAAACAGGCTGCGGGAGAAGATTATATTGTATTCAACGGGCCTGATGAGCAGTTCATCAGCGGCAGAGTGATTGGCGCCGCAGGCGGAATAGGCGGAACCTACGGAGCTATGCCGGAATTGTTCCTTAAGATGGATGAACTGGTAAAAGCCGGAGAGATGGAAAAGGCATGTGAAATACAGTATGATGCAAATGCCATCATTTATAAGATGTGCTCAGCCCGGGGCAATATGTACGGTGTAATCAAAGAGATTCTGCGCATCAATGAAAATCTTGATTTAGGAGGCGTACGCAAGCCGCTGGCAGCCCTTGTTCCTGAAGATAAGCCGATCGTGGAAGAAGCTGCGAAGATGATTCGGGATGCAAAGGAAAAATATTTATAAAATAAGAAAGTATGATACAGGGTATCTGCCCTGGGTAGATACCCTGTCTGCATGAAATGCCGGCCTGCCGCAGGCGGCAGACAGCGGCGTTTGATTCAATAAGCTGATTCGCGAAGCGTATCGGCATTTGATATTATGGAATGATACAGGCCGGGTCAGCAGATCTGGGGGATCAAAACAGACAGTTTTTCTGCCAGCAGTCTGTGGCCTTCAAGACTTAAATGCATATGATCGTAAGGATACATACCTACACCGGGAATGGAACCGGCATCAAGGAAGTGGCATCCGTGCCGTGCAGCAACTTCACGGTAAAGGGGAGCCAGGGCTTTTGATTTTTCAGCACAGCCTTTCCCCATCTCCGGCCCGATTGGTGTCTCATAATACGCTTCTTCGATAGGGGGAGGGGCGATGATAAGGACATTGGGTTTATCCCGCCAGGCTTCCGGTGTTAAGATTGCTTTTGTTACCAGCCGTTCAAGTCCTTTGGCGATATTGCCGGGATTTGCGCTAAAGCGCTCTTTTACATCGTTTGTGCCCAGCATGATGATAAGAAGATCCAAAGGCTCATGGGTAAGCATGCAGGGGTGGATGTAGGCAAAGCCGCTTAAGCCTTCAAAAAGAGGGTCATCAAAGGAAGTTGTGCGGCCGCTTAAACCTTCCTCACGAATCAGATAACCGGAGCCTAATAAATCCGATAAAAGACAGGTCCATCGTTCTTTTTCAGTAAAACGCCCCATGTTGGATGAATTGTAGCCATGAGTGTTTGAATCGCCAAAACAGACCACAGTTTTAGATGTACTGCTCATAATATTCCTCCTTAAAGTCTTTTCTTTATCATAACATTGTGGAAATGAAAGAACAATCAGAAGCAGAAATAAAACAGTTGAAAAAAGGCAGTAACGACATCAGGGGTGGCATATGAGGTACTACGTAAAATCAATTGTTCCTATTGTGGAATCAAAATATAGCAGTTTTACAAATGTGGAAAAAAATATAGCAGATTTTTTTCTGAACAATCAGCGGAAAATGGATTTCTCCGCGCAGAATGTAGCCAGAGAGATCTTTGTGTCGGAAGCATCCCTTTCAAGGTTCGCGAAAAAGTGCGGGTTTCATGGATACAGGGAGTTTATTTACCAGTATGAGGAAACTTTTGCAGAGAAAAGTGAGTTTGTGGCAAACAGTACCAGGATGATACTCAATACTTATCAGGAACTTCTAAACAAGACATATAGTCTTATGGATGAAGCGCAGATTGGCAGAGTCGTGAAATATCTTTTTGAAGCGGAACGGGTAGTGGCATGTGGAAAGGGAAGTTCAGGACTTGCCGCCAGCGAGATGGAGAACCGATTTACGAGAATTGGCATAAATATTGATTCTTTGCAGGACTCGGACAGAATGCGTATGCAGGCGGTATTTCAGAATGGAAAGAGCATGGTATGCGGGTTTTCCTTAAGCGGTGAGAATCAGGATGTCCTTTATCTGCTGCGAGAGGCACATAAACGGGGGGCAAAAACCGTTTTGTTTACAGCCAATGATAAGGATGTTTATGCAGATTACTGCAGTGAAGTGATTCTTGTGGCGTCCCTGAAACATTTAAATCATGGGAATGTCATATCACCACAGTTTCCGGTACTGGTTATGATGGATATTATTTACGGCAATTACATTAACCACAGCAAGTATGAAAAAGCAGAGATGTATGATGATACTTTAAGGGCTCTTGAGTCGGTAAATACGCGTATCATGTAACAGCTTGGAAAATAGGAGATTCTGGCAGTACAGGGAGTTAGGTATATGTGGCGGAGTATTTTTGACCCGGAAAATTTGTTTTTCCGGATTTTGGCAAGAGGGGTTGATTTGGTAGGATTATCCCTTCTATGGCTGGCATTATGTATGCCGGTCGTGACAATCGGGCCTGCAACGGCCGCCCTCTATTATACGGTGGTAAAGTCATTCCGTCACGGGAAAGATGAAGCATTCGGACGCTTCCTTAAATCCTTTAAGGGAAATCTGAAACTGGGCATACCGGTAACACTGGCGGGCATACCGCTTGCGGTGTTTCTGGCCTGGGGATATAATGTCATGTCCAATAACATTTCCACCCGGGCAGGGGTGGTCATGTATATGGTTTATTACATACTTCTTCTGGTACCTGCAGGCATTTACAGTTATATATTTCCCCTTATGGGCCGGTTTGAGTTCCGGATGGGACCTTTGGTGCAGAGTGCTGTGATTATGACATTCAGGCATCTGCCCAGCACAGTGATTGTGGTGATGCTGACAGTTGAAATGATGATATATACGATTGAGAACTGGTGGCCGGTTCTCTTTACCCCGGTGGCAACGGCTTTTCTTATTTCCCTGTTTCTGGAGCGTATTTTCCCAAAATATTTAGGAGAGGAAGAGACGAAAGCCTTTATGGATGAGGAAGAAGAAATACCGGATGAGATTTGATCCGGCAGGCCTGCACACAGCGGCCGCCTTTGACTACTTTGACCAGGGTTTTTGCAGACAGCGTATCTGTCCTGGATATCTGTCTGAAAAAATAAATAATTTTTTAGGAGGATTAATATGAAAAAAACCATGAAAAAACTTCTTGCAATGGGTCTTTCACTGACAATGGTACTGTCCCTGGCTGCATGTGGTTCTAAAGAAGAACCTAAGCAGGAACAGCCTGCAGCGGAAGAACCTGCGCAGAAAGAAGAAGCTCCGGCAGAAAGTGAAGCCGAAGCAGAAGCGCCCGCAGAGGAAGCAGATTCTGCTGCATCAGATCTGAGCGCATCAATTACTTTGTGGACCTACCCTATTGGAAACTGGGGCAACTCTGAAACAGTTGACAGTCTTGTTGCAAGCTTCAACCAGAAATATCCGGGAATCACCGTGACGGTTGAATATCTTGATTACACCAACGGCGACGATCAGGTCAATACCGCAATTGAAGGCGGCCAGGCTCCTGATATCGTTATGGAAGGTCCCGAACGTCTGGTAGCTAACTGGGGTGCACGCGGACTGATGGTTGATTTATCCGATTTGTTTGCTACAGAGGCAGGCGGAGAGATTTATGAGTCTGTAGAATCAGCCTGCAAGGCAGCAGACGGCGCTTACTATGAGTATCCCCTTTGTATGGTAGCTCATTGTATGGCAATCAACCAGAACATGTTTGAAGCAGCAGACGCTATGCAGTATCTGGATGCAGAAACACACACATGGACAACAGAGAATTTCTTAAAGGCAGTTCAGGCTGTTTATGATTCAGGCCAGCAGAATGTTGGCGCAATCTACTGTTCAGGACAGGGCGGAGATCAGGGAACCAGAGCGCTGATCAACAACTTATACAGTGGAACATTTACAGATGCAGAACATACAAAATATACGGCAGACAGCGATGTAAATATCAAAGCGCTGGAAACTTTATATGCACAGGACGGTATCAACTTTGATGCATCTATCAACGGTGGTGAGGAAATCACATTATTCCGTAACGGAACACTTGCAATGTCCTTCTGCTGGAATGCAGCTCAGCAGACAAACAGCGACAACGCAGCAGCAGGCACAACAAACAATGGGGATACCATTCTTCCCATGCTGTTCCCTTCCGATGACGGCAAGACAGAACTCTGCGGCGGTATCTGGGGATTTGGCGTATTTGACAACGGCGACCAGGCTAAAATTGATGCAGCTAAGACATTCATTGACTTCATCTGCAACGATCCTGACCAGGTAAATGAGAGCGTAAAAGCTTCCACCTATTTCCCGGTACGTCCTACTCTGACAGGTATCTATGATGGAATGGAAACTGCTGATACAATGAACACATTCTCCGAATACTTTATGCCTTCCATGGGTGATTACTATCAGGTAGTTCCGGGCTGGGCAGAAGCTCGTACAGCATGGTGGAATATGTTACAGCGTATCGGAACCGGCGGCGATGTGGCAACAGAAGTGGGCACATTCGTAACAGAAGCAAACACAGCAGCAGGTTCAAACTAATTCTTTATAACCAGACAGCGGCCTTAGCCGGGGAATCCCGGCTCTGGCTCCTGCCATAGAACAGTACTATTTGGAACACGGAAGACAGATATGGCTTGTCCGGCTGTGCCGGCGGGCTTTTATGTATGGATGGGGATGCGTAATGTTCCCTTCCGATGCAGAATGAAATTAGGAGAGGGGTGTATTCATGGCAAAGTCATCCAACATGACAAGCAGAAGCAAGGCTTTGGTACGAAGAGAAACATGCTCGGCATATCTTTTCCTTTTGCCAAACTTAATCTTTTTTGTGGGATTTGTTATTATACCTATGATTCTTTGCGTTTATACAAGCTTTTTTGATTCTACAATGGGGAAAGACGCAAAGGACATTTTTATCGGATTTGAGAACTACGTAAGTTTATGGAAAGATGAAATCTTTTTAAGATCCTTGAAGAATACGTTTGTTATCGTTATTGTTTCAGTACCTGTGGTATGCATATTTTCCCTGTGGGTATCTGCTGTTATCTACAAGCTGAAAGGGCCTGCATTGTCTACTTTCCGGTGTGTCTTTTACCTGCCGGTAGTTACAGGTTCTGTGGCAGTTACAGTAGTATGGAAATGGATGTTCAATAACTATTATGGTATTTTTAATTATATTGGCCAGGCATTTGGACTGATTGACAAGAATATTAACTGGCTGGGAGATGAAAGATATGCTCTCTGGTGTATTATTCTTATCCTGCTTACTACTTCTGTAGGGCAGCCTATTGTCCTTTATGTATCGGCTCTGGGAAATGTGGATACTTCCCTGGTGGAAGCTTCCCAGGTAGATGGAGCCAATCATTTCCAGTTGTTCTGGAAAATTAAATGGCCTCTTATTATGCCCACCACACTGTATATTCTGGTTATCACTACCATTAACAGTTTCCAATGTTTCGCACTGATTCAGTTACTGACTTCCGGTGGTCCTAACCATAGTACAGATACGGTTATGTATTACATTTACTATACAGCGTTTAAACTTTACCGTTACGGCTATGCAAATGCAATGGGCGTTGTCCTTGCAATATTTATAGCGATCCTTTCCGCGGTACAGTTCAAACTGGCTAAGGAAAAATAGGAGGTGGAAATATGAATTCAGGCGTAAAACGAACAAGTCCTTATAAAGTAATAACATTGATTATACTGGTCATTCTTGCAATCCTGTTTGCATTTCCTCTCTATTGGATTGTTACGGGCGCGTTTAAGACAGCGGCGTCTATCAATGCAACGACTCCTGACTGGTTCCCGAAAGAATGGGTGATGGATAATTTCAACAAACTGTTCAGCCGTCAGACGGCGCCTCTGTGGGAACTTGCCGTACCTTTTGGAAGTAAATTCTCGGCAGATGGGAATCCAATTATTTTTTCGGCAGGTCCTGTAGTGCCTGCTTCCATCCGCTGGCTTGTAAACACTGTGTTTATGGCAGTAATGGCTATGGTGCTCACCTGTATTACATCGGCTATGGCAGGATATGCGCTGGCTAAGAAGCGGTTTAGGGGACGTACTGTGCTGTTCACACTGATTGTATGTGCAATGGCCCTGCCGAAGCAGGTTATTTTGATCCCCCTGCTTCGGGAGATGTCATCCTTATCTCTGTACAACACGATCTGGGCGGTTATTTTCCCTACAGTTGGATGGCCCTTTGGTGTATTTCTTATGAAGCAGTTCTCCGAGGGGGTTCCGGGAGAAATGCTGGAAGCCGCCAGAATTGACGGGGCAGGAGAGGCAAAGACCTTTGTGGAAATCGTAGTGCCCATGATTAAGCCAGGTATAGGCGCACTTGCAATTTTTACCTTTATCAATAGCTGGAACGATTATTTCATGCAGTTGATTATGTTAAGCAGTACAAGCAAACTTACCATTTCTCTTGGTATAGCAAAATTACAGGCGGAAAACTCTACGGATTTTGGTCTGATCATGGCGGGTGCAACGCTGGCCGCAGTACCGATTATCGTTGTATTTATTGCGTTCCAGAAGTACTTCACCCAGGGTATTGCCATGGGAGCTGTTAAAGGCTGATTTGGGACACATAAAATCATAATAGGAAATCCCCTGCGTAGGATAAAACAAGACTATCAGCAGGGGATTTTTTTGCTGTAAAACTGACTTACAAAGGTGCCAGTGTCTGCTTCGGCAGCCTGGTATGGAGTACATAGCAGTATTTGGCTTGTATAATAGAAAATACCTGAAGGACAAAGAAAAGGTGATAAATGCACAAAAAAGACAGGCAGTAAATTACTATATTGAACAAAATAACGAGTTGTTTTCAAAAAACTCTTGACATTCGTTGTTCAAATTGCTAATATATAAACATAATAAATTTATGGGTTGTTACTGTATGGCAGGCAAAACCAGATTTTGTAGGTTAATTACATGAAGTGGATTAATTTATGAAATGTGGTTTTTTTATTTGCATTTTTTTATGGCCGGACAGCAGAAAGCGGCAGAGGGTGCAGATGGGAAAACCGGATTCATAGAGAAGATACGCGGGAAAGTTATGGAAATCAACAAAATAATCAATAATAACATCGTATCCAGCGCTGACCAGAACGGAAGGGAACTTATCGTTATGGGAAGGGGCATTGGATTCGGGAAAAAACCGGGACAGAAAATTGATGAAGAGTCCGTGGAAAAGATTTTCAGGATAGACAATGAGGACAGCCTGAAACGGTTTAAGGAATTGCTTGCCGACCTGCCGCTGGAATATGTGCAGATTGCAAATGAGATTATTTCATATGCCAAGTCTTCCATCGGCATTGAAATGAATCAGAATGTATATTTGACACTGACAGATCATATCAGTTTTGCAATTGAAAAATTTAAAGAAGATATGCAGTTTGCCAATGCACTGTTTGAGGAAATCAAGCTTTTTTATCCCAAGGAATATCTGGTTGGAAAATATGCGCTGCGGCTGATTGAGGAAAAAACCGGACTTGAGATGCCGGACGACGAGGCGGCTTCTATAGCACTTCATCTGGTCAATGCGGAATATGATTCAAGGATAAGCGATACGTTTCGCATGACGGAAATGATCCAGGAAATGGTGGAGCGGATTGAAAGCAGGTTTCCCCAGTTTAAGGAAAATTCAATGCATAAGGACTGGCTTGTCAGCAATCTGAAATATATGGCCTACCGGCTGATGAAGGTTTCTCCCATAGAAGATGGGGAAGAAGAGGAATATCATGACATTATCAGGAGAAACTATAAGGAAGAGTGGAACCTGACAGGGGAAATCAATGAGTTTCTGAAAGAGCGGTATGGCTGTTCCATGACAGTGGAGGAAAAGATTTACCTGACAGTGAGCATTAAGAGAACCCGGGATACCTATAAATATTAGCGTACCTGTATATACGTTCCGGTAGGGAACCATGCTGTGCCATACCGGCAAAAAAATAGAAACGGAGGGATTGTTATGGGGTTGTTTGATTTTATGAAAGGGAAAAAAGGAACTGTGATTTCAGCTCCGGTAAAGGGAGAATGTATTCCCATCAGTGAGGTTGCGGACCCTACTTTTGCAGAGGAAATATTGGGGAAAGGAATCGCTATAAAGCCTGTGGACGGTAAGATAACAGCTCCTGCAGACGGCGTGATAACGACAGTATTCCCGACCGGCCATGCCATTGGGCTGACAACGCCGGACGGAGTAGAAATATTAGTTCATGTGGGACTGGATACTGTACAGTTGAAAGGACAGTTTTTCCACACAGTGGCAGAGCCGGATCAGAATGTGAAGGCGGGAGATTTGATTCTTGAGGCTGATATAGATGAAATCAGGAAAGCCGGATATGATACGGTGACACCTATGATTATCTGTAACACACCTGATTTTTCTTCGATTACCTGCAAGACGGAAGGAATGGTTGAGGCAGGAGAGGAAGTTATTACCTGTGTAAAATAAGGAGGAACAGCCGGATGATCAAGTGTATTGGTAAAAGTGTTCTGAATGGAATTGCAGTGGGCAGAGTATATGTTTACCGGAGCGGCAAATTTGCGCCGGTAAAGAAACAGATCGAAGATGTGGATAAAGAGCAGGAGCGTCTTATGCAGGCAATTGCAAAGGCGGGAGAGCAGTTGGAAGAACTTTACCAGAATGCTCTTAAAACTGTGGGCGAAGAGCAGGCAATGATTTTTGATGTGCATAAAATGATGCTGGAGGATGAAGGGTATCAGGCTGACATTAAGGCCATGATTTCCGAAGGGTGCAACGCTGAATTTGCCGTACAGGAAACCGGAGATAAGTATTCCGCCATGTTTGCAGCAATGGATGATGAATACATGCGTGCGAGAAGTGCGGATGTGATAGATATTTCAGGAAGAGTGATCGACATTCTTTCAGGGGTGGGACAGACAAATATTGATTCCAGGGAGCCAGTCATATTACTGGCGGAGGACTTGACCCCCAGTGAAACAATCCAGATGGATAAGAGCAAGATTTACGCATTTGTCACGGTACACGGTTCAGCCAGTTCCCATACGGCGATTCTGGCAAGGAGCATGAACCTGCCTTCCATAGTCAATACAGATGTGGAACTTCTTGACAAGTATCACGGAAAAATGGCAGTAGTGGACGGTTACAACGGGGAATTTATTATCGACCCGGATGAAGATATTTTAAACGATATGCTTGCCAAGAGGGAAAAATGGCTCAAAGAGACAGAGGAACTGAAAAAGCTTATCGGACAGGAAAATGTCACCAGAGACGGACGCAGGGTCAATGTTTACTGCAACATAGGCAATGTGGAAGACGTTGACAGAGTGCTGAAAGCAGACGGCGGCGGCATAGGGCTTTTCAGAAGCGAGTTCCTTTATCTTGGGAAAGATGATTATCCAAGTGAGGAAGAACAGTTTGAAAGTTATAAAACAGTCCTTGAGAAAATGAAGGGCAAGAAGGTCATTATCAGAACGCTGGATATAGGTGCTGACAAGAAAGCGGATTATTTTAATCTGGAACCGGAGGAAAATCCGGCTATGGGATACAGAGCAATCCGGATATGCCTGGACAGACCGGAAGTTTTCAAAACACAGTTAAGGGCTATTTACAGAGCCAGCGCATTCGGCACTGCATCCATTATGTTTCCCATGATTATTTCTGTGGAGGAAATCAGGAAGATCAAGGAAATCGTGGAGGAAGTAAAGAAAGAACTTACCAGCGAAAACATTGCAATGGGAGAAGTTGAGCTGGGCATTATGATAGAAACGCCGGCGGCAGCCGTCATAAGTGACGAACTGGCAAAGGAAGTGGAGTTTTTCAGTATCGGTACAAACGATCTGACCCAGTATACACTGGCTATTGACAGGCAGAATCAGAAACTGGAAAAGGTATGTGACCTTCACCATAAAGCTGTGCTTAAACTGATACAGATGACGGTGGAAAACGGCCATAGGGAAAATATCTGGGTAGGAATCTGCGGGGAACTGGCAAGCGATACCAGTCTTACGCAAACCTTTGTCGATATGGGAGTGGATGAATTGTCCGTATCCCCCACATATGTGCTGGGACTTCGGAAAGCAATAAGGGAAATATAGGAGGAAAATATAATGAAAACATTTGACTACACAATCAATGATGCTCTTGGCATTCACGCAAGGCCGGCAGGACAGCTTGCAAAATTAGTAGCTGGTTTTGGCAGCAAGATCACAATAGCAAAAGAGGGCGGCGCGGATGTAAGCGCAAAAAGCATTATGTCTCTTATGGGCCTTGGGGCTACAAAAGGCACAAACGTTACAGTTAAGGTAGAAGGACCGGACGAAGATGTTGCTGTAAAAGCAGTGGAAGATTTTCTGAAGGCTAATCTATAAAGCAAAAATGAATATGTTTCGTGGCTAGGGCGAAACTAAAAGACAAGGGGGTACAACTTTATGATGAAATTTTTACAAAGAATTGGTAAGTCATTGATGCTTCCAGTTGCATGTCTGCCTGTGTGCGGTATTTTAATGGGTGTTGGTTACATACTCGCTCCCGCAGCTATGGCTGGTGAAGTTGCTGGATTTACAGCAGGCGGCTTTGCCTATACAATCGGTCTGTTTTTGATCAAGGCAGGCGGTGCGCTTATTGACAATATGCCGTTCCTGTTTGCAATCGGCGTGGCGGTCGGCATGTCTGACGACAATGACGGTACAGCCGGCCTGGCAGGACTGGTTTCCTTCTTAATGATCACCACTCTGCTTAGCAGTGGTACGATCGCAGGTCTTACCGGAAAAGATGCAAATCCGGCATTTGGTAAGATCAACAACCAGTTTATCGGTATTTTAGCTGGTCTGATCGGTGCAGCATGTTACAACAGATTCAAGAGTGTAAAGCTTCCCGATGCGCTTTCATTCTTCAGCGGCAAGCGTGCAGTGGCAATCGTTACGGCAATTGGTTCAATCCTTGCATCTGCAGTTTTATTCTTTATCTGGCCGTTGGTTTATTCCGCTCTTGTTGCTCTTGGCGGAGGCATTTCCAGCCTTGGAGCAGTTGGTGCAGGTATTTATGCATTCTTTAACAGATTACTTATTCCGTTTGGTCTGCATCATGCACTTAACTCTGTATTTTGGTTTGACGTTGCAGGGATCAATGACCTTAGTAATTTCTGGAACAACACAGGTACTTTCGGACAGACAGGTATGTACATGACAGGATTCTTCCCGTTCATGATGTTCGGTCTTCCCGCAGCATGTCTGGCTATGTATCAGACAGCAAAACCCGGAAGGAAAAAAGTAGTTTACGGCCTGCTTACATCCGCTGCATTCTGCTCCTTCTTTACAGGTGTTACAGAGCCTATCGAATTTGCATTTATGTTCCTGGCTCCCGGCTTATATCTTGTTCATGCATTACTGGCAGGCGTTACAGCAGGAATCACTGTTGCACTTCCCATCAGGGCAGGTTTCTCCTTCTCCGGTGGTGCAGTAGATATGGTACTTAGTTCCTTTACACCTTTAGCACAGAATCCTTGGTTCTTAATTCCGATTGGTCTGGCAGTAGGCGTGATTTACTATGCAGTATTCCGTTTTGCTATTACCAAGTTTGACTTTAAGACACCCGGTAGGGAAGATGATGATTTAGAAGCTGAAAAGAGAGTAGTTCTTTCCAATGATAACTTTACAGAAGTTGCTAAAATCGTTCTGGAAGGCCTTGGAGGAAAAGGCAACATTAAATCTCTTGACAACTGTGTAACAAGACTTCGTCTGGAAATTAAAGATTACACAAAGATTGACGAGAAGAAGATTAAGTCAGCAGGTGTTGCAGGTGTTATGAGACCCAGCAAGACATCAGTACAGGTAATTGTTGGTACCAAAGTACAGTTTGTTGCTGATGAGATGAAGAAGATGTTATAAGGTATTATAAATACTGGTAGAGTGATAAATGCTAATGGTATGATTGATACGAATAATACCGAAAATCCTAGCATGTCGGAGGTCCTTAGGGGCCTCCGGTATTTTCGTACAGTGCAGGAAAAGTATTTTGGTGTTTTGCAGCATGCGGTGGGGCCTTGACCTTACAGACTACAGGAAAGTACATTCAGAATGCAAAAATGCACAAGATAAGTCATATACAAAATTGCAAAATATAATTATAATATAGACAAACGCTGTACAAGTATATTTAGGAAAAGGAGAGATTGAAATGAAAATTGTCAGAGCTAAGGATTACAATGACATGAGCAGGAAGGCAGCAAATATTATTTCTGCCCAGGTGATTATGAAACCTAACTGTGTTCTGGGGCTGGCCACAGGTTCTACTCCCATTGGAACTTACAAGCAGCTTGTAGAGTGGTACGAGAAGGGAGACCTGGATTTCACGGAAGTTACTACAGTTAATCTGGACGAGTATAAGGGCCTGCCAAGGAACAATGATCAGAGCTACTATTATTTTATGAATGATAATCTGTTCAGCAAAGTGAATATCAATCTTGGAAGAACTTTCCTGCCTGACGGAATGGAACCGGACAGTGAGAAAGCATGTTCCGATTATAATAAAGTAATTGCCAGTGTGGGCGGTGTGGATTTGCAGCTTTTGGGCCTTGGGCACAACGGACATATCGGTTTTAATGAGCCGGGTATGGCTTTTGAAGCAGAAACCCACTGTGTAAATTTAACAGAATCTACCGTGAAAGCTAACCAGAGATTTTTTGCATCTATGGATGATGTTCCCAAGCAGGCATATACTATGGGTATCAAGACGATTATGCAGGCAAAGAAAATCCTGGTGGTAGTCAGCGGCGAGGACAAGGCTGCTATTATAAAGGAAGCATTTTTCGGGCCGATCACTCCCCAGGTGCAGGCTTCTGTGCTCCAGCTCCACAATGATGTTACCATTGTAGCCGACGAAGCAGCACTGTCTCTTGTAAAGTAGAGCCATTCAGGTGAAAAAGAATATGTTTTTGTATGTCTCACAGGCAGAAGGGAGAAATAATTGTTATGATTATTAAAAATGCCAGCGTATATACAGAGGACGGCAGATTTTTAAACCGTGATATTTATATTGAAGGATATTCCTTTACAGATTCGGAAGAAAAGGTAAGTGATAAGACAGAAGTGGACGGTACAGGTTGCTACGCCATACCAGGACTTACGGATATCCATTTCCATGGCTGTAAGGGCTACGATTTCTGCGATGGTACAAAGGAAGCCATTGATACCATGGCAGCCTATGAGGCTTCTGTAGGTGTTACCTGTATTGTTCCCGCAACTATGACTCTTGGGGAAGATACCCTGTTTGGAATTTGCCAGGTTGCAAAGGAGTACCGGGAAGAAGGGCTTAAAGAAAAACGTGCAAGGTTCTGTGGTATCAATATGGAAGGCCCTTTTGTTGCAGAGAGCAAAAAGGGAGCCCAGAACGGCGCTTACATCAGAAAGCCGGATATTGCCATGTTTGATAAATTGAACGAAGCTTCCGGCAATATGGTGAAACTGGTTGCTATTGCCCCGGAAGTGGAAGATGCCATGGACTTTATCGAGAAAAAGCATAATGAGGTAGTGATTTCCCTTGCACATACGGCTGCCGGCTATGATACAGCCATTGCTGCTTTTGAAAAGGGAGCAAGCCATGTGACCCATCTTTATAATGCCATGAATCCATATACCCATAGGGCACCGGGGCTTGTAGGGGCGGCGGCAGACACCCATAAGGCGGAAGTGGAATTGATTTGTGACGGCGTCCATATTCATCCTGCAGCAGTAAGGACGACATTTAAGATATTTGGCGATGACCGTATCATCTTAATCAGTGACAGTATGATGGCAACAGGGCTTGAGGATGGCGATTACAGCCTTGGCGGGCAGGCGGTTAAGGTGGTAGGAAATCTGGCCACCCTTGAAAACGGCACCATAGCAGGGTCTGCAACCAACCTGATGGACTGTATGCGCACCGCAGTACTTAAGATGGGGATTCCCTTAGAATCGGCAGTGAAATGTGCGGCAGTGAATCCGGCTAAAAGCGTAGGACTATATGACCAGTACGGAAGCATTACCCCCGGCAAAAAGGCCAGTGTAGTGCTCCTTAAAAAAGAAAACTTAGAGCTTAAGCAGGTTGTGATTGAAGGAAAAATTCTGTAGATAAAGCTTATTGAATAAGAGGAATACGACAGATTGTTTTGATGATTTGCCGTGCTCCTCTTTTCTTTACAATAAAGGGGATGTGGAGCGAAGCAGTGTCAGAATTAGCATTAGGGTCGTTTGCGAAGCGCGCAGTGTTTGATATTTACTTTAGGGAGGATTTAGTGTATATTTATTAAAGTGGGTAAAGATAGGCACTGAGGACTTGTCATGAAATGTAAAGATGCTGAAAATATGATTCCGCTATTTCTGGAAGACGACCTTGATACAGAGGACTTGCGGGAATTCATGGAACATATCAATAAATGTGAAGAATGCAAAGAGGAGCTGACTATTCAGTTTCTCGTGCTGGAAGGTCTGGCCAGATTGGAGGCCGGCAATGTATTTGACTTAAAAAGCGAGCTGGAACTACGGATGGAAGAAGCTGTGCATGCTTTGAGGGTGCGTGAAAGCATGCAGTGGTTTTTATATGCCCTGGACGGTCTTGTGGTGGTTGCTGCCGTCACCCTTGCGGCACTGCTGATCACAATAGGCTGATCTGGGGAGCGCGGCAGCGTTTCTTACAATAAGCTGACCTGCGAAGCGTGGCAGCGTTTGTTGGTTTGGTGGAAATTTATTTTGCAGAAATGAGGAAAAGCATGGAAAAGTTAGTTTTGATAGACGGACACAGTATTTTGAACCGGGCCTTTTACGGGGTGCCGGACCTTACCAACAGCGCAGGGCTGCATACCAATGCAGTTTACGGATTTTTAAATATTTTGTTTAAGATACTGGAGGAGGAGACGCCGGATTATCTCACCGTTGCCTTTGACGTACATGCGCCGACTTTCCGGCATGAGATTTATAAGGAATATAAGGGAACCAGAAAGCCTATGCCGGAAGAACTGCGGGAACAGGTCCCTGTGCTTAAGGAAGTCCTTGGGGCCATGGGAATTAAGATGATGGAGATGGCTGGCTTTGAGGCAGACGATATTCTGGGCACTTTAGCCAAACGGGCGGAAAAGGAAGGAAAGGCTGTCTGCCTTGTGTCTGGGGACCGGGATTTACTGCAGATTGCCACAGATGTGATTAAGATACGAATCCCAAAGACAAAGGGTGGTAAAACAGAGATAGAAGATTATTATGCCCGGGATGTGGAGGAGAAGTATAAAGTAAATCCCCTCCAGTTCATTGAACTAAAAGCACTGATGGGGGATTCGGCAGATAATATCCCCGGAGTGCCCAAGGTGGGGGAGAAGACAGCTGCGGAGCTTATGTTACAGTTCGGCTCCCTTGATAATATTTATGCCCATATAGATGAAGTAAAGAAGAATGCTGTCCGGGAGTCCCTTAAAAATAATGAAGAACTGGCTTATTTAAGCCGTACTCTTGCAACCATCAATGTGGACAGTCCTTTGACCTATTCCTTTGAGGACGCAAGGGTTCATGATTTTTATACCCAGGAAGCTTATGTGGCTTTTAAAAAATTGGAATTTAAGAACCTTTTGTCGCGGTTTGACAAAGGGGTTTCCAATGATAAAATCACAGCACAGTTCCGGCGGATAGAGGAACTTGGGGAAGTGGAAGCAGTTTTTGAAAAAATTGCGGCACATCCTGAAAAGGAAGCAGGCTTTGCAGTGCTGAAGGATTTTGACAGGGAGGACGGCTTTGCAGGCATATCTCTTGCCTTTGAGAACAGATGTGTATTCATTCCCTGCGGCGGGCTGCTGACGGAAGGGTATCTGAAAGGAAAGATGGAGATGCTTGGAGCAGTGGGGAAGCTTTCCTGCGGGGAAATCAAGCAGGCGTATGCTTACCTTGAGTCTGGCGACACAGAGCGTTTTTTTGACGTGATTCTTGCAGCCTATCTTTTAAATCCGCTGAAAAACGATTATTCCATTGCCGATGTGGCCAATGAGTATCTGGGGCTGATGATACCGGAGCGGGCACAGAAGTTTGGAAAGCTGTCTCTTGTAAAAGCTTTGGAGGAAAACCCGGAAGCTTTTATGGAGTATGCCTGTTTTCTTGCTTATGTGAGTCTTGCGGCTGCGCCTGTCCTGCGCCGGAAGCTTGAGGAGGCGGAGATGGCCGCTCTTATGAAAGAGATAGAAATGCCCCTTACCTATGTACTCTATGACATGGAAAAGGAAGGGATACTGGTAAAGCCGGAGGAACTGAAGGCATACGGGGAAGCACTGACAGGAAGAATCAGTGAGCTGGAACAGAAAATATTTGAGCAGGCGGGAGTGGAATTTAATATCAATTCTCCCAAACAACTGGGAGAGGTCCTTTTTGAAAAGCTGTGCCTTCCCGGCGGGAAGAAAACAAAGACAGGCTATTCTACCGCGGCGGATGTGTTGGAAAAGCTTGCCCCGGATCATCAGATCGTGGCGGATGTACTGGAATACAGAGGGCTTGCAAAACTGAAATCTACCTATGCAGAAGGTCTTTATGCCTTTATCGGAAAGGATAGCCGCATTCACTCCACCTTTAACCAGACAATCACAGCAACAGGGCGTATCAGTTCCACAGACCCGAATCTGCAGAATATTCCCATGCGCATGGAACTTGGAAGAAAGATCAGAAAAGTTTTTGTTCCCAGACAGGGCTGTATCTTTACGGACGCAGACTATTCCCAGATAGAACTCCGCATCCTGGCTCATATGTCCGGGGATGCCCAGTTGATCGATGCTTACCGGATGCACGCGGACATTCACAGAATTACGGCATCCCAGGTGTTCCATATTCCTTTTGGGCAGGTGACGGATCTACAGCGCAGAAACGCCAAGGCCGTAAACTTTGGGATTGTTTACGGCATCAGTTCTTTCGGGCTAAGCCAGGACTTAAGTATTACAAGAAAGGAAGCGGCGGAATATATTGAGCAGTATTTTACCACTTATCCGGGCGTGAAGGAATTCCTTGACAGGTCTGTGGCGGAGGCAAAAGAAAAAGGATACGTGACTACTTTGTTTGGAAGGAGAAGGCCGGTGCCGGAATTATCTTCCGGCAATTTCATGCAGAGGTCTTTTGGTGAGCGGGTGGCAATGAATTCCCCCATCCAGGGTACTGCGGCAGATGTGATCAAGATAGCCATGATACGGGTGCATAAGAGGCTTAAGGAAGAAAAACTAAAGTCCAGGCTTATTTTGCAGGTACACGACGAATTATTGATTGAAACGGTGAAGGAAGAAGCGGAAAGTGTGAAAGTGATACTGGAGGAAGAAATGAGCCGGGCGGCAGATTTTTCCGTACAACTGGAAATCGATCTTCATGAAGGAAGTGACTGGTATGAAGCAAAGTAGGGAAAGTAAAGTATGAAAGTAATTGGAATAACAGGAGGCGTTGGTGCGGGAAAGTCCGCCCTCCTTACATATATTGCCGGAAAATATAATTGCGTGGTGATTTTGGCTGATGAAGCCGCCCACGGACTTAAGGCACCGGGGCAGCCCTGCTATGAGCCGCTGGTGGAGCTTTTGTCACAGGATATTTTAAATGAGGACAAAACCATAGACAAAGGAAAGATGGCACAAAAGATTTTCCAGTCGGAGGAGCTTCGCAGAAAGGTCAATGCCATTATCCATCCGGCAGTCAGAAAATTGATTCTTGAAAAAATAGCCTGTGAGAAGGAAAAGGGGCAGGTGGATTTTTTGTTTCTGGAAGCGGCTCTTTTAATTGAGAACGGCTATTTGGACATTGTGGATGAAATGTGGTATATTTATGCAAGGGAGGAGATAAGGCGCGGCCGTTTGAAGGAAACCCGGCATTATACGGATGAAAAGACAGACGCCATTATGAAATCCCAGCTTAGCGAGGAAATATTCAGGAAGAACTGCTGTTTTGTCATAGACAACAGTGAAAGTCTGACGGAAGCATATAGACAGATTGACAGGAAATTGGGGGGCCGTCTGTAATGGAAGGAAGAAAATATACAGGACAATTGGTATTCGGGCTTGACATTGGTACCAGAAGCATTGTGGGGACGGTGGGGTACAAGAGCGGAAATCAGTTTGTGGTGGTTGCCCAGCGGGTGAAGGAACATGAAACGAGAGCGATGCTGGACGGACAGATCCATGATATCCACAAAGTGGGAGATACGATCAGTGAAGTGAAGCGGCAGTTGGAGGAAGCTGTGGGACGCAGGCTCACGGAAGTGTGCATTGCCGCCGCGGGCCGTGTCCTGCGGACCGTCACCACCCATGTGGAATATCCTTTTACCGCCGATAAAGAGGTGGATCAGGAGGATATTTACGGGCTGATTTCAGCAGGAGTGGAGAAAGCTTATCAGGAGTTTATAGAGGAGAACCGGGAGGGGGATGTAAAATTTTACTGTGTGGGCCACTCTGTGGTCAGGTATTTTTTAAACGGGTATCCCATGGGAAATCTGGAAGGCCATAAGGCCAGAACCATAGGCGTGGATCTGATTGCCACTTTTCTCCCGGACGATGTGGTGGACGGGCTGTATAAGTCCGTGGAACTGGCAGGGCTGTCAGTGAGCAGCCTTACCCTGGAGCCTATTGCGGCCATCCAGCTTGCCATACCGGAACGTTTCAGGATGCTTAACATTGCGCTTTTGGATGTGGGGGCCGGGACCTCGGATATTTCCATCACCAATGACGGGTGTATACTGGCTTACGGCATGATTCCCATCGCCGGGGATGCCCTTACGGAAGAAATTGCAAGGCATTGTCTCGTGGATTTTGCCACAGCAGAGCAGATCAAGCAGGATGCAGGGGTACGGGATACGATTCCCTATACGGACATTATGTTTCTGCCCCAGACAATTAAAAGTGAGGAAATCAGGCAGGTGACGGCGGCTCTTATAGAGAAGATGGCGTCCCTTGCGGCGGAAAAGATAAAGGAATTAAACGGTGATAAAGCGGTCAGCGCTGTGTTTGTGGTTGGCGGAGGCGGCAAAATGCCGGGCTATACAGATGCCCTTGCGGACAGTCTGGGCATTGCAAGGGAACGTGTGGCCTTAAGGGGCGAGGAAGTTATGCAGCAGATCATCTTTGAGGAAAATATCAGAAAAGACAGCCTGCTGGTGACGCCTATCGGTATCTGCCTCAACTTTTACGAGCAGAGCAATAATTTTATATTTGTCAGTTTTAACGGCAGCCGGATCAAGATTTATGACAATAATAAGCTTACTGTGGCGGACGCTGCCATGCAGGTCCAGTATCCCAATGAAAACCTGTTCCCCAAAAGAGGACAGGCCCTTAATTTTACCGTTAACGGCAAGCCCCGCATGGCAAGAGGTCAGACAGGAGAAGCGGCGATCATTACCATTAACGGGGAGACGGCGGATATTCACGCGCCGGTTCATGCCAATGATATCATACAGGTGACGGAGTCCACGGCAGGGGAAGAAGGGCATATGAACATTGGCAGCCTGCCGGAGTCCTCTGAAAGCCTTACCGTTTATGTCAACGAGATAAAGGTGGAGGTTCCCCGGTTTGCCAGCGTGAACGGCTTATTAAGATCCAATTATTATGAGATCAATGAAGGGGATCAGGTGGAGATCCTGAATTATTATACGGTAGGACAGATCGCAGAATTTATGGACGTGGCCCTGGATCCCCATATGAATTTATATGTGAACAATAAACTTGCTGACAGGGATACACCTGTGTACGAGAATTTTTCGGTACTATGGACGCTGGAAACCCTGCCCCTTCCCACAGTTTTACAAAATGAGGAAGTAGAGCCGGATGAGGAGACGGACAGGGAGGAAACAAGGGAAGAGATAAAGCCGCCAGACAGTCCTGCGGCCCGGGAGCGGGAGATAGAGAGAAACAGGCGCATGGGTAAGGAAGCGCCTGCCATAAAAGAAGAGCCTGTCTCTATCGGGGTGCTTGTAAACGGCAGGCCGGTAACCTTAACGGGGAAGCCCCGTTATGTGTACGTGGATGTGTTTGATTTTATAGATTTTGACCTGTCAAACCCCAAGGGCAGCATTGTCAATAAAATCAACGGCCGTTCGGCCAAGTTTATGGAACCCCTCGGGCCGGGGGATGTGATAGAAATTTACTGGCAGTAGTTAGGATGAGGTGAGGGATGAGAATTTGCAGTATTGCCAGCGGAAGCAGCGGAAACTGTATTTACGTTGGTTCAGATGCCACACACCTTCTGGTGGATGTAGGGATAAGTGGAAAGAGGACAGAGGCAGGGCTTAAGGAACTGGATTTGTCCATGAGAGATATTGACGGGGTATTTATAACTCATGAACATGCGGATCATGTTGCAGGGCTGGGTGTACTTGGGAGAAAGTACAATATGCCGATTTATGCAACCAAAGGTACCATAGAGGCTATTAAAAGGAATTCTTCGCTGGGAGAGATACCAGAGGAGCTGTTTATGCTGGTCAGCGCGGATGAAAAAATCATCATCAAGGATCTGGTCTGCAATCCCATGAAGATTTCCCACGATGCGGCAGAGCCGGTGGCTTACAGGATTTCCCACGGGAAAAAAAAGGTGGGAATCATCACGGATCTGGGCACATATGATGATTATACCGTGGAATCCCTAAAGGGAATGGATGCTCTTTTGCTGGAAGCCAATCATGATGTGAACATGCTTCAGGTAGGGCCTTATCCCTATCATTTAAAGAAACGTATTTTGGGGGAGAGGGGCCATCTTTCCAATGAAATGGCGGGCCAGCTTTTATGTAGCCTTCTCCATGAGAAGCTTCAGGCGGTGATACTTGGTCATTTGAGCAAGGAAAATAATCTGCCGGAGCTTGCTTATGAGGCGGTGCGGGTGGAGGTTGCCATGGACAAGGTGCGCAGGGAAGAGGAAGGCATGGGCGGCGACGGCATGAAGGCGCGGGACTTTCCCATGTACGTGGCTTCCCGCAGCGAACCCTCCCGGGTAATACATATTGCATAAAATGCTGGAGGTAAACAACAGGTAGTACGCTTTGTGGACTATTTTTATATAAAAATTTGCAGAAACAGCACAGAAATGAGGTTAAGATGAATAAGACGATAATTACAGTAGTAGGAAAAGATACAGTGGGCATCATTGCAAAGGTATGTACCTATCTTGCAGAAAATAAGATCAATATTCTGGACATTTCCCAGACCATTGTGCAAGGATATTTTAATATGATGATGATTGTTGACACCAATGGAATGGAGAAGCATTTCGGGGAAATGGCAGACGAGCTTTTAAAGCTGGGCAATGAGATCGGGGTGGACATTAAGTGTCAGAAGGAAGAAATCTTTGACAAGATGCACAGAATTTAATTGATAGTTTGATGTCTGGAGAATAGGGAAATGATTAATTTATTTGAAGTAGTTGAAACCAATGAAATGATTACCAAGGAAAATTTAGATGTGCGCACCATAACCCTTGGCATCAGTCTGCTTGACTGTATTGACTCTGATTTAGAGAAACTCAATGAAAAAATTTATACAAAAATTTATGAATCTGCAAAAAATCTGGTACAGACAGGGGAGGAGATATCCCGGGAATTTGGTATTCCCATTGTAAATAAAAGGATTTCCGTAACGCCCATTGCCCTGATTGGGGGCGCTGCCTGTAAGACGATTGAGGACTTTGCCTCTATAGCAAAGACTTTAGACCGGGCGGCCCATAAGGTGGGGGTGAATTTCATCGGCGGATATTCGGCAATGGTGTCCAAGGGAATGACCCCGGCAGACGAACTATTGATCCGGTCCATCCCCCTTGCCCTTTCTGTCACAGAGCGAGTGTGCAGTTCTGTAAACCTCGGTTCCACCAGAACAGGAATCAACATGGACGGGGTGAAACTAATGGGGCAGATCGTGAAACAGACGGCCCAGTACACCAAAGAGCAGGATTCTTTAGGTTGTGCCAAGCTGGTGGTGTTCTGCAATGCGCCTGACGATAACCCCTTTATGGCCGGAGCTTTCCATGGCGTAACGGAGGCGGACAAGATTATCAATGTAGGGGTCAGCGGTCCTGGTGTGGTTAAGAACGCCCTTGAGAAGGTGAGAGGGGAAAACTTTGAAGTTCTTTGTGAAACCATTAAAAAGACCGCATTCAAAGTTACCCGTGTAGGCCAGCTTGTGGCACAGGAAGCTTCCAAAAGACTTGGCGTGCCCTTTGGCATTGTGGATCTTTCCCTGGCGCCTACGCCGGCAGTAGGGGATAGCGTGGCGGATATTTTGTGCGAGATAGGATTAGAGTATGCAGGTGCGCCGGGGACAACGGCTGCTCTTGCCCTTTTAAATGATCAGGTGAAAAAGGGCGGCGTCATGGCTTCTTCCTATGTAGGGGGCTTAAGCGGGGCATTTATTCCTGTCAGTGAGGACAAGGGAATGATAGATGCTGTTGCGGCAGGCGCCCTTACCTTAGAAAAGCTGGAGGCCATGACCTGCGTATGTTCTGTGGGCCTTGATATGATTGCAGTGCCGGGAGATACGCCGGATACTACGATTTCGGGCATTATTGCAGATGAAATGGCGATAGGCATGGTGAACCAGAAAACTACCGCAGTGCGGATCATCCCGGTTATAGGAAAAGGTGTGGGGGAAACCGTAGAGTTTGGCGGGCTTTTGGGATATGCACCGATCATGCCCGTAAACCAGTTTGCATGTGACAGGTTCGTAAACAGGGGCGGAAGGATTCCGGCGCCTATCCATAGTTTTAAGAATTAAGAGAAAAAGTAAAGAATACTTAGGAAAATATTAAGATTATCCGCGTTGTTTATCAGGGGATAGTATGCTATAGTTTGTAGGAGATGTTAATTGCGGCGTAAAATTGTAGAAAACAGTAAAGGTTTGCGCCCAAATTCGCAGACTGGGAAAGAATAGGGGATTACCATGAACGAATTCATGCTAAAATTTATCAGATTAAAAAACATTATATTTATATCCGTCATGCTTTTTATCCTGTCTGCGGCGCTGTCCGGGTGTGGAAAAGGAGACGGGGCAGGGGACGGACGTCCGGAGTATGTTTATGTTCCGGAGTACGTGGAAATGGATATGGAGTGCGATTACATTTCCTGTCTGGCCAGCAGCGGGGATGATGTATTTTTAAGTGTGTCAAAGTGGGATGAGGAGACAGGGTTTACTACCAATTATCTTTATCGGTACAATATGAATGAAAACAAGGCCACAAGGCTTTCTCTGGAATTGCCGGAGAACAGCGATGTTTCCGGTATGGCGCCGGGGGCAGACGGCAGCCTTATCATGATTGTAAACAACAATACTTTTGAGATGGATGAAGAAGGAAATGTGAAGGATTCCAAATCCATCATGGAAATCTGGAAAGTGTCCATGGAGGACGGTTCTCTGCTTGGCTCCGAGGATATCACCGAGCTGGTGGCCGGGAAGTCAGATTATGCCTATGTCCAGCACTTTTGTGTGGACGGACAGGGGAATCTCTATTTAAGCGATGGGGATAACTGTATCCATATTATTGATAAGGAATATAAGAAAGTCTGTGATATTGACACAGGCGACTGGATCAACAACATGGCTGTTTCCAAAGAAGGCGATGTGTATATTACTTCTTACGGAAGCGAAGGTCTGCAGCTTAAAAAAGTGGATCTGGCCGGGAAAAAGATTGGGGATTCCGTGGCAGGCGCACCCAGCGGATACGGAACCCAGTCCTATTACACCGGCGTAAGCAGCAGCCTTCTTCACAGCAGTGCTGGCGGTGTTTCCCGTGTGGATACGGCAAGCGGAACGGTGGAAACGCTTTTTGACTGGCTGGACGTGGACATTAACAGTGATTATGTAAATTACGTGGGAGAACTTTCAGATGGGCGTATCTGGGCTATAACCAGAAATTATGAGATATCGGGGAGTGCGACGAATGAACTGGTTTTTTTTACCCGTAAGCCGTCTTCAGAAGTTCCTGCAAAAGAAGAAATTCTTTATGGGACAATGTGGATTGGCAGCGACGTAAAAAGAAATATCATTAACTTTAATAAAACGAACCAGACATACCGCATCAAGGTAAAGGAATATGGAAATGATGATTATCAGGCAGGGCTTACGCAGCTTAATGCCGATATGACCACTGGAAACTGTCCTGATATCATAGGGCTTGACGGTCTGGATTACAATCAGTATGCCAATAAGGGCATATTTGAAGATTTATATCCGTATATGGAAAAACACGGTATGGACAGGCAGGATTTTCTGGAAAATGTGCTGGAGGCATATGAAGTAGATGGAAAGCTTTACGGAATTGTTCCCTGCTTCCAGATTTCTACCTGCATGGCGAAAACTTCCCTTGTAGGGGAAAGAAGCGGCTGGACGCTGACGGAGATGCTGGATTTTGTGGAAGGCCGGGAGGCTGAAAATATATTTGATTACGGAAGCAGAAGCTCCATATTTTATTATTGTATCTATAATAATATAGATGAATTTATCAACTGGGAAACCGGGGAATGCTCTTTTGACGGGGAAGGTTTTATCCGCACCCTGGAGTTTGCCGCCCAGTTCCCGGAGGAATATGATTACAACAGTGTGCAGGAAGAAGGCACGTCATCAAAACTCCGGTCAGAGAAGATACTGCTGATGCAGGGGTCCATAAGTTCCGTCCAGCAGCTTCAGATGATGCGTGGGGTTTTCGGCGAGGAAATCAGCTTTGTGGGATACCCCAACAGTGAAAGGCAGGGGAATCTGGTTCAACCTACAGGCGGCTCCATGGCACTGTCTGCCAAATCAAAACATAAGGAGGGCGCATGGGAGTTTATGCAGAGTTTTCTTTCCGAGGAATATCAGGATAGTCTCATATCAGAACACGGCGGATGGGGATTCCCGGTGAGAAAGGAGTCTTTAGAGAAGCAGTTTGAACAGGATATGAAAGAGGAATATTACGAAGATGAAGACGGTAATAAGACCAGACAGCCCAAAACCACATGGGGCTGGGATGACTTTGAAATGGAAATATATGCCGCAACCCCGGAAGAAATAGAGGCGGTTAGGGAACTGATAGCATCCGCTAACAAGACAGGCGGAAATGTGGACGAGCAGCTTACCAATATTATAACCGAGGAAGCAGAGCCCTTCTTTAAGGGGCAGAAGACTGCGGCGGACGTGGCACAGATTATTCAGAACAGAATTCAGATTTATGTAAATGAGAATCGGTAAGCAGGCCCACAGAGGTAGAAGGATGCATTTTTACATGAAAAGAAAAGAAAGAAAGAAAAAAACGGGCAGCAGTCCGAGAACGCGCAGGGGGAAGCTGGTATCCGCAGGGTACCTGCTTCCTAGCGCTGTCGGCGTACTGCTGTTTTTTGTACTGCCTTTTATGATCGTCATTTATTATTCGGTGGTGGATAATCCAATCAGCGGTCAGTTTGTATTTCTGGATAATTTTATAATGGTGTTCAATAATTCGGCTTTTAGGCAGGCGGCTGTAAATACCCTTACTTTTTCAGCGGTTGCGGTCCCTCTGGCAGTGGTTTTGTCTTTATTTCTGGCTATGATGCTGGAAAGCAAGATACCCTTTAAAAGCCAGTTCCGGACCTTTTTTTTAAGTCCCATGATGGTGCCCATTGCATCAGTAGTTCTGATCTGGCAGGTATTGTTCCACTATAACGGGATGATGAATGAGGTTATGGGATTTTTTGGTGCCGATAAAGTTGACTGGCTGAATTCTTCCTATGCGCAGGTGGTTATCGTGGTACTCTTTCTCTGGAAGAACTTAGGCTACAATATGATTTTATTTATGGCGGCCTTAAGCAGTATCCCAAAGGACATTATTGAAGTTGCTGTTTTGGAGAGTGCAAAGCCTAATCAGATTTTTATGCATATCAAGCTTAGGTACATGTCTTCCACCATCCTTTTTGTGACAATTATGTCCCTGATCAATTCTTTTAAGGTGTTTCGGGAAATCTATCTGTTAAAGGGAGAGTATCCATATCCCACCATGTATATGCTGCAGCACTTTATGAATAATACTTTTGGCAGGCTGGATTATCAGAAAATGTCGGCTGCGGCTATTATGATGGCGGTTGTTATGGTGATTATTATAGGAATTTTATTCCTGACCGAAAACTATTTCGGAAAGGACGTGGAAGGATGAAACAAGGTTCTGACAAAAACAGCAGCTCTGCAAATACAGCGCTGGAACAGTGGCGTAAGCAGGTCTTAAGGAAAAAGAAAATTAAAAACGCCAGAACGCTGGTAAGGATTTCCCTTGCCACTATGGCGGCAGCAGTTTTTGCGGTTCTTTTCCTTATGCCTATCGTGCTTACCATTACCAATTCCTTTATGTCTGCGTCGGAGATATCGGCAAATTACGGACAGGTATTTGCCACCACGGATTCCGGCGGGAAGATGTATATTTCGGAGAAGGTGAATTTAAAGTTTATTCCGGATATGGTATCATTCAGCCAGTACATTACGGTGCTTTTAAAAAGCCCGGAATATCTTTTAAAGTTCTGGAATTCCGTGATTTTAGTAGTACCCATTGTGGGGTTCCAGTTACTGGTGGCGGCAGGGGCGGCTTTCGGCTTTACCAGATACAGGGGCCGGGTCAAGGAAATGATATTTTTTATATACATTATACTAATGCTGATGCCTTATCAGGTAACGCTGGTGCCCAATTATCTGGTGTCCAAGTGGCTTCATGTGCTGGATACCAACTGGGCTATCTGGCTGCCGGGAATTTTTTCACCTTTTGCGGTATATCTGCTGACCAAATATATGCGCAGGATTCCCGTTTCCATGATGGAGGCGGCTCAGATTGACGGGGCGGGAGAGTGGCAGATATTCAGAAAGATCTGTATGCCTCTTTGCAAAGGAGCCATGTGTTCCATTGCAATTTTGATCTTCATAGATTACTGGAATATGGTGGAACAGCCCCTTATTCTTTTGTCGGATGCGGAGAAGCATCCCCTTTCTGTTTTTCTCTCAAAGATAAATGCAGGAGAAATCGGCTTAGCGTTTGCGGTGGCGACTATTTACATGGTGCCGCCCATACTGGTGTTTCTCTATGGGGAGGATTACCTGGTAGAAGGAATTACTTATCAGGGCGGTATTAAAGGATAAATATGCGCGGAACGCGCATAGAAACAGGCGGAGGTTTGGAAATATGAATGAAAAAGACGGAAAAAAGAGAAGAGAATGGGTGAAAAATGCGGCAATCATTTTTCTAACGATCATGCTGGTGCTCACCTTCTTTTCCAATACAATTATGAATTATTCACTGCCGGAGGTGGCCACTCAGTACGTCCAGAGCGGTACGATCACTGCAAAGGTGCGGGGAACAGGAAATGTGGAGGCCACCGATCCTTATAATATCAAGATCGAGGAGACTCGTGTGATTGCCAGTGTTGCAGTCAAGCAGGGGGATCAGATAGAGAAGGATCAGGTTATTTATTATCTGGAAGATGAGCAGAGTGATGAACTTAAGACGGCGGAGGCGGAACTGGAGGATTTAAAGCTTACTTACATGAAGGGGCTCTTTGGCAGTAATGTGTCTTCGGAGGTCATCAGCAAAGTTGCCAATGGGAATGTGGACGGATTCGGGGCTTTGCAGGCAAAGGTGGGGGATATGCAGAGCCGTCTGGAAGCGGCCCAGACCAGGGTGAAAGAATGTCAGGACACCCTTGATAACCTGACGCTCCAGAGCACCGTAAATAATAATAATTCTACGATCAATACCATAGACGAAGAAAACCAGAAAGCCCAGGCCAGCACAGACCTTTCCAACGCCCAGACGCAGGAGAGCAATGCGGAAGCAGCTTTTAACAGGATGAAGTCGGAAAAACTTGAGAATTTAAATCATCAGATCAAAGAAAAGCAGAGTGCAATTAGCGATTTGGAGACTCTGATCAAAGGGGCGGAGAACATTGCGGGAAGTGTTTATGGAAGTACAGGAGATTCCGATAATGATTCCAATAATGATTCTGCCCAGGGCTACACAGCAGGGGGGATCGATTCCTATATCCAGCAGCGTGAAGCGGCAAAACAGGTGATGAATGAAAAATTAGACGATATTTATGAAGCAGCCCTGCGGGATGGTTCGTATAATGGCAACAAGGATATTAATGAATTAAAGCAGTGGATCAATGAAAGTGACGACAGGTACCAGACGTATGCTACCTTGTTAAACGACTATGATGCCGCAGTGTCCCAGTATGAAATTGCTGTGGAAATGGCGGAAAATGCTTCCAGCCAGTTAGGAAGTCACGACGATAATAAGATCCAGCTTGAAAAGCGTAAAGCGGAACTGCGGGAACTGGAGGCACGTCTGTCGGAGGTCAATGCAATGAATTATACCCCCGGCGACAGCGTCAAGGAAGCCCAGGAGAAGTTAAATCAGGCGGACAGAAACTTAACCGACAAGACCAATGCCAACAAGCAGGCATCAGTTGCTTACCAGAATCAGATTGCCAGTGCGGAGGCGGCCCTTAAAAATGCACAGGCGGTATACGATTTGCTGAAAGAAGAACAGACTGCCATGAGCGCCGACATAAATGCGGAGTTAGACCTTGCCAAAGCCAGCAGGGATATTGCCAAAAAGGAGCAGGAAATTGCAGAGCTAAGGGAAAAATCCATGGGGGCGGCAATCACATCCCCTGTTGCCGGAACGGTCACATCCCTTGCCTATGCGGCAGGAGAGACTACGAAACCGGAGGATACTGCGGCGGTCATTCAGGTGGAAGGAAAGGGCTATACCATGTCTGTTTCCGTGACCAATGAACAGGCGAAGAAGGTACAGGTAGGCGACAATGCAGAACTGCAGAACGCATGGTATTATGACGATGTACAGGTGGTTCTGGCTTCAATCAAGCCGGACCCGGATGATCCGGGGCAGAAAAAACTGCTGAATTTTGATGTTACCGGTTCCAGTCTGCAGGAGGGGCAGGCACTGAATATTTCGCTGGGACAAAGAAGTGCCGAATATGAGTATGTAGTTCCCAACAGTGCAGTCCGTGAGGACAATAACGGAAAATTTATTTTGATTGTGGAATCCAAAAGCAGTCCCCTTGGCAACCGTTACATTGCATCCAGAGTGGATGTGGAGGTTCTGGCATCGGACGACAACAATACCGCCATTTCGGCCGGGCTTTTCGGATATGAATATGTGATTACCACCTCTACCAAGCCGGTGGAAGCAGGCAAACAGGTGCGTCTGAATGAATCTTAAGGCGTATGCATGCCGCAGGCAATGGGGAGGAGACTGTATAAAATAACAGGGAAGGAAGGGGGATGCAAAAGAACTTGAAGTTAAAGGAACTTATAAAGGGATTATCAGTGAAGCAGATCGTGTTTTCCCTGATCACAGTGATTTCCCTTCTGATTTTTACCATTCTTACCATATGGTCGGATATTAAAATAAAAGGTCTTACAGACCAGCAGGCGGCGGCCCGGTGGGATGCAGAAGGAGGCAGTGCCCAGGTTAGCTGTTTTATGGCAGAACATGTAGAAATAGATGAATTTAATATTATGAGTTTTGAAAAGCAGCTTGAGCAGAGTCTGATGGAGGTTCTTCCTGCTGAGGATAAGCTGCTGCAAAAGGGGAGGCGTCTTTTCATTGACGCTTACGCATCCCTTGGCAGAATAACCGTGAAAAGTGAGAAGAGCCAGCTTGAAGAAGCAAATGCCGTGGGGATCGGCGGGGACTTTTTCCAGTTTCATCCTTTAGAGCTTGTATCCGGCAGATATTTTTCAGGCAGTGACCTTATGAAGGACTTTGTTATTTTAGACCAGGATGCGGCGTGGCAGTTATTCGGCTCCAGCGATATTGAAGGGAAAACTGTTTTGATCGGCGATGTGCCCCACTATGTGGCAGGCGTCATTAAAAGGCCGGAAGGGAAGTTTGCCGAAAATGCAGGGCTTGACAAGACGGTTGTCTATGTTTCCAATGAGACCCTTGAAAGCTATGGCGCCAGTGAAGGCATCAGTGTCTATGAGGTGACGGCGCCTAACCCGGTAAAGAATTTTGTTTACAATTGTGTCAAGGAAAAGCTGGGTGTACAGGAGGGGGATATGGTGGTAGTGGAAAATTCCACCCGGTATCAAGTGGAATCCCTGATTCCGGTGATTCTTGAATTTGGTTCAAGGTCTATGCAGAATGCGGCCGTAAAATTCCCTTACTGGGAAAATATCGGACGGGGCTGGGAGGATGTGAAAGCCTTGATATTGCTGTTCCAATTTCTGTTTTTGCTGGTTCCGGCGGTGATCATTGCAGTATTTTTGTGGAGTAAATGGAAAAACAGGAATTTTACGGGGAAAGATATCGTAAACTTAATTGGGAAGACAAAAGATAATTTAGTGCAGAAAGTGCGCAGGGAGAAAAATAAATGGGAGCAGTTTTAGGAGAGAATATGAAAAGAAGGATCATGGCGGCAGTGCTGGCCCTTGTCATGGTGTCTGGGCTTTTCGGGTGCGGAAAAAAAGATGACAGCACGTCCGCTGTGAAGGCATCTAAGGATTACGTGTATCGTCTGGAGGACATTGATCTTGGGGAAGGCCGGGTGAACCAGATACAGCTTGCAGGCGGTAATATTTATGGGTATGGGTATAGCTGGTCGGAGGATGGGGAGGATTACAGTCTGAACTTTTACAGGTTAAAGGAAGACGGGACCCTGGAGGGGTCTTATACCATTTCGATGGGGCAAGACAGTAATGTCACCTCTGTCAACATTGACGACGAGGGCACTATATATTGTATCAGAAATGATTATTATCCTGTCAGTGAAGAAACAGACCCGGAGACCGGGGAAGTGATTTCTACTTCTGACGAGTATGTGGACGAATATTATCTTGTAAGAATGACCCTTGAAGGGGAAGAACTGATGAGCGTAAAACTGACGGATATACCTGAAATTAGACAGTTTCAGGAAGAAAATGGTTACTTTTACGTTAACAATATGATTTTAGACAGGGAAAAGGGAATTTATATATCTGCTTTTGAACGGCTTCTAAAGTTTGACCTGGAAGGAAACTATATCGGGGCCATTCCGGTAGAAAGCGGGGATAACAACCTGGCCAATGCCAATATTGTGCCCTTAAGTGAGGGAAGATATGTGGCGGTTCTTTACAAAGAGGATAAGATCGCTCTGGCCCTTGCGGATCTGGAGAAGGGAACCATAGGCGAGGAATATGCTATTCCCGGCCGGTCTTACGATTTTTCCTTTTATGGCGGCATAGGATATGATTTGTATCTGTCAAACAGTTACGGAGTATACGGCTACAATCTGGGGGATGAAGACAAGACGCTGCTTATGAGTTATATTGATTCCGATATGGATATTTATAATCTTTACCAGATCGTGGGAATCAGCGAAAATGAATTTATTGCTCTTTACGACGGGAATGAGAATTCCATAGGGAAGTTCACCAAAGTGCCTCCGGAGGAGGTAAAAGAAAAGCAGGTAATTACCCTTGCTATGGCCTACACAGACTGGCGGGTAAGGACGGCAGTGGTGAAATTTAACAAGGATAACGAAAATTACAGAATTTCCATTCTGGATTATAGCGCCCTTTATGGTACAGATGAAGATTATCAGGCAGGCCTTACGCGGCTTAACACGGATATTGTTTCCGGGAAGGTTCCTGATATACTGTTGATCGATGATTCCATGCCGGCAGACAGTTATATCAGCAAAGGACTTTTCGAGGATATCAAGCCATATATTGAAAAGGACAGTGAGCTGGATATCAATAATTTTATGCCCAATATCATAGAAGCTTTCTCGGTGGACGGGAAACTGTATTCCCTTGTGGATGCTTATTCCATTGAAACCATTGCTGCCAAGGCATCCGAGGCAGGGGAGGACCGGGGATGGACAGTGGAAGAAGTCAGAAAGATCTTAGACTCCAAACCGGAAGGCACGAAGTTTCTGCCCGAGGTTACAAGGGACGGTATGCTGGACAATTGTATGACCATGGCAGGAAGCCAGTTCCTTGACTGGAAAGCGGGAACCTGTAATTTTGACTCTGACGGGTTCATCCAGATGCTGGAATTTTTAGGAACATTTCCGGAAGAACTCGATGAAACGGATATGGGTGACGATTACTGGAACAATTATGATTCCATGTGGCGGGAAGGACGTGTGATCGCTTCCTCCATGAATCTGGGCGGCTTCCAGGATTATAACCGGACGGAAAAGGGAATATTCGGTGAGAAGATCACGCTGGCAGGATTTCCTTCGTCAAACGAAGACGGCTCTGTCATCAGGCCCAATATCCAGCTTGCCATGTCCGCAAAATCAAAAAATAAAGAAGGAGCGTGGGCATTTTTGCGCACATTCCTGACAGAGGAATATCAGAAAAATGAAGTGAATTACTGCTTCCCCTTAAGCATTAAGCGGCTGGAGGAAATGGCGGCAGAAGCCATGAAAAAGCCTTATTATATGGACGAAAACAATAATAAGGTCGAGTATGACGACATTTATTATGTAAATGGCGTTGAGATAACCATTCCGCCCATGACCCAGCAGGAGGCAGATGAGTTAAAAGAGAAGCTCTATGGATTTACTCAGATTTATAAAAGGGATGAAACCCTGCTGAACATCATTAAGGAGGAGGCAGCGCCTTACTTTGCAGGAAAGAAGACGGCAAAGGATGTAGCCGGCATTATTCAGAGCAGGGTGCAGATTTATGTTAATGAAAACCGGTAACATCTAGATAGTATCTTTCAAACACGCTCTAAGGGGCGGGAAAACTCATTGAGAGGAGGTTCCCCTTCCGGGCGCGGCAGGATGGATTCGTAAACGCATCCGCACCGAATATCCTGCATCAGCATGTCATAATCATCCCCGGCAAGGAGCCTGCGGGCATGGGCCGGTCTGGTGATCAAAGGAATGGCGCTGTTTTGCCGGATGGCTTTCAGAAGGACGGAGGCTTCTTTTCGGAAGCCCAGAAGACGAGCATAAGGGACAGGAAGTTTCCGCCTGGTAAAGTCAGGCAGGAAGGCTTCCTGTTTTTTTATATCCAGCAGAATATGCATCAGTACGCGGCTGATACGGGTGTAAGTGAGCTCTTTTGACTTTAAAAGCCGGACAAATCCGGTAAAGGTGGTAAAGCGGGGAAGGTTTTTACATATCTTGTCCGAGAGATCCTGGGTGCAGTCCAGATATCCGGCAAATCCCTGCTCTTTTTCCAGGAGAAGCTTATAATACAAAAGCTGGGAAAAAGAATCCTCTGTGACAGGCCGGGTAAGGAGCCGCATTTCCCTAAGGATATCGTACACGTGTTCCGGCACATGGTTTCTGACTGCACCGGGCTCATGGGCCAGGGCCCGTCTTATTGCGGAGGCGGAAGACAGGCAGGAAGGGGTTTCCCCAAGGGAAGTGTCATGGTATCCCCGGTCCCTGCGGGAAAGGGTAAAAGGATGGATCGTACTGTTTAAAGCGTACAATGCCTTGCAGTATTCCAGCCCCAGAATATTGTTGGGAGAGGAAAAAAGCGGGGAAAACCTGCTGTCTTCGTCAGAAGAAAGGGCCTGGAGCCGCGCCGCAGGGTAGGAACAACCTTTTTTAAGCAGTTCTCTGGTGCGGCAGGAAATCTCCTCATGGTTATGGACCAGCATGGAGGCACATTCCTCAAAAAGAGAAATTTCCCCGGCTTCACTGCCGAAGGAAAGCACATCCACTACATGGAGGGCATCCAATAGAGCCACTGCCCCGCCGGCAAAAAACTCTGCGCTGGAGAGGGCGTACAGGGCGGGCAGTTCAATGACCGCGTCTACACCGCAGGAGAGGGCCATTTTGGTCCGGTTGAATTTGTTGGTAAGGGCAGGGGCCCCCCGCTGTACAAAATCCCCACTCATAACTGCCAGAATAAAATCCGCTCCGGTTTCCCGGCGGGTTTTTTCAATATGGTACAGGTGTCCTTTGTGGAAGGGATTATATTCAGCAATCACGGCAGCAGTTTTCATTTCACTTTTCCTTTCGTCGGTCAGCCTTTAATGTATCATAAAACGGACAAAGAAGCAAATTTCCGTAAATTTGGCCTGTCGTACTTGCCGTGGAAAGCGGTTTGAGATATAATTTTTATAGATTTGTTCGGAAAAATCTTATAAGAAATATGAGGTATGAAAGGAGAACAGGATATGTCATATATTGACGTGATCAAAGAAAAGGCGAGACAGGACAAAAAGACCATCGTTCTGCCGGAGACGACAGACAAAAGGACACTTATCGCAGCCTCCAATATTGTTGCGGAAGGAATTGCGGATATTATCATGATCGGCAATGAAGACAAGATCATGGATGGTGCCACATGGCTGGAAATTGAATTGGACGGGGTAAAGATCATCAATCCCGAAACCTGTGACAAACTGGATCATTATGTGGATATATTATATGAAACTAGAAAAAATAAAGGGATGACCCCGGAAAAGGCAAGGGAGGTGCTTTTAAACGATTACCTTACCTTTGGCGTCATTATGGTCAAGGCAAACGATGCAGACGGTATGGTGGCCGGCGCCTGTCACGCTACAGCGGATACCCTGCGTCCTGCGCTCCAGATCTTGAAGACAGCACCGGGAGTCAAGCTGGTGTCAGGATTTTTCTTAATGTGCGTGCCGGACTGTGACTTTGGTGAAAAGGGGACATTCCTTTTTGCCGACTGCGGGCTGAATCAGGACCCTACAGCGGAGGAGCTTGCAGCAATAGCGGATACTTCCGCCAAAAGCTTTAAGAGTCTGGTGGGAACGAAACCCATTATTGCCATGCTTTCCCACTCCACGAAGGGAAGTGCAAAGCATGAGTTGGTGGACAAGGTGGTGGAAGCTACCCGGATCGCCCATGAGCAGTATCCACATCTTACACTGGACGGAGAGTTGCAGCCGGATGCGGCCCTGGTTCCCCAGGTGGCCAAATCCAAGGCACCGGGCAGTGATGTGGCAGGTAAGGCAAATGTCCTGATCTTCCCCAATCTGGACTGCGGCAATATCGGATATAAACTGGTTCAGAGGCTGGGAAAGGCGGAGGCTTATGGTCCCATGCTCCAGGGAATCTCCAAGCCGGTAAACGACCTCTCAAGAGGCTGTTCCTGGCAGGATATTGTGGGTGTTGTGGCCCTTACTGCGGTGCAGGCCCAGCTTGCGTAGTACAAAGAGGCATTTCGATGCAATAAGCCGGACCATAAAGCCGGGCGGCGGCTGTATGGCAGGCTGCCCGCGGACCGGTATAGCAGATTTAAAAGTATAAAAGGCTGCCTTTGGCAGAGAAAGGTATAGAAATGAAAGATATAAATGTTTTGGTTATCAACTGCGGGAGCTCTTCCCTTAAATTCCAGCTTATAAACTCCCAATCCGAAGATGTGATTGCGAAAGGACTTTGTGAGAGGATCGGCATTGAGGGAAGCCAGATTACCTATACACCTGCAGGAGGGGAAAAGTATGAAACCGTAACCCCCATGCCGGACCATACAAGGGCCATAGAGCTTGTGTTAAAGGAGCTGACGGACCCTGAAAGAGGCGTGGTAAAGAGCCTTGATGAAATCGGCGCAGTAGGGCACAGGCTTGTCCATGGGGGAGAGAAATTTGCATCCTCCACGCTGATCAATGATGAGGTGATAAAGGCCATAGAGGAGTGTAATGACTTAGCACCCTTACATAACCCGGCCAATCTGATTGGGATCAGGGCATGCAGGGAGCTTATGCCCGATACGCCCATGGCAGGGGTATTTGACACGGCATTCCACCAGACTATGCCGCAGGAGGCATACCTTTACGGCGTTCCTTACCGTTTTTATGAGGAGCATAAGGTAAGAAGATACGGCTTTCACGGGACAAGCCATTCTTTCGTATCCCGGCGTGCGGCTGAAATCCTGGGAAGGGAGTATGAAGATCTAAAATTTATTGTCTGCCATTTAGGAAACGGTGCAAGCATATCAGCCGTTAAGAACGGAAAATGTGTGGATACCTCCATGGGGCTGACACCTTTGGAAGGGCTTATCATGGGAACCCGTTCCGGGGATATTGATCCGGCTATTATTGAATATTTATGCAACAAGGAAGACAAATCTGTCCATGAAATACTAAATGTCCTTAACAAGGAATCCGGGGTGCTGGGGCTGTCCGGCGGATTTTCTTCTGATTTCAGGGATCTGGAAAAGGCATACCGGGAAGGAGACCAGGCGGCTGTCCGGGCGATGAAAACGTTTATTTACCGGGTGGTGAAATATATTGGCGCCTATACTGCTGCCATGAACGGTGTTGACGTCATCTGTTTTACCGCAGGAATTGGGGAGAACAATGCGTTTATCAGAACTTCGGTATGCGAATACCTTGCCTATCTTGGGATTTCCATTGACGGAGAGGCAAATGCAAAGAGAGGAGAGGAAGTGGTCATATCCACCCCGGAGAGCAGCGTAAAGGTTTTAGTGGTTCCCACCAACGAGGAACTTGCCATTGCAAGGGAGACAGTTGCGCTTTTGTAATGGACTATGAGAAATCTTTGCATGGTTGGTATTGACAAAAGCCTGTACCGACGTTATAATTATTAAATGTGTGATTCATAGGGAGCTTATTATGTTAATTAATCTGACGGATGTATTTACATCTGAGGGAACAGACAGAAGTGAAAGCCTGCCTTACGGGCCAGAGACTTTCTCCCATATGGGGAATGAATATAAGATTTGCAGGAAATCCCCGGTGGATATGACTTTTTCCAACATTGGAAAGGGAAAGGTCCTTGTTAAGGGATGGATGGAACTGGTTCTTGAAATTCCCTGTGACAGGTGTCTACAGATGGTTGCAACCCCGCTGGATATCCGGTTTGAGCAGGAATTATATTCCCCGGATGGTGCCCAGTGGATGGAAGATCATGATCAGCAGGATTTTATGGCTGGATATGAACTGGACGTAGAAGCTTTCCTGAATAGTGAAATCTTAATTAACATGCCTGTGAAAGTGTTGTGCAGGCCGGACTGTAAAGGCATATGCAGACAGTGCGGGCACAATCTGAACGAGGGTGAATGTGGGTGTGATACTTTTGTACCCGATCCCAGAATGGCAGCTATTAAAGATATCTTTAACGCGGATAAGGAGGTGTAACGATGTCTATTTGTCCTAAGAATAAATCTTCAAAAGCAAGAAGAGATAAAAGAAGAGCAAACTGGAAGATGAGCGCTCCCACACTGGTTAAGTGCAGCAAATGCGGCGCGCTGATGGTTCCCCACAGAGTATGCAAGGCCTGCGGTTCTTACAATAAGAAAGAAATCGTAAGCGTTGACTAATGTAGATCCAGGCGATAAAGCAATCCATTTATATGGGTTGCTTTTTTTTATATTTATGCTTGATTTTTGTTATATGGTTTAGTATAGTAAAGAAGTACTTAAACGGAGGTATAAGGAATGGCACAATTTGTGAATGTAGCTGTTGACGCTATGGGAGGGGATAACGCACCTGCCGAAATCGTTAAAGGCGCCATTGATGCGGTAAATGAAAGCAGCCATGTGAAAGTATTTTTGGCAGGCCGGGAAGAATCAATAAACCGTGAACTTTCCAAATACACATATAACAGGGAGCAGGTAGAGATCGTAAACGCCTCCGAAGTCATTGAGACGGCGGAACCGCCGGTCATGGCAATACGGAAGAAAAAGGATTCCTCTATTGTGAGAGCTTTAAATCTGGTGAAAGAGGGCGTGTGTGATGCCTTTGTTTCCGCAGGAAGCACAGGTGCTACTCTGGTTGGCGGACAGGTAATCGTGGGAAGGATCAAAGGAGTGGAAAGACCGCCGCTGGCACCCTTGATTCCTACAGAAAAAGGATGCGCTCTTTTGGTAGACTGTGGTGCCAATGTAGATGCAAGGCCCTCCCATCTGGTACAGTTTGCCCAGATGGGTTCCATATATATGGAAAGCGTCATGGGAGTGAAGAATCCCAAAGTCGGGATCGTAAACATTGGTGCGGAGGAAGAAAAGGGCAATGCACTGGTGAAGGAGACTTTCCCGCTTCTCAAGGATTGTCCTGACATTCATTTTATCGGAAGCGTTGAAGCAAGGGATATTCCGGCAGGGGCCGCGGATGTGATTGTTTGTGAAGCTTTTGTGGGAAATGTTATATTGAAGATGTATGAAGGCGTGGGCGCATCCCTGATAAAGAAGGTAAAGGAAGGCATGATGACATCACTGCGCAGTAAAATCGGCGCTCTGCTTGTAAAGCCGGCTCTCAAAAATACATTGAAGGACTTTGATTTAGAGCAGTACGGCGGCGCTCCGATGCTTGGATTAAAGGGACTTGTGGTCAAAACCCACGGCAGTTCTAAATCCGTTGAGATCAAAAATTCTATTCTGCAATGTATTACGTTTACAGAACAGAATATAAATCAAAAAATAAAACAAAAAATAACGATGGAAAAAAATTAGAAAGGAAACTTAAAAATGGAATTTGAAAAATTAAAACAGGTAATTGCTGACGTACTGAACGTTGATCCCGACGAAATCACAATGGACACTACCTTCACGGATGATTTAGGAGCCGATTCTCTGGATGTTTTCCAGATTATCATGGGCATAGAGGAAGAATTTGATATTGAAATCCAGCCGGAAGTTGCGGAGAAGATCACAACTGTAGAGGAAGCGGTAAATCTTATTAAAAATGCTGTTAATTAAAAAGCCCGTTATGGGCTTTTTTGTTGAAACTTTTATTACAATAAGACGTCTCGCGGTGTGTGACGGCGTCTGTTTTGCGGCAAAAGGTGATATATGTATAGGCAGGAAGAGTTAAAAGAACTGGAAAATAAGATAGGTTATGAGTTTAAAGAAAAGGTTCTGCTTTTGCAGGCCCTGACTCACAGCTCTTTTTCTAATGAACAGAAAATCAATAGATATAAAAATTATGAGCGCCTGGAGTTTTTGGGAGATGCGGTCTTAGAACTGCTCTCCAGCCGTTTCTTTTTTGAAACTTATCCGGAAATGTCTGAAGGACAGATGACCCGGATGCGTTCCTCTATGGTGTGTGAACCTGCCCTGGCTTTCTGCGCCAGGGATTTGTCTCTGGGGAAGTATATCCTTTTGGGAAAAGGTGAGGAAGCCACCGGAGGAAGAGGACGGGATTCCATTATATCAGACGTAATGGAGGCGGTGATCGGCGCAATTTATTTGGACGGAGGCATTGAAGAAGCGGATAAGTTTGTCAAAAAATATATTCTTTCAGATCTGGAGAATAAGCAGCTTTTTTATGACAGTAAGACCATTCTTCAGGAAAGGGTACAAAAGACGGGCAGAACAATTGTCTATGAGCTGGTAAGTGAGACCGGGCCTGACCATGACAAGACTTTTACAGTGGAAGCCATCATAGACGGAAGGACAGCAGGGAAAGGTCAGGGGCGGAATAAGAAGACCGCCGAACAGCAGGCAGCTTATCAGGTACTGCTTGCGGAAATGCCAAAAGAGTAGGTGGTATATGTATTTAAAGAGTATTGAAATTCATGGATTTAAATCTTTTGCTAATAAAATCGTATTTAAATTCCACAACGGCATTACGGGGATCGTAGGGCCTAACGGAAGCGGAAAAAGCAATGTTGCGGATGCGGTCCGGTGGGTTTTAGGGGAGCAGAGGATCAAGCAGCTCCGGGGCGCGTCCATGCAGGACGTTATTTTTTCCGGCACGGAAATGCGTAAACCCTTAGGATATGCCTATGTGGCCATCACACTGGATAATTCCGACCACCAGCTTGCCATTGACTTTGAGGAAGTGACTGTGGCAAGGAGGATCTACCGTTCCGGTGAGAGCGAATATCTTTTAAACGGTGCACCCTGCCGTTTAAAGGATGTAAACGAACTTTTTTATGATACGGGAATCGGTAAGGAAGGGTACTCCATTATCGGGCAGGGCCAGATCGAGAAAATCTTAAGCGGCAAACCGGAAGAAAGACGAGAGCTTTTTGACGAGGCTGCGGGTATTGTGAAGTTCAAGAAGCGCAAGGTGGCCGCCCAGAAAAAACTGGAGGATGAAAAGCAGAATTTAGTCCGTGTAAACGATATTCTTTCGGAACTGGAAAAGCAGACTGGACCGCTGGAGAAGCAGTCAGAAACGGCCAGGATTTATTTAAAGAAAAAGGAGGAACTGAAAAAACTGGATGTAAATATGTTTCTCCTTGAAAATAACCGTCTCCAGGAGCAGTTAAAAACTGTACAGGAAAAATATGAGATTGCAAGCGGGGATTTGGAGCAGACCTCCGGCCAGTATGAGAAAATAAAAGAAGAATATGGGCAGATACAGGGTCAGATCGAAGCCTTGGAACAAGCCATTGAGACGGAGCGGACATCCCTTACGGATACCAGCGTCATGCGGGGAAAACTGGAAGGGGAGATAAATGTATTAAAGGAGCAGATCAAGTCCGCCCAGAGCAATGAGGAACATTTTAAGTCCAGAAAAGAAGCAATTGCAAGGGAGATGAACGAAAAACTCCTGGATAAAGAAGGGATCTTATCGGACAAGCAGGTGATTGACGGCCAAGTGGCAGAAATCGAAAAGACCAGAAATGAAGCCCGGGAAAAGCTGCTTGTGATCCAGGGACGGATGGAAGAATTAAACAGCTACATTGAATCCGGCAAGAACACCATCATAGAGGCTTTAAATTCCCGGGCTACCATCAAATCAAAGCTGGGACGTTATGATACCATGACGGAACAGATCAACATACGCAAGGCGGAGCTTACCTCAAGACTTCTTCGCATCAAGTCAGACGAAGCCCAGCAGGAAGCGGTTATCTCACAGCTTCAGGAGGAATTCGAGAAAATCAACGGGGAGATCCGTTCTTTAAATGATTCCCAAGAGCAGAAGGAAGAAAAACTTGCCCTAATCAGGGAGGAACTCTCCGGTAAAGACCAGAAACTGCGGGATGCACAGGTAAGTTACCATCAGGAGAAATCCAGACTGGAAGCCCTGACCAATCTGACAGAACGCTATGAAGGATACGGCGGCAGTGTCAAAAAAGTCATGGAGTGCAAGGAGAAGGAAAAAGGAATCATCGGCGTGGTAGCGGATATCATAAAGGTGGATAAGAAATATGAAACGGCCATTGAGACTGCCTTAGGAGGCAATATCCAGAATATTGTCACAGACGATGAGGAAACAGCCAAGCGGATGATTGCCTTTTTGAAACAGACCAAAGCAGGACGAGCCACTTTTCTGCCTCTTACCAGCATGATGCGTTCCCAGGAATTTAAAAATACGGATTCCCTAAAGGAAAAGGGGGTCATCGGCCTGGCAGATACCCTTGTATCCATAGACAGCAGGTACAGAAATGTGGCAAAGTCCCTGCTGGGGCGGATACTGGTGGTGGATACCGTTGACAATGCGGTAAAGATTGCAAAAAAGTTTAATTACGGTATCCGCATGGTAACACTGGAAGGAGAACTGCTGGCACCGGGCGGCGCAATCAGCGGCGGTGCATTTAAAAACAGCAGTAACCTTTTAGGGCGCAGAAGAGAAATCGAAGAATTAGAGGGCAGGGTCAGAAAATTTTTAAAGGAGATAGACATCCTTTTAAACGAAATAGAAATGACCAAGAAAGAGCGGAATAAACTCCGCTTAGATCTGGAGGAGGACAAAGCATCACTCCAGCGGAAATTTATCGAGCAGAATACCGCCCGGCTGAATGTCATAAAGGCCCAGGAACGGAAAGACGAAGCCTCCGAAGGGTCTGCGGAGCTGAAAGCGGAAGAAAGGGAAATTGAAACCCAGATCGAAGAAATCAGGGCAAATAAGCGGGAAATCTTACAGGAGCTGGAAGATTCTGAACTGCTGGAGAAAAAGACAGAACAGGAAATAAGGAAATTCCAGACGGAACTGGATGAAAAGCGCAAGGAGGAATCGGAACAGTCCGCCCATGTATCAGAATGGGATGTGGAAGTGGAAAAGATGCTCCAGCAGCAGCAGTTCCACCAGCAGAATGTGAACCGTATCGATGGGGAGATCGACAGGTTTGCGAAAGAGATGCAGGAGGTCGAGGAAGGTCTTAAGAAGGGCAGTGAGGATATGGCTGCAAAGCTTGAAAACATCGCTGCCATAGAGGAGACGGTTGCATCTTCCCACACCATTCAGGGAGACACGGAAAAGAAGCTGCGGGAGGATATGGAAACCAAGGAAAAACTGGCCCAAAAGCAAAAGAGTTTCTTTGCGGACAGGGAAGCTTTGTCGGAGAAGATGACAGGGCTTGACAAGGAAGTGTACCGACTCAATTCCCAGAAGGAGAAATATCAGGAGGCATTGGAGAGCCAGATCAACTATATGTGGGATGAGTATGAAATCACCCTCTCTGACGCAGCAGCCTTACGGAATGAGGAGATGACGGATCTATCTGCCATGAAGAAGGACATTTCGGCTCTGAAAGAGCAGATAAAGAAGCTGGGAGACGTTAACGTGAATGCCATTGAGGACTATAAAAACCTTATGGAGCGCTACCAGTTTTTAAAGACCCAGCATGATGATCTGGTGGAGGCAGAAAAGACCCTGGAGGGCATTATCCTTGAACTGGATACCGCCATGCGTAAACAGTTTCATGATAAGTTTGCAGAGATTGGAAGGGAATTTGACAAGGTATTCAAGGAATTATTCGGCGGGGGCAAGGGCACACTGGAACTGATGGAGGACGAGGACGTTCTGGAAGCGGGCATCCGTATCATCGCCCAGCCGCCCGGAAAGAAGCTTCAGAATATGATGCAGCTTTCCGGCGGGGAGAAGGCACTTACAGCCATAGCTCTTTTGTTTGCCATCCAGAATCTGAAGCCTTCGCCTTTTTGTCTGCTGGACGAGATTGAGGCGGCGCTGGATGAAAATAATGTAACCCGGTTTGCGAAATATTTACATAAGCTTACAAAGAGCACCCAGTTCATTGTAATTACCCACAGGAGGGGGACCATGGAGAAGGCCGACAGGCTTTACGGTATCACCATGCAGGAGAAGGGAATCTCCACTCTGGTAAGCGTAAATCTGATTGATAAGGAGTTGGATGACTGATGGCAGGATTTTTCAGCAGATTAAAAGAGGGACTTAGCAAGACAAGGGACAATATTGTCCATGGGATTGACTCTGTTTTCAGCGGATTTTCTTCCATAGACGAAGAATTTTATGAGGAACTGGAAGAAATACTGATCATGGGGGATATCGGCGTCAACGCAACAGGGGATATTCTTGAGCGGCTGCGGCGTCAGGTGAAGGAAAACCACATCAAAGAACCGGCCCGGTGTAAGGAGTTCCTGATTGAAAGCATCAGGGAGCAGATGAAAGTGGAGGAAACCGCCTATGAATTTGAGCAGCAGCAGTCGGTGGTGCTGGTTATTGGCGTCAACGGTGTGGGAAAGACCACTTCCGTAGGTAAGCTGGCAGGGCTTTTAAAGAACCGGGGAAGGAAAGTGCTGATTGCAGCGGCGGACACTTACCGGGCGGCTGCCTGTGAGCAGCTCACCGAATGGGCGAACCGTGCAGGAGTGGATATCATTACTGGGGCACAGGGGGCAGACCCCTCCAGTGTGGTGTATGATGCAGTGAGCGCGGCGAAGGCAAGGCATGTGGATGTGCTGATCTGTGACACGGCAGGCAGGCTCCACAATAAAAAGAACCTGATGGAAGAATTAAAGAAAATGAACCGTATCATTGACAGGGAATTTCCAGGGGTGCACAGGGAAAATTTAATTGTGCTGGACGGAACTACTGGGCAGAATGCCTTGAACCAGGCACGGGAATTTGGAGAGACTGCCAGCCTGACAGGAATTATCCTTACCAAGATGGACGGCACTTCCAAAGGAGGCATTGCCGTGGCAATCCAGTCGGAACTGAACATTCCTGTTAAGTATATAGGGGTGGGGGAAAAGCTGGACGATTTACAGAAATTTGATTCAGAGCAGTTCGTCAATGCGCTTTTTGATGTTGACGTGCAGGACAGTGATATGTGAACGGTGCGGAAGGGATTTACATGTAACGGTTTAGATTCCGGGAATGATTTTTGGTCACCCGCTGGCTGTTACGGAATGGAACCTTTTACCGGATGTAAGAAGGGTGATTGTGATGGATGATAAAATGTTGACACTGGAAAAATTTGAGGAAGCATCGGAAACGGTGAAAAAGGTGGCGCAGGAGACGAAACTGGTATACAGCGACTTCTACAGTGCACAGACAGAAAACAAGATTTATCTAAAGCCTGAAAATATGCAGTTTACCGGGGCATATAAGCTAAGAGGTGCTTATTATAAATTAAGTACCCTCTCAAAGGAGGAGCGGGATAAGGGACTTATCACGGCCTCCGCAGGCAATCATGCCCAGGGGGTGGCCTATGCAGCAAAATGTTATGGTGCGAAGGCGGTCATAGTAATGCCAACCACTACGCCGCTTATCAAGGTAAACCGCACCAAGAATTATGGTGCGGAGGTTGTGCTTTTCGGAGATGTGTATGACGAAGCCTGTGAGTATGCCTACAGTCTCGCAAAGGAAAAGGGATATACCTTTATCCACCCCTTTGACGACCCGGCAGTGGCTACCGGACAGGGAACCATTGCCATGGAAATTTTTAAGGAGCTTCCGCTGGTGGATTATATTCTGGTGCCTGTGGGCGGCGGCGGTCTTGCCACAGGAGTCTCCACCCTTGCAAAACTTTTAAATCCCAAGATCAAAGTTATCGGCGTGGAACCGGAAGGGGCAGGCTGCCTGAAAGCTTCCATTGACGCCGGAAAAGTCGTTACTTTAGATCATGTGAGTACCATTGCGGACGGTACTGCAGTAAAGACGCCGGGGGAGAATATTTTCCCGTATTTGTGCAAAAATCTCGATGATATTATAACGATTCCTGATGAAGAACTAGTGGTGGCTTTCCTGGATATGGTGGAGAACCACAAGATGGTAGTGGAAAATTCAGGGCTTCTCACGGTGGCGGCATTAAAGCATCTGAATGTGAAGAAGAAAAAGGTGGTGGCCATCTTAAGCGGCGGAAACATGGATGTGATCACCATGTCCAGCGTGGTACAGCAGGGGCTTATTTTGAGGGACAGGATTTTTACGGTATCGGTACTTCTTCCTGATAAGCCGGGCGAGTTGAGCCATGTGGCAGATGTGATAGCCAAAGAAAGCGGAAATGTGATTAAACTGGAACATAACCAGTTCGTTTCCATCAACAGGAATGCCGCTGTGGAGCTGCGCATTACCCTGGAAGCCTTTGGAACGGAACATAAGCATCAGATTATACAGGCATTAGAGCGCAATGGATATAAGCCCAGGCTGGTGCGGGCGAACATTTAAGGCCAGACGCATATATTTTCAAAGAAAAACCGCATACTATGGTATGTGGTTTTTCTTTGATTTAACAGAAGGATGTCTGGCAAGGCCAGGCATCCGCTGTTTACAATAAGCTGTCCTGCAGGGGCAGTATCTGACAGGAGAGAAATATGCGTACTGGAAATCTTTTAAAAAAATATCTTACAATCACACTGGCTTCCATCGTATTTGGAGCGGGGATCAGTCTTTTTATTGATCCCAATAATCTTGCGCCGGGCGGTGTGTCCGGGCTTTCCATTATTTTAAACCGTCTGGTCCCGGTGGAAACGGGGACCTTGTTTTTACTTATCAATATACCAATCATACTTTTGGGGATGTGGAAATTCGGGTTTAAATTTATTTTTTCCACCCTGTATGCAATTTTTGCTATTTCCGTGTTTACCAATTGGTTTGAGCGGATGCAGCCCTGCACCAGTTCTCCTCTTTTAGGAGCTGTGTTCGGGGGCAGTCTTGTGGCAGCAGGCATAGGGTTCGTGATGCGGGCCGGGGGTACCACAGGAGGGACGGATATTCTGGTAAAATGTATGAAGCTGAAAAAGCCCCATCTGAAAACAGGTACTATTTTTTTGGCCATAGATTCTGTTATCATCGGAATCGGGGGACTTGTTTTCGGGAATGTAGAAGGGGTTTTGTACAGCATTATATCTGCAGCGGCAACTTCCCGGGTGCTGGATTTGATTTTATACGGAAGGGATGAGGCAAGGCTGATTTATATTATCAGCAATTATGCGGAGGCAATCACGGAACGGATTTTACAGGAACTGCATACCGGTGTCACTTATCTGAAAGGAGCCGGGGCCTACAAGAAGGAGGAAAAGCAGATCATCCTGTGTGTGGTAAAAAAAACAGGGGCATATAAAGTGGAGGAGATCGTAAAACAGGAGGATGAAAATGCATTCATGATTGTTTCCAACGCAAAGGAGATATACGGGGAGGGGTATAAGAGTTATTTTGGAGAGAAACTGTGAATTGGTAAGGATAAACAATTGAAAAAGATTTGATTTCATACTATACTAGACCATGTAGAAAAGACGCATTTTTACCGGAAAGGTTCAGAAGAAAAGAAAATGAATGTGAAAGCCATGAGAAGAAACAGAAGAAAACAGAAAATCAGCCTGATTACCAATATTATTTTCAGCCTGATCACTTTGAGCGCCCTGACAGGATGCATTATTCTGCTTTTACAGAATTACAGCCTGCGGAACCGGAGCCAGGAAGCCATGAGCAGAATAGAGGAATTTGAGAGTATCAGGGAGGAATTTAAATACAGCCAGGCTGACCTTGATTCCTATACTCAGGAGGCGGCTGCGGCGGGGAGCACGGCAGGGAAAGAAGAAGTTTTAGGGGAGCTAAAGCAGAGAATTCTCGGCGGTGAGAGTACGGTAGCGGTATTCCGCAGCCTTTTCCCGGAGGATGTAGTGGTTTATGCTGACGGGGGATATCATTTCTTTCCCATTTCCGATTCTTTAAAAAAACACAATTATGTATATGACAATTTTGTAAAGCAGGATAACGGAGAGGTGGTCTATATGGATGACACCCAGGAAATCCATTCGGCAAAAGGCATTGATGTCTCCAGGCATCAGGGGAAAATCGACTGGGACAGGGTTGGCGGAAACGATATTTCTTATGCCTTTATCCGTGCAGGCTACCGGGGCAGTTCAGAGGGCAAGCTGGTGGAGGACGAATATTTTGAGGACAATATAAAGGGCGCTCTGGATAATGACATTGCCGTTGGGATTTATTTTTATACCCAGGCTGTGACGGAAAAAGAAGCGGAGGAGGAAGCAGAGTTTGTGCTGGATCTGATCAAGGATTATGATATCTCCTACCCGGTGGTGCTGGATTTGGAAGAAACTGGGAGTGATACAGCAAGAACTGCCGAAATGACGAAGGAGGAATACACAAAAGCGGCAGTTGCCTTTTGCAAAACCATCCAGTCAGCAGGCTATACACCCATGATTTATGGGAACTTAAAGACATTTATGATTATGCTGGACATGGAGCAGATTGAAGAATATGACAAATGGTTTGCCTACTATGACACACCTGTTTATTTCCCCTATGATTTTGCCATCTGGCAGTATTCTTCCAAGGGAAGCGTCGGCGGAGTCAATGGTGACGTGGATTTGAATGTGTGCATGAAAGACTATTTACAGTAAATCAAAAAACTTTATGTTTTTTGGAAAAAGAGGAATAGGAAGCGGTTCAGACATGGAAGGAATCCGGGACTCAGTAAAAAGCGGATATCTGATGGAGAAATTCAGGCTGTTTCACTTAAAAGACAACAGCCCGGGCGAGTATGCCTACCACTACCATGATTTTCATAAATTGATCTGGTTCATCAAAGGGGATGTGGAATATCATATTGAGGGAAAAAGCTACAGGCTGGAACCCCACGACATCCTGCTGGTAAATAAAGGGGAAATACATAAGCCTTTTGTCAATGCTGATATCACATATGAAAGGTATGTTTTTTATATTTCCAGCGAGTATCTGGAAGAACATTCGGAGGAGGAAAGCAGTCTTGATTTGTGTTTTCTCATGTCCCGGAAAGAACAGGGACATGTGATCCGTTTATCCCCCGCCTTAAGCAGAACTTTATTTGAGACAGTAAAGCTTCTTGAGAAGGCAGAAAGCGGGAACGAATATGCAGGGGAGATGTACAGCAGGATACTTTTTCTGAAACTGCTGATTGAACTTAACAGATGCTGCATTGATAATCCGGAGGTGTTCCACAAGACTGCCAGATACGATAAAAAGATTGTGGAGATGATCCACTATATCAATGAAAATCTGGCGGAGGATCTAACCATAGAGACACTGTCCGTACAGTTTTATTTAAGTAAGTATCATATGATGCGGAAATTTAAGGAAGAAACAGGATACTCCATGCATCAGTATATACTGGAGAAGCGGATACTTGCGGCAAAGAATCTGATACTGGCAGGGGCGCCCGCCACGGTTGCAAGCCTGGAGTGCGGGTTTAAGGATTATTCAACCTTCAGCAGGGCATATAAGAAACTGCTGGGGCAGTTACCTTCACAAAGTTATTGAAAAGTCAGAGTCCCTGCCGCCTATGAAAAGAAATTATCAGCCTGTCAAGGGATTTTGCTTGACAGGTTTTCTTTTTTGTAGTATGCTCTTTTAGGTGATAAGAGATGGAAAAGATTGTTGAGCAGGGACTTTTGTATGATTTTTATGGGGAATTACTGACAGAGCATCAGAAGAAGATTTATGAAGATGTGGTGTATCATGATTTTTCATTCTCGGAAATCGCCCAGGCAAATGGTATTTCCCGCCAGGGAGTCCATGATATGGTCAGGCGGTGCAACCACATTCTTGAAGAATATGAGGACAGACTGCATTTAGTTGCACGGTTTATGAAAATAAAGGAAAATGTCGGCATGCTTTTGGAGCTGACGGATGATCCGGAACTGGCAAGGGATGAGCTGGCAAAAGAGGTCAGGCTTATATCCCGCCAGATATTAGAGGAGCTTTGATTTATGGCATTTGAAAGTCTAACGGATAAACTGCAGAATGTATTTAAGAACCTCCGCAGTAAGGGAAGGCTTACAGAGGAGGATGTGAAAACTGCCTTGAAGGAGGTCAAGCTTGCGCTGTTGGAAGCAGACGTAAACTTTAAGGTGGTTAAGCAGTTTATTAAGGCAGTGGAGGAGCGGGCAATAGGCTCCGACGTTATGAATGGCCTGAACCCGGGCCAGATGGTCATTAAGATCGTCAATGAAGAAATGGTTGCCCTTATGGGGTCGGAGACAACGGAAATCCGGATGCAGCCGGGTAAGTCGATCACCACGATTATGATGTGCGGCCTGCAGGGTGCAGGTAAGACCACGACAACGGCAAAGATTGCCGGAAAACTGAAATTAAAGGGAAAGAAACCCCTTCTTGTGGCATGTGACGTTTATAGGCCGGCGGCCATTAAACAGTTGCAGGTCAACGGTGAGAAGCAGCAGGTGGACGTGTTTTCCATGGGCGATAACCAAAGTCCTGTGGATATTGCAAAAGGGGCCATTGAACATGCCAAAAAGAATGGCCACAATGTGGTGATTTTAGATACGGCAGGGCGTCTTCATATTGACGAAGACATGATGGAAGAACTAGAAAATATTAAAAAACATGTGGATGTCCATCAGACCCTTTTGGTGGTGGATGCCATGACCGGACAGGATGCGGTCACGGTGGCAAAGGAATTTGATGATAAAATTGTGATAGACGGTGTGGTTCTCTCCAAAATGGACGGCGATACCAGAGGCGGTGCAGCTCTTTCCGTAAAGGCAGTGACAGGCAAGCCGATTCTGTATGTGGGTATGGGAGAAAAGCTTTCGGATCTGGAGCAGTTTTACCCCGACAGAATGGCGGGACGTATCTTAGGGATGGGGGATGTGCTCTCCCTGATTGAAAAAGCCCAGGAAAATCTTTCCGTGGATGGGGAAAAAGAAAAGGAAATGGCAGCCCGGATGAAGAAGGGCAAGTTTGATTTCGAGGACTATCTGGAAAGTATGAAGCAGATGCGGAAAATGGGCGGCCTTACCAGTATCCTAAGTATGATGCCGGGCATGGGGAAACAGCTTGGCAATATTGAGTCCATGATCGACGAGAGCCAGCTTAATAAGACGGAGGCAATCATTTTAAGCATGACGCCGGAAGAGCGCCGTAATCCCAAGCTTTTGAACTTAAGCAGAAAGAGCCGGATTGCAAGAGGCGCCGGCGTGGATATGGCGGTGGTCAACAGGTTTGTAAAGCAGTTTGAACAGTCTCAGAAGATGATGAAGCAGATGCCCGGACTGATGGGCGGCGGTAAACGCAGGGGAGGATTCGGAGGCATGAGATTCCCATTTTAAACCCGGCGGTAAAGGGCCGGACGTATGCCGGTGCGTATCGCTGCAGGTGCATGGAAAGCAGGCAGTAGTGTATGTTGAAAATGGAGGCAGTTTTCTAAAGGCGGACCGTCTTTAGGGGCAATGTTTCCTTTCATAATAAAAATTTTAATCACGGAGGTGAAAGAACATGGCAGTAAAAATCAGATTAAGAAGAATGGGTCAGAAGAAAGCTCCTTTCTATAGAATCGTTGTTGCAGACTCCAGATCTCCCAGAGACGGAAAATGTATCGAGGAAATCGGAACTTATGACCCCAAGACAGATCCCAGCACTTTTCATGTAAATGAAGAACTGGCTAAGAAATGGCTCGCAAACGGCGCTCAGCCTACAGAAGTTGTCAGCAAGATTTTCAAGCAGGCAGGCATTGAAAAATAAGAAAAGTTGACAGACCTTTTGGAGGTGTACGATGAAGGAATTAGTTGAAATAATTGCAAAAGCGCTTGTTGAGCATCCGGACGAGGTGGTAGTTACCCAGAAGGAAGAAGGTAAGCATATTACCCTTGAGCTTCATGTGGCGGCATCCGATATGGGAAAAGTAATCGGAAAGCAGGGAAGAATTGCAAAGGCGATCCGTTCTGTGGTTAAGGCTGCATCATCTAGGGAAAATCAGAAGGTGGACGTGGAAATCGTCTGAACCGGAAACAAGTATTTTGTATCAGATGCCGGAGTGCGGAGCATGACGGTGTTTGGAATGGACAGGAAAAGGATGTTCCTTTGTTTTAAACGGGAACATCCTTTGTTACAATGAGTTGCTTTGCGGAGCGTGGCCGTGTTTACGGTAATATGCCTGCTTCAAAAGTGTGCGGTGTTTGTTACTTTAAATGTACGAGGATATAAGATGGAAGAATTGCTAAAAGTGGGGATTATTGCATCCACCCATGGGGTGAGAGGGGAAGTCAAGGTATTTCCCACGACAGACGATGTAAACCGTTTTAAAAAATTGAAAACAGTGCTGCTTGATACGGAGAAGGAAATGCTTACCTTAAATATAGAGTCCGTGAAGTTTTTCAAGCAGTTTGCCATATTGAAATTTAAGGAATTTGACAATATCAATGCTATTGAGAAATATAAAGGAAAGAGCCTTCTGGTCACAAGGGAAAATGCAGTGAAACTGAAAAAGGACGAATATTTCATTGCAGATTTGATTGGCGTGAATGTCTCATCGGAGGACGGTTCGCTGAGGGGGCAGCTTAAGGATGTGATACAGACAGGCGCAAATGATGTGTATGTCATCGGGCTGGAGGACGGCCGGGAACTTCTTCTTCCGGCAATCAGGGAGTGTGTGCTGGATGTGAACCTGGAGGAAGGCAGCATGAAGATACATGTGCTTGAGGGATTGTTAGATTAAGCGATTTTCAAACATGCACAGGCCAAATGTGTTAAACAGTATAGGTACAGGTGCCATGGTTTGCTGGCTGGGATAGAAAGGTTAGGGAGCTGAAACTTTGAATTTTCATGTACTCACGCTGTTTCCGGAAATGATAAGACAGGGACTGGACATCAGTATTATTGGCCGGGCACTTGCCGGCGGTATCATTTCTCTTGAAGCAGTTAACATCAGGGACTACACAATAAGTAAACATAAAAAGGTGGATGATTATACGTATGGAGGAGGCGCAGGCATGCTGATGCAGGCGCAGCCTGTTTATGATGCGTGGAAAGCCGTTTGTGATAAAATAAAAGAACGTGCCAATAAAGACAGGGAGCAAACTACTGTAGAGGATGGGGATCTGGGATCTGCTGCAATGCCTGGACAAGCGGGAAAATCTGCCAGAGTGATCTATGTTACCCCTCAGGGAAAAACCTTTCATCAGGGTATGGCACGGGAGTTTGCAAAGGAGGAAGATTTGATTTTCCTATGCGGCCATTATGAAGGAATTGATGAGAGGGTGCTGGAGGAAATTGTCACCGACTATGTGTCTATCGGCGATTATGTCCTGACAGGCGGGGAACTGCCTGCCATGGTGATGATTGACGCTATTGCCAGAATGGTGCCGGGAGTTTTAAGCAATAAGGATTCCGGCGAGACGGAGAGCTTTAGTAATCACCTGTTGGAATATCCCCAGTATTCAAGACCTGCAGTCTGGCATGAAAAAAGCGTGCCGGAAATTCTCTTGTCCGGTGACCACAAAAAGGTAGATGAATGGAGACTGGAACAGTCAATAAAGCGTACGAAAGAAATAAGGCCCGATCTGTATGAAAAATGGGTGTTGGGAAGAAGGTAACTGCATGGAAGTTGCAGTTAAGAAATTTTTGCGGAAATTCTAAAGCAATACCGCAGGGTTACATACACCAATCTTCTCACAAGCGGCAGGCTCAACGCGCAGGTACAGGAACGCTTTGAAAGGCTCATAAAGGGCATGAAACAAGCACAGGGGAAACGCCTAAAGGAAGAAAATACTTTAGAATGGGTACAGTCTATAACATAAGGGCTTGTGTGTGGGAGCTTGTGAATAAGGAAATCATTTACGCATAGATAACATAGCGGCAGAGGGTAAGTGCTCTGCCGTTTTTCTTTCCCCACGTCTTTTTGCGTACCGGGGCTGCTTTACATCTGTTTCCCTCCTCCTGACTGGTTTTCAGACAGTATTTCCATACCGTCACTTTTACCAATCCCAAAAGTTAACCACATTCGACCTTTTCGGCAGTCTATGCTATATTTCCTTTAAAGGAAAGTACGCTGTGGAACAGCAGAACTTACACAAAAAGGCAGAAGAAATATAGGAAGAACGCATCCGGGAAATGGAACAGGTTATTTCCCTTCTCGAAGAAGAAAACATCCTACAGAAACAGCTGATTGAAGAACTGCAGGAAGAAAACCGTATGTTGGAAGGGCAGGCATGGAAATGTCCATGGGTATTTTCCTTTGTTTGGATTTAGATTTTTTGGAGTGAACTCTAAAAAATCTAACCCTAAGTTTACAGGGGAAAGCTAAATATTTCACTACACGTTCTTATTTGGCGCTTACCTTGCAAAGCAAAATAAAAAGGTTTGGAAATGGAAAAATTATATTGGTTCGGATGTCAGAAAAACAATATTATTGCATTTTAATCATCAATAATGCAAAACATTCACTTCACTTTTCTGGAATAGTGTGTTTTAATAACCATAAAGAAAGCAGAATGCTTTCGGCTATGAAAGGAGCGATGATTTATGCTATTACCTAGTATTTTCGGAGAAAGTCTACTGGATGAATTTTTTGATCATCCGCATCAGAGAACCCATTTCCAGTCCCATGCGTCCGAGATGATGAGGACAGATGTCAAGGATTTGGGAAATGTTTATGAGATGACCATGAACCTTCCCGGCATAAAAAAGGAGAATGTAAAGGCTGAACTGAAAGACGGATATCTGACAATTAGTGCGGCATCAATTTCCCATAAGGATGAAAAAGACAGTGATGGGGTATATATCAGGCGGGAGCGTTACGCAGGAGCTTGCAGCAGAAGTTCCTATGTAGGAGAGAATGTGAAGCAGGAAGATATCAAAGCCCGTTTTGAGGATGGAACATTGAAACTGCAGGTTCCGAAAATCAGTAAAGAAGTAGTTATGGAGAATCCAAACTATATTACAATTGAAGGCTGACGGGTTCTGCACAACGGGTAGATAGATATTTATACATTGAATGAAAAAGCGATAAGGAGACTTTCGGGTATCCATATCGCTTTTTGTGTTTAACTGTAAGATGTATTTGTAACAATGGAAATAAATTTTTTCAAAAGAGGGCTTTGAGAACTTTTCTTAAAGAAGATACCATAGGATAAAGGCTCGCCGTCTTTTAAGGGAATCCCGCGGATATCCGTGTTTACAAAATTCATCAGCGGAAGAACAGAGCAGCCATAACCTGCCCTTACAAGTGTAAGGAGTACCTGCAGGTTTTCACACATATAAGTGGACTCTGGTGGGATATGCTGTGAAATCTGATTTTGCATTTCCGCAACTCTGGCGGGGATTGCATAGGAATTGCAGACGACAATATTTTCCAGGTACAGTTCTTCTTTTGCAAGCTCCGGGCGTTCGGCATAGGGGTGTGAGGCTGGAACAATACAGCACAGTGGTATCTGGAATAGTTCTCTGTAAACTGTGTCATTTTTTATTGGAATATCTTCCTGAAAACCAAACAGAAGATCCAGTTCATCTTGATAGAAAAGATTTAAAATAGATCTGTGAGGGATCACTTTTAAAAATGGATAAAGTTCGGGAATCTGCTGTTTGCAGGATTTGAGTACCTTGCAGAGCAGGTCCAGGTTAGCTTCATTCTGACATCCAATGATTAGGACCTGTATATTTGTACTTTGGTGGCGCTGTATTTTTTGCTCAGCAACTTTTAACCTGCCCATAACATTTTTCGCATCTTCTAAAAAACTGATTCCGGCGGGGGTAAGGGTAACTGTCCTGGTAGTACGGTGTAGAAGTTTTGTTCCCAATTCATCTTCCAGCGAATGAATCTGCCGGGAGACCGCTGATTGCGTAATCTTTAAAATTTCAGCAGCTCTTGCAAAGTTCAGGTTTTCGGCAACCTGGATAAAGCTCTTTAACTGGTCTGTATTCATGGGTTTCACCTCGATTATTGCGTTTTCGTCATTGATAATACCATATTTTCACTTCACTTTCAAGAGCTGGTGTGCTTTAATATAGCATATAGTCTGACAGGGTTATATTGCTAACAGAGTCTGCCAGTGGTGGCTGGCATATTTTTTTAGACAAGGATTAGCACTCGGAGGACATGAGTGCTAACAGTAAACAGAAAGGCAGGTAACAGGAATGAAATTAAGACCATTAGGTGACAGAGTAATTTTCTCTAAATATGCAGGAACGGAAATAAAGGTTGATGAAGTAGAATACATCATCGTTTCCCAGAAAGACATCATTGCAATTGTAGGGTAACCGGCAAAAAACAGACAGAGGTTTAAAGAAAGAAGAAATTGAATCATGGCAAAAGAAATTAGTTTTGACATTAACTGGAGAACCGTTACGAGAATATGGATGCGCAGTTGGTGAAGGAGGTTGCCGCCAAGACGAATGACACTGCAGGAGATGGCACTACCACAGCGACTGTGCTGACGCAGGCCCTGGTCCGGGAGGGATTGAAAAATATTGCGGCCGGGGCGAACCCCATCATTCTCCGCAAAGGCATGAAAAAAGCAAAAGAGGCAGATGTCCGTGCGATTGAAGATGCCGGATGCCCGCTCAGCAGATTTATAAAACCAGGAGGTAGAAAAATGGAAGCAACAATAACGAAAACCAACCCTCTCGGCACAGAAAGGGTTGGAAAACTGATGATGCGTTATGCAGTGCCAAGCATTATTTCCATTGTGGTGAATTCACTGTATAACATGGTAGACCAGGTCTTTATCGGCCAGGGGGTAGGATACCTTGGAAATGCGGCAACGAATGTAATTATGCCGATTTCAACGATTATGTTGGCTCTCGGCTTTATGTTTGGGGACGGGGCGGCAGCTTTTATGAGCCTGCACCTTGGGAAAAAGGAACCGGAAAAGGCCGCAAAAGGCATAGGGAATATGGTAGCGATAGTCATTGGAACTGGAATTGTCCTGCTGATCTTGTTTGAATTGTTTTTGACACCGCTTTGCCGGCTGTTTGGGGCTACGGATAACGTACTTCCTTATGCGCTGGACTATGGACGGATCATTGTACTTGGATTTCCATTTTCAATCATATGTTCTGCTTTTGGAAGCCCGATCCGTGCTGACGGCAGACCGAAGATAAGCATGGTCGGTCTCCTGATCGGATGTGCTACAAACATGATTCTTGACCCAATTTTCATTTTTGTATGCGGGTGGGGCGTAAAAGGAGCTGCATGGGCAACGATACTGGGGCAGGTATTGAACGCGCTTTACTTTATTATTTGTTTGTTTCAATTTAAGTCAATTAAAATAAAAAAAGAATATTTTATTCCGGATGTAAAGGTTGTGGGGAACATCGCTTCTCTTGGAACATCCAGCCTTATTTCACAGATTGCTTCGGTGTTCGTTATTGCAATCATGAATAATATGCTGGTAAAGTACGGGGCGGTTTCTAAATATGGAGCTGATATTCCCTTGGCAGCTTTGGGTGTCACGATGAAGGTCAGCCAGTTGATTACCGGAGTTACATTAGGGATTGCAAGCGGCGTGCAGCCAATTCTTGGATACAATTACGGAAGCAGACAGCATGATCGTGTTAAAAGTACATTGAAATGGTCGCTTATTTTGGGTACCGCAATCATGTTTGTGGCATTGTTTATCTTCCAGGTTTTCCCGGAGCAGATCATCGGTATTTTTGGACAGGAATCAGACCTTTATGTAGAATTCGCGGTAAAGTGTTTCCGCATTTATCTGCTTGCCTGTTTTCTGATCCCGTCGGGCGCAGTTGTAGGTATTTTTTTTCAGGCAATCGGAAAGCCGATTCCGGCTGCGGCGCTTACCCTTTCAAGGCAGATTATCCTGTTGATTCCTGCTATGCTGACTTTAGGTTATACAATGGGGGTGGAAGGAATTTTATGGGCAGGCCCGTTTTCTGACGCTTTGTCCGGAATTATTGCATTGATTACAGTGAAAGTATTCTGGAAACGTATTTTTGAGAATAAGGAACAAAAAGAAACAACAGGGAGGTAATGGATTATGGCGGGTCAGGTTATTACAATCGGACGGCAATGTGGAAGCGGCGGACATACCATAGGGGAGCAGGTTGCAAAAATACTTGGCATTCCCTTTTATGACAGAGAACTGATAGAAATGACGGCGAAGGAAAGCGGCTTTGGAAAAGAGTTCGTGGAGGAACAGGGGGAACACCGTAACAGCAGTGTGCTGTATGATCTGGTGAAAAATTTATCTTATTCCCGTACCATGCCCTCTGGAAATTCGGAATACCTGCAGGATGAAATTTTCTTTGTCCAGAGAAAGATCATCACGGAACTTGCAGAAAAAGAACCCTGTGTGATTGTGGGACGCTGTGCGGATTCTATTCTGAAAGAAACAGGAAACAGTCTGAATATCTATATTCATGCGGAAAAAGCATTTAAGGCAAAGCATCTTATGGAAAGAAACCGTGTGTCTTATGATGAGGCTGTCAGAGAAATGGAACGGCTGGATAAACGCAGGGCTTCCCATTATAAATATTATACGGACCAGGTATGGGGCCTTGCGGAGAACTACCATCTGTGCCTGGACAGCAGCCTGATTGGGATTGAAAAATGTGTTTCTGTAATCTGTGATATTTATCAGTCCATAAATGCAGGGCAATAGAGAAAGGAAGAAGTTGGCAGTGGTCGTGATCCGGCACTGGCGTGATGACGTCAGGAGCAGTTGAGACGGGATTGTCAGGAGGGATTTTATGTTTAAAACATTGGTAAAATACATTGGAGAATTTAAACGGGATGCCGTACTCACTCCTGTTCTTGTGGTTATGGAAGTAATCATGGAAGTGATCATTCCCATTATAATGGCGGTCATTATTGACTATGGCCTGGAAAGCCGGAGCCTTGGGAAAGTTGTGCTGATTGGGCTTGCCATGATCGTGGCGGCAATGCTGGCGTTGTGGTTTGGGGTGGAATCAGGCAGGACGGCTTCCAGTGCCAGTTCCGGGTTTGCCATGAATCTGAGGCAGGAAATGTACGAGAAGATACAGACCTTTTCTTTTTCCAATATTGATAAATTTTCTACAGCAGGACTTGTGACCAGAATGACGACAGACGTGATGAACGTACAGCAGGCGTTCCAGATGTCCATCCGTATCTGCGTGAGGGCGCCGATCATGCTGGTCAGTGCGATGGTGATGACATTTATGATACACCCTCGTTTTGCCCACATTTTTTTGGTGGTGATCGTCTGTCTGGGAGCCGTGCTTGCCCTAATTTCATCGAAGGCAAATCCGACTTTAAGGAAAGTTTTTCATCAATACGATGAATTGAACGCAAAGGTGCAGGAAAATGTAAACGGAATACGGGTGGTAAAATCTTTTGTACGTGAGGATCATGAGATTGGACGGTTTGAAACGGAAAGTGAAAAAATCCGCAGCCTATTTGTAAACGCGGAAAAGCTGATTGCACTGAATTCCCCTGTCATGCAGTTTTCTATGTATTCATGTATTTTACTGATTTCATGGATGGGCGCAAAAATGATTATTGCGGGAAGCCTGACAGAAGGGCAGCTTATGAGTATGTTTACATACGTGATCAATATTCTGATCAGCCTGATGATGGTATCCATGACGTTTGTGATGCTCATTATGTCAAGGGCATCGGGGGAAAGGATTTCTGAGGTGCTGATGGAGGAGCCGGATTTATTTAACGTTTCCCATGCGGTCAGGGAGGTCGCGGATGGTTCTATTGATTTTGAACAGGTAGGTTTTGCGTATCCTTCTAATCCCGGTAAGGAGGTAATCAGTGATCTGGATCTTCATATCAGACCGGGAGAAACCATTGGCGTTCTTGGGGGAACCGGGAGCGCAAAGTCCTCCTTTGCCGCTCTGATACCAAGGCTTTATGATGTCACAAGGGGCGAGGTGCGGGTTGGGGGCGTTCCAGTAAAGGATTATGACATGGCCAGTCTGCGGGACAGTGTGGCTGTGGTCCTCCAGAAAAATGTGCTCTTTTCCGGAACAATCAGAGAGAACCTGCGGTGGGGAAAAGAAGATGCAACGGATGATGAGATAATAAATGTGTGCCGGCTTGCCCAGGCGGATGAATTTATCCGGGATTTCCCGGAAGGATATGACACCCACATTGAGCGGGGCGGGACAAATGTATCGGGCGGGCAGAAACAGAGGCTCTGCATTGCCAGAGCGCTTTTAAAGAAACCGAAAATCCTGATCCTCGACGATTCCACAAGTGCAGTTGACACAAAGACGGATGCGCTGATCCGCAGGGCATTCAGGGAGAAGATACCGGATACCACAAAGATTATCATAGCCCAGAAAATCTCGTCGATCCAGGATGCAGACAGGATCCTGGTATTTGACAACGGCAGGATGAAATCAGTCGGCACCCATGAAGAACTGCTGGAAAGCAGCCCGATTTACAGAGAAATTTATGAGTCACAGACGAAGGAGGGCGGCGATGATGATAGTAGGGAATAAAAAGAATATGGGGGCGACGTTAAGACGGCTGATTGCTTATATCCTGAAAGAATATAAATGGCAGTGCCTGTTGGTGGCGTTATGTATTCTGGTCAGCACTGTCGCGAATATTGGCGGCACTTTGTTCATGCGGAACCTGATTGATGACTACATCCTGCCATTTGTGAATCAGACACAGCCCGATTTGTACCCTCTTTTCAAAGCATTGCTTGTGATGGCAGCAGTTTATTATGTCGGCGTGTTCTGCACGTGGGCTTATAACTACATTATGATTTATGTGTCGCAGGGAATGTTAAAAAAAGTAAGGGATGACCTGTTTCGTCACATGGAACACTTGCCCATCCGCTATTTTGACACAAAATCCCATGGGGACATCATGAGCATTTACACCAATGACACAGATACCCTGCGGCAGGTGATCAGCCAGAGTATGCCGCAGATGCTGTCCGCAGTGATCACCATTGTGGGGGTTTTTGTATCTATGTTGGTTTTAAGCCGTCCACTGACACTGATCACGGTTGTGATGGTAGTCTGCATGGTATTCGCAACGAGAAACATATCCTCAAAGAGCGGGCACTATTTTGTGAAGCAGCAGACGGACGTGGGGAGTCTGAACGGATACATAGAGGAAATGATGGAAGGCCAGAAGGTAGTAAAGGTATTCTGCCATGAGAAAGCCTGTATACAGGATTTTAAGACTCTGAATGGAAAATTGCGGGACAGCACGAACAATGCGAACCGTTATGCCAGCATCCTGATGCCTGTGCTTGGCAACCTTGGGTATGTCAGTTATGCAGTAATCGCAATGGTTGGGGCCTGCCTGTCTATTTTTGGCGGGCAGATGACTCTTGGAACGCTGGCATCTTTCCTGCAGTTTTCCCGCTCCTTCAATCAGCCGATCTCACAGCTTTCACAGCAGTTGAATTCTATCATCATGGCAATCGCGGGTGCAGAGAGGATTTTTGGGCTGTTGGATGAGGAGCCGGAAAAGGATGGCGGATATGTAAAGCTGGTAAACGCACACTATGATGAAAAGGGAAATCTGACAGAAGTCCCTGACAGGACGGGGATGTGGGCGTGGAAGCATTATCATAAGGCAGACAATACGACAACTTATCAGCCGATGCAGGGAGATGTAGTTTTTGACCATGTGGACTTCGGCTATACGGAAGATAAGGAGATTTTGCATGATATAGAGATTTTTGCGAGACCGGGGCAGAAAGTAGCCTTTGTGGGAGCTACCGGCGCAGGAAAAACAACGATTACCAATCTGATCAACCGGTTTTATGATGTGCAGGATGGCAAAATCCGTTATGACGGCATCAATATCAATAAAATCAGGAAAGATGATCTGCGGCATTCCCTGGGGCTGGTACTGCAGGATACCCATTTGTTTACCGGTACTGTCATGGACAATATCCGGTATGGGAAATTGGATGCTGCGGAAGCGGAAGTTATTCAGGCGGCAAAACTGGCAAATGCCCACGAATTTATTATGAAACTTCCCGATGGGTATCAGACAGAACTAAAAGGAAGCGGGAACAGTCTTTCCCAGGGCCAGCGTCAGCTCCTGGCGATTGCGAGAGTGGCGGTGGCTGATCCGCCGGTGCTGATTCTGGATGAAGCGACTTCCAGCATTGATACCCGCACGGAAAAAATCGTGCAGGAGGGCATGGACCGGCTGATGAAAGGCAGGACGGTATTTGTGATCGCCCACAGGCTTTCCACAATCAAAAATTCGGATGTGATCATGGTGCTGGATCATGGGAGGATTGTGGAGAGAGGAGATCATGACAGTTTGTTGGCGAAGCGGGGAATGTATTATCAGCTTTATACCGGAAAACTGGAGCAGGAATAGTTTTTATCTGTCATGATTCAAATGATCAGAGCTGGATTAAGAAAGGAGTATAAAATAAAGAAAGGATGGTGCTTATATGGACACAATGTACTAGTCAACAAAAACTGGACACAAATTTTAAATTTTTTTACAACAAGAATTGATTTTCTGTGCAATATCATGGATTTTTTGATACATCCTTGTTTGGCTGGGTGGAGTGTATCAGGCATTCTGCGATTGTAAAGCCTGCTTGCGCACCGCTTACGCGGCTTCGGGATTGACAATCACTCCATACCTGATGTCTGGCACCTAAGCCAAACAAGGAAGAGTCTATGCCGCCAGGCATCAGCTCCCAGCACTAACTCCTGTGACAAAGTCTTTCGGCGCGTAGGCCTCCTTGAACTGCTGCGGCGTAAGGTATTTCAGCGAATATGCGGGCCGTGCAGTATTGAAAAATGTAATGTATGTTGCCACTTCCTGCTCAACAGGGCTTTCCCCGGTGACATGGAAATCCATGAAGATTTCCGCTTTGATCCATCCATTGATGGACTCCATCGCCGCATTGTCCGTTGGTGTCCCGGCTCTTGACATTGACCGGGTAATGCTGTACATCGGCAGCAGCTCGTTGAACGTTTTGGATGCATAGACCGCGCCCTGGTCGCTGTGAAGGATCATCTCATACTGCGGGTACTGTTCCTTCAGTGCGATCAGATCATCCAGGCCGCTCAGGTATCCGGTCACCCCGCCTGGATGAGAGGGCATGGGCAAGGATCTCGTTGTTCCAAATATCCATGTATAGCGTAAGTTCATAATAAATGCCCTTCACATAGAAAGCAGTCATGTCGCTAACAACGCACTGCAGCGGTCTGTCAACCTGCATCTCGGCCATGAGCAGGTTCGGATATATCTTGAACGGGTTTCCGGGCTTCGTGTATTTATAGTGTTTCGTCCCGCTCTTTATTCCGAGCGTCTTACAGCATTTGTGCGCGTAAGGATCCGACATGACAGTGCCTGTATCCAGACGGATCTTGGCATTCAGCCATCTGTATCCGTGAGAAGGATAACGAAGATGGTATTCCGCGAACAGCGCCAGATTGTTGAGCTGATTTTGTCAAGATTAGTTGACACATTTTCCTCAAGGATTTTGTATCCTAAGAACCGTACCGAACTGGACGACATCCACGACAAGTTATTGGAGAGTTTCGATGCGAATGTCAAGCCGGAACATCCCCTGGACGGGTTCAGCTTTGATACGGCAAATGTAACAACACAGTGCGCGGCGGTAGAAGTGGCTTGTGACACTTATTACGGACCATTAATGTACGGGCTGGTTCAGGATGTGGATTCCTCGATTGTGGAATTTAAGGCAGCTATGGAAAGCGCAGGTATTCAGGACGTTATGACAGAACTGCAGAGCCAGGCAGATGCTTATCTGGCAGGGAAATAGTATAAAATATGGCTTGGGGGGGACTATGTCCGGATGGGCATAGTCCCTCATACATTTGCGCGGAAAGAAGCCGGTGTTACGCCCACATTTTTTTTGAAGGCGGAGCAGAAAACGCTCTCACAGGAGAATCCTGTCTGGAAGCAAATGCTCTTTATGGTAAGCCGTGTGTTTTTCAGCAGATATTTGGCAGTGTTTATGCGCACGGAAACAATATACTCATGCGGGGTGAAGCCGGTTTCGTTTTTAAAGATACGGATAAAGTAATACGGGCTAATCATGGCCCGTCCAGCTAAGTCTTCCACTGTGATATTGTCCGCAAAATGTTCATTGATATAGGCGATGCTCTCTTCAATGGCGCCGGAGTGGTTATATACGGATGCCTGAACCGGGTTAAACAGAAGGAAGGTAGTCAGTATGTCAGAAATCTGTTTGGAAAGCAGAGCTTCCCGAATCAGCGTCCCGTTTTGAAAGGTGTCATAAATCTGCTGCATTTTGAAAACGGCAGGCAGAGGGTCGGTCAGGGTAAAAACATTGCCAAGATGCGAAATCACCAAATTGTAGTAGGCTCTGGCCATTGGTCCGTCAAAATGTACCCATAGACACTCCCAGCCTGAATCGGTATAATAGCCATGGGGTTCGTAGCAGTCAAGAAGGATAAAGGAACCGGCGCAGACCGTCTCTTCCTTATCCTGATAATTTACTGTGAGGGTTCCGCTGCGGATATATATCAGTAAAAAACTGTCATAGGAATTCCGGTGAAGCCGGTAACCGCTTTCATAGAAAAAGAGACCGGTGACAATCGGATAAAAAAAGGTACGCTTTGCGGCAACGCTTGGGGAATAGATAAAATATTCCGACCGGGGAGCTACAAACTGTTCGCAGGATTTCAAAATAGTCCCTCCTATCTGTATAAGTATATATGTATATTACAGTGGATTGCGGAAAAAGACAAGCGCAAATTTTATAAATAAAATAGCAGTTATCGGGAATGTATTCAGAAGGGCAAAGAGGTATAGTAAAGTCAACAGGAAAGCAAGGCTGCAACAGCCGACATTTTAAGGCTCTGGCATGGAAGTAAGTTTGAGAGAAAGGATGTGACAGAACATGAGTGAAGTCAAAGTATGGGAAGGAAAGGTGAGTATTCCTACCTATGAAATAGGGGCGGCGGAAAAGAACCCTATTTTTCTGGATAAGAGGGTATATCAGGGAAGTTCGGGGAAGGTTTATCCTTATCCTACAGTGGAAAAAATCAGTGATACAAAAGCAGACAAAGAATACCAGGCGGTCTGGCTTGAAAATGAATATCTGAAGGTGATGGTTCTGCCGGAACTTGGGGGACGAATCCAGAGAGCCTATGATAAAACAAATGATTATGATTTTGTCTACTATAATCATGTGATTAAACCGGCTCTGGTAGGGCTGTGCGGGCCATGGATTTCCGGCGGCATTGAGTTTAACTGGCCCCAGCACCACAGACCCACAACGTATCTGCCGGTAGACCATATTGTCACGGAGAATGAGGATGGGAGTAAGTCTGTGCTGTGCCACGATGTAGACCAGATGTACGGGACAAAAGGGATTGCAAAAATTACTTTGTATCCGGGCAGGGCGTATATTGAAATTATGGGACAGTTATATAACAGGACGCCGCTTCCGCAGACATTTTTGTGGTGGGCAAACCCGGCAGTCCCGGTCAATGACCATACCCAGTCTATTTTCCCGCCGGATGTCCATGCGGTGATGGACCATGGAAAGAGGGATGTTTCCAGATTCCCGATTGCAACAGGAATTTATTACAAAAAGGATTACAGCGACGGCGTGGATATTTCCCGATATAAGAACATTCCCGTGCCGACTTCCTATATGGCGGAAAAGTCAAAATATGATTTTGTAGGTGGGTATGATTATCAGAAAAAGGCGGGAATCCTTCATGTTGCCGACCATCATATCTCGCCGGGCAAGAAGCAGTGGACATGGGGATGCGGGGACTTCGGCAAGGCGTGGGATCGCAACCTTACGGATGAGGACGGCCCGTATGTAGAGCTGATGACGGGCGTATATACGGATAACCAGCCAGATTTCACGTGGCTGAAGCCTTTTGAGGAAAAAACATTTAAGCAGTATTTCATGCCTTATAAGGCGGTTGGGCAGGTTAAGAATGCTACGATCAACGCGGCAGTCAATATGACGGCGGAAGACGGAAAAGTGAAAGTGATCGTTTATGCCACCGGGCAACATAAGGCGAAGGTAAATGTTACATATGGTGGAAATATCCTGTTGAAAGAAGAAGCACTGATTTCTCCGACAGATATTTTTGAAAAAGAAATCATATATGCCGTGGAAGACGAAACGAAGCTTACTGTGTGTGTGACAGAAGGCGACCGGGTGCTGGTGGCTTATACACCGGAGAAACAGGAAATTGAAAAACTTCCTGATCCGGCGGAAGCTGTGGCGGAGCCGGAGAAAATCGCTACGGTAGAAGAACTGTATCTGGCAGGACTCCACATTGAGCAGTACCGCCATGCCACTTATCTTCCTGACCCTTATTATCTGGAAGCCTTAAAACGGGATCCGGGGGATATCCGTGTCAATAACGCATACGGAGCGCTCCTTATGCGCCGGTGTAATTTTGCGGAAGCGAAAAAATATCTGGAAAAAGCATTGGAACGGATGACGAAGCGCAACCCCAATCCATACAGCAGTGAGGCTTATTATAATCTTGGTCTTGTAAAGCTGTTTCTTGGAGACCAGGATGGGGCTTATGATGATTTCTTTAAGGCAACATGGAGCAATGAACAGCAGGAGATGTCTTTCTACTATCTGGCTGCCATTGACGCATGCAAAGGGGCTTTTGCACACGGTCTGGAAATGGTAGACAAAGGGCTTGTAAAAAATGCCCATAATATTAAGGCCCGCGGCTTAAAGGTGTACCTTTTGAGAAAGCTTGGAAGGATTGAGGAGGCAAAGGCGCTGGCGGCGGAAAATCTGGCACTGGACCCCTTCGATTTCATGACAGGCAATGAAATGGCAATCATGGAGGACAGTGCGGAACAGAGGAAAGAATTAAACGTATTAATGCGTGATTTTGCACAGAATTACCTGATGACGGCAAGGGACTATGCAGAAGCAGGGGCATATGCGGAAGCAGTGGAACTGCTGGATGACTGTAAGAGCGCAAACCCGCTGGTGAGATATTATCAGGGCTATTATCTGGAAAAAATGGGAAAGACAAAAGAAGCGGAGGCAAAAGTGGCACAGGCAGAGAAGATGAGCCCGGACTACTGCTTCCCCAATAAAATGGAAGACGTGCCGGTACTGCGTTATGCGGCCCGGCGTTATGATGCGGGGATGGCAGCGTATTACCTTGGGAACCTGTTCTTTGACAAGCTGCAGTGGCAGGAGGCTGTAGGGCTGTGGGAGAAAGCGGCGGCGCAGTATCCGGATTTCCCTACGGTACACCGGAATCTGTCACTGGCTTATTTTAACAAAATAGGCGACAGGGAAGCGGCAAAGCGGGAAATGGAAAAAGCTTTTGCGCTGGATACAACGGATGTGCGGGTATTCCTTGAAATGGACCAGCTCTATAAGAAACTGGACTACAGTTTTGCTGACAGGCTTGCAAAGTACGAAGAACACCGGGAAATGATTGCCGGGAGGGACGACCTGTTTATTGAATATATTACGCTTCAGAACATGGTGGGAGACCACAAAAAGGCATATGACCTTGCCATGGGGCATAGATTCCATACATGGGAAGGCGGCGAAGGGAAGATTACGACCCAGTATACCATGGCGCTGGTGGAACTTGCCAAGAAGGCCCTTAAAGAAGGGAACACTGCGGAGTCAGAGCGGCTTTTGCGTGAATCCTTAAGCTATCCGGAAAACCTTGGCGAAGGAAAACTGGAAGGAACCAAGGATAACCATGTATATTATAATCTTGGCCTTGCGCTGGAGGCACAGGGAAGGACGGAAGAAGCAGGGAAGTGTTATGAGACGGCGACTGTGGGGACGGATGAACCGGCAGGGATGATGTATTACAATGACCAGCCTGCGGATATGATCATGTATCAAGGGCTTGCGAAGCTGAAACTTGGCAGGGCTGCTGAAGCGAAATCCAGATTTTACCGTCTGATCGATTACGGTGAGCAGCATTTATGGGATGAGGTAAAGATTGGATATTTCGCGGTATCACTGCCGGAATTCCAGATATTCAACGAGGATTATACTGCAAGAAATAAAGCCCACTGTTATTATCTTATGGGGTTAGGAAACTGGGGCCTTGGAAATGAAGAAAAGGCAAAAGAGTTTTTCCATAAGGCACTGGATATAGAACCGTCGCATATGCAGTGTACCCTGTATCTGTCAAATTTAGAGTCATAAGAAACCTGATTGCCGGGGCCTGTATAAGGTTCCGGCAATTTGACTGCCGCAAAAGATATGGAATATGTGCTTTTTAAAATAACTAGTGGATACGAATGAGGTGATGGTATCGGACGTTTACTTATAATGGAATTTGATGATTTGGAGAGAACTATATTTGATGAGGTAATGGAAATAGTCGCGCGGTATCCGGATTTTAAAAATTATGAATTGCAGCCCAAACCAGTGCTGAAAATTTCAGGGCTTGAAATATACCCTGACCGGAGAAAAATATACAGTAACAGGAAGAAAGTGCATTTAACTGCCAAAGAATATGATCTTTTATGCTTTCTGGTGGTAAACAGAGGAAGAGTATTGACTTATGACCAGATATATCAAAAAGTGTGGGGTGACTATGTACAGGATATCGGGAATAATACGATTGGCTTTCATATCTGTAAATTAAGGGAAAAATTATTTGCCACCTCTCCGGACACGCCTTTTGTCATACGGTGTGAGAGAAATGTAGGATATTGTTTCGAGCTTATAGCTGAATAATCTGCACAAACAGTCCTGTTTTTTAGCGGGGCTGTATTTTGTTGTCTGAATTTGCGTTTTTTCTATGCGAAAACCAGTTGGATCCTCATTTAAAACTAATACAGATTTTGTATACTTTCACTGCAACTGTCAATAAAGTTTACGGAAGTGAATTGTTAGTAAAGTGGGTTTTGCCAAAACAAGAGGAATAAAAGCTGGTATGCAGGTGGTTCTTATAAAATGAATATGGTAAAATTTTATAAGAAACGAGGTAAAGCAATATGGAAAAGAAGATTTATATCACAGATGAAGAACGTGCAAAATGTCAAAAGGTGGCTGATGCGTTTGCAGAGCAGTACGAAATGGCGGATATTGTAGTGCTTGATGTAGGCAGATATGGTATTGTGATGCTCAAATATTATACGCCGCCGCATGGCTTTGAGGAAGATGCAACTTTTACGGACGGCAAGGCATTGTTTGAAGCATTATGGCAGGAATGGCTTGATATGAAGCTGTATCTTATCGCAAAAGGTACTCCATTGCTGGAAAAAGGGTATAAGGGTGTGTTTGAGAGCCTGACAAAAGAAAAACAGTCGGAACTTATCGGGCGAAAAGCCGTTTTCGCAAGAATGGCGGGAATAGGTCTGTAAAAAGATGTTTCTAACAAAGAAATAGATAGAGAGATGGATTCCGTAGGCGCAGGCATTGTGGGAATGTCGTATAACTGGCTGTGTTTATGGAACTGTGGGAAACCCTGTTTGCAGGATGTGGGAAAGCTGCTTTTGCTTTTCCACAGGCTGTGAATGGGGTTTTCCATAGTTCCATAGCCAGTTATGCACATTTCCATGATGCAGGTCTTAAATACTTGAAATGATTCGCCTGACCGCATATAATTATATGGCAGAGATTAAAGGAAGGGTGAATGAAGATGTTAGAGTATATTTCTGCCCCAGAAGCGGCAAAGAAATGGGGCATTTCAGAAAGACGGGTACAAAAGCTATGTGAGGAAAACCGCATACCGGGCGTGGCAAAGTTCAGCCGCTTGTGGCTGATTCCAAAGGACGCTGAAAAACCAACAGATGCCCGATTAAAAGCAGAAAGGAAGAAAAAACATGAATAAAGTTTTAATTATAGATGATGATAAAGAACTTTGCGCACTTATGAAAAAATGCGTAGAGCAGGAAAACCTTACTGCGGTTGTCGCAGGCGGCGGGATAGAAGGACTGCATATATTGGAGGAAATCAAAGATACCTGTTCACTTATTATTCTTGATATTATGATGCCCGATTTAGACGGTTTTCAAGTGTTGCAACAAGTACGGCAGACAAGCAATGTTCCCATTCTTATGCTTACCGCAAAAAGCGGTGAGGAAGATAAGGTTTCCGGCTTAAGGATGGGGGCAGACGATTATCTGACAAAGCCATTTAGCATTAACGAGCTTATGGCACGTGTAAAATCTCTTATCCGGCGTTTTACATTGCTCAATCCTGTTTCCGGCACAGAAACGGATTGTATGGTATTTCAAAGAATGACGATAGATAACCTTAACCGTCTTGTTTTGGTTAATGACATACAAGTGGAACTTACAGGAAAAGAATTTGATCTGCTTTCTTTCCTTGCGGCCAATAAAGGAAAAGTGTTTACAAAAAAGCAGATTTATACCCATGTATGGGAGGAAGAGTATGCTTTTGATGATAGCAATATCATGTCGTTTATCAGCAAATTACGGAAAAAAATCGAACCAGACCCAGAACACCCTTTTTATATTCTGACTGTCCGGGGCGTTGGTTACCGATTTAACAGGGAGGCATAACATGAACTTAAATTCATTTTTATTGATTGCTCTCTGTACAGCACTTTTGGCTGTCCTGTTTTTTATTACGAAACTTAGATGTGTAAGAGGACAATTATCTATTATTGAAGAAGCCCTTTGTAGTGGTCAAGCTTTTTTGTAACACTTGTGGCTAAAATTTATTGGATTGTTGCCGGGATGCTATCGGAACTGT
>QXWO01000199.1 GCA_009911035.1 Lachnospiraceae bacterium
TCTACGCCGTCATTGATTGCAATGAAGCGGACGCCGTTCTGTGGGAAAATCATTTCTGTGTACATTCCCACTTGTAAATAATTTCGCCCTAACCTTGACATATCCTTTACTATGACCGTTCCCACAAGCCCCGCTTCAATGTCGGCAAGCATGGACTGGAAGCCGGGTCTTTGGAAATTTGCCCCGGAGAATCCGTCGTCCGTGTACCATTTGAGGTTGGAAAAGCCGTTCTGTCTGGCGTAGGCTTCAAGGATTCGCTTCTGGTTGCTTATGGAGTTGGATTCACCTTGAAGCGTGTCCTCGTGCGACAATCTCGGATATAGGGCGGTAATCAGTTTTTGGGTGGTCTGTCTTGGCATAATGTCCTCCGTTTCCGACAGCCAGTCCCACTATTCCGTAGGCTTAGTATACCATAGGGCGGGGCTGTCTGTACAGTCCTTTTTGCTTCTTTATGTCGAAAAATATCACGGTTTTTTGTTACGGTTTATAGCAAGTAGCTTATTATAGAAAATATCAAATTTTTATGCTATACTTTAGTTCGTTACAAAGTGACAAACTAAATCTACGGGGGCAACACATGGACGCACAAGTTTTTTGGGATGTTATCGGCAATTACAACAGACAAACATGGATAATCCAAATTGCATTACTCGTTTTTTTACTCATAGCGGTTGCTTTGTCCTATACAAAAAAAATAAAGTGGGCGGCAAAATTCTCGCTTGGGATTATTAACCTCTTTATAGGCATTGGATTTTTCGCTTGGTATGGAACAGAGCCTATTCAGAAATTTTTTGCATTTCCCTTGTATATCACTTGCGGTGTTCTGTTCCTATACGAAAGTCTGCATAACAAGGACGATATACTCAAAACACCTACCGCATTTCAGATGTTTCTACTGGTGCTTTATTTAGCGTACCCTTTTGTTTCCATTCTTTTAGGTAATTCTTTCCCGCAAATGGTAACATACATCATGCCTTGCCCCGTAATCAGCATAAGCATGACGGTTTATGCTGGCTATAAAAGAAAAAACAATCTGCTCCTCGCTTTACTGACCATATGGGGATTGACCGGAATAAAATCAGTCATCTTCAATGCCTATGAAGATATAATTCTACTGATTTGCGGTTTGTATGGTATCGTGCTGCTGGCAAATGAAATACGGCAATCAAGCAAGAAATAAACATGGTGTCATTTATTACTATTCCAGCGGTCACGCTCCACGGCATGACCGCTTTTCCATGCCACAACTTAGGCGGTAAAAGGCGGCTTGTGTCCGGCTGCGCTTTCGGCTTCCAGCACTTTCATCATCTTGTCGGCGGCGGTGGCGGTAGTGCCTTGTTTGAAGTAGCCGGAAACCACAAGGACGGTGTTCCCCCGGCGTACCTCGGTCACGCAATCCGGGCGGCGGGCGGTGGTGGCGGTGCTTTTCTTGGGCGTGTCGGTCATAGGCAAATCTCCTTTCCGTTCAGCAGCTTTTTAAGGCGTTCCATTTTCTCCCTTGCTCTGGCTTTCCTGAAATTCTCCCCGGTAATGCAGACGGGGGTACACATTTCCGTAAGGCGGTCATAAATGCGGGCGTGGGCGGTGTCCTCCGGGTTCTGCAATTCTTCCAGCGTCAAATTTGTTGTCACGATTAAGGGCTTGCCGCTTCGGTA
>QXWO01000200.1 GCA_009911035.1 Lachnospiraceae bacterium
CATAAAAATCTCCATTCCGCCGCCTTTGGCTGGCGGCACAAATAGCAATGAAAGTATTTCAACTCTCCACGTTGTGCCGTAAAATATCTTGTAAGAAGCTATACTACAAAGCACGGGAGGAGGAGTTGTAAAAACCTTCTCGTTTTAGACAGCATAAAAATCAGTGTAAGTTCTGCCTTTTCAAGCACAAATAAGTGGTACTCCGAGTCCGTACACTAAGAATTGTTTAAGCGCCTTAGTTTAATTGTGTGGCAGTTCAGTCAATGGCTTCTTATCTTTTACGAAAGGAGTCAGACTCATGAGAGTTACTTATCAAACCTGTTGTGGTGTCGATGTCCACAAATCTTTTCTCGTCGCCACAATCATCAAAACAACTGGCGGGATTGAACCTTCTTATCAAAAGAAACGATTTTCCACCTTTAACAATTCTATTCTTCTTTTCAAGCAGTGGCTGTTGGATAACAACTGCCATGATGTCTGTATGGAATCCACTGGCAAATACTGGATCCCTGTCTTTAATCTTCTGGAAGACGAAATCAATGTCACCATTGCTAATCCCAAATGGGTCAAAGCTGTAAAGGGCAACAAAGATGATGAAAAGGATTCCAAATGGATTGGGGATTTATTCCGTCTGGGACTTGTGAAAGGCAGCTACATTCCCAGCAGGCCAATCCGCATTTTAAGGGAATATACAAGATACCGTTATAAGCTTGTTTCCTGCCGCTCCAGTGAAAAAAACAGATATCAGAATGCGCTTACTGTCTGTAATGTAGCTTTAGATTCTGTAGTTTCCGATATCTTTGGGAAGTCATCCACATCCATTATCGACTATCTGCTTCAACAATCAGGTACGTCCATCAACCACAAAGAAATCGCATCCAAACTTCTAAGGAGCCTCAAATCCAAAGAAGATGCTGTTATTGAATCCATCGAAGGATATCAGATGACTGATGCCCAAAAATACCGTATGCGCCTCGTCCGCGCACATATGGATTATATCACAGCTGAGATCAATGATGTTGACTCTATGATAGAAAATCTGATTTCTTCTGATCCTGATTATGAAAATGCCGTCCAGTTACTCTGTACCATTCCGGGTGTCAAACATGATAGTGCAGTCACTATCATCTCCGAAATCGGTATTGATATGTCTCAGTTCTGCACATCAAAACGCTTATGCTGCTGGGCCGGCCTTACGCCGGGCAGCAATGAATCTGCCGGTAAGAAGAAGTCTGTCAGGATCACACGTGCCGGAGTTTACCTCAAACCTGCATTGGTACAGTGTGCCCATGCAGCCGTGAAATCTGACAAGTCTCCCTACTACAAGAAAAAATACGAAGCACTTGTTAAGCGTCGTGGCAAGAAAAGAGCCATTATTGCGATTGCCCGTATGATTCTCACCGCCATTTACCAGATGCTGTCTACAGGCGAGATATGGAATCCGAGCGACTTATACAAAATCGATATGCCGCAAGCCCTTGCTGAGAAGCAAAAGGTTAAGGCCATCAAACAGGCTAAAAAACTTTTGCTGCGAGAAGGAATTATTTCCGAATCGCAATTAGTTTCCTGATTTTTATCCAAACATATATTCTTTTGCAAAGCTACCCTATGATAGCTTGTTTAAGTGTGCCATTTATCGGCTGTCCTCTAC
>QXWO01000201.1 GCA_009911035.1 Lachnospiraceae bacterium
AAGCTAAAAGCAGTAGTGGAGCCAGTCCTCCTATTTTCATTACAGGCTGCGATAACCCTTCATGATTCGTTGATAATTGAATAGACTTTATACCTGAGTTGTGATATACTTACATCGTAGCAATATAGCAATGGTCACAATATAGAAAGCAGGTGAAAATATATGACTGAAGGTGAAATGCTGAAATTGTCAGTAGAAGAGTTTTCCAGACTCCAACAGTATATGTTATTGAGTGAAAAAGACTCAGCAGCATATAAAAGTATGAAGATCAGATATATCGAATTAAAAGTTATTCTTTCCGCTTCAGGTGTCAATCTTACAGAACTTGACATGATAAAAGAGTAACAATAAAAATGTCACAAACACGGTGTAAAGACTATTGAATTATTAAGGCTTTACACCTTTTTAATGTAGAAATAATCTGGTATAATAAAACAATCTAAATCAGTATATCAGATTATAAGGAAGGTGAACATATGATACATACAAATAAAGAACTTGCTCAAGCGGTCAATGAAGTAATAAAGGAATCTGGATATAAAAAGAACTGGATCGCTGATCAATTAGGTATTAGCAGACAAGCATTAACACATTTCCTACAAAAAGCAAACTTTAGCATTGACGATGCAAACAAGATTTTAGATATTATCGGATATAAAGCAAGCGCAAAAGTTGATAAAAACATTTTGCGAAATATTGATAAAAATAGTTGACAAATAAAGCGCAATATGCTACTATATACTTGTAAGGAACAAAGCACGTTGATAACTCAATAGGGGTCACGTTTTAGGGTAGAAAGAGGTATGTATGACTGAAGAAGTAAAACAGAATCTTATTGATAGATATGTTATGCTATTACAAATTAAAGCGGCAGAAACCGGAACAAATAAAGTCTTAGATATCCAGTTAGCAGTTACAAAAGTAAAATTGTCATCATATAATATTGAACATCTTCCAACCGCTAATAAGCGGTATATAAATATACATAAGAACCTTTAGAGAGTGTCAAGCAACAATGGCACTCTCTTCTATATTAAAAGCGGTCAATTGCTTTTCAAAAGGAATGTGATGTTCAAGCGAGAAGTAAAAAGAAACATGCGCAAAGATTTGAGCGCATTATAAAATAAAATCTGAAAAGTCAGAAAAAGGCGCGTGACTGCTGGAGAAGATAACAAACGCGACAGGCGAACCCCTGACAAGGAAGAAGGTTATATGTTATAACTGTAAACTTAAAAAGCTGCTGTCTGGATGCCTGACATATACGGCATACTACATAGTTTTATTATTTACCATACCCATAAAAACAGAATCAAACGTGAGGCGGTGTAGAAAGCTGGTGAACCACCGTAACCAACGGGACATAGCCATTAAAGCCGGATGCATTTAGCCATATCCCTTGAAAAGTCTCTTTTGTGGGCATGGATAAGTAATAAAAAGGTTTTAAATGTTTCAATCATCTGATATAATACAGATAAAGGAGTATACTATAATGGACGAAAAAGTGAAATATTGGATAGATTTAGCTGAATATGATTTAGAAACGGCAAAAGCTATGTTTGTAGTGGTCAAGCTTTTTTGTAACACTTGTGGCTAAAATTTATTGGATTGTTGCCGGGATGCTATCGGAACTGT
>QXWO01000202.1 GCA_009911035.1 Lachnospiraceae bacterium
CTTTATAGGAAATTCCGAGTTTTGGAAACACAAAAAAGAACAGGAGTTTACCGAACATATGTTAGATAAACTCCTGTCTGGGAACAACGATAAGACGACACGGTTTAGAAGATATAAAAACCTTCCACTCCAGCCTCATCATCAAATAAGTCATCTTCATTTAAGAAATAATCCATATCCAGAAGGTTATCCCCGCTCATGCGGCGAATGTCCTCGGATGTCATACCTTCGGGTGGATTATCCATGTATTTTTTGCGTAGTTTCTCTGTGTTTGGGTTCATAAGCAAAGCCTCCTTTGAAAGGAGTATACCACGGGAATGGGATTTAAGGAAGCTATGCAGACGACCTTTTTCCACGAGAACGGGACATGGCTTTCTCGTACAGTTCTTCCAGAGAAACACGCTTGTGGTTAAAATAGAGTTCTAAAAACAGCATGGCTGCGCCACATTCACATTTCAGTGGGTCATAGCCAAAAGCAGAGAGGATGGCAGTGCGCCACTGATTAAAGCTTCTGAAAATGTGGTGCTTTTCACGGGAAATGGCCCTGTGAAGTTTTTTATCAATTTCCCGGTGCCTTGCATAAATGCCGCCGTAGCGGATCATTTTGAAATGTTTTTCCGGGATATGCCGGATGAGACGTTCTATGAACTCCATAACAGGAAGCGTTTCTTCGGCATAGGCATCATCTTCGTGGCGGTTGTAATGGAAGGTGACAAAGTCGCCATCATATTTGTCAATCCGGGAGGTGGCAATAACAGGACGTCCCAGATAGCGCCCAATGTATTTTATGGCGGTTCCGGGGTCGCATTTAGTTGGCTTGGCATAGACATAGAAACCGTGTTTGAGTTCCCGGTAACAACGGGACTTTACCTTTTTGAAAGAGGGACCGATTTTGGATTCCATTTCACCCAGCAGTGCAGTGCGGAAAGCATTGCGGAGGTAGGTATAGTTGAAGTAATTGATATTGCGCCAGAAACCATTATCGCTGTAACCACCTTCAGAAATAAGGCAGTGTATGTGAGGGTTCCACTTCAAATCTCTGCCAAAGGTGTGGAGTACCATGATGAAACCGGGAGTAAAGTTCATGGACTTATTCTGTTTAAAAAACATACGGGAGACAACGCTGTTTACGGCATGGAAGAGACAGTCAAGGAGAGAACGGTCATTCAGGAAAAACTCCCGGAGCTGTTCATCAATGGTAAAAACACAATGACGGTGGGTGACATTGACCAGCTTAAAGGACATGGACGTAGTGCGCTGCATGGCGTAGAGATTCCCACAGGTAGGGCAGAAGCGGCTGTGGCAGCGGAAAGGAATAAATTTTAGCTTTCCACAGTGGGGGCAGCCATACATGGCCCCGCCAAAAGAAGGGTCACCACAGTTGATCATTTTATCCACGTTCTCTATCACAGACTGACGTGGGTGTAATGTATAAATCATTTCTTCATAATGGTCTCTAAAAATATCCTGTAGTACGTTCATGAGAACATTATGCAGGAAAACGATAAAAAAAGGAACCCCTAATTCCCCCATGAATGGGGGCTAGGGGGTTGAGGTGTCGAAGACACTTTTTTA
>QXWO01000203.1 GCA_009911035.1 Lachnospiraceae bacterium
CAATCTGCGGGTTACCACTCATGGCAGTACATACATCCTCACAGCTTCCATTCCGTGATATGTTCTGTTCCTTTTAACCTGCATGAGCCCCAAAAGTTTTATCGGAAGCTTAAGGATATACGCAACCATTTATGCAGCTTTCACGAGCTGGTACGCTTTATCAATCAACGGATTTCCATCAATGGTTCTCGCAAACACGTTCTCCTTATAATTCGCTGTCATTCGCAGTGGTCTGCTGTGTGTCGCAAAATCTGATACTGCATTGATAAACCGATATGCATTGTTTCCCACTTTCTGCAAATCAGGAGCCTCATAATAACGCTGCTCCATATCCCTGCGGAGCTTCAGAATGTTCTTACTCTGGATGGGTGTAGGTTCTTCTCCCATGGGAAGGAGCAATTCTATGTATTCCTTCACCTGCGCATCCGTCATTTTCTGCCTGCGTAACTGCTCAAACTCTATGCCAAGGTTATCCATGTAATTCTCCGCCATAAAGAGCGTATCCTTTGCCTCCTGTATCTTGTCATGGATATTGCCCGTGTGGATCATAGAAAAACTCCGCTTTGCCGTTTCCAATGCAAGGTTCAGAGTATTGTTGCATACCACCCTTACAGGAGTTACAGCTACCTTTACAGAGCCGGAACCGTCATGGGTGTTAGAAAATACCAGATAAGAGCTGATGCGTTCCCCTGCAATGACATACTCCTTTGGAAGTCTTGCAAGGAGCCATACCTTTTTACCCTCCTGCAGTGATCCGGCAGTCTCATATTTTACTCCTTTTCCAAGCAGTTCATCAGTGAAGCTGAAAGCATCTGTGTTCTGAACTACCTTGTAGCGGTCAGACACCACACCCAGCACTCTCCTGTCGGAGCTTCTCACATTTGCCTTATACCCTTTTATCAGTTCCCGGTTATCTGTATACACAGGCTCCTGAACTACCTTCCAGTCAAGCCCCGCTAATTTTAATGCTTCTGCTGATGCAGGCGCTTCCATAACAATTGTGCCTAACCCATGCCATGGTTTCTCCCTTACAGAGAACATTGTTTCTATCATATGTGCCATTTTTAACATCTCCTTTTCTCTTTTTCCCGTGTGTTGGTAACAGGGTGCAAAAAGGAGCTTCCTCATGGAAAGCCCCTGTCCGCATCCTGTATTTCGTTTTTAACCTGTTGCTGATACTCGATTTTTCACCATCCTGCAAAGTGACGCATGATAAAACCTATGCCTTTTCTGTTTTCATACTGAACGCCATGCCGATAAATTTGACAAAGGACACAAGCGCCGCCACTAATGTTGATGCGGCTTTTAAAACGTTCTCTAAGAATTTCAGTCTGTCCATATGGTTCTCCTTTCCCTTCCTGTTTTCACAATACCATCTGGTTTGATGATACGTTTCGTACTATTGAAAGAATATATCAGTGTATGCTCTGCATATACGACAGAATCAGGATGTCTTTATGGCAGATACATTTCCCATATGCCCTTCCCTTTTATTTCAAAATAGACACCATATCCTTCATGCCCTGTCTATAGGCAAGAAGCTCACATATACCCATGGTGGCGGATATGGC
>QXWO01000204.1 GCA_009911035.1 Lachnospiraceae bacterium
CATACAGCTTTTCATGCAGGTGATCATAAAGTACTGCAAGGTAACGGTCCGCACACAGGATCGTCCAGTTTGCCATGTTCTGTCTTGAAATGTGCAGTCCGTACCGCTCAAATTCCTGTTCCTGCCGGTAAAGCGGGACGGCATTGACATATTTGGCATTCATCACTGCCGCTTCCAGCGAAGGGGACACGAGGCTCCCTCTCAACAGGCTCTCCGGATGCGGTGCTCTGACGATTTCGTCCGTCTTTTTCCCGGCATATACCTTGACATGGTGTTCCTCCACCTCGATTTTCGCCGGTGTAAAACTGTACCTTTGGTATATCTCATCAGGAAGCTGCTTCCAGCCGTCTTTCCCGAACATATCCTCCAATTCTGCATCCGCCATGGAATGTTCGACCACAACTACTGGAAGCCCGTCCAGGTCTTCTTCCCGTTTTCCCTGTTTTTTCTTTGGTTTTCTGCGGGAAACTGTTTCTGCTTCTTCTACGGATTCCTCATCCACAACGGCTTCTGACTCATTAAAGAATACGATTTTCCCGTCCGCTTCCACAAAAGAGAGTTGGTCTTCCATTTCATGTTTCTCTGTTGACCGGCCAAAACGGTGCCGTTTTAAGTCCGCCATCTGTTCCAGCACCAGCTGGAGATTATGGTCGATCTGCTTCAGCTGCTCCTGCTGTGACAGAAACAGCTGGATAAGGGTTTCCTTGTCAAGGCTGTTCAGTTTTTCTTCTGTATATTCCAAAGCCATGCCTCTGCCTCCCGCTGGTTCCACTGGTTTCAGTATAGCAGAAAACGGCAGTTTTTGCGAATTCGCCGCAGCAGGGCGTCCGTCATAATGACTATGCTTAAAACAGCGGCAGAAGCCGCTGTATCCCGCTGTTTTGTGGATCTTTAAAAAAAAGAAAAGGGGTGTCCCTGACCCTTTCCCGGTCCTTTTTACAGCCGGATACACGGCTCCGCAGAAACGTGGTAAGACTGTTTTCCCGGTGGAAAAAACGCCCTGGAAATTCTCCGTTTTGCACAAAGTTATCCCGTATATTCCGGCGGTTCCACTGGCTTGACCGATTTCTTCGGGGAGGTCGTCAGACCCTCCATCAGCCACCGGAACTGCTGCAGCGTTAATTCACGCACTTCTTCGGGACTGCGCGGCCACTGAAACCGGCCTTCTGCCAGCCGCTTGTATAACAGAAGCCAGCCGTCCCCTTCCCATACAAGTCCTTTGATGCGGTCGGTGCGCCGCCCACAGAAAAGATAAAGCGTGTCTGGGACATGCGGTCTGCTCCCGGTCTGCGTTTCAATGAGCGCCGCCAGCCGGTCCATGCCGGAGCGCAGGTCTGTGTATCCGCAGACAATATAAACTGCCTTGAAACAGATGGCATCATTAAGCATTCCGCATCACCTCAAGAACTGCCGCAAGCAATGGCATGGGCGTGGATTCTGTTACATGGATGGAACTCCCTTTTATGGAAATATCCAGTCCCGGCTGTGCATTGCCGTCTTTCTGTTCCTGCTGCTGTAAAAGCCC
>QXWO01000205.1 GCA_009911035.1 Lachnospiraceae bacterium
TCAATAGTTTTCACGATACTTTCAGATAATAGTCAAGCATGGAGATATATCCCAGCTTGGCTATTATTTTATTGGTGAGGGCAACACTTAACATCTGCGCTGTCCTCCAGTAACCCTTCCGGCTGTTGGCTATCTGATGCACCTGCCACTCTTCGAGTTTCAACGCTCTTAAGTTTCGGTACCTCGTCTTCACCTTTTTCCATTGTTTCCAATAGATTGCCCGTATCCTGCGCCGGAGCCATTCATCTGTCTCCGCCAGCAGTCCTTTCATGTCTGCAAGTTTGTAGTAATTTATCCACCCTCTGACATACTCCCCAAGTTTCTGCCTCCGGTAGTCGTTACTCCACCCTTTGTTTTTCTGGGTGATCTCCCTTATCCTGCCTTTCATCTTCTTGGCGCTCTTAGGGTGTACCCGGAATCTGCACTTCCCTCTATTCCTGTAAAATGCGTATCCCAGATATTTTGTTTTGCTCACATGGGTTACTGTTGTCTTGGCTTGGTTCACTTTTAGGAATAGTTCTCCCTCTATAAATGGGATGATGTTTTCCAGCGTCCTCTCCGCACTTCTCCTGCTTTTGCAGAATATCAACACATCGTCCGCATACCTTACGAATCGGTGTCCCCTGTGTTCCAGTTCCTTATCCAGTTCATTCAGCATCACATTTCCACACAATGGACTCAACGGTCCGCCCTGCGGTACGCCTTCCTCCGTTTTCTCGAAGAATCCATTCTGCAATACTCCTGCGTTCAGGTATTTGTGTATCAGCGATACTACACGTCCGTCCTTGATTGTCCGTGACAGCACCTCTATTAATTTGCTATGGTTTACCGTGTCAAAGAACTTCTCCAAATCCACGCTCACTACATATACATACCCTTCGTCTACATTCTTCTTACAGGCTCTTAATGCGTCGTGCTGGCTCCTTCCCGGTCTGAACCCGTAGCTGTTCTCTGAAAACTGTGGCTCAAACAGCTGCGTTAGTTCTTGGGTAATCGCCTGCTGAACCAGGCGGTCTACAACTGTTGGTATTCCTAGCTTCCTGACCCTGCCTTTTTCTTCTTTGGGTATCTCTACCCTGCGGACTGGGTTAGGCTTGTATTTCCCCTCCCGTATCTCCCGGATTATTTCGCTCTGGTTTTCCTTCAGGTAGGGCAGAAGTCCATCCACCTGCATTCCATCAATCCCACCTTTGCCTTTGTTTGATTCTACTTTCTTGTAAGCCTTGTTTAAGTTGTCTTTCCGCAAAATCAGTTCCAGTAGATTGTCCGTCCAAAAGTCCGTGATGATGTGGTTGTTTTCAGTAATCCGCTGATAGACGGACACTTCCGCATACTCTTTCTGTTCCGCAGATACCATTTGCAGATAGTCTTCCATATGAAGTTGTCTGTCCTTAAACCCATCTTTGGTTACATTCATTTACTCACATCTCCTAAAGTTCAGTCCTTCCCACTACGTTTGCAACCATAATGGTACTATGACCTCTGCTGACTTCTCGTGATAAATCTTTTTTTT
>QXWO01000206.1 GCA_009911035.1 Lachnospiraceae bacterium
ATAACAGAAAATTACACATTAATCCACAAAAACACAAAGTTATTGGCACTTATCATTCAATAAGCCAACTCATTTGAAGAAAACATAACAGGAAAAAAATGAAAATGAAGAGAAAAACAGAGAATCTGTATAAGCAGCTAGGTTCCAATTTCCATTGCATAGGAATTGAGACAGTTTTTAAGTTTATGAAGCGAAGAAAGATCCACTCTCAATTGCATCCTTGTTAGCATCTCCAAGAGCAGCATCCTTCAAATATTTGTCAGCCAACTGCACCCTCTTCACATTCTCCTGCTCCTGCACCAGCATGTTTCCGTACTCCAGAAGCTTCTCCAACGTCATCGCCGGCTGCGCGAACGACGGGGGGCCGTCGCGCGAGTTCACCAGCTTGCTGCCGATGTTCTCTACTCCCACGTTGCTCACCCACTTCCTCACTTCGTCGTCGTACACTCTAGCCCTCAATGCACCGAAGAAATCGATGGACTGGCCGGGGAAGGTGTCGACGAGCTTGACGACGGCCTCCTCGGAGACTCCGTCGGTACGGAAGATACCCTTGCAGACACCGATACGGTCCTCACGGGTGGGGGCCCAGTAGAACTTCTCCATACGCCCGTCACGGATGAGAGGGGCGTAGAGGGTGGAGAAGTCGTTACCGGTGACGATGATGGGGACACGGGCGTTCTCCTGCTTGTTGTACATGCCGGGGAGCTGCACGTTGGTCGGGTTATCGGCGATGTTCATGAGCGTGGCGTTCACCATCTGGTTGTTCACCGTGTATTGGGTGGTGCCGCCCATACGCCCTGCTCCGGCGTCCAGATCGTTGATGAACAGGCAGCACATTTTCCCCTTCTTGATGATGTCCGCCGCCTCACGGTACCTCTGCCTGATCAGCTTCGCCGGCTCTCCGGCGTTCCCGCTCTCCAGCTCTCCGGCACTCATCATGATTGGGTTGATTCCCATCTTGCGGAAGACAAGCTCAGCCTGGAATGATTTACCCTGTCCTTTGCCTCCCCAGACACCCAAGATGAGAGGAATCTTGATGTTAGGCAATGTCATGAAGTTCTTGGAGAGATGGACGACAAGCTTGTCCATGAAGGAAGGGGCAATGTAGAATCCGTCCAATTTGTTGTCAAGATGGTCGTATGAACGAAGTCCTTGGCTGAGGTACTCGTAGGAGCTAAGGACGGGGTCGTGAGTTCCCATGCCGGAGGGAGCTTGGAAGAGAGGGTCGACCATACCCTTGCCCCTGGTGATGTCCTGTTGGTCGTCGGAGATATCCTCGATGAGACCCTTCCACCTGTCTCCATCGGTCTGCTTCTTCTCATCCACCTTATCAGCCGCCACCACCTTGAATCCGCCGGAGCTAGCCTTGGGGAGGCTGCCGGATTTCGCCACCTTCTTCAAGCTAGTCCCCAAGAAGGATGAGGTCGGCACCGCGCCTCCCCCACCGCTCCCATTCAAGTTCAACGGGACTCGGTTGACAGCTCCGACAGTCGACATGGCTGCCATTG
>QXWO01000207.1 GCA_009911035.1 Lachnospiraceae bacterium
CCCGTCCGGCAGTCAGCCGGACAGGGAACGGCAAAATTTTTTACACTTCTTTTACTTCTTTATCTCACATGAGCAAATGCCCCTGGATGGATACAAACTCTGCAAACCCCTGTGACCTTGCATAGTAATTCGCCTTGGCAAGCTGCCATGCAAAACAATTGGAAATACCAATATAACGTGCCTTTCCTGCCCTGACGACATTATTAAGTCCCTCCATAATCTCCTCCATCGGGGTATGGTAATCCCACATATGGCAGATATAGAGATCGACATAATCCATGCCAAGATTTTCAAGGCTCTTATTCAGGTAATTTTCAATGTGCTGCTGCCCGCTGACCCCGGAATCAATTTCTTCCTGTGTACGCGGGGTAAACTTTGTGGCAATCACATATTCATCACGCCTTGCAAAATCCCGGAGCGCCTTCCCGACAAACTGCTCACTGGTTCCATTCTGATAGGCAATCGCCGTATCATAAAAATTGATGCCAAGCTCCAGACCATGCTTTATAATCTCCCTTGTCCGGCTTTCATCCACTGTCCAGCTATGTTGTCCGGCAGCCGCATCGCCAAATCCCATACACCCCATACAAATGCGGGACACTTTCAAATCCGATTTTCCTAAATTTGTATACTTCATTATTTTCCTTTCTGCCGTTGTCAGCTACTGTATTTATAGTATTTTGCCTGATTTTGATATTTTTCCTTTCCTCAACAGTTAAAATAACCTGCAATTTCCTGCATCCTTGCCATTTGGTTCACATGGAACGGACACCGGCTGTCACAATGCCCGCAGCGGACACAGGATTCTGCTTTCACGGCCAAGTTTTCATAATGGTTCCTTGCAAGTTCATCGCCTGACCTGGCAAGGTCATAATACTTATTGATCAGCCCCACATCCAGACCTGCCGGACAGGGCTGACAATGGTTACAGTAAACACACTTTCCCATGGCTCTCTGGGGCGCAAAGGAACCAGGGACAGAATAATCCTTTTTTCCGGTGCGGCGTTACAGAAGCCAAGAACTCTTCTCAGGTCTTCCATATTACGGACACCGGGGAGTACCGTCAAAACGCCCAGCTTATCTAGGGCATACTGGATACACTGATATTCTGTCAATGCTCTGCCAAAAGGAGAAGCCTTTGCATCCAATAACTGCCCACCGCTAAAAGCCTTCATAACAGAAATGCCCACTCCTTCCATTTCACAGCGGCGGTACAATTCCATACGTTCAGCCACACTTTACACTTTATCGCACGCCCATAGGCCGCAAAAGGCTTTGCTTCCGACGATGCCATATCAAAAAAGTTAATGCCGTTCTCAATGGCTGCATCCACGATTTTCTCAATTTCCTTTTCGCTTGACGCCTGAATAGAACTGGTGCCAATCCCCAAAACTGAAGTGCTATACTAAAGTTGTAACGGGAGTGGCTAATGAGATATAATCAAAATCACAAGAAAAGAGGTACTCA
>QXWO01000208.1 GCA_009911035.1 Lachnospiraceae bacterium
ATCGGCGGATGGGTGGAAAACGGGGAATATCCGAATGACGAGAAGGCGCTTGCAAAACTTGTAAAAGATATTTCCTATCGGAATGCCGTGCGGTATTTTGGGTTTGATCTGGAGATATAAGTTGCCTTCGCAGAACCGAGACACAATGAAGGAGATGTTTAACGATAAAGACTTCAAATTTGTATTGAGCAGCATTGTAGGACTGATACTATGTGTCAGTAGTGCGGTAAATCTCGAAGTACTGATTGCAATTATAAGTGGAGTCAGCCTGATACTTGAGAGTGATAATGTTGATAAATTTTGATGTATTGTGGGTGTAATCGGAGAAAACAGAAAATGGCCTGCTTGGGAAAGTTTATAATGGATTCCTAAGTAGGTTTTTTAAATAGTGAAGGATGATATTAGTGACTTTGCAAGTGGAGAAAATTTCAGGGATTAAGATAACGAGCGGTATGTACGTCTGAAGGCAGATTTGTATAGAGATAGATTAATAGAATCTGGAAATCGCTTTGATGCAGTGACAGAAGCATATACAAAAGATTGGAAAATAGATAGGTCATGGTCGATGAGAAGGCGTTTATTGGGGGAAACCAGTAGACGCTTTTGCCGTATAAGTTGTAAAAATCGTTCGACAAAATTAGGGAAACGGTTGCGGAAATAAGAAAACAATGTTGATAAAGGGCGGATGGTGTAAGCGAAAAAGAGCGGAAATAGTTGAAAGGCTTGAACTGCCCTGTTTAAGGGAAAAAGGACACAACCAGTCCCTTTTCAAATAATAAATACGAATTTATAATGAACACACCGGTTGGGAGGTACAGAGTGATAAGTATGGAAGGTACAAATTTAGGAGTTACAGTTAAAAAATTGCGTGAAACAAAGGGTATGAGCAGGGTAGAGCTGTCGGAGGCGGCAGGGATCAGTGAGTCTCATCTGAAGAAAATTGAAGCCGGGGTCAGACAACCCGGAATCCAGACATACCAAAGAATGATTGCAGTGTTGGAGGCTGATGTTGTCTTAAAAGATGTGACAGGGAGCATAAAAGGGGATTGTGCCGCAAGGGCACAGAAGGTATTTCTGGAAAGTACAGAGACGCAGGCAGTATTTCTGGTACAGGTTCTGGAATTTATGGCTCAGAACATGAAAGCAATAAAGTAAAAGAAACCGGCTGTTGCCGGTCTGCCCGAGTGCATTCTTATTACAGAGTGAATTTGGGCAGGTCTGTGACCGCAGGCTAAAAAATTACAATGAAGATAAATTCTATAGGTATATAGGTAGACAGCGAACCTTGACAACAAATGTTCCAGTAGTTTTTCATATCTGCCGGGAACTGAATATCAGTATGTATGGACACAAAACATTCGGAACACTTTTATAGGTGATGAGGGGAGAGCTTCGCGGAGAGATATTTGTCTGTGGAAAGCAGGTGG
>QXWO01000023.1 GCA_009911035.1 Lachnospiraceae bacterium
TACTGATGATAGAAATATAGTCTATTGTCACACACTTTGTCCTTACTGTCGAGGTATGCACTATCTACCGTTTACGACCAAAATATACATGCCCCTTATGTTTATTTATATACTGCCTTACCAATTCTGATCCATACAAAGAACCATTTGTAGAAAATGTAAATCTATAATGCTTAAACCATGGATGATTTAATGAATACATTTTCAGCACTATATAGTCACATATTTTATCAATTAATTCCATTTCCAAAAGAGGCTCTCCACCAATAAAGTCCCATGCCACTGCTGGCATAGTTTTTAAAAACTCATTATTCAATACAAAATCAACTATCTGCTTTGCCATTTCGTAATTCATAATATGGTTATTATTTTTTCCTACCATATAGCAATATGTACAGGCAAAATTACATTCCTGTGTAACGCAAAATGTAATTGTTACTAAGTCCCCATCTCTCCATTGTTCCAAACCGGTAGACATTCTTACACTATTCATTAGTCTTCTCCTCTACTATAATCTAGTAAATTTGTAATTGCAATTTATACTGCAAAATAACTTTTCAAATTGCATATAACATATGCATATATTTGTGCGCTTCCACTCTCATCTTTTTACTAATAAATAGAAAAGTTCCTCCCTTCTAACAATTTCTTTTAACCATCCCACCTTTAACATACCAAATAAATTTTATGCTATTTTGATATTAGTATATCACGACATATATTCATTTTCAATATTTATTTTTATTTATAAAAATTATAATGTAAAATAAATATTTATTTGTATATCATATTTTATTATATCAAATAAATATTTATCTTGACACAAGAATCATTTATATATAAACTTAAATCAGAAAGGAGATATCAAATGAAATCTAAACGTTTGACCGACCGTGAACTTGCCATTATGCTTATACTATGGAATTCTGACAAACCGATGACTGCGTCAGAAATTGTAAATAAGGCTGGAGATATGACCATCAATATTGTGCAGGGCGCATTGCCCAGACTTTTGAACAAAGGGTATGTTTGCGTTGCCGACATCATCCACATCAATAAAGTATATGGACGGACTTACAAACCGGCAATCACCCAGAGCGAATACATGCTCATGGAATTCCAGAGCATCTTCCCGGAATCATCCCGGAGTGCTAATTCGCTTTTAGCCGCATTTATTAAAAGTTCTGCAAATCAAAAAGAGACTCTCGATGAAATAGAAGATATGATTAAGGACTACCGGAAGGGATTAACAGAGTAGAATGTCTGTCAGTCCTTCCTCCATATGGAGTTCCAATTTTTTTATTTTACTGTTTCTCATACTGTTTTATTTCATCAGAAAGTCCAAAGGATATTTGCACATTAACGTCCATTTCATTTTAGCCAGCTTTATATTATGTATATGCAGATTAGCAGTTCCGGTTGAATTTTCTTTTACAAAAACAATTTTTTTCACCAAAATATTGCCATACTTTACTGACTTTATCTATGGCCCCCATCACTTATATGGAGTCCAATTCACTTTTGGACAGGTATTCATCTTCATATGGGCGTTGGGAAGTCTTCTAAAATTCTGGAGACACATCCGGACTTATCAGAAGTTCCGGCGCTGGAAAAAGCTTTCCGCCCCTTATGACATGGATTTCCTGTCTCCTGTATTAAACCGCCTGGATAAAGAGAATATCCTTTCACCCCGGATTACATTTTTCCAAATTCCTGCTAAAATTGAGCCCTTTTGCTCCGGCATACGACATCCCGCAATATTTCTGCCGCAAAGCGTATATACGCAGGATGAACTTTATTATATTATCCGGCACGAAATTGCGCATCTCTCCCGCCACGACCTGATATTAAAGGCCGTCGTAGAGACTATATGTATTATTTATTGGTGGAATCCGCTGGTATACTGGCTTAGAAATGACATATTTCACTTCATTGAGTTAAGCGCTGACCGGGATGTTTCTAAAAATCTGGATAGTGTGCAGATAGTCGATTATACTGAATGTCTTTTGAAGTGTGCTAAGGAATGTATACCATTTACCTCTTATCTCCAGGCCGGCATATCTGAAAGCAGTGCAGAGTTTATAAAATTGCGGTTTTCGATCCTCCTGCGAGATAAAAGTAATGAAACAGGCAGAATAAACCAGATTGAAAATTCGTTAGTTATATTGCTGACGCTGGTTGTCTTCTTTTCGTCAATATTCTTAGTGTTTAACGCTACTAATCCTAACCGTCCTGCGGATTTTTCACCAACTATGTTTTCTATAGGTCGTGACGATGTATATGCAATTATAACTCCTATGGGGTATGATGTGTATGTAAATGGCCAGAAAGCCCATACTTTAAAACAGCTTCCCGATTCGCTTGACGGTTTAATTCCTATATATAATTCTATCAGTGAGGTGTCAAAATGAAAAAAATACATAATGTTTACCTAAGTCTGTTCCTTACGGCAGTTTGTTTACTTTCTATTCCTATCGCAGTAAAAGCGCAGGAACTTCCTCCCCCAGTTCCGGCATATGCAGATTCACAAATAATCCCTTATGGCGATGACATTCGATGGGTACATGAGACTTTCAATGGCATTCTATATAGGCGTCAATATAACTATACAACAAATTGCTGGATTGGTGAGTGGGAAAAAGTGCCATAAGATTTTTATCATATCTGTTAAATGGAATTATAAAACAGCAAAGAAACCGCAGTCTCAAAGCAGATTACGGTTTCTTTTTTTACAATAAACCGATGGGTATAAGATGCAAGCGTTGACATGCACCCGGGCCAGCTTCTTGTAAGAGAAGTTCTGCTGATTGTTTTCTTATGACACAAGTAAATCATCATTAAATTTATTTTTGTAAAGTTACCGTTTCTATCATTGACGAAGTCCATTCTTTCTATTACAATAGACTGACATGCATCTTGTGTGGCCAGCAGCGCCGCCGTGTCATGCAGCACCACAAAACCGGATGAGCATTTCGGGAAGAATAATATTTCGAGGACATTATTTCGGAGGATAATGTGATGTGGAGAAAGTTCAAGAATAAATTTATCGGGACTGGGGATTTTTACAGATATGTACTTTACCTTGCAGTGCCAATGATCGTCCAGAATGCCATCACAAGTTTCGTAAGCTTCCTGGACAACATTATGGTGGGACAGATTGGGACGGAACAGATGTCCGGGGTTGCCATTGTCAATCAGTTGATGTTTGTTTTTAATATCTGTATTTTCGGCGGCGTTTCCGGTGCCGGGATTTTTGGTACCCAGTATTTCGGAAAAGGGGATTATGAGGGACAGAAGCACACCTTCCGTTTCAAGCTCTATGCCTGCGGCCTGATTACATGTGCGGCCCTTCTGCTTTTTGGCTTTCTGGACACGCAGCTCATTTCTCTATACTTAAATGAAAGCCATTCTGCAGGTGATGTTTCCCTTGCACTTAAGTACGGTAAGGAATATCTGGCAATCATGATGATTGGCCTTATCCCTTTCGCCCTTGGGCAGGCATATACCAGCACCATCCGCGAAACAGGCCAGACCCTCGTTCCCATGATTGCCGGGATTGCCGCAGTCGCCACCAACCTGTTTCTCGACTATATATTGATTTTCGGCATTGGAGGTATGCCTGGGATGGGCGTTCGCGGCGCTGCAATCGCAACCGTAATTGCACGTTTTATAGAATGTTTCATCGTTGTATTCTGGACCCATACCCATAAAGAGGTCAACCCCTACATAAAAGGCGCATACAGCAGCCCTAAAATTCCCCGCTCTGTCTTAAGGGGTATTTTGATCAAAGGCTCCCCCCTGATGCTCAATGAGATGTTCTGGGCCTCCGGCATGGCTGTCATTTCCCAATGTTACGCTGTCCGGGGACTTGAGGTGGTTGCGGCGCAGAATATCTCCTCCACCATAAGCAACCTGTTCAACATTGTGTACTTACAGCTTGGGGGCTGTATCTCTATCGTGGTAGGACAGCTTCTCGGTGCCGGAAAAATCGAGGATGCAAGGGATGCCGACAATAAAATGATTTTTTTCAGTGTGTTCTGCTGTGCCTGCATTTCGGCAGTTATGGTTGTCGTGGGCAGATACTTTCCTTCTATATATAATACAGAGGAAACCATCAAGGCCCTTGCCCAAAAGCTGATTGTGATTTCAGCGCTGGTCATGCCCCTGTGCTCTTTCTCCCATGCCGCCTACTTCACCCTGCGCTCCGGTGGGAAGACCATTGTCACTTTCCTCTTTGACAGTGTATTTGTGTGGGTGCTGGTAATCCCCTTTGCCTACACATTGGCAAATTATACTAACCTGACAATCACCACCGTGTTTTTCCTAGTCCAGTTTACAGAGATCATTAAAGTGATACTTGGACTTTTTATGCTAAAGAGCGGCGTGTGGCTGCAGAATATTGTGGAGGAAAAAGCCTGAGATTTATATTCTCAGGCTTTTCTTATGCAAGCCTGCCTGTCTGTGACAGCTTTCCCAGCCAGCTCCCCCGGTAAAACACTTTTATAGCGGTACACACTCAACACAATCCCCGCCATAATATACGACACAATCATATTGGTCCCCCCTGCGGAAATGAACGGAAGGTCAAATGACATATGGGGAAGCAAACCCATATTCTCAAACAGGCAAATCAGAATCAATGCCGTAAAGTTCATGCCGCATCCGCAGGAAATCATCATTCCCAGCTCATTTTTCTGCCTGAACGCTATGCGGAATATACCATAAACCATAAGCCCCAGCAATACCGCCAGCGCCGCAGCCGCCGCATAACCAAAGGACACTGCCAAAAATGCCGGCACATAGTCTTCATTATAAGACGGCACTCTCCCTATAAACTTTGACAAATCCCCATTGCCTGTCCTGATAAGCTGACTGTCCTTTAAAACATCCAGAACCGCATAGCGGGCATAATTGATCCCCTTAGGGTCCAGTCCCAAAAGCATTCTGACTCTACGGCTATGCAAAAGGTTGGTTCTTCCTGTCACGCACTGAAACAATATATAGGCCGGGCCGCTGAAAATCAGGCACATCCACAATACTGCCAGAAACCGCTTCGGTCTTCTTATACCAAACCATCCCCTTACGACAGCAATTGAAAATAGTATAAGAAGAATAAAAACCAGTAAAGCACGTGTCGAAAAACTATCCATCAAATAGGCAGGAATTGCTGCCACCGCTATCCATAAAAGGCTCATTATCACACCCTTTACCTGTTCTTTCCTGTATCGGTAAAGTACGGCCCCGTAAAGCGGAACAAACAGATAGATAAATGTCTCTAATCCAATATTTAATCCGCCAATATGAACCCATCTGGTGGCACCGTTCATATTTTGCCCCAGAAAAGACCACATAAGCAGCAGGCTTCCTATGAATCCGGCCGCAGTCCCCGTTCCATGGGCTGCCAGAAAACTGTAATCAACGATACATACACAAATCATCGCCAGAAATCCTGCCAGCGTACACCCTATCTGCACTTTCACATAGGATATGCCAAGCTCCGGGTCGCCAAGTCCAAACAGGGTATGTATTGCGGCACTGACCAGTCCAATTACTGCCATCAGCGCTATCATTCCCCAGGGGATTTCCGGCCGGTGGATTCTGTCCATGGACATTCCTGCCGCAACAGGATCACCCATTTCCCTCACCGCTGCTTTCAGCGCCTGTTCTTCCCCCATTCCCTGCTCCCGGAAAGCAAAAGCCTGATCATCTATGTGCATCCTGATCTCATCCCCCACCATAGCCCGCGCTTTTGCACAGCGAATCTGGTCTGTCAAAATCTGAATGTATTCCTCCCTGTCCATGATGCACCTCCTAGACTCCGCAGGCCAGTACTTTAGCTACGGCCTCTGAATATTCTTTCCATTCCTCCTCCTTACGGCCAAGCGCCTTCCGGCCCTCCTTCGTAATACTGTAATACTTCCTCACCTTTCCAGAAATCTCCTTCTCATAAGCATTAAGAAGGTTCTTCTCCTCCAGAGAATGGAGAAGCGGATACAATGTTCCTGCTTTCAGTTCAAACACATTCTGGGATCGCTGCCTTAAAACCTCAATCATCTCATAGCCATACATATCCTTTTCTGCAAGCAGCTTAAGCAATAACATACCTATGCTTCCAGATACCAGCATTCTGTCAACCGCCATAACAATACCTCTTTTCTCCTAAATTCGCTGAATACCTATATATAGACACTCTATATATGATGCTTTAATTATATATAGATTTTCTATATATGTCAAGCAGAAAGCAGGCATGAAAAGTGTGCAAACAAGCAGTTGATTTGTATTGATCGGATATAACATAATTGGTTTGTCAAGGCAATACTACAATCCGTCTGTCTGTAAATTCCTCCTCAACTCCTTCTCCGCCTTATTCCTCACCCGGAGTTCCTTAAAAAATTTTGTCAGCATACCGGAACATTCCTCCTCTAAAACTCCTCTGGTCACTTTCACCTGATGATTGAACTCCGGCATTTCCAGAATGTTCAATATCGATCCCCCACACCCTGCCTTGGGGTTCATGCTTCCCATGACCACCTCATCGATCCGCGCCTGCACAATTGCGCCTGCACACATCTGGCAGGGTTCTAAAGTCACATAAAGAGTGCATCCCTCCAGCCGCCAGTCGCCAATTTTTTTACTTGCCTTATTGATGGCGGTAATTTCCGCATGAGCCAGCGTATTCTTGTCCGTATTCCGGCGGTTATATCCCCGCCCTACGACTTTTCCTTCATACACAATCACACAGCCGATAGGTACCTCTCCCAACACATAAGCCTTCTGGGCCTGCTTTATGGCCTGCTTCATATATTTTTCCTGTTCTGTCATATCAATACCTTTTATTATCCTTTTGTCTTTTATGTTTTGGTTGACAAACCTGTCAAAAACCCATATACTACAAGAGTACTTTCAAAACCGTGCGGCTTTGTTTTTAGGGAAGCTGTCATGGCTGCCCTGTATAAGTGGCGTCTGACGATTGGGTCTTACGCAATGGATGTCTGTGAACCGTGTCAGGTTGGGAACAAAGCAGCACTAAACAGAATTTTCCATGTGCCGTAAGGGTGCCTGGTCTTAGTTAACTGGACAGGTAACGCATGGCAGTTTCCCTAAGCGCAAGGCACACGGTTTTTATGTCTGTATATTTTATCAGCTTCTTTCCCTGTCCGGCATTCATCAGCATAAGTTTTTTTACAGTTCCACCTTTCGCATATAATAGCCGAATTTTCCGATTTCTACAGGCCCGCTGCATTCAAATCCCTCAAATCCAAACATGACCGCCACCATTTTTTCCCTTTCAAAATACGTACCGGGCACCCCCAGATAAAAGCAGGTTTCATTTCCGTTTCCAATTTCCTTATCGGGACCAAGTATCATATGTCTGTAATTATAAAATCCATGAAGCAGAAAACTGTTGTTTACCAGCCTTTGAAAAGGCGCCTGCAAAATTATAAAATCCTTTGGCTCAATCGTCAGAAACAGCCGCTCGTCCCCAAAGGGATGCACTTTCTTATAGCTTCTCTGGAGCTGCTCCCACTTATCCTCTGACGCAGGCTCTATCAATACTTCTCCGGGATATCCTGCTTCCCTGTACTTCACACCGGGATCAAAGCTTTCCCGCTTTTTATACTCCCCAAAAGGGCCGGGATTCTCTGGGATTCTTCTTTCTTCACGCGAATCCTGCCTTATACACGGTTCCTGCTTCCTGAATACCTCCTGCTTCTGATGTGTCTCCTGCTGGTCATGCACAGCCGCCGTCAATACCTTGTCTTCCTTTACAGGTTTCTCCATGTGGTCCGGCTCCTGCCACACTCCCCGGATCTCATGCCGTTTATCCAAAAAAAGCATAATGCCGCACAAATCTTTTTCCCTGTATTCTTCGCCCCCAAGACAGATATTTTCCTTATTTACCAGAACGCTTCTTTTAACATTGATCTCTCCGCCTAATGCAGTCAGCACAGCCAACTGTACCTTTTCCCTCCGGAATATCAAAAACAGAGGATGACCTGCACCTGCATAATCTGCTATCTGCTTTATATGTATGTCCAACAAATAACTGTCCCTTTCCCGCGATATCCGCACGAACCCTGCGGATGCCTCCTTCTCCCCGTCTGCGTACATCGAAAGATACACTATTTTCTTTTCATATAAAAACAACCTTATCCCTCCCTACAAATTCTGTAATATTGTATTCGGAAATAAGGCTGTTCATTCCAACAAAATAATTTAGTTTGCAATAACTGCTGTTTTCTTCCAACTTTAATGATTGGCAGCGTCCAGATACTTCATATAACTGTATACCATCATTGCAATCTTAAATGTCAGGGCATCATCAAAGGTACGGACATCAAGCCCGGTACTCTTTTGCAGCTTCTCCACCCTGTATACAAGCGTATTCCGGTGTACGAAAAGCTGTCTGGATGTCTCTGACACATTCAGATTATTTTCAAAGAATTTGTTCACTGTAGTGACAATTTCTTCGTCAAAATCCCCCGGGTCGTTATCACCAAAAATTTCATCAATAAAAATTTTACACAGATTTGCCGGAAGCTGGTAAATCAGCCGTCCAATCCCAAGGCTTCCGTAGGAATTCACTTTTTTCTCCACGTAGAAGATCTTACCTACATCCAGGGCCATCATAGCTTCCTTATATGATTTAGATACATCCTTAAGTTCCTGGACAATTGTGCCGTACGCCACCCTTACATTCATCATTGCCTCTGTGCTCATCATGTCCACAATAGTCTGAGCCGTCTTCTCAATTTCAGCATTTCCATCTGCTGAACCCAGCGACTTAATCAGTATAACATTGTTTTCATCAACCGCTGTAATGAAGTCACCCGACTGCGCAGAAAACAGTCCCCGCAGAAGCTCCGCCGCAGTGCCGTCCTTTTCTGTTCTCGTCTCGATAATGAACACGACTCTGGGAACCATGACCTCTATATGGAGTTTCTTGGCGCGGTTATATACATCCACCAAGAGCAGGTTGTCCATAATCAGGTTCTGGAAAAAATTGTTCCTGTCAAAACGTTCCTTGTACGCCGTTATAAGCTGCTGGAGCTGGCTCACTGCAATTTTGCCTATCAGATAGGCTTCATCATTGTTCCCTCTTGCCACCAGTATATAGGTAAGGTCTCCCTCATCCGTAACCTTCAGCAGATGATCCCTTCCTATTACCTGGCTGTCTGCCGGAGAATCCGCGAAGCCTCTAAGCAGCAGATCTGAGATGTCGCTGTTATCAAAGGTAGATGCCACCTGTCCCCCGTCCAAATTAAATACTGCCAGATTGACCTTCGTGATAATGCTTAATTCTTCAATGCAATTTGCTATTACCTGTGTAGATATCATGCTTTCACGCCCTTTCTGAATATAAATATAGTATAGCAGAGAATTTGGATTTTTGGCAACAAAAAAGGGATGCTAAAGCATCCCTTTTGGTATAAATTACTAGTTAGTAATTGTCTGTTCTGTTTCTTTGTCAAATACGTGAATCTTTGTAACATCAAATGCAAACTTAACGGAATCGCCAGGTCTGGATGATGTACGGGAGTCAACTCTTGCAGTAAGAGGGAACTCAGCCAAATCAAAGTATAAGTAAACTTCTGCACCAAGCAATTCATAAACCTTGATGGTTGATTCAAATACACATTTAGAAGCTGCAACAAATTCTTCTGAATCATATACATCTTCAGGACGGATACCGAAAGTAACAGTCTTTCCTGCATAGCCGCCAGCAATCAGCTTCTTGGACTTGTCAGCCGGTAACGGAATGCTCTTTCCTGCAATCTTAAGGCTTGCAACATCGCCGCTTACTTCTACTACTGCATCAAGGAAGTTCATCTGGGGTGATCCCATGAATCCTGCTACGAACAGGTTTGCAGGTTTCTGGTACAGATTCTGGGGAGAATCTACCTGCTGAACAACGCCATCTTTCATAACTACGATTCTGTCGCCCAGTGTCATAGCTTCTGTCTGGTCATGTGTTACGTAAATAATGGTTGTGCCCAGTCTCTGGTGAAGTTTGGAAATCTCAACACGCATCTGTACACGAAGTTTAGCATCCAGGTTGGAAAGAGGTTCGTCCATAAGGAATACTTTAGGGCTGCGGACAATTGCACGTCCCATAGCAACACGCTGTCTCTGACCACCGGATAAAGCCTTGGGCTTACGGTCAAGAAGGGGTGTAAGGTCAAGAATCTTAGCTGCTTCTTTAACCATCTTGTCGATTTCGTCTTTCGGAACTTTTCTTAATTTAAGTCCAAATGCCATATTGTCATATACTGACATATGAGGATACAGAGCGTAGTTCTGGAATACCATTGCGATATCTCTATCTTTAGGCTCAACGTCGTTAACCACTCTGTCACCAATCTTCAGTTCGCCGGATGAAATATCTTCCAGACCAGCTACCATACGTAATGTTGTGGACTTACCACATCCTGAAGGACCTACGAAGATAATGAACTCCTGATCCTGAATCTCAAGGTTGAAATTCTTAACTGCTTCAAATCCATTAGGATATACCTTACAGATGTTTTTTAAAGATAAACTTGCCATTTCTATTTGCCTCCTTAGATTAATTGGTTCACGTTTAAGTCTGAACTAAGTATACACGAGTTTCCGTCACCTGACTATACTACTATTCCACAAAGATTTTACTAACTATTGTTTAAAATGCTTACAATTAACATGTCTTTTCATGGCATGAGACAACATGACCAAAAAAACCACGGGTCAATGGACACTTTGTACAATCATTCTCTTCTATCCCTGTCATCGTAAAAGGCAAGCTGGTTTTTTCCCCGTTCTTTTGCTTTATATAGCGCTTTATCCGCAGATTTATAGAGGGATTCAAAGTCACTGCCATGGTCTGGAAACACGGCGGCGCCGATACTTGCCGTTGCAGAATACTTTACATATTCCCCGGCCTGGAAACCATGAAAAAATTTTACAAGCTTTTCAGCCTGGTGCAGGGTATCGGCATCATCCTTCAAGTCCTTAAGGAAGATCATAAATTCGTCCCCTCCTGTACGCCCTATGATATCCGTGACACGGAAGTTGGCGCCGATATGTTTCCCTAAAGTGCGGAGCACTTCATCCCCGAAAACATGTCCCATGGTATCGTTGATCTTTTTAAAATTATCAATATCCAGTACAAAAAGCATTCCGAGAGAGTTCGCATTCTCCCTCATATATTCTTTGATTTTCCGTTCTGTAGCCAGTTTATTGTTCAGTCCGGTAAGCAGATCCGTATCTGCCTTTTCTTGTAGATTCCTGCTTCTCTCCGCATTTTTCTTCTTCCCTAAATAATTACTGATGGCAAACAGCACATAGAACAGCATCATGACGCCAAGAAGCTGGCAGAGCATTTTGATTGTTTTGGTCCGTATGCGGTCCTGTGCATTCTTAACGTATTCTTTATCCACTCCAATAACAAGGCTCCATCCATTGACGCCAATTGAGGAATATACAAGGGTCCTTTCCTCCCCGTCTGAGGAAAGGGCCACGGAGCCTGTCGTCATATTTGACATCTTTACCCTGGCTTTAACAGCATCGCTCTGATACCCCTTGTCAACGCTCTCCCATATATTTTCACCCTTTAAGAAATTACTGCCCACTATGCCCGGCTGCAAAATCGTGCCCTGGCCGTCCACCATCGCCGTAAAGGCATTCTGTCCAAATTTATCTTTTGTGTTAACAAGTTCATTGATCCGTTTCAAAGGATAATAGAGAATCAGATTCCCCTTATCTTTCCCAACAGGTACCACAATCAACAGCTTTGAATAAACCAGTGCATCTTCTGATGGCAGATAATAATACTGGGGCCTTGTGTGGTCATCCACCACCTCATTATAGGATTTCATATCCAGATCTATGTATTCTCCCTTTGCATTTACCGCCATACCCTTTTCATCACAATAAACAGCTTCATATGCCGGGGTCTGATCCACCGCTGCCTGTAGAAGGTGTTTTACCACCGCTTCATCTCCGGATGCTTTTTCCCCAATCGCCTGTGCGGAAAGCCTGCCTGCAGTTTCTATGCACTGCAGGTCACTGCTGATCTTCATGGCAAATTTTTCTGTAATTTCTTTCATGTCGTTCTCAACAGAAACGACCGCATCTTCTTTGATCTCAATCGAAAAGCGGATGAACATGATTGTTACGATAACTGTCACACATGCAAGGGGCAGAAGCCACTGGAACAATAATTTTTTCTGCTCGTCTTCCATTATACCTTCTCCATATCATCTTTCGCGTTCACCTCTTTATCTTCCTTACTGCTGCTTCCTTCAATGGGCTTTACGGTTCCCTGCTCTCCATCTTCGTCCAGGGTAACAGTCCATTCTTCATCACCTGCGATTTCCCCCTCCGGTTCAAACCGTTTAAATGTTTTATTGTAAAGAAGTGCACATATAAAAGCAGGCCCCGATATTCCAAAAGCAAAGACAATTGGCAGCGCCTGCAAAAAAAATCCTGCAATAATAACCGGAACTATCCAGCATACCATCATCAACAGCGTTTTAGGGAAAGTGAGAATCCCCATAAAAAGTGAATTTTTAAATGTATTTTTGATATTATTTTCAAATCTTGACAGCACCGGAAACACATGCATAAGAGTAAACATAAGGACGACTCCCACCACTGTAAGCGCGATTCTAAGCCAGGAGGGAAATACAAGGCCGGAATACCTAAGAATAAATGCATCCCCTGCCAGAATCCCAACTGCTGCCAGGATCATCAGCCAGATAATGGTCGCCTGTTTGAAATTTTGTTTAAAGGATTTAAAGAAGGAACGGGTAATATACCCTTCTTCATTCCTCACCATCTTCAATACCACATAATTTAACGCTGTCATGGATGCACCCACTGTAATAATCGGTATACAGCAGATAAAAGCCAGTATATTCAGATATATCAAATCTGCCATTTTTGACAAAAAGCTGAATACGGGGCTGTCCAAATCAAATAGTCTGCCCATGTCTGTCCCCTTTCTTTTCTTTTGTTAAAATTTATATTCCATGGGTGTATATATAATCCCGTCCTGCTGGTTTTCAGGCCCTATATCCGTAAATCCTATCCTGTGGTAAAAGCCCACTCCGTAAGGAGATGCGTTTACGGTCAGGCGGCTTTTACCAAGTTCATTCTGGACATAGCCTGCAATCTTCCCAATAAGCGCCCGTCCGATCCCGTGCCTGTGATACTCTTTGTCAACAAAGAGAAGAGAGATATGCACTTCATTCCGGAGCGTAATCATTCCTACCATCTTTGGCCCCGCATAGGCTGCCATCATCTGGTAGGAACCCATATCAAACATCCGCTTTAACCCCGTATCTGTGATAAAATCCTCGAAACTCCTGACACCTTCCGGTGAATAGACATCCGCCTCAAATTCCAGAAATGTTTTCCATGCCAGGCCCATAGCTTCTTCCCAGTCATCCTGTCCGGCAAAACGTATCTCAAATGGTAACTCCCCGTCCATTGCCTTATCCCTTCATTCGTTGTTGCTATCAATGCTTAATTATAACAGATTACGCCCCACTTTACAATCAGGATTCCTCTTACTGGGCCATCTCTTTTCCTACCTGATTCACCAGCGGAAGCCCGTTTTCAAGTGCATACGCATTTTCAAGCGTCGTAAGTGCAATCGCCTGCATGGCCTCTTTCGTAAAAAATCCCATATGGGAGGTGATCAGCACATTGGGGAAAGTCACTAGTCTTGCCAGATTATCGTCTACAATAATATCATTGGAACGATCCTCATAAAAGACCCCTTCTTCCTCCTCGTAGACATCCAGTCCCACGCCTCCAAACTTTCCTTCCAGCATCCCGCCTATCAGGGCATCCGTATCTATCAGGGCGCCTCTGGACGTATTCACCAGATAAACCCCCTTTTTCATAAGGGCTATGGATTCCTCATTGACAATATGCCTGGTGTCTGAATTCAGCGGGCAATGCAAGGTTATAATGTCAGAAGTTTTAAAAAGTTCTTCCTTCGACACATACTCTGCTTCCAGCCCTTCCACCGGATAAGGGTCATAGCAGATAACATGCATCTGGAAACCGTTTAAAATCTTGATCATCGCCTGCCCGATCTTTCCCGTCCCGATAACTCCGGCAGTCTTCTCATACAGATCCATTCCCATCAGCCCATTAAGGCTCATGTTAAAGTCCCTTGTCCTGTTGTACGCTTTGTGGGTCATCCTGTTTACCGTAAGAAGCATGGCCATAGAAAATTCCGCCACCGATTCCGGGGAATAGCTGGGCACTCTCAAAATCACGATCTTGTCCTCGGCCGCCTTTACATCTACATTATTAAACCCGGCGCTGCGAAGCAGAATCGCCTTCACCTTCATTTCATAAAGCGCATCTATCATTTCAGCATTCACATAATCATTGACAAAAATGCAGATAGCGTCATGCCCTTTCGCCATAAATACGGTTTCCTGATTACAGGACGCCTCAATAAAATGGATGTCAAATCCATATTCCTTTCCCATCGGCTCAAACCAGATTTTGTCGTATGGCTTGGTTCCATAAAATGCAATTTTCATATAATATCCTCCATTTCCTGCTTATGCTGTATTTATAATTACACAGACACAGGATTTTTATGCCTATGAAAACAGTCCCTTAAAAAAATCCTTCACAGAATTTTTCAAATTGTCAAAAAAACCGCTCACTGCATTGGAAGCTGCATCCTTCACTGCACCTGTCACAATTTCATCCATATGGTCCACAAACCCGGCCCCGTACTCGGTATACAGACTTTCCGTCTTATCTATCAGATATTCACTGGAAAATCCCAGATCTTCCAGTTTTTCCATTGCGTCCACCAGCGCTTTTGCATCCTTTTTGCTGATTTCCACACCAAACTTTTCTTTTCCTTCTTCTACAGCTTTAGAAAGCCCCTCATCGGTAGTCAGATCCCCTTTCTGCACAATTCCCCGCAGAAAGGAAAACGCTTCTCCCGCAGTCTCCTGATCCACGTTTTCAAGAACTTCTGATAACTGCTGCTTTACCTGTGCGATAACATCTCCGGTTTCCTGACCTGATGCATCTGTCCCCGAAGCGTATGCCGCCCCGGAAGCAAGTATAAACATCATAACAAAGGCAGATAAAACTGCCGCAATTCTCTTTTTCATAATTCTCCTGTTTCTGCCTGCGCCCGGCGTACCGGGCACAGACACTAAATTTAAATCTGGTATTCCCTGACTCTCTCCATGATCCAGGGATAAATGTCCTCATATACCTGCCTTTTGTCCTTTTCATTCAGCAGTTCATGGCGGTCTCCCGAATACAGTTTGATAGAAATGCGTTCCATGCCTGTTCTGGCAAAATCATCGTATGCTTTTCTGACCCCCTCACCGTAGCTGCCTACCGGATCCATGTCACCTGCAATGAAATGTACCGGAAGCTCCTTGGGCATAGCGCTTAGATTTTCGTCCTGATTCAGGCGGTCAAGAAGGGTAAACAGCGTCTTAAATCCGTTTACCGTAAAGGTGAACCCGCAGAACTTATCTTCCATATAGGCATCCACCACCTTTTCGTCTGTGCACAGCCAGTCAAAAGGCGTCCGTGCATTCGGAATTCTCCTGTTATAGGAACCGAATGCCAGTTTTTCTATAAATTTCGCTACATGTTTCTGCCCAAGAAACAGTCCCTGGATATTGGCGATCAAAAGGCTTAGTTTTATCAGCGCCGCAGGCTGGGAACCCGTGCCGCATATAACGGCCCCCTGTATTCCCGTTCCATACCTGAACAAATAGTTGCGTGTGATAAAAGACCCCATGCTGTGTCCCAGGATCACATAGGGCACTCCCGGATATTCTTCCTGTGTTATCTTCTTGAGCCGGTGCACATCACGCACCACCACCGTAGCAGGATCCTGCTCACAGAAGTATCCGTAAGTCCCTCTTTTTTCCGCGCTTTTCCCGTGGCCGAGATGATCATCCCCTGTCACCAGTATCCCCTTCTCTCCCAGATACTGTGCCAGTTCTTCATAGCGCTCAACGTACTCCGCCATTCCGTGGACAATCTGAAGAATACATACCACCTTTCCCTCAGGCACCCACCTTACGGCATGGAGTTTTGTCATTCCATCCCTGGAATCAAATGTAAATTCCTCTTTTTTTACCATTGTAACCTCCCATACAGCCCAACAATGTATTAGCAGATTTCCGCCCCCGCAGGCATATCTTTTTCCGGAACCATCAATGCCAGATTCCCTGCCGCATCCTCTGCACACAGCAGCATGCCTTCCGACATTACCCCTGCCAGCTTGGCGGGTTTAAGGTTTACCAGCACCATGACCTTCTTGCCTACCATTTCCTCAGGACGGTAGTACTGTTTGATCCCCGATACAATTTGTTTCACCTGGCTGCCAATGCGTACCTTGGAGCAGAGAAGTTTCTTTGACTTGGGCACCTCCTCACAGGCAATGATCTCACCTACCTGGAACTGCATCTTATCAAACATATCGTAGGTTATCTCTTCCTTCCCCGCTATGTCAATTCCCGGTTCCTCTTGTGGCTGTTCCTGCCCGGCTTCCGGGGCAGCCTTTCTTGCTTCAAACATGGCTTCCGCCTTCTCCACTACTTCTTTTACATCCAGCCTTGCAAACAGAATTTCCGGCTTTTCCGTCACCTTATTTCCCGAAGGGTAAAGTCCGAAGGAGCCAAGTTCTTCAAAACCCCGGAGCTGTGTATTCAACTGGCCCGCGATCCTTGCGGCAGAAGCCGGCATGAAAGGCTCCAGCAGGGATGCCCCGATCATAATGCTCTCTACCAGATTATATAGCACTGTGGAGAGACGGTCTTTCTTCTCCTCATCCTTAGCAAGCACCCATGGCTCTGTCTCATCAATATATTTATTGCAGCGTTTAAACACGGTAAATATTTCCGTCAGCGCATCCGCCACACGCAGTTCTTCCATTTTATCCAGCACTTTGCCGTAGGCGCCTACAGCCACCGCCTTTAACTCCTGGTCCACCCCATCTTCGCAGCCCTTATCCGCAACGATTCCGCCAAAGTACTTATTACTCATGGAAATCGTCCTGTTGACCAGATTTCCAAGGGTATTGGCAAGGTCAGAATTGATCCTCTCCACTAACAGCTCCCATGAAATGGTTCCGTCATTGTCAAAAGGCATTTCATGAAGAACAAAGTAACGCACTGCATCCACGCCAAAAAAGTCCACAAGGTCATCGGCATAAAGCACATTTCCCTTGGATTTGCTCATTTTGCCGTCCCCCTGCAAAAGCCAGGGATGTCCGAATACCTGCTTCGGCAGCGGCTCCCCCAAAGCCATCAGGAAAATCGGCCAGTAAATGGTATGGAAACGGATGATATCCTTTCCTATCAAATGTAAATCTGCTGGCCACAGCTTATGATACTGCTGCGAGCTTTCCCCCATGCATTCATAACCGATTCCCGTAATATAGTTGGTCAGAGCGTCCAGCCACACATAAACCACATGCTTATCATCAAAGTCCACCGGAATCCCCCACTTAAAGGAAGTCCTTGATACGCATAAGTCCTGAAGCCCCGGCAGCAGGAAATTATTCATCATTTCATTCTTACGCGATACAGGCTGGATAAATTCGGGATGTTCATTGATATGTTTAATTAATCTGTCGGCATACTTGCTCATCTTAAAGAAGTATGCTTCCTCCCTTGCAGGCTTCACCTCCCGCCCGCAGTCAGGACATTTTCCGTCCACAAGCTGGGATTCTGTCCAGAAGGACTCGCAGGGCGTGCAGTAAAGCCCCTCATATGCCCCTTTATAGATATCTCCCTGGTCATACAGCTTCTTAAAGATCTTCTGTACCTGCTTTTCATGGTAGTCATCGGTCGTACGGATAAAATGGTCATAAGATGTATCCATAAGATTCCACAAATTTTTAATGGTGCCTGCCACGTTGTCCACAAACTCCTTGGGCGTCACTCCTGCTTCCTGGGCTTTAAGCTCAATTTTCTGTCCATGCTCGTCCGTACCCGTCTGAAAATAAACATCATATCCGTCTTTTCTCTTAAATCTTGCAATACTGTCCGCCAGCACGATTTCGTAGCTGTTGCCGATATGGGGCTTCCCCGAAGTATAGGCAATCGCTGTTGTGATATAATACTTCCCTTTGTTCATGTCCATTACCTCCTATAATAAAAGCCGCCTTCCATCAAGCGACGGAAGATGGCCTGTTTGTCGTGATCCTGCTTTCTTCGTTTCCGCGTTTAGCTGTAGCGATACATGATTTTAGCCTATCACAAACCGCTTATGTTGTCAATTATATTGACTTTTTTCGCCGACGTCTGTTTTATCGATGCAAAAACCCCGGACTGGTATCTATCCGGGGTCTGCCTGTTAATTTATTGTTCCGGGTCCGGTTCTGGTATCTGCTCCTGCCCGAAAATTTTCAGAAGGACTTTCTCCTGAACTGCTGCCAGTACGGCTGCTCCAGTAAAAATTTCTATCAGCAGCACCGGGGTCCAGAGCCAGCCTGCAACAAGAAAAATCCCTGTCCAGAAAAGCATATAAAGAGATTCCGGAAGATGCTTAACTGCCAGCAGCAGTGCATTACACAGAGTGGTCCTTGTTGAAGTTTCCATTCTGACAGCCAATGGGAATGCATAAATAAAGAGAAAATTCCATATGACGGCAAGCATCACAAGCATACCTGTCATCACTTCCGCCCAAAGGCCTCCCACGTTTCTCCAGAAAAAAAGTTCCAGCACGATCCCCACTCCTGCCAAGAGAAGCGGCATCCACAGCTTTAATGCCTGCTTCCATTTTCTTTGGAATACAGTCAGAAAATCACGTAAAATATAGCCATCTTCATTTCTTACGATTTTGGAAGCAATCTCATGAAGTGCACATGACGCAGCCCCCATTGTAACCAGCGGAACAGAAAACAGAATCCACAGTATATTCAGTTTTATAAGGTTCACAGCCTTGTCTGCCGTCTGATAAAATTTAGAGTCAAAATGAAATGTGCCTCTCATATGAGTTTCTCCTTTCCAACTATTCCCTATCCTTTGATACCAGTAGATGCAATACCTTCTACATAATACTTCTGGAGGAAAATGAACATAATCAGCATGGGAATGGCCGAAATCGTCAGTGATGCCATAATCGGCCCATAATTAATGGGTTTAGATCCGAAAAAGGTCTGGATTGCAAGCTGAATGGTCCTTTTTTCTTCTCCCGTTACAACCAGCAGGGGCCACATGAAATCATTCCAGTGTGCAACGAAATCCAAAATAAATATAGTCGCATAAACAGTTCCCGAAACAGGAAACACTACATGAAAGAATGTTTTGATGGGACCGCATCCGTCAATTTTGGCTGCCTCCAGAAGATCATTGGGTATATCCATGAAAAACTGCCGGAACATATATATACTAAAGCACTTTGCAACAAAAGGAACAACCAGAGCTGCCCAGGTATTGATCCATCCCAAGTCTGCCATTTCCCTGTACATAGGCAGCATGATTGCTTCTGCCGGAAATACCATAAGACTTATTACTAAAGTCAGCAGGGCATTTTTCCCCTTAAATTCAAATTTTGCCAGGGCATATCCACATATAGAATTTGCAAATAGGTCCAGTCCTATGATAATCAATACGTAAAACAAACTATTGCCGATGAACTTCCACATATTGATTCTCTCAAACACTTCCCTGTAATTTCCCAAAGACGCCTGCTTTGGAATAAATGTAGACAAAGAATTCAGCCCTTTAAAGATTTCAGACTCTGGCTTTAAGGAAGATGAAATCATCCAGATTAAGGGGGATACAAATATCAGTGCAATCAAGGCATTACCAAAATAAAATGCGAAAGTCTCCAGGTTCTTTCTCTGTTTCTGTTTCATAACGTCCTCTCCTTTCTATTCAGCCTTTATAATTTTTTTCATTCCCATTGACAGGGAAATCACAATCACGAAAAATACTGCCGCAACCGCACAGGCATATCCGAAGTTTCTTTTCTGAAATCCCTGTTCATAAACATAATATACAAGTGTTCTGGTAGCATTCTGAGGACCGCCTTTCGTCATGACGTAAGGCTGTGTAAAAAGTTTCATTGCCTGTATTACTGTAATCATGACGACATACTGGATTACATTCTTAAGTCCCGGCAGCGTAACGTACAGGAAGCTTTTAAACCTTCCAGCCCCGTCAATGGAAGCCGCCTCATACTGCTCCTTTGGAATTCCCTGCAGTCCTGCCAGGAATATCATCATCTGGTAACCTGCCCCCTGCCATGCAGACATAAAAATAATGGAATTCATGGCCGTCTTTGGGTCGCTTAAAAACCCACTGGGTTCCAGTCCAAGGCTAACCAGAAGAGCATTGAGAAGTCCGCTGCTCGGGTTGGAGTTGTACATAACTGTCCATAGAATTGCCACAACTACCATAGAAGTAACCTGGGGGCTGAAATAAGCTGCCCGGAAAATGGATACTCCGCCTCTTCTGGAAGAAATCAGGAGGGCAAGAGCCAGTGCAAGAATCGTCTGGAAAGGAACTACCAGTACCGTAAAGTGCAGTGTATTCTTTACAGCAATCCAGAAGTCCTTATCCCCAAACAGTTCTGCAAAATTATTAAAACCGCAGAACTTAATCCTGTCAGGCCGCATAATATTGTAATCGGTAAAAGCGTACCGCACCGTTTGTAGTGCCGGATAAATCAGAAAGACGGCAAGCAGAATGACTGCCGGAATTACAAAAATATATGCCGCTTTTCTTTCACTCTTTTTATTAACTGATGTCTGCATAATTCAAACCTCCCCTTCCTCTATTCTTCAGCATAATATTTGTTGTAGTCTTTATCTGTAGCCGCCGCTGCTTCATCCAGTGCCTGTTTAGCGTCTACGCCGGTAAAGATATTCAGCATGGCTTCGGAAAATTCCGCGGACAGAACGCTGTAAGACGGTGTTCTCGGTCTTGGATGTCCTGTTTCCATCAACTGCTCCCTAAAAATACTTCTTGGGTACTCATTGTATTCTGTCAATACATCATAGCTCGATACTCTTGTTGGCGGTTTGGAAATTGCCTTTGCATAAGTAGTCACATTATCTTCGGAAAAGAGAAAATTCATGACTTCCCTGACCGCTTCCAAATCCTGTGCATTTTTCGTGACAGATGCAGACCAGTCTCCTGTAGGGGAAGACGGAATTCCTCCGTTATTTGCAACGGGAAAATACGTAACGCCCCAGTTCAGATTGGGATAATCCTTTTCCAGCGTTGATACTTCCCATGATCCGCCCAGCATGGTTGCTGCCTTTTCATTGTGGAATTCCTTCTGAATCGGGTCAATATTGGCATATCCTCCCTGAATCAGGCTGTTTAAAAACTCTGCGGCTTCTACTCCTTCCCTGCTGTTAAGATAGCCGTCCGCCTGACTGCCGTCCTCACTTACAAAGTCCGTACCATTAGAAATCCAGAACTGTTCCAGAACATAGGGCAGTCCTTCCCCCTTATCCATAATGATATTCGTTCCGACAACATCACCTTTTGTAAGAGCCTTAGCCGCCTCATAAAATTCATCCCAAGTCCATGCATCCTCTTTAGATTCTGGTATGCGGATGTCCGCTTCCTCCAGCATATCCCGGTTATAAAATAAAGCCACCGAACTTTCTGTTGCCCCTACCGCATAAATTTTGCCGTCATAGGTATTCTGCTCCTTGGAGGACGCTAGGAAATCCGCCCAATCCTCATCCGGGAAGAAATCGTCCAGAGGTATGGTAATCCCATTTGCCGCATAAACAGAAACATTGGGACCATCTACATAAAGAATATCCGGCAAATCATTGGACGTAATTGCCGCATTAATTTTGTCTTCATAAGCGTAAGAATCTGCACGGACAATAGCTTCTCTCTGTAAATGGATTTCTCCTTCATGGGACTGGTTGAATTCTTCAATCTTATCAACCCACCACTGCTCAATAGCAGGCTCATCGCTGGGACTCCAAACTGTAATGACGGATTCCCCTTTTTCATTCACCCTCTCTTCGCTCTGCCCGCATGCGGTACATACACCTGACATCATCAGCGCTGCGAGCAGGACTGCAACTGCTTTTTTCTTCATCTTACCTCTCCTTTCTACCTCCAAATCGTGTCCATAAGGGAAACTTCCGCCCCTTCAATATTTTCTGGCTTATCGGCATGAATTACGAAGCAACCCTGCTTTGAAGAACTGTAAAACAGCTTTGTACCTGCCGCTTCTCCTTCATTGACATAAACCTCTGCCACCCGGCGATCCATATAAATTTCCAGTTCTGTAACCTGTGTTACATCCGCTCTGAATATAATGTCCCGGCTATTTACCCCTTCGGTTTTAATGTATAATCCGGTTTCATCGCTGCGCAGGGAGATAGACTTATCCCCGTCTTTTCCTAAAAGTATGTCAAAGGGCGTATTTTCTTTAAATTTGACTTCTGCCCTGTAGGCATTGCCTTCTATTCCGTAAATGGAAAAATTTTCTCCTGCCCCCTGGTACAGATTTATCCCCCTTAAAGCTGCAATCTCCTTTACAGGCGTCATATACAGCTTCCCATTTTTAATATGAAGCTCTCTGGGGATAGTCATGCTCCCGTATGCACCATCTTCCTGTTCCACATGCTCGTGATAAAAGTCCGAAACCCAGCCAATGGAAATTCTTCTGTTCCTATGCTCAAAACTCTGCATGGCATAGCAGTTGCTACCGAAATCAAACCAGCCGCTGCTTTCCACTTCCAACTTTTTATCCTTCCAGTTCCCTATGTAATATCTGCTCATCTGATACCGGCGGGATGCATCATAATGGCACATCCATGCACCTATTGCCACGTACTTTCCATCCAGCTCCATAAAATCCGGACATTCAAAGCATCTGACGCCCTTGTCTTCTTCCGTCAAAAGAGGATGCGCATATTCCCATTTTTCCATATCTTCTGACCTATACAAAAGAATTGCACCATGTCCTTCCATAGAACTTCCCAGCACCATATACCAGCATCCTTCAATCTTCAAAACCTTTGGATCCCGGAAATCAAAAGACGCACCTGCCGGCTGTTTCGGGATAATACACTTTTCTTCAGTAAAGTGAATCATATCACTGCTTTCCATCATCCATTGCTGCTCTATGGATTCCTCGCCATCCTTCAGAGGCCCCTTATGTCTGGTCAGATAAAAGCGTACCTTATCTCCTGCTGCAACTGCACACCCCGAAAAAGCCCCGCCTTTGTATTCCTCCGGCTTTTCCAAAATCTCCTGTTGCGGCGAAAGTACAATGGGCAAATGTCTCCAATGTACCAAATCCCTGCTTGCCGCATGCCCCCAGTACATGTTAGACCATTCCTGAAAGTGGGGATTACACTGGTAAAACATGTGGTAGTATCCCTTAAACCAGCATAGTCCGTTGGGATCATTCATCCAGTTTTTCCATGGTGTAAAATGATAACTTTCGCGAATAGGAGAATTTTCATATCGGCCTTTATCCGCCGGAAGAAAACGTCCGCTTTCCTTATCCTGCTCCAAATAGCAGACGCCGGTTTCCAAAATATCTTCATTTCCGCTTAAGTAACATAAAGATACATGACAGCCTTCCCTTACTATCTCATAATCAGTCTCCGTCTCTACGGGAAATTTCAGCCACGCGTGGTATGATTTCATTCCTGCTTGTTCCATACTGCCCGCCTGCCCGGAAATGACTTTAATCTTTCCTCCGTCTTCAACAGCCTTTGCAAAAATCTCAAGACATGTGTATCTACCTGTATTCATTTCCTCTTCCCTCTTTCTCTTAATACATTTTATAAAACCGGTTCCATATTATTTATCCTTTATTTTATTATAATAATTTTCAAATTTATTTATATTTTATGGAACCCGTTCCACACTTTGATTTTATGACACAATATACAATTTGTCAACCCTTTCTTTCGTTCTTTTTCCCTTCAATTAAAAGCAGCAGGATTTTTCATTGTACATATTGTACAAAACCCTGCTGCTTTTAATTTTATTGGTTAATATATCCAATATTTATTTGTTCATTTTGTATATTTCTTATAAGTGTTCATGGATATCAGCCCTACCAGTAGTTCCTCCGTACTGAATATCCACGTCCAGAATCTGTCTATGGAGCACTCTTTTACGCTGTTCTATCTGATCCAGCAGAGTATTGACCGCCACCTCCGCCAATAATTCTACATTTTGCCTAACTGCTGTTATGTGTGGATAAACCATCCGGGTAATATTGGTCGCGTCAAATCCTACCACACATAAGTCCTCCGGTATCCGTATCCCTCTCTGTTGTGCCACATTCATACATGCCGCCGCACCTAAGTCTCCTGTAAATATACCGTCTATATCCGGATATTTATCCAGTATATCATGAGCTGTCCTATAAAAAGCTTCCCATTGAAAAACATTCCAGTCAGTTTCCACACACACAACCTCCACATGAGCCTCTTCCAGCAGTTTCTGAAATGTAACATACCTGTCATTTGCCAGAATATTAGGTGCAACACCGCTGATCTGGAGAACTTTCCTGCACTTATTCTGTATCATCAATTCCGCCGCCAGCCTGCCTCCCATAGCGTGATCGCTTCCTACAATAGGGATTTCGGGACCGAAGTCACGGTCAATAGAAACAATCGGTTTTTCCTGCCTCAAATACTCCTCACCATCAAGGCAATGGGATCCTGTGATAATTCCGTCCACAATATTCCTCTCCAGCATATCCAGATATTCCTGCTCCCTGTCACTAATTCCCACGGCATTACAGACCATTGTCTTATACCCCTGTCTATAAAATTCCATCTCAACATGTTTTACCAAGCATGAAAAAAATGGATGATCCAAATCAGGCACAATTACTCCCACAATACCGCTCCTGTTCCGGTAAAGATTCCGGGCCAGCTCATTCGGCGTATAATTCAGCTTCCGAGCGGCTTTTTCAATTTTTTTTCTTGTGGACGGTGAAACATATCCTGTGCCGTTCAATGCCCGGGAAACAGTTCCCACCCCCACGCCGGCTTCTTTCGCCACATCTCTGATACTTGTCATCTCATACGTACTCCTCTAACAAAATCTTTTCCTGATGCTTAATCCCCTCATTTTTTAAGAGCTGATAGGTGTATTATATCAGAGGGCTGAAAAGGTGTAAATCATCTCATAAACTCCAGCCTGCAAAAGCCTGTCCTGACTGTTACGCAGTGCAAAACCCTCGGATGGTCGAATCATCCGAGGGCTGCATATATACTAAACTAAGGTATTTAGGAAAGGGGGCTTTCTCATTTACTCTACGTCCTGCAGTGCTGCTAAACCTTCTTCTCCTGTACGGACTTTGACAACTTTATCTACATTGTACACAAAAATCTTACCATCTCCGATATGCCCTGTATAAAGAGATTTCTTAGCCGCTTCTATAACTGTTTCAACAGGAATCTTACTTACCACAACTTCAACTTTAACTTTCGGGAGCAGTGTGGCATCAACCTCAACACCCCGGTACATTTCTCCTGCCCCCTTCTGGACGCCGCATCCCATCACCTGAGTTACAGTCATGCCAGTTACTCCCAAATCGTTCATAGCCTTCTTTAAATGGTCATATCTGGACAGTCTGGAGATAATTACCACTTTATAAATGCCTGTTGCAGATAAAGGCGCTGCAGCTACCTTCACAGCTGCATCCTTCTGTGCCGGAGAAGCTTCTGCATAATCCTCCGTGCCAAGGTCGGTATTTTCATTGATTTCCATCGTCATTGTATTTGCAATATCCATAATGCTGAATCCTGCATAGACAGAAGTAAGACCATGTTCACAAGAATCAAGTCCGACAATCTCCTCATCTTCTGTCACACGCAGTCCGACTGTCGCTTTAATTATAAGGAACGCAGCTGCAGCGGTAACTGCTGCCCATACCGCTACAGATACAACCCCTACAAGCTGAAGACCCAACTGTTTAAATCCGCCTCCGTAAAAAAGTCCAACAACGCTGTCATTTCCAGGAGCCGATGTAGTTGCAAAGAGTCCTACTGCAATCGTTCCCCATATACCGTTCAGGCAATGGACTGCCACTGCCCCTACCGGATCATCCACACGCAGTTTATAATCCAGAAACCAGACACCAAATACTACCAGAAGCCCTGCTACAGCGCCAATGATGACAGAGCCTGCCGCATCCGTAACGTCACAGGGCGCTGTAATGGCCACCAGTCCCGCCAGAGAAGCGTTCAGACACATGGAAACATCCGGTTTTCCATATTTTATCCATGTAAAAACCATACATACCACTGTAGCAGCGGCAGGAGCAGCCGTGGTTGTCAAAAAGACAGAGCCTAATTGTTCCACGCTGGTACAGGCAGCACCGTTAAATCCATACCAGCCAAGCCATAAGATAAATACTCCAAGACATCCGATGGGAATATTATGCCCCGGAAAAGCATTTACCTTTGTAATCTTACCGTTCTTATCTTTTACAAATTTACCAATACGGGGGCCTAAAATTTTAGCGCCAATCAGTGCGGCAATGCCGCCCACCATATGTATTGCGCAGGAACCTGCAAAATCATGGAATCTCATCTGCGCAAGCCAGCCGCCGCCCCAAATCCAATGGGCTTCAATGGGGTAAATCAGCGCAGAAATAATTCCCGAATAAATACAATAAGACAAGAATTTCGTCCTCTCAGCCATAGCGCCGGAAACAATTGTAGCAGTTGTCGCACAAAACACTAGGTTGAATACAAAATTTGACCAGTCAAAAGTCTCATAATTTTTGAAAATGTCAAACCCCGGCTTTCCAATGATCCCTGCCAGATCCTCCCCAAGCAGGAGGCCGAATCCAATCAGGACGAAAACCACCGTACCGATACAGAAATCCATTAGATTTTTCATCAGAATGTTTCCCGCATTTTTAGCTCTGGTGAATCCCGTCTCCACCATGGCAAATCCTGCCTGCATCCAAAACACAAGCGCTGCTCCGATGAGGAACCAGACGCCAAACACTTCGCCGTTAATGGCATTCAAAATTTCTTCTGTCATAATTTTTTCCTCCTCACATCAAACGCCAGTACTCTTCGCGAATTGTCTTATTGGCTCAAATGCTGTCACTCTCTGCGAGCCAGCTTATTGCAAAAAAAGGCACTATGGTTATCCCATAGCACCTTTGCTCTACGTACTGCATAATAGCATCCGGTTTATATTATGTCAATAGTTTTTTCAAATTTTTTATATACATCTTGTACTCACGGTCCTTCACCGTCACGTTATGATTATATGCAAATCCCAGTTTATCAAGTAATAACAGACTGTTTACATTTTTTTCCTTTACCAGCGCCTGGACTTTTCCAAAAGCAAGTTCCTTTTCCGCATAATCAAGCACGCCGCTGCACACCTCATACCCGTATCCTCTGTGCTGGCATGCCGTCTCTATGACAAAGCCAAGTTCCGGCAGTTCATATCCTTCCCGCACGCTTAACCCGGCCCTGCCAATCACCCGCCCTGTGTCCTTACGCAGGACAGTCCACAGTCCATAGCCGTAAAAACCGTATATCTGGTCTATATAGGCCCGCATATAGGCCCGCTCCGCCTCTCTGTCCTTATACAAGTCTTCCATGTACAGGGTGATGGAAGGGTCCTTATATATCCGGTAAAACTCATCCACATCTTCAACCGTGCTCTCCCGGACTTTCAGCCTGTCCGTCTCAAAAATATTCCACGGCAGTCCCGCCAGCCTTTTATATGCCTCCTCGTAAGAACGGTATTCCAGCATAAACACATCTTCCACGCCATACCGGGCCATAGGGAAATGCTGCCCCCTGTTCTTTTCATGGTAAAGGATGACCACATATTTCCCTTTCTCCAGAAGGTCCTGAATCCGCTGCGGACTGTCTGCAATAATAAGCGTGTCCTCCAGATTCACTTCATCTGTATCAATAAATTCTCCTAAATCTCTTTTCAGTACCACTTTTACCTTATGGGGGTTTAATTTTGTACAGATTTCCCCTGCACGTTCCTCAACAATCCCGTAATAATATCCAGACAAAAGGAACAGGACGCATTTTAGCATTGTAAAGTCCTCTCAATTCATATAAAATATGTAACATAGCTTTTATTATAATACAGCGAAACCTAAAAGAAAAGAAAGGAAATTATTACTATGGCACAAAATCCTGTTGTAACATTTACAATGGAAAACGGAGATACCATCAAGGCAGAGCTTTATCCCGATATTGCTCCTGTTTCCGTAAACAACTTTATCAGTCTCATCAACAAAAGCTTTTATGACGGACTGATCTTCCACCGCGTTATCCGCGGCTTCATGATCCAGGGCGGCGACCCGGAGGGAACCGGATGCGGCGGCCCCGGCTACAGCATCAAAGGTGAATTTGCTGCAAACGGCGTGGAAAACAACTTAAAGCATACGGAAGGCGTCCTCTCCATGGCAAGAAGCGCCGCCCCTGACTCTGCCGGCTCCCAGTTCTTTATCATGCATAAGACCAGCCCCCACTTAGACGGCAGTTATGCCGCATTTGGGAAAGTGACCGAGGGTATGGATGTGGTAAACAAGATTGCAGAGACAGCCACCGACTATTCTGACCGTCCTCTCCAAGACCAGATCATGAAAAGTGTCACTGTAGACTGCTTTGGGGTAGAATACCCGGAACCGGAGAAGTGCTAAAGCACTTCTCTTTTTCGTTATTTTTCGCAGCGTTCATATTTTGTTCATATTTAATTTAAAAAAACTTAATCCGCATTACATTCTTTAGACATTTCTCTGCCGTATACTAACATCATAAGATACAGAAAAGAACAACAGACACTTAAAAACAAGACATTCTCAAAGTAATTGATTTATTAATAACTTTTTCATAATAAATGCCAAGTAAACTAAGTTTACTTGGCATCCTCCCTTTTTATGGGTTTTTTCATGTTTTTTCAATTTTTTCTTGTACTCCAACTCTTTTTCCTGTATAGTAATAAGGGTAATCAATGAGGATTTACTATATATAGTAAGTTCTCTTTTTTTGCATCAAAGTTCAACTATCTACACTTATGAAAAGGAGATTTGTTATGGAAAACGTGATGAACGTTATTACAAACGTCAATGATGCCATAAACAGCGTGGTATGGGGGATTCCCATGCTGATCCTGATTATAGGCACCGGTATCTACATGACTATAGGGATGAAGTTCTTCCAGGTTACACGGATTAAACACTGGATGAACGAAACATTCCTAGCCATTTTTAAGAAAAAGCATGTAACTGCCCATACCGGCAAGGATGAAAGCTCCATCTCCCAGTTCCAGGCCCTGTCCACTGCCCTTGCGGCCACCATCGGCGTAGGGAATATCGCAGGCGTGGCAGGCGCTATTATTACAGGTGGTGCAGGCGCTGTATTCTGGATGTGGCTTTCCGCATTGTTCGGAATGATGACAAACTATTCCGAAAACGTGCTGGGCATTTACTACCGCCGCAAAAATTCAAAAGATGAATGGTCAGGCGGCGCCATGTATTACCTTCAGGACGGACTCAAAGGCAAAAAAGTAATCGGCGCACTTGCCAGACCTCTTGCCATTTTGTTTTCCCTTTTCTGTGTGTTTGCCTCTTTCGGCATTGGCAATATGACACAGGTACATGAGATTGCAAGTTCCCTGCAGGATACTTTTAAGATTCCACCCATCGCTACAGGAATTATTATTTCAGTCGTTGCCGCGCTGGTCATTTTAGGCGGTATCAAGGCTATCGGCAATGTAACTGAAAAGATTGTTCCTTTTATGGCATGCGCATACATATTAGGAACAATTATTGTGCTTATTATGAATATTACTTCTGTCCCTGCCGTTTTCGGAGCTATCTTTACCAACGCTTTCGGGCTTCGTCCCATTGCCGGGGCAACGGTTGGAATGATGATCAAGCAGGCAATGACCATGGGCTTTAAGCGGGGCGTGTTCTCCAATGAAGCAGGCCTTGGTTCTTCCGTAATGGTACACTCCGCTTCTAATGTGGTGGAGCCTGTCACCCAGGGTATGTGGGGTATCTTTGAAGTATTTTTTGATACAATCGTAGTGTGTACACTGACAGCTTTTACCGTTTTAAGTTCCGGGCTGATTGATTTGGAAACCGGAGAAGTCCTTACCGCGTCCACAGGTGCTTCCCTTGTAAGTGAAGCTTTGTCAGAAGGGCTTGGCACACTGGCAGGGAGTTTTGTGGCAATTGCCATCTGCCTGTTTGCATTCTCCACAGTTCTGGGCTGGTCCTTCTACGGCACCAAATCATGCGAATACTTATTTGGCACCAAGGCAACCATTGCATACAAAGTCATCTTCATTGTCTGCATTATTTTCGGTGCTACCATGAGCTTTGACCTTGCCTGGGCAATTGCTGATACACTGAATGCCCTGATGGCTATTCCCAACTTAATCGGCGTACTGGCGCTTTCCGGCACAGTATTTGCCATAACAAAGAACTATCTGGCGCGTAAAGTCACAAAGACGGACGCAAATGCCAAACCCATGCTTTCCTTTGACTCCGGCATTCAGAAAATGCAGGAGAAGGTCCTGAAACAGCAGGACGAAGCATAAGATATCCCTGCTTATGGTATAAGCATCGTATAAAAAGGCTGTCCATTTAATGGACAGCCTTTTATTTGTTTCATTTCGGACTTTCTCAAGCTTTGTCAATAGAGCCGAAGATTTCCATCTTCTCTTTAACGGTAGCCTTGATTGCCTCAAAGCCGGGAGCTAAAAGCTTACGAGGGTCAAATCCCTTGCCTTCCTGATCCTTGCCAGCTTCAATGTACTTACGTGTAGCTGCTGCAAAGGATAACTGGCATTCTGTGTTAACGTTGATCTTCGCTACTCCCAGAGAGATTGCTTTCTGAATCATTTCTGTCGGAATACCTGTACCGCCGTGAAGAACCAGAGGCATGTCTCCTGTCAGTTTCTGGATAGCATCCAGTGTTTCAAAGGATAATCCCTTCCAGTTTGCAGGATATTTGCCATGAATGTTACCGATGCCGGCTGCAAGGAAGTCAATTCCCAGATCTGCAATCGATTTGCATTCGTCAGGATTTGCACATTCTCCCATACCAACTACGCCGTCTTCTTCACCACCGATGGAACCAACCTCTGCTTCGATGGAGATTCCCTTTTCATGAGCTGCTGCAACCAGTTCTTTGGTCTTAGCCACGTTCTCTTCAATCGGATAATGTGAACCATCAAACATTACGGAAGAGAAACCAGCTTCGATGCATTTGTAGCAGTGCTCATAGCTGCCATGATCCAGATGAAGGGCTACAGGTACAGTGATGTTCTGGTCCTTGATAAGACCGTTTACCATACCAACTACAACATCGTATCCGCCCATATACTTTCCTGCGCCTTCTGATACGCCAAGGATAACGGGTGAATTGTTTTCCTGTGCTGTTAACAGGATGGCCTTGGTCCATTCAAGGTTGTTAATGTTGAACTGACCAACTGCATAATGGCCTGCTTTTGCTTTTTGAAGCATTTCTGTTGCTGATACTAACATTTTATTTACCTCCGTTAAATTTATAACATTCTAGTCGCTTCCTATTATACCCTATTCCTCTAAAAAATGGAATATGATTTTGCTAATTTTCCCTGCCGGGCACCCGAATATCAAGTGCCTGCTTCTGGTTGCTTATATCGACGCATGTATGCTTCCCGCCAAATTCCCCGTCAAGGGTCCATGCGATCTCATCCTCCGAAGTAAACCGCAGGGAAGCTGTCCTAAAACAGTACATGCAGTCCGTATTAATATTCCGGTTAATGAGGGAAGCCATAATCAGATTCAGCTCCATAGCATTTGACGGCTTCTTGATCAAAGTCACTTCAAACTCTCCGTCATCTAACTGCACGTACTTTCCCGTAATACGCTTGAATCCGCCTACGGAAACGGAATTAGTGATCATGCCGAAAAGGAATTCTCCCTCCACCGTAAGCTCTTCGCTCTCCACTTTCATCTTATAAGCCCGGACCGCCGAAAGCCTGCGCATCCCTTCCAGGATATACGCCATATGTCCCAGCACATTTTTGATATCCTGGCGCGTCTCATAAGAAACATCCGTAAATACACCGAAAGCGGCAATATACACGAAAAAGTCGTCATTAAATGTGCCGATATCGCATCCAAAGGTATTCCCTCCCACAATTACCTGGGCTGCACTGAGCATGTTTTTCGGAATCTTAAGGCTGTTTGCAAAATCATTGGTGCTTCCGGCGGGTACATAACCGATTGCCGTCTTCTTTTCACACTGCATCATTCCCGACACCACTTCATCCAGCGTACCGTCTCCGCCGCTGCATACCACCAAATCATAGTACTCTGTTTTCCGTTCCCTGACGGCTCTCTGGCCGTCTCCTTTCGCCTGTGTCGGATAGGCCGTAACCTCATAGCCTGCCTTCGTAAAGATATCAATGATATCCAGAAGATTGCTTTTGATCTTCGCTTTGCCGGCTCTTGGATTATAGATGAAAAGCATTTTTTTGTTTTCCATATAATCATTCTCCATCTGCGTGTACCATATTCCCGCCTAATGGGAAAAGAGCAAAGCCTCTGCTTTGCCCTCACACATTTCTGCTATTTTAACCCTGTTGTTTGCTGCCGCTTAAGTATTCCTCAATAGATGTCATCGCTTCCTGTTCATCACTTCCGTCTGCAATTACAGTCACAGATTCGCCGCTGCCCAGAGCAAGGCTCATCATTCCCATGATGCTTTTGGCATTTACTTTCTTGCCTTCTGCTTCAATGTAGACAGAGCTTTCATGCTGGCTTGCTACCTGTACCAGCATCGCTACGGGTCTGGCTTCAAGACCGCCGTTTAGCTGAATCTTAATAGATTTCTCAATCATAATAACTCCTCCTTTACCCCTTAATCTTCTCAGCCATTTCACTGAGTTTTCGTAACCTATGATTTACACCGGACTTGCCTACCGGTGGATTAAGGTACCTGCCCAATTCCTGTAGAGAACTTTCAGGATATTCAAGCCTGGTTTCCGCCATCTGTCTTAAAGGTTCCGGTAAATTTGATAATCCATAATGCTTCTGTAAAAGCAGAATGTCATCTATCTGCTTATTGGCTGCATTCACTGTCTTTGTGATATTGGCCGCCTCACAGTTCACCTGTCTGTTAATGGAGTTGCGCACTTCCTTTTCAACCCTGAGGTTTTCAAGCAGCATCAGGGATAAATGCGCTCCCATCACGTTTAGAAGATCGACGATTCCTGACCCTTCCTTTAAATATACTACATAGTACTTTTTCCGTCTGACTATCTTAGCCTCGATGTCAAAACTGCATACAACCTGCTGTATCTGCACAGCCTGCGCTTCCTGTTCACATACAAACTCCAGATGATATCCTTTCCTTGGATCGCTCATGGAACCCAGACACAAAAAAGCGCCTCTTAAAAAAGCCCTCCTGCAACAGCTATTTCTGATGAGCAAAGGATCTGCCTGGCCGGGGTACTTGCCCACAAGCCCTTCTTCATCTAAAATCTTAACAGCCTGTAGCAGTTTTTTTACATTAACATTAATAATAAATGTTTTTTTTAATAATGTAAAGTACTTTCTGGACACGAATGGATTTTCGGAAGATATTGCTAAATTTTGCCCGTCTTCTGCCGTAATTTTGCATCCAAACTGAACAATTGCCGCCAATTCGGCCAATTGGCAGTGTCTGGAATCTGGAACTACTTTCTCCAATTCTTCCTTTACATCTGATGAAAATGACATATCTGCCCCTTTACTGCTTTCTAAAGGCCCTTACACGCCTTGTCCTATATCCCGGTGGGATATATTTATCCCGTATCCGCCTTTATCCTTCATGCGCTCATGCAGCCTGTTAGCCAGCGTCACGCTTCTATGTTTCCCGCCTGTACATCCTATCCCGATCACAAGCTGGTACTTCCCTTCCTTTATATAGTTGGGAATCAGAAACCCTATCATGTCTGTCAGCTTCTCAATAAATATATGCGCCTCCGGATAACTCATGACATAATCCTGCACTTCGGCATCATTTCCTGTTTTATGCTTTAAATCATCTATGTAAAAAGGGTTTGGGAGAAATCTCACATCAAATACCAGATCCGCATCAGCCGGAATCCCATGCTTAAAGCCAAAGGACAAGATCCGTACCATAAGGTTATTATATTCTTTATTCTGAACAAAAATACGATCCAACTCTTCTTTTAATTCTCTGGTCAGAAGGCTGGACGTATCAATCACATAATCGGACTTTATTCTGATATTGCTTAAGATATCTCTTTCTTTTCTGATTCCATCTTCGATACGCCCGTCAGGAGAAAGGGGATGCATCCTCCTGGTCTCCTTATAGCGCTTGAGCAGGGTACGGTCATTGGCCTCCATAAACAGGATCTCAAACTTATAACCGTCTTCCTTTAGTTTCTCAAGTATCTTACGTACATCGTCAAATGACTGGTCTGCGCGCACATCCAGTCCCAAAGCAACTTTGGACACTTCCCCGCCGGGTGCCGCGATAAGCTCCACAAACTTCTCAATTAAAAGCACTGGAAGGTTATCCACACAATAAAATCCCGCATCCTCCAGCATTCTTAAAGCCGTACTTTTTCCGCCGCCGCTCATACCTGTCACAACTACAAACCGCATGCTCCTCCTCCTTAAAAATCACCCAGAAAGATTACTTCCCTTTCCAGGGTAACTCCAGATTTATCTTTCACCTGTCTTTGTACTTCCTTTATGACTTGTGCAATGTCAGCAGCAGAAGCCGTTCCGGTATTTATCACAAAACCGCAGTGCTTTTCGGAAACTCTGGCACCGCCCACAGCAAACCCGCGAAGCCCTGCATCCATGATCAGCTTCCCTGCAAAGTGTCCTTCCGGCCTTTTAAAGGTACTGCCTGCACTTGCAAATTCCAGGGGCTGTTTTTCCCGCCTTTTTTTTGCAAGATCCTCCATCTTTGACCGGACTTCTTCTTTGTTGCCCGGGTTTAAGTCCATTAAAACCTCCAGGACAATAAAGGGTCTGTTTTTAATAATACTGGTGCGGTAGCCAAACTCCATATCTTCTCCGCAGATTTCAAGAATTTCACCCTGTTCATCCATGACAGTGACCTTCTTGACCACCTGTTTTAATTCGCCGCCGTAGGCTCCGGCATTCATTACCGTACCGCCGCCCACTGTCCCCGGTATCCCCGAAGCAAACTCCAGCCCGGTCAGTCCATTTTCCTGGGCGCACCTTGCTGCCTGTATCATGGATACCCCAGCCTGCGCCCTGATATGGTTCCCCAGCACTGTAAGTTGATTCATCCTGCTTCCTATCTGCAAAATCACGCCCGGGTATCCTTTATCTCCCACGAGCAGATTGCTCCCATTCCCTATAACAAAATAGGGAATTCCTACCTTTCTTAAGTAGGAGACGATTCTGGCAATCTGCCCGGTTTCGCTGATCCGCACCAGGCATCCTGCCTCTCCGCCTACCTTAAAGGTTGTATGTCTGCTCATAGGCTCATTTAACAGGATATCTTCCCCGGGCACACAAGCGCTAATAAACTCATAGACAAATGAACTGATTTTCTCCACTTTTACACCTGCTGTTTCTTTTTTATATGGCATCCAGCACCAGCTTTGCTGCGCCGTATATGCCTGCATCATTTCCAAGAGTCGCAAGAACAAACTTTACTTCCCTGTTCGCATGGAACACATTATTCATAAAAGAAGGTTTGATATAATCCATTAATATTTCCCCGGCCTTGGACACACCGCCGCCGATTACGATTGTTTCCGGGTTTACCACGCTGGCAATCACAGAAAGTCCGTTGCCTAAATACTTGCCGAATTCTTCCGCTACTTCTATGGCAAGGGCGTCCTTCTGCTTTACCGCGTCAAACACAGTCTTTGCAGTCACCTTACCGCCCCGGAGGATACTGTCCCTACTGCTTTCTTCCAATTTTCTGTGGGCAAGCCTTGCGATTCCTGTTGCCGAAGCGTACTGCTCAAGACATCCCTTATTGCCGCATCCACAGCATTCTGTTTCCTTATCGTCCACGTGGATATGACCGATTTCTCCCCCGGCTCCCGCATAGCCTGTCAAAACCTTTCCGCCAGTGATGATTCCGCCGCCTACACCGGTTCCCAGGGTTACCATAATCATATCACTGCTTCCCTTGCCGCCGCCTTTCCACATTTCCCCAAGGGCTGCCACATTAGCGTCATTTCCTGCCCTGACAGGTACATGGAGTTCCTCCTCCAGCGTCTTTTTAATGCTGAAAGTTTCCCATCCCAGATTGACCGCTCTGTGGACAACGCCGTCATCGTCAATGGGACCGGGGGCTCCCACGCCCACGCCGGTTATATCTTCCTGCGCAATCTGTTTTTCCCTGATTTTCTCCCTGATGCTCTCTGCAACGTTGGGGAGGATATGGCTGCCACCCTCCTGTGTTCTTGTGGGGATTTCCCACTTGTCAAAAAGCTCTCCCTCTGCACTGAACAGACCAAGCTTCACTGTCGTACCGCCTACATCCACGCCAAATACATACTTACCCATAATATAACCCTCTCTTTATCTTTATTATAGTTTCTCATTTTTATGCAATAAAATAAAAATTTTAAGTTTATTATCAGTCGTCATCGTCCCTTTTTCTAGTGAGGGATTCCTGCACCCTTCTGTACAGCTCCTGTGCCGCATTGTAACCCATCTTTTTCTGACGGTGGTTGATTGCCGCAGATTCACAGATAATGGCAAGATTACGCCCCGGACGGATAGGAATGTTATGGCACACTATCTTGTTTCCCAGATACTCTGTATATTCTTCCTCCAGCCCCAGCCTGTCGTATTCTTTTTCCTTGTCCCAGTCTTCCAGACGAATGACCAGATCAATATTCTGGGTGTCCTTAACGCTGGACACACCAAACAAAGTCTTCACATCCACGATGCCAATGCCCCGCAGTTCAATAAAATGCTTGGTAATATCCGGTGCCGAGCCGACCAGCGTATCATCGCTCACCTTCCTGATTTCCACCGCGTCGTCCGTTACCAGACGGTGGCCTCTCTTAATCAGTTCCAGTGCTGCTTCTGATTTTCCTATGCCGCTCTCGCCTGTAATCAGAACGCCTTCGCCGTATACATCCACCAGCACGCCGTGCACGGAAATACAGGGCGCAAGCATAACATTCAGCCATCTGATAATCTCCGCCATAAACCCGGATGTGGCTTTTTTCGTCATCAGCAGAGGAACCTCATTCTCCACCGCTATCTGTAAGAAAAGGTCGTCCGGCTTTAATTCCCGGCAAAAGACAATCGCCGGTATTTCACAGGAAAGGAATTTCGTATAAATTTCCTTCTTTCTTTCCTCCGGCAGTCCCTGCATATAGGTGTACTCCACAAATCCGATAATCTGCAGTCTGGTGGCCTCGAAATGCTCGAAATACCCTGCCATCTGAAGAGCCGGCCTGTTGATATCCGGCTGTGTAATTTTAATCTTGGAAATATCCAGTTCCGGAGTCAAATTTTCCAGCTTCATCTTCCCAATAATCTGTTCCAGTTTTACGATTGCCATACCCTGCTCCTTTTCCACTTCTTTTTCATGTATTGTACCATAGATCCCAGACAATCTCAATACTTCCATGGAGTGATGCCGCCCTGAGGTCACTGTTTCCCTTCATGAAAAAATGCATAGATCCCCTCCGCCACGGACCTGGGAATCTCATCCACCCCGGTTAGGGTTTCCACGTCCGCATTCTTCACTTCTTCAATAGATTTAAAGCGCCGCATAAGGGCCTTTCTTCTGGAAGGTCCCACCCCCGGAATTTCGTCAAGAACGGATTTCACCTGGGATTTTGAACGCAGGGACCTGTGGTATTCTATGGCAAATCTGTGGGCTTCGTCCTGAATGCGGGTTATGAGCTTAAACCCCTCGCTGCTTCTTTCGATCTGAATCTCCTTATTTTGGAAATAAAGTCCTCTGGTATTATGATTATCGTCCTTCACCATGCCGCAGACCGGAATATGCAGGTGCAGTTCATCCAAAACCTGGAGGGCAATATTTACCTGTCCTTTACCGCCGTCCATAAGCAGCAGGTCAGGAAATTTGGTAAAACTTCCAAATTCCTTTTCCAGTTCTTTATCTTCCAGCTCCTTCTGCTCCTCCATGCCATGCAAAAATCTCCTGGTAAGCACCTCCTTCATGCAGGCATAGTCGTCCGGTCCGGATACTGTCTTGATGCGGAACTTTCTGTAATCGCTGCGTTTCGGTTTTCCTTTTTCATAAACCACCATAGAGCCTACATTTGCAAAACCGCTGATATTGGAAATATCAAAAGCTTCCATCCGGTTCACATTTTCCAGACCAAGCAAAAGGGCAATTTCCTTTACTGCACCTATCGTTCTGCCTTCCTCCCTGCGGATGCGCTCTTTGTCCTGACTTAAAACCAGCGATGCATTCCTTGCCGCCAGCTCCACCAGTTTTTCCTTAGAGCCTATTTTGGGCACTTTTATACGCACTCTGGCCCCTTTCCGTTTGGAAAGCCATTGTTCAATCACCTCCCCGTCCTCAATCTGTTCCTGAAGCATCAGCTCCCTTGGAATAAAAGGTGTCCCTGCATAAAACTGCTTTACAAAATCAAGCAGGATCTGGCTCCTGTCCGTTCCCGACACATGCGTCATATAAAAGTGCTCTCTGCCGATAAGTTTTCCGTCCCGGATAAAAAAAACCTGCACTACTGCGTCCTGTCCATCAGCAGCCAGCGCAATAATATCCTTATCCTCACCATCGCTGTCCGTAATCTTCTGTTTGGACGCAGTCTGCTTTACGCTATTGTACAAATCCCGGTAGCGGACAGCCTCCTCAAATTCAAGATTTTCCGAAGCCTCCTGCATTTTCTGTTCCAGTTCCTTTAATGTCCCCTGATAACTGCCGTTTAAAAAATCCAGTGCTTTCTTCACCCGCTCCTGATACTGCTCCTGTGTGATATATCCCTGACAGGGAGCCATGCACTGTTTAATATGATAGTTCAGGCAGGCCCGGTCATTCCCGCACTCTTTGGGAAGGTTCCTGTTACAGGTCTTAAGCTGGTAAAGCTTATTGATCAGGTCAATCGTATCTTTTACTGCCGCCGCACTGGTATACGGGCCAAAGTATCGGGAGCGATCCTTCTTCATCTGTCTGGAGAACAGTACCCGGGGATACGCCTCCCCCATGGTGACTTTAATATAAGGATAGGTCTTATCGTCCTTAAGCAGCGTATTATATTTGGGGCTGTGCTCTTTGATCAGATTATTTTCCAATACCAGCGCTTCCAGCTCCGAATCCGTGACAATATACTCAAAACGGCTGATCAGCGTCACCATTTTATCAATCTGCGGCCCTCTGCCTATATTTTTGCGGAAATATGACCGGACACGGTTGTGGAGATTGACTGCCTTCCCCACATAAATAATATTGTCCATTTCATCACGCATGATATATACTCCCGGGCAGTTGGGAAGTTTCTTAAGTTCTTCCTGAATGTCAAACATACTCTCGTCCCCCACACAAGGATAAGGACATCATTATGAATAAACTTCCGTTCTCGTAATGATGTCCATATTTTCAATTAACGTCCTTTATTTAAAAATATCCGAAGATGCATTGGAAAACAACCCTTTTGTCTGGTTCTGTCCGTCTTTAAGACTATCGGTATCCTCAGGTGCTACTGTACCCTCCGGGCTGTCAACGCTCTCCAGTCCTTCCGGCTCTTTTGTGACTGCGGCATTTTCGGACTGCACATTTCCGGTTTTTGTCTCTTCTGCTGCCTGCTGCATTTCCTGTGTCATTGCAGGGCTTTTATCCCCATCCCCGCTCTCCTTTGGAGATGAATCCGGATTTTTATCCACACGATTCTTTGGGCTGTCGTCCCCATTGTCTTCCGGCTCCGGTATGCCTTTCTCCCGCCTGTAAATCTTCATAAATTCCTTGCCGCTGATGGTTTCCTTTTCAATAAGGTGGGCAGCCAGTTTATCCATCAGATCCCTGTTCCCGGAAAGCAGCTCTTTGGCCTGCTCATAACACTGCTTCAAGGTTTCCATGATTTCCGTATCCACATCTGAGGCAGTTCTGTCACTGCATGTCAGCCTTGCCCCTCCGCCTAAATACTCATTTTCTACGGTTGCCAGCCCCATCAGACCGAAGCGTTTGCTCATACCAAAGCGGGTGATCATGTTGGTGGCTATATTAGTGGCCTGCTCAATATCATTGGCCGCTCCGGTGGTCACATTGCCAAAGACAATCTCCTCCGCCGCACGTCCGCCCAGCAGGCTTACCAGCCTGTCATGCAGTTCCGCTTCCGTCTGTAAGTACTTCTCCTCCTCAGGTACATGCATGACATACCCCAAAGCTCCCATGGTTCTGGGCACAATGGTGATCTTCTGCACAGGCTCTGAATTCTTTTGCAGGGCGCTTATAAGCGCATGGCCCACTTCATGGTAGGAGACGATCTTGCGCTCTTCCTTGCTCATGATGCGGTCTTTCTTTTCTTTTCCTACCAGAACCTGCTCTACTGCGTCGAATAAATCCTTCTGGGTCACATATTCCCTGCCGTGCTGTACGGCATTGATTGCCGCCTCGTTGATCATATTGGCAAGGTCTGCCCCCACTGCACCGCTGGTAGCAAGGGCAATAGCGTCCAAATCCACACTTTCATCCAGGTGCACTTCCTTGGCATGTACCTTTAGGATTTCCACCCTTCCCTTTAAATCCGGTTTGTCCACAATGATCCTTCTGTCGAAACGGCCTGGACGCAGAAGCGCCTTATCCAGTATTTCAGGACGGTTGGTTGCCCCAAGCACCAGAATACCTTTGGATGTGTCGAAACCGTCCATTTCTGACAGGAGCTGGTTCAATGTCTGTTCCCGTTCTTCGTTGCCGCCGCCATATTTGCTGTCACGGCTCCGGCCAATCGCGTCTATCTCGTCTATAAAAATGATACAGGGAGCGTTCTTGGTTGCTTCCTTAAACAAATCCCTTACACGGGAAGCACCCACGCCCACATACAGTTCAATAAAATCTGAACCGGACAGGGAAAAAAACGGCACATTTGCTTCCCCTGCCACTGCCTTCGCCAGCAGGGTCTTACCTGTTCCGGGAGGACCTACCAGAAGGGCTCCCTTGGGAAGCTTCGCCCCAATTTTCGCATATTTGCCAGGATTATGCAGGAAATCCACCACTTCCTGAAGAGATTCCTTAGCTTCGTCCTCCCCTGCCACATCTTTGAAGGTTATACCCGTCTCCCGCTGTACATAAACCTTGGCATTGCTCTTGCCCACACCCATAGGACCGCCGCCCTTGGACATCTTGCGCAGTAGCAGGCTTAAGAGCACCCACATAATGATAAACGGAAATACATAAGACAAAAGGAAGCTAATGACTGCACTGGTTCCATCTGCCACCTGTCCTTTTACTTCTACATCATATTCCAGCAGTCTGTTGGTCAGCGTGTCGTCGTCCTCGATCTTTCCGGTATAATAACTTGCGCCCGGATTCATGCCATATAAATATAAAATTGCAGACGGGCTGCCCTTTTCCGCCTTGGACTGAATATAAATCCGGTCTGTCCCAATGATTACTGACTGGATTTTCTCTTCCTCCAGCATCTGGATAAATTCATTATAGGAAACCTCCTGCTCGGAGCCTCCTGTAACAATCTTCACAAAAGAACTCACCAAAAGCAGTGACAACAGAGCAGCCACCACAAACATAATGATATTCTGCTTCCTCGGGTCCCTGCCATTTCCACCCGGGCCGCCTGGACCGTTACTGCCGTTATTGTTGGACGGGCCGCCACTTCCACCCGGGCCACCTTCGTACTGATTTAAATTGTTTTCGCTCATTTAGTTACTCTTTCCTTTTATTGTTGGTTCGCTGGTAAGATTTACCCCCAGCTTTTTAAATGTTTTTATATCTACCTCCGAGAGCATGACAGAAGTATGAACCTGACATTCCTTTAACTTTGGAATCTGTTCCAGCGCCTTTTTAGCATTTTCATCCGTCAAAGCGGAAATAGAAAGCGCAATCAATACTTCATCCGTATGCAGACGGGGATTTTTCCCTCCCAGATATTTTGTTTTCAATTCCTGAATCGGCTCAATTGCCAGCGGTGAAATCAAATGCGTATCGTGGTCTACCCCGCCCAGATGTTTCAGGGCGTTCAGCAGCAGCGCCGCGGAAGCGCCAAGGAGATCGGAAGTCTTGGAAGTTATGATCGTTCCGTCAGACAGTTCAATTGCCGCCGTGGGAACTCCCAGAAGTTCCTCCCTTTTCTTCGCAGCCACCGTCACCTTCCTGTCATCTGTGGTAATCTTCGCCTGCTTCATCAAAAGCTCTATCTTATAAACGTCATTTTCCTTTGCCTTGCCTTTAATGACGTCATTCATTGCCGTATAATAGCGACGGATAATTTCCATATAGGAGGCTTCCCGGCACACTTCATCATCCACAATACATTTTCCCGCCATGTTAACACCCATGTCAGTGGGGGACTTATATGGATTTTCACCGTATATGCCTTCAAAAATCGCATTCAGTACCGGAAAGATTTCAATATCCCGGTTGTAATTGACTGCTGTCTCCCCGTATGCCTCTAAATGGAACGGGTCGATCATATTGATATCATTCAAATCTGCAGTGGCCGCCTCGTAAGCCAGATTCACCGGATGCTTCAAAGGTATATTCCAGATGGGAAATGTCTCATACTTGGCATATCCCGCCTTGATCCCCCGCTTATTGTCATGATAAAGCTGGGAAAGGCAGGTCGCCATCTTTCCGCTCCCCGGCCCTGGCGCCGTGACCACCACCAGAGGCCTTGTGGTTTCAATATATTCATTTCTTCCATATCCGTTGTCACTGACGATCAGCGGTATATCGGAAGGATAACCCTCAATCGTATAATGCAGATAAACCTTCACATTTCTTTTTTCAAGCCGCTCCTTAAAATCAGAAGCCCTGGTCTGGCCTGCATAATGAGTCAGCACCACACTGCCCACGTAAAGGCCGCGGCTCTCAAATTCCTTCATCAGCCGATGCACGTCTTCATCATAGGTGATTCCCAGGTCCCCGCGTATCTTATTTTTTTCAATATCAGCGGCATTTATTACAATTATGATCTCCGCCCTGTCAGAGAGCTTCATCAGCATACGCAGCTTGCTGTCCGGTTCAAATCCCGGCAGGACCCTTGACGCATGAAAATCGTCAAACAGTTTGCCGCCAAACTCAAGATATAATTTATCTCCAAATTTATTAATCCGCTCCTCGATATGTTCTGACTGCATCTTTAAGTACTTTTCATTATCGAATCCCACTCTCATAAGTTAAACCTGTTCTCTTTCCTGATCAATCTTTTCCCCTTGTTTAAATACCGATTTTTATTGTAGCACACCCTAATTAATTATTCCATAAAAAAGAAATGAACTAATATCAATTTTTTATTAAAGTTTTTTTATTGACAACCAAAAAATCCAGTGCTAAAATTTTGTTGTTCAGCAAAGGCGCTGCGGGTGTGACCCGCGGCGTCTTTTTGCAATAAGACGTCCTTTGTTGTTTCAGCAGGGCGGTGCGCAAAGTGAAGCATATTGGTGTCTGGTATCTTCCTTTTTTTCAGTATAGCATAAAGAAGATATTGTGGATATCAAATTTTTCACAGGCGAAGCAGAAATGGAGATTATTATGGCAGTAAAATATGTTTTTGTAACTGGCGGCGTTGTTTCCGGTCTGGGTAAGGGAATTACCGCGGCCTCCCTTGGAAGGCTTTTAAAAGCCCGTGGATATAAAGTAACAATGCAGAAATTTGACCCCTATATCAATATTGACCCCGGCACCATGAATCCTATTCAGCACGGGGAAGTGTTTGTCACCGACGACGGTACGGAAACAGACCTTGACCTTGGTCATTATGAAAGATTTATCGATGAAAATCTGGACAAAAACTCCAATGTCACCACAGGCAAAATTTACTGGTCTGTTTTGCAGAAAGAGCGACGGGGCGATTACGGCGGGGGAACCGTGCAGGTCATTCCCCATATCACAAATGAAATCAAAAGCCGCTTTTACCGGAATGATACGGCCAAGGAGACACAGATTGCCATTATTGAGGTAGGCGGGACTGTGGGGGATATTGAAAGCCAGCCTTTTTTAGAGTCTATCCGCCAGTTCCAGCATGAAGTCGGACATGAAAATGCAATTTTGATTCATGTCACCCTGATTCCGTTTCTCAAAGCCTCCCAGGAAATGAAGACAAAGCCCACCCAGGCAAGCGTAAAGGAATTGCAGGGTATGGGCATTCGGCCCGATATTATCGTGTGTCGAAGCGAATATCCTTTAGACCAGGCTATCAAAGATAAAATCGCACTGTTTTGCAATGTACCCAACAGCCATGTGCTGCAAAATCTTGATGTGGAATATCTGTATGAAGCGCCCCTTGCCATGGAAAATGAGTCTCTGGCGCAAGTGGCCTGTGAATGTCTGAATCTTCCGTGCCCGGAGCCGGATCTGGATGACTGGAAGGAAATGGTGCAGTCCCTGCGTTCTCCTTTCGGTGAGGTGGCAATTGCCATTGTGGGAAAATACGTACAGCTTCACGACGCCTATATCAGTGTTGTAGAGGCTTTAAAACACGGGGGAATTTATAACCAGATTTCCGTCAATATCAAATGGGTGGATTCCGAAACGGTAACAGAAGAAACTGCCCCGGAAATCCTGCAGGATGTGGACGGCATCCTCGTACCCGGCGGCTTCGGTCCAAGAGGGATCGACGGGAAAATAAGCGCCATCACTTATGCGCGCACCCACAAAATTCCGTTTCTGGGCATTTGTCTGGGTATGCAGCTTTCCATTGTGGAATTTGCCCGCAATGTGGCAGGCTTAAAGGATGCCCACAGCATTGAGTTAGATCCCTCTACCACCCATCCGGTCATTGCGCTTATGCCCGACCAGAGCGGCGTAGAGGATATCGGCGGAACTCTGCGCCTGGGCTCTTACCCCTGTGTCCTTGATGAATCTTCCATGGCATATGAACTATATGGTAAAAAAACAATTTATGAACGGCATCGGCACCGCTACGAAGTAAATAATGATTTCCGCACCGTCCTGACGAAGCATGGCATGAAGCTTTCCGGCCTGTCCCCTGACGGGCGGATCGTAGAAATGTGCGAACTTCCGGAACATCCCTTTTTCATTGCCACACAGGGGCACCCGGAACTGAAATCACGGCCCAACCGTCCCCATCCCTTATTTAAGGGATTTATCAGGGCGGCTATTGAAGCTAAATAGCTGCCAATATACTATCTATCTCCTTATATTATTTTTATACCCTTCTAAAAGGTCTGCCGCACCTGTAATAGATACAGCGTGCGGCAGACCTTTACTTAACAAAGCTTCAGTTAGCTGAACATTCTTGTTATCATAGATTCCTGATCCATCTGCCTTCTCAGCATCAGACTTCTGTACTGATCCATCAGCTCCTCTTTCTTCTTGTCAGAAATCGCTTTGGGCATATCCAGATCCTCTATACGGCTTCTGGCGCCAGACTGTTCCAGATAAGAAGCTGTGTTGTAATTATAGGTATGCTCCAGACGGTTTGTATAAGCGCCCATAGCGCTTCTCTGTCCCGATACCTTCTCCATCGCCTTGTCAATTGCGCTAAGGTCGAAGTTTCCGCTGGTCACGTCAAAATCTGCAATGCCTAGGGCTTCCAGCGTGGAATTGGTCATACGTATCTGCATGCCGCCCCCGTCAGGATTGGTTGCCAGATGCATATCCGCCATGCTTCCGTCAAGAAGATTCTGCTCGTTTAAAGTCGTATTCTTTGCCAGTGACTGAATACCCTCCTTCAGACCGTCGATCTCCCTCTGGTACATGGCCCTGTCGGATTCAGAATACAATCCGTTCATGGATTTCACGCCAAGCTCACGTATCCTCTGAAGCTGGTCCATAATACCGTCCAGAGCGCCGTCCGCTACATTCATAACGCCCATGGCGTCCTTTGCATTCTGCGCGCCTACGTTAAGACCTTTTTCCTGCTTCTGCAATTTCTGCGCAATAGCAAGGCCCGCTGCGTCATCCGCTGCCGAATTGATTCTCTTTCCGCTGGAAATATGGGAATAAGAATTATACAACCCATTATTTCTTATCGTCATGCTGCTCATAGTTACACCTCCTTTTCATGAAATTTGCTCCGCAGTGCCCGATATAACCGGCATTGCTTTGCTGATACTATCCTCACTTATATTATATACGATTTAATTCACAGGCTCAAATATATTTTTGTATCTCTTTCTGCTGATTTTGTATGAAATGTAAAACTCTGCCCAGACAGTAACATGCAAAATTACATCCTTGCACTTTCCACATTATCCTTAAACCACTGGTAAGCCAGCTTCACGCCTTCCTCCAGTTCTATTTTATGCGTCCAGCCCAGCCCATGAAGCTTATTTACATCTGTAAGCTTTCTTGGAGTTCCGTCAGGCATATCCTTATTCCACAAAATTTCTCCCTCAAATCCCACGGTCCTCTTAACAATTCCGGCCAGTTCCTTAATGGTTACTTCCTTTCCGGTTCCAATATTTACATGTCGCTCCCCATTATAATTTTCAAGAAGGAACACACAGGCGTCAGCCATATCGTCCACATATAAAAATTCCCTTAAAGGCGTCCCTGTCCCCCACAATTCTACTGTAGCCGCACCCTTCACCTTTGCTTCATGGAATTTGCGAATCATGGCAGGCATTACATGGGAACCGTCCAAATCATAATTATCATAAGGGCCGTACAGATTTGTCGGCATACAGCTTATGAAATCATCGCCATACTGTTTCTTATAAAATCTGCACATCTCCATTCCTGCAATCTTGGCGATAGCGTATGCTTCATTGGTTTCCTCCAATGGTCCTGTAAGAAGGGCATCCTCCGGTATGGGCTGGGGCGCCATCCTTGGATAAATACAGGTGCTTCCCAGAAAAAGCAGTTTTTTCACTTTATACCTGTGACAGCATTCTATTACATTACACTGAATCTGCATATTTTCATAGGCAAAATCTGCTGGGGCTGTATTGTTGGCATTGATACCGCCCACTCTTGCCGCCGCCAGAACCACAATGTCCGGCCTCTCCGCCTCAAAAAATTCCCGCACCGTAGCCTGATTGGTCAGATCAAGTTCCTTGTGAGTCCTGCCGATAATGTTTGTATATCCCTTTTCCTGAAGATTCCTTACAATTGCACTTCCCACAAGGCCCCTGTGTCCTGCTACATAAATCTTATCACTTTTTTCCATCACAATAATTCCCTTTCTCTTTTCCTCTATATGCCAGAACATGTTTGATATATCGTTTCCTCTGCCTGCCCGGTCTACTGCCCCAGACGTCAACGCTCTAGTGTATCACATCTTTAAATCCATCTTCCAGCGTCTTCCCCCGGAATATATCCTCCGCCTTTACGGGAGAGGCCGGGAAATCCCGGTACCCTGTCCTGTCACCGGACACCGGATAGTAAAATGTACAGCCGTGCAGTTCATATGCTTCCGTCTCATAATTTTCATAATCTTTCTGGTAAACCAGATAGTCCGTTCCCGCCGCCTTTCCTACTTCCAGCCCAAATGCGGCAAGTTTGTATATTCCAAATACAGAAAATATGATCAGATAAATTTTATACCTGTCCAGATGGGGGCTTATACCCAGATATAAGTATCCCCATACCAGTGACGGAAACAACCACAGAAACACACATCCGTATCTGACCAGCGGTGCGCTGAGCAGCCAGAACAGAAAACAGACTGCCAGAACTGCGTCCATAAACAGGAAATCCGCCATTTCCATTTTTCTTTGCCAAAAAGCATAAGCCACCAGAAAAGCCAGCAGTACGATCGCTCCAAAGGCTGCCGCCAGAAAAACCTTATTGGTTCCGTCCAGATTCCGGATCCATTCCGGCATCCAGCTCAACACAGGCTCCCCATATCTGCCCACATCGCTGAATCCCCTGCCCCAGACCTGTATTTCCCTGGCATCATAATCCGCCACACCTTTAGGGATCTTAAAGTCAAAGTCAAATAAATCAATGAAGGTAAAAGGATAGACCAGCCAGCCGGACAAAATCACGTTTCTGATAAAGAAAGGCGCTGACGTCAAAACGCCAAGCCCGATAAATTTTGCAATCTCCCTGATCCGCTTTTCCTTTACCATCATTATCGCCGGCTTTAAAACCAGCAAAAGCATCAATGCGCCGGAAAGCTTAACTGTAAGCACTACCACCCCAAACAGACACAGCAGTCCGTAGGGCAGGTAAGAGTCTTCTTTTCTCTCCAGCAGCTCAAGCCACCGGATCACAAGGAAAAACACCATAAGCACCATAAAGTAATCAGATGCCGGGGAGACCATTTCATCAAAAATCATCAGCAGGTAATAAACGCTGGCAAGCCGGGCAAAGTCTGAAAGCTGCGGCTTTTTCATTTTATCCTTTTTTAATCCTTCCATACACACCAGCGCAAGAAGAAATGCCAAAAATCCGGCACAGCAGTGAAAGGACTGTCCCCCAAGAAACGCCATGCTGTAAAGAGCCGAAAGGCAAAAGGCCGAACTGTTATAGGCAAGTCTGCTGTGCAGATTGCCCAGCCCCGGCACAACCCCGTACTCCTCGATCCAGCGGATGCTCTGGGCATGATAAAGCCCCGTATCATAATGTATAATCCCTCTGGATGTGCCATAAGCAAACAATAAAAAAAATGCAAATACGATAAACGCTTTAAGCGGTGAAACCGTCAGTCTAAACGTGTGCAGATTTTCCCCAAATTCTTTTTTTAAACGTATTATGCAGAGCATACACGCAAAAAGCAGCAACAGATTTGCCCCCAGACCAACCTTCTGGAAAACGCTGAAAAACTGAGAGTAAACCGTAACTGCCCCTATACCTGCATACAGGTAACTGGCTTCCTTTTTACAGGAAAATCCTTCCTTACCTGCAATCATTCTGATAAGCGCAAACCCTGTCACATAACAGGTAAACAGCATGTACAGCCAGATGAATATGACAGAAAGCATGCAACCATCCTCTTCTTTACGTAGCTACTATAAGTTAATTATCTTTCCTGCTCTCCCGGTATTCCCTGCAGTCCATTCCGGCTACAGCCTTTAAGTCAGAATCCATCATCATAGCCACCAGGCCGCCAAAATCCACTTTCCGCTTCCAGCCCAATATCTTTTCTGCCTTGGAAGCATCTCCCCAAAGGTACTCCACTTCCGCCGGGCGGTAAAATTCGGGATTTACATCCACTAAAAACCTGCCTGTATCCGCATCGATTCCCTTTTCGTTTACCCCTGTGCCTTCCCATACAATGGAAATACCAAGTTCCTTGAATGCAGCCTCCACAAACTCCCTTACGGTATGTGTCTCGTTGGTGGCCAGCACATAATCGCCGGGCTTGTCCTGCTGGAGCATCATCCACATACCTTCCACGTAATCTCCGGCATATCCCCAGTCGCGCTTTGCGTTCATATTGCCAAGGGAAAGCTTCTCCTGATTACCTGCAATGATATTGGCAATGGCAAGGGTAATCTTCCTTGTGACGAAGTTCTCTCCCCGCCTTGGCGATTCATGGTTAAACAATATACCGTTACAGGTAAACATATTGTAGGATTCCCTGTAATTGACGGTGATCCAGTAAGAGTACAGCTTCGCCGCACCATAGGGGCTTTTCGGATAAAATGGCGTACTTTCGTTCTGGGGCGCCGTCTCAGGAAGCCCGCCAAACAATTCGGAAGTGGACGCCTGATAATATCTGCAGTTGCCGCCATTTACCCTTATGGCCTCCAGAAGCTTTAAGGTGCTCACGCCTGTCGCTTCCGCCGTATATTCCGGCACGTCAAAGGATATACCCACATGGGACTGGGCCGCCAGATTATAAACTTCCGTGGGGCGGATCTCCGCAATCAGCCTCATTAGGTTGCTGGAATCTGTTGTATCTGCAAAATGCAGGAAAAATTTAACTTTATTGTAATCCGATTGGATAATATGGTCAATACGAGATGTATTACTAATGCTGTGTCTTCTCACAAGGCCATGCACCTCATACCCCTGTTCCAATAAAAATTCTGCAAGGTAAGAACCGTCCTGCCCTGTGATTCCTGTGATTAAAGCTGTCTTCTGCATAAATTTCTCCTTTAAAATTTGTCTTATTTTGCTATATCATTAGGGAGTATACTATTGTATAATATCAATGGCAATCAAATATATTGCGTAAAAACAGGAAAATATTGCTAATTCCATCAAGGAGACTTCCCATGCCCAAGACCTCTTCTTCGCGGATCCTTTCAACACCTTCCGCCTATGCAAAATCCCACTATTTCTACGTCCAGGAGGTGGGAACCCTTCAGAGCCTGGAACCCCATATCAGTAAACGTCAGAATTTAAATTCCTTTCTGTTCCTTACTGTCTTGGACGGCGAGGGCGTTTTATCCTACAACGGCGAAAAGCACAGACTTTCTGCGGGAGACTGTGTTTTCATTAACTGTGCCCAATCCTATTCCCACGAAAGCAGTGCGTCACACCCTTGGAGCCTTAAATGGGTTCATTTTAACGGCCCCGAAGCACGCTCCTATTATGACTACTACATTTCCCGTGAGAATCCGTACCTGTTCCATCCCAGAAATATTTTGTTATTTACCGACGCCTTAGACCAGCTCTACCTGTGCCATCAGACTAAAAGCCCTCTAATGGAACTCACCTCAAATAAATATATTACGGATATTATTACCCTTTGCTTTACGGAAAATGAATCCCTTAAAATGGGAGAATATACCATATCTGCTAAAATTCGTCAGGTTCATGAATATATCAGCGAAAATTACCGCCAAAAGATTTCCCTGGAAGATTTATCCAGCCGCTTTTTTATCAGCAAATACCATCTTTCCCGGGAATATAAGAAAGTTTACGGCGTAACCCTGGGGAATGCTCTTGCTTCCCTGCGCATTTCCCATGCCAAGTCCATGCTCCGGTTCAGCGACGAATCCATTGACGCCATTGCCCAAAACTGCGGCTTCCAGGATTCCGCCTACTTCATAAAAGTTTTCAAGCGCACCGAAAATATGACGCCCCTCCAGTACCGTAAGAAGTGGTAAGAATGGCCAGACCGGTAATATACTCTTTTTAAGCCGGGGTACCTACAAGCAGGGCGATTATAATTCCGAGAATAGCTCCCATCAGTACCTGTAAGGGAGTATGTCCCACAAATTCTTTTAATTTTTCTTCCGCACTTATCTGATTTCCCATATTGGTGAATATTTCCAGCATTTCATTAAGAACCCTGCCCTGTTTACCGGTTTCCCTGCGGACTCCCATAGCATCATACATGACGATAATTGCCAGCATAATGGCTATTGCAAATTCATAACTTCCTCCGCCATACTTCATTCCTGCAGCAGTTGCAAGGGCACAGACCGTGGACGAATGAGAACTGGGCATACCGCCGCTTCCTACCATTCTCTCTGCCACAAATTTTTTGTTGATAATCATATGAATCAGTGTTTTTAATACTTGCGCAACAAACCAGCCTAAAATTGCAGAAATAAATATCTGGTTGTCCAGCAGTTCTGTTAAGAAATCCATTTGACCCCCATCTATGCCCCTGTTAAGCGGAACATACCATTAATTTGAACAAGTCTTTCTTAAATTATTGTAACCTTAAAATGCATTTTAAGCAATAACTGATATAAGGCTTTGCCAGCCATCCTTATATTTACGAAAGCCGCCACGCTTCACCTGCCAGCTTTTTGTAAGCAAATAGGACTGCTTTCGCAGTCCCATTCAATGCATTTATGTTACTTATTTAGCTTCAATAGTCTTTCCGTCTACGCTAAAAGTATCGCCGTCTTCAACTATGCAGACCATTGTCTTTCCGGTATTCAATTTAATTTCATTCCCGTCGTCGTCATAATATCTGGTAGCACCGTAGTCAGAAGTTTTTTCCCATGTCACATGGATACCTTTGCCATTTGTGAAAAACCAGCCGTCCCGGGTGGTATCATGGCACTGGAATGCCAGATAGCCTTTCTGGTCCCTTACCTCATAATAAGTATTCTGAATCAGAATATTTTTGAAAGCAAGCTGTTCATTATTGGCTAGGTCAACGTGAGGACCGTCGCTGTCGCCGGACAGATGCTGGAATCTTTCATACAATCCTGTGCTTTCGTTGTATACAAAGTAACAGTTGGTCACAGGATAAGCCGGGGACATATCAACCTTGGATGCGGTGATGGCATCGGAATACTGCTCCAGCGTATTGGGTTCACTTTCGGATGCAAACAGGTAATGCTGTTCATCAGCGTATCCATCCCTGTATGTCAAAGGATAGTTATAATGGCTTGCTGCGTCCTTGATTTTCTCGGTACTGGTAAACGCATTGTCTGTAGAGTTCTTGGCTGCCTCCCGGAAGCTTGCATTGCTATACGCAATACAGTTAATATTCTGTGTATCCTTACGCCCAATGATATCATCTATGTAGAAGGGCCCTCCAAAATGGATATAAAGGGCATCCCATTCAAAAGCCCAGTATACGTAATAGTCACGGCAGCTTCTGATATTTCCCAGTTTACTGATATTACTCCAGTCATCAAAAACGCCCATCAGTCTCGTCATGCTGCCTTCCACATTACATTCATAAAGGACTGACACATTGGAAATTCCGTAATGGCTGGCTGTCTTTGAATTGGGAATCATAACTGCAACAGGACGGGTATTATTAATTTCCTCATCTACCCACTCATTTGTAATTCTGCTTCTTACCATGCCCTCCTGGGGCGGAGTTTCTGTTTCTGTCTCTTCCTCTGGTTTTTCCTGCTCTGCCGACTCCGTGTTCTCTTTTTCCAGTTCGGGCTGGGCCTCAACGATAGGGCCCACAACCGGCTGCTGTTCCTCTGCATCTTTTCCGCAGCCAGCTAACAAAAGAGATGAAGACAGGGCTGCAAGAAAAAGAACATGTAATCTTTTCATCCTATTTCCTCACTTTCAGTTTCTTTCCATAGTGATTTATCCAAAATCATACGACTTTCATTATAGCATAGAAGATATTGGCCGTCACTAGTAAATTGTGTAAAAATTTATACGATTATATTAAGAAAATATTACTTTTTCTTTTCTCCCAGCCCCAGTCTGTTGACTGCTGAAAAAATTGCACGCACGCTGGCCCTCGTAATATTGGAACTTACCCCTACACCATAAGTGACTTTTCCGTTCTCTGCATCCAGCAGATGAATGTAGGCCGCTGCCTGGGAGTTAGAACCGCTCTGAAGGGCATGTTCCTCATAATCCAGTATCTTAATGGCCGCCCCGAGTTCTTCCTTGAGCCCTCTTTGAACTGCATCAATAGGGCCGTTCCCTACTGCTTCGAACTTCTTTTGGACGCCATGATCGGTATAGGTGACAAATACCTTTGTATCAAATTCCGATTTTATTTCTTCGCTCAAATCATCCACCCGGAGCCTGCGGAAATGGATAGGTTCTTTCTTATCCAGATATTCCTCCCGGAATGCATTCATAATTTCATCCGGTGATACTTCTCCCTGTTTCTCCGAAATAGCCTGAATGACATCGGCAAATTCCCTATGCATACCCTTAGGCAGCTTGAACCCAAAATACGTGTCCATGATAAACGCCACGCCGCCTTTTCCGGACTGGGAATTGATGCGGACGATAGGCTCATACTCCCTTCCAATATCGGAGGGGTCAATGGGCAGATAGGGAACCTGCCAGTGCTCGCTGCCCCGCTCTTTCATGGCTCTGACGCCTTTATTAATGGCGTCCTGATGCGAGCCGGAAAAAGCAGTAAATACCAGTTTCCCAGCATATGGGTGTCTGGGATGGATGGGTATTTTACAGCATCTCTCATATATCTCAATAATTTCGTTGACTTTTTCTATATTCAGTTCCGGGTTAATGCCCTGCGAAAACATATTATAAGCAATATTCAGCACATCCACATTACCGGTTCTCTCACCGTTTCCAAAAAGAGTCCCCTCCACTCTCTCTGCCCCTGCAAGCATTGCAAGCTCTGCAGAAGCAACTCCGGTTCCTCTGTCATTGTGGGGATGTACGCTTAAAATAATGGTATCCCTGTTCTTAAAATGATGGTCCATCCATTCGATCTGGTCCGCATAGACATTAGGCGTATTCATCTCTACCGTTGAGGGCAAGTTGATAATGATTGGATTCTCCTTTGTAGGCTCCCATGCTTCCTGCACTGCGGTACAGATTTCAAGGGCAAAGTCCAATTCCGTCCCCGTAAAGCTCTCAGGTGAATATTCCAGAATAATCTTTCCCGGAAACTTCGCAGCCCTCTCTTTAACCATCCGTGTGCCCTTTACGGCAATGTCAATAATCTCCTCACGTTCCATGCCAAATACCACATCCCTCTGAAGCGTGGATGTAGAATTGTAAATATGCACAATGGCTTCCTTACACCCTTCAATAGACTCAAAGGTACGATCAATCAGCTCTTCACGGCACTGGGTGAGCACCTGTACACGGACGTCGTCAGGAATCATCTTCCTCTCTACCAGCTGGCGCAGAAAATCAAACTCAATCTGGCTCGCTGCTGGAAATCCGATTTCAATCTCCTTAAAGCCAAGTTTAATAAGGTACTGAAACATCTCTATTTTTTCACTCACCACCATGGGGTCGATAAGAGCCTGGTTTCCGTCCCTTAAATCCACGCTGCACCAGATGGGTGCCTTTTCAATTTCTTTCCGGGGCCACTCCCTTTCCGGATACGTAACTACCGGATTCTTTCTATAGCGTTCATAATTCAACATAACTTCCTCCTCTTCAAACAATTCCTCTTTCCATGGGAATATTCTGTCTACACATAGATCTCTGCTGTATTAGCCGCCAGCTTATTGTAATAAAAAGCCGATCCAGATAAATACGGGACCGGCCTTAAAATACATATACTCTTTTGAGCTATGGGCTATTCACCTAACCCATTTTCGATTGCTTTTACCAGAGTTCGCAGCGCTTCAACCTCGTCTTCGCCTTCGCAGACAAATTCAATCTCATCACCGCATTTAACGCAGGCACCCAAAACGCTTAATACGCTTTTGGCATTAGCAGTATTATCCCTAAATGTAAAGGTTATTAATGACTTAAACTGCATTGCTTCCTTACATAGGATGCCGGCCGGCCTTAAGTGAAGACCTGTTGGGTTCTTTATTACCACTTTCTGGCTTACCATAACAATTCCCTCCAATTTTCTTTCTGCCTGATACCTCCAGCTTTAATCTCTCTTATTACTATAACATCTTTCTATCTCTTTCTCAAGCACTATACATTAAATAATCATATTCCATGTGCTATATGTCACAGCATAATGTTCTGAATTAATTCGGCAAGCTGTTTTGCATCATTTTCTATCATTTTCTGATCCTTGCCCTCTATCATTACACGGACAAGGGGTTCCGTTCCTGAAGGACGAATGAGTACTCTGCCCTGACCTGCAAATTTATCCGTCAGTTTCTGGATGGCATCGGCAATTTCAGGGTATTCCATATATTTTTCTTTCTTATGGTTGGGTACTTTTGCATTAATCAGGGCCTGGGGCAGAACCTCCATAATCGTAGCCAGCTCTGATAGTGTCTTTTCGGTTTCCACCATAACCTTTAGCAGATGGAGAGCGCTTAAAAGCCCGTCTCCGGTAGTATTTTCCTTGAGAAAAATGATATGCCCCGACTGTTCCCCGCCAAGGCTTGCTCCAATTTCCTTCATCTGCTCAAGAACATATCTGTCCCCTACCTTGGTCTGTTTTATATGGATGCCGTTTTTCTCCGCCATTAAGAAAAATCCCAGATTACTCATAACAGTTGCAACAATGGTATTGTTCGCCAAATCGCCGTTTTCTTTCATATGGTTCCCGACTATGGCCATAATCTGGTCACCGTCCACCACATTTCCCTGCTCATCCACAGCCAAAAGACGATCGGCATCACCATCAAAAGCAAGGCCAATGTTTGCTTTTTCATAAACTACCCGTGCCTTTAGTTCTTCCATATGGGTGGAACCACAGTTAGCATTAATGTTTGTGCCGTCAGGCATATTGTGTATAGCCACAATATTGGCTCCCAGTTCCCGCAAAGCTTCCACGGAAGTGTAATAAGAGGCTCCTTCCGCGCAGTCCACAACGATTTTAAGCGGTGACAGGTCAATATTGACAGACCGGATAGAATGATTAATATATTCCTCCCTGGCATCTGTCCGGTACTTGATCTTGCCTACATTGGAGCCTATGGGAAATTTGATTCCGTTCATGTTATTGTTGATTATAGATTCAATTTCATCTTCCAGTTCATCCGGCAGTTTATAGCCGTCTCCATCAAAAAACTTAATGCCGTTAAATTCTACCGGATTATGGGAAGCGGAGATTACGACACCCGCATCCACCTTATATTTTCTGGTTAAGTAAGCCACAGCCGGTGTAGGTATCACTCCCACATACACTGCATTGGCTCCTACAGAACAAATCCCTGCCATCAGTGCATTGGCAAGCATATCGCCTGATATTCTGGTATCACATCCCACCATAATGGTCGGTTTATGTTTATTTTCTTTTGTCAGTACAAAAGCTCCTGCCTGACCAAGCTGCATAGCCAAAAGTGGTGTCAGTTCATCATTGGCTACTCCCCTTACACCGTCTGTACCAAATAATTTGCCCATTATATTAACCATTCCTTTCCTACTCTTCGTCACCAATTTCCGATATATGCAGTGTCACTGTCACCGGCTCAAGAAGTGTCACGCCTTCCGGCAGATCAAATGCTACCTCCACCGTATAAAAGCCGGGGTCAGGACTGTCCATTCCATGCTGCTGCATCCATGCCGAAATATCCACTGTGCCGTTCAAATCACCGCCGCGCAGTTCAGAGACCTCCTCCGCGAGTCCGATAGCTTCTACAATAAAGCTTTCCTCCAGACCGGAAATACTTGCCTCATACCCCTCCGGTATGTTCGTCACCCGCACATTTTCTTCTCTGATTTGTAACCGCTTTGAGACCTCACGCTCAATATTGACTGTCACCGTCTTAACCGCATCGGCATTATCCGCCAGAAAAACATTGTCCGGCAGATAGCGGCGGATATCAATATCCTTAACAAGGCTTTCTGTCATATCTGTAATATCCAGCTCCTCAGCAGGTACTTCTATGGAAGAAACATTTCTTATTACATTTGACTTTCCGGCTATTTTAATGGTACTTCCATTTCCTTCTATTTCACCTGTCACTCTGCTTCCCGCCCCAGGTGTTCCGGTAAGGCTGAAATTCACCGGGACCGACGCAGTCTGCCAGATGCTTACCTTCACGCCTACGGTTTTGATATTCATGCTTATATTGCTGTTCTCTATCAGATTATCTTCCTTATCATATAGCCTGATCTCTGCATTCGTTACAATATCGCTCGTTACCCCGGTAATATCCATATCAACATTAGCCGTTGCCCGTACCACCTGGTCAATCGCTGACTCCGGCCCGGATATTCTTACAAGGTTCTGGTCAGTAGAAATATCCCCTATCATGTATCCGTCTTCCACCGATCCAGTTACGCTGGCTTTAAGAGCCAGTGCTTTACTTCTCTTATTTTCTATTTTCAGCCTTATGATATCATGGCTGGGAATCAGAGTGATTTCTCTCTGATTTGCAATGTTTGTAGAAAGCTTGATGGATATGGTATCCAGACTGCTTAGTTCATTGACATCCGCCGTAGCGATAATATTTTCCGCTTTCAGCTCACTTGCTATGGAACGGGGTGCACGCACAGTCACCCTGCTGATATTGTCTGTCCCGTCAAGAACTTCAAATACCCGGCCGGAATCCGTTATCATATCCGTATTAAGCAGTGTTACGGGAATATTATAAAAGGACTCGGAAGTGGTCGGATTATTTATACTGATAACTACCAGCCAGAGCACCACTGCAAGCAAAACAGATGCAATTTTCAGACCAATGTTATGGGTCAGTTTTTTTATCAGTTTACCTTTCACCTTTAGCCCTCCCCTTCCACAGAATTCTCTTACGTGTTTCTTCCTCCGGCTTATTCTGTATTGTCCGGATTTTCTCTTTCAGGGTATCGCCGTTTAAGTTCCGTTCCAATTTTCCTTCGTATGCAGCGCTGATCTTTCCTGTTTCCTCTGAAACAATTACCGTCAGGGAATCTGTTACCTCTGAAATTCCCACGCCTGCCCTGTGCCTGGTTCCCAGCTCCTTGCTAAGCTGCATATTATCCGAAAGCGGCAGGTAGCAGGTTGCCGACGTGATCCTGTTTCCCCTTACGATTACAGCGCCGTCATGAAGGGGTGTATTATGCTCAAAGATATTGATCAAAAGCTGGCTGGTAACGATACCGTCAACATCAATACCTGTTCTTTCGTATTCCGCAAGACTCTGTTCCTGTTCTATCACAATCAGGGCTCCGGTCTTTACCTTGCCCATCTCCACACAGGCCTTTGCTATTTCGTTTATTGTTTTGTCTGAAAATCGTCCCTCAGCCGTTCCCTTCCCTAATTCAAAAGGCATAATGGAAGAAATAATATTTTTTCTTCCAAGTTCGTCTATGGCCTTTCGGAGCTCCGGCTGAAGAATAACAATTACGGCCGTCACGGCCACCCCGAACATATTCTTGACAATCCAAAGGATGGTATTCATTTCAAAATATGCTGCTATCAGTATGAATACTGCTATCACAAGAATACCTTTGAGAAGCGACCACGCCTTTGTATTCTTGATCCAAACCAGCATCTGATAAAGCAGAAACGAAATAATAATGATTTCTGCAACATCGGCCCATCTGATATCTGACACCCGTGACAGGTATGTTTCTATCATTTCTAATCCACGTAGCATTTAACTGTTCCCCGTTACCCACATATTAACTTTAACTTTTATTTCCTCTGCTGGCTGCCCGAATATTTTTTTCTTGATGTATTGATTCTTTTAACCGTCTTAGACGGTGTTGCAACTGTGATCTTAGGTACTGCTTTCACATAATAATAATATTCATCATCTTCAAACTGTACCTTTTCCGTCCTGCTGTAATCCACATTAAAGGCAAAAAACTCAACTATTTTTGCAATCAGTACTGAAAATATAGTACCTGTGATTATGCCTGTGATCGATACATTGGTGTCAAATTTCAAATCACCCATAAGAAGTATCATTACATCAGCCAGCGCCCCTGCAATAATTGCGATGGTCCAGGCATAGTTGACAGACATTCTCCTTATCAGATAGACAATAATAATTGTGACTGCAAAAGCAGCTATCGTGAGCATCATGTCTTTATTGTCCAAAAAACCATCCACCACAAACCTGAATTTCGTCGCCATGTCCTCTGCATCCATGCCCGATAAGGTGGCCGCGCTGTCAGCCACATAGCTGATAAGATAACTCGCCATAACGCCGCACCCCACGGAAACTACGCTGGCAGGCGTACCTAAAAGCCCCATTGTAAGGGGAATCACATATGGAATTTTAAGTATGAAGCAGATGGGCGTCAGTACAACCACCAGTGTATCCTTCGGTGAAAACCTGAAATATAAAAGGAACATCACCAGAAATAACACCAGCGCAATGGCGGCACATTCCAAGGACAGCTCATACATATGAAGCACGGTAAATGCCGCCGCTGCAAAAATAATGAAATTTGAAGGCATAAACGAACACATCAGGGAAATGATCAGCACAAGTGCTGTATTGTCCAGTCTGTGCATATATCCAATCTTTGCATTGATCATCATCAGTGAAGTCAGCGCCAGTATCAGTTTCAAAAGCGGTTTCAAATAGACTTCGTACTTATTTATAAAATTAATTATATACTGCTTTGCAACTAGTAAGGTTGTCATATGGTCTTCCTCTTTACTTATCATACATACTTGCTAATCTTCTAAGATTAGCCTGATAATTTTTCAAGCTTTTTTTGGCTCTGCTGTACCGGCTGGCATACAGGACATAGGAAATGACCCCGTACGCCCCCACTGCGCACAAATATAATATGATAATGCTCTTTCCATATTCAAGCAGATCCATCTTATAAACATCCTGCATCAGCTCTTCAAAATTATAAAAAGCATATACAGCGAACAAAGCGCAAAAAGAAATGGTAGCGGCAATCACCGATTTTAAAAGCTGGAATCCGATATAATCGCTTCTAAAATAATTGACCACCAGAATATCCTTTTTGCCTTTATCCGTTTCATAGGACGCAAGCTTGGTCATAAGGATGACCTTTTCTTCATTTATCATAATTTGTACCTTCCAAACATTATAAGGCGCATATATGCCTTATAAGTTTTGTATAGAAATTAAAGGTATCGCATTTTATTGCGATCACTTTTCGCAGGCGCTGCCTCCTTGGGTTTTTCCCTGGGCTTATCCCTTCCTGCTACACGTTTTAACTCGTTTGTAACTTCCGATTTGCATTTCTCGCAGAAACGCCCTGACTGAATCATGGCGCCGCAGTTTTCGCAAGGGAGCCTTATGGGCGAATCGTCTGCAAACTGTAAACGTTCTTCACGGATCCACTGACGGATCTGGGAAGGATCAACATCACATTCGGTTGCAACTTCATGAATATCAGCGCCACGGTTATCCTGCACGTATTTCTTTACTTCCTGGAATTTGTTCTCCTGTTCTTCCTTACATCTGGGACAAACTATCGGTCCCATAACATAATTAAATATTCTGCCACATTTTCTGCAATTGCGTACATTCATTGCCATACCTCCTATATTCTTTCTATTGTTATTCACTTAACGAATGGAATTTGCCACCTCTGGATCACTTTCTCATTTAAACAGTGGTGTTTAAATTCCTCTGCCGATCGTTAATGTTATAAAATAAATACCCGAGATGCCCACCTCTGTAAACGCCTGGGCCATTGCGTCAATGGTGCTCCCTGTGGTATAAATATCATCAATAATTACAATCGTACTTAATTTTACATCATTTTGGCGGATTTTGAAAGCCTTTTTCAAATTATTTTGCCGTTCTGCATAACTTAAATTTTTGAGAGGCTGTGTTTTGCGCTCTCTGCTTATCAATGAAGTATCTATCGGAATACCGGAATACCGTGAAAGCTTTCCTGCAATCAGCTCCGCCTGGTTATATCCCCGCTTTCTTTTTCTGGATGGATGGACAGGTACAGGAATCAGCACATCGGGCTTTATCATGGAAAGCCAGCGGGCCTTTTTTTCTGCCAGCTCCCTTCCGTAAAAATCCGCATATTCCATTCTCCCGGCATATTTAAACCGGAACAGGGAATCCGACATACTTCCATAATCATACAGGGAAGTTCCCTGTATATAATTATGTTTCTTTTTCCGACAGTCCCCGCAGTACTCCTGTTCACCGCCCTTTAGCTGTTTGCCGCATTTCATGCAACAGGGTTCCTTTATATACAGAATCTTCCCCTGACACTTACTGCACAAGGCCTTTCCTGTCCGGTCCGTGATCTCATCGCAGACCACGCACCGCCTGGGGAATACCAAATCCAGCAATTTATCCTTTACTGCCATTTACTCTCCTCTTGTATTATCTCCCTGATCCTGTCACATAAACTGGTATACCGTTTGTGCTGCTTTTCATTCTGGATCATTTCCTGTATTGTCTCTCTGCTTCCCAGAATCGTAACGCATTTCCGGGCGCGGGTCACTGCCGTATACAGCAGGTTTCTGTTCAGGAGCATTTTCGGCCCTGACAGAATCGGCAGTATTACTGCCGGATATTCGCTCCCCTGGGATTTATGAATCGTGACGGCATACGCAAGTTCAATCTCGTCCAGCCCTGCAAAGGGATATTCCACTCTCCTGTGCTCATCGTATTCCACCGTAAGCAGCCCCGCAGGTTCATCGATTTCCCGGACAATCCCTGTGTCCCCGTTAAAGATACCCATTCCTTTATCTATAGGTATGCCATATTTGCTCACTATTTCCCAGGGAATTTGATAATTGTTCTTGATCTGCATTACCTTATCGCCTTCACGGAACAGCCTCTCCCCTGACTGGTACTCTTTTTTTTCCGTGGAAGGCGGGTTTAGATACCGCTGGAGAATCCCGTTTAAGACTTCTACTCCAAGGTTGCCTTTACGCATAGGCGTAAGCACCTGAATGTCATATGGCCCTGCATCCACGAAAGGCGGAAGTTTCTCCCTAATCAACTGTATCATGTGCTTGTAAATGACATTGACATCCTTTCTCTCCAAGAAAAAAAAGTCCATGCTTTTATTGTTTAAAGGAATTTCCTCCCCCCGGTTTATCTTATGGGCATTTACTACAATGTCGCTTTCCCCGGCCTGCCTGAAAATCTTCTTAAGTATCACCACGGGAAATCCGCCGCTCTCAATTAAGTCCTGCAGAACCTGCCCCGGACCAACGCTGGGAAGCTGGTCTACATCCCCCACCATAATGAGTCTTGTTCCCACGCTGACCGCGCTAAGAAGCGCCTTAAACAAATAGATATCCACCATGGACATCTCATCTATGATAATCACATCAGCTTCAAGGGGATTTTCTTCATTTCTTTCAAACTGCGCATGTTTTTCCTCCTCCACAGCCCCGTTAATTTCCAGCATTCTATGGATGGTACGGGCTTCATAGCCTGTGGCCTCCGTCATCCGCTTGGCCGCCCTTCCTGTAGGCGCCGCCAGCAAGATATCCATACCCTCCGCCTCAAAGTAATGAATAATTGTATTGATGGTCGTGGTTTTCCCTGTCCCCGGCCCGCCGGACAAAATGGTAAGCCCCGATCTGACACTCTGCATCACAGCTTTTCTCTGCAGTTCGTCCAGCTCAATTCCCTGCTCTTCCTCAAGATTATGTAAAAGCTTCCTTATCTTTTCTTCCTCCTGAGCTGCCGCTTCCTCTCCCATGGTCACATTAAGGTCGTAGAGCATCCTTGCACAGCTAAGTTCCGCATAATAGTACGCAGATGCATAAACTCTTTTTTCCTCCCCTTTCAGCTTGATTACCAGCTTCTTATCCATGGCAAGATTGGCAAGATGAGGCTCCGCCAGTTCCGGAGAGATATCCAAAAGCTGCCCTGCCCTCATTTTCAGCACATCTGCCGGAAGGTAAATATGTCCTTCTGCCGCCGCCAGCAGCAGTACATACAAGATTCCGCTTCGTATGCGGAAGTCAGAATCTGTATGGATACCAATTTTGCGGGCAATTTCATCCGCCCTCCGGAATCCCACCCCTTCAATATCTTCCGCCAGCCTATAAGGATTTTCCTTCATGATTCCATACAATTCCATCCCATATTTATTGTATATCTTCACAGCCAGCGTATTCGATATCCCGTATTTCTGTAAAAAAACAAAAGCTTCCCTCATGTCCTTTTTGTCAATCATCTGCTGGGCAATTTCCCTTGCCTTCCGCTCGCTGATCCCTTTAATTTCTGCCAGCCGCTCCGGTTCTTCCTCGATAATCCTGAAGGTTTCGGCTCCGAATTTTTTAACAATCCTGGCAGCCATTGCCTCCCCAATGCCCTTCACTGCACCAGAGCCCAGATACCTCTGTATGCTCTCTATATCATCCGGGGTCACCGCTTTCACATTTTCAACCTTAAGCTGCCGCCCATAGAGAGGATGCTCCACATAATCTCCACTCACTTCCAAAGTCTCTCCCGCCTCCACGGAACGGAAATTCCCCACGCACACTAGTTCTTCCTCCCCGGCTGCCAGACACACTACCGCATACCCATTGTCTTTATTCTGATAAATAATGTGATCTACATAACCTCTGACTGTTTCCAAGAGAACCTCCTGCCGCACTCTGTGAGTCTGCTTATTGATAAAAAGGCTGCCAAATAAAACGGTTAACCGTTTTATTTCAGCAGCCTTTATGTCTTTTGTCTCAATCCGTTGTATCCAGACCTTATCGGTCATATCATATGCTTTACAGATTATAATTACGCTTCATCTGCTCAAACATCATCTGGGCAAGCCCTGTTCCCTGAACTTCTGTGGAAGTGGATGCCAGTTCCTGAATCGTATTATCCTTAAAATAGCCTACAAGATTGTCATTGGGATTCTTACTTTCTTCATCTTTAAAGCAATCTACAGTCTTTTGCATTTCTTTAAACACCTGTTCAAGGAAATAAGATTCAAACTGCTTGCAGACATCCAAAAGTTCTTCATCTGTTGCCTGGGAATAATCCCGACCTTCCACAGATTCTTTCAGCTTCGTTTCTGCTGTGTTCTGGTTCTGCATATAATCTGTATATAAAGAAGACACTCCTCCGATTTCCATAATAATCCTCCATTCCCACTCCAAAGCGTGTTTTAAAATTCATTTCGCCAATCTGCAGCCCCACTTTGCGTCAAATTCAATCAACATAGCCCACTGCGCCTTCCTCACTTGGCAGAGCATTCATGCTCTTAGTCTCCCGCAAATTGTGACATACATCTCAAGGAAATCAATTTTCAAACATGCTCCTGGTCAAAGCTTATATTTCATTAACGTTTCAGATTGTTGGCTGTCTGCATCATTTCATCTGTTGTTGTAATTGCCTTGGAGTTCATTTCATACGCACGCTGGGCAACAATCAGGTTTACCATTTCATTAGCCACCTGTACATTGGAGCCTTCCAGATACCTCTGATGCAGCTTGCTTCTTACCACATTCGCATTGGTTTCCTCATTCAGCGCCGCACCGCTGGCGTCCGAACGTCCCCAGAGTGTATCACCCTTTCTTACAAGGCCTGCCGGATTGTTGAACTGGAATAAACCAATCGCCATATCCATAGGCTGGGGATTACCTGTGTCATCCGGGTAACAGATAACGCCGTCACTGGTAACAGAAATCCTGTTAGTCACATAACTTGAATTCAGTGTAATGGTACGTCCTCTGGAACTTAACACCGGAAGTCCGTCCTGATTGGTCAGGATCAAACCGCCGCCTCCATTGGTTGCCCATGTAAAGTCTCCATTCCGGGTATAGTATGTATTTCCATCATTGCCACGGATCGCAAAAAATCCTGCTCCTTCAATACCGAAGGAAGTGTCACTCTCGGAGGCAAGCATAGACCCCTGTGAAAAAATGGAGTTAATAGAAGAATTTCTCACACCAAGGCCAACCTGTGAACTTGTGGGCTTGGGATCTCCGTTTGCTGTTGTTGTAGCTGTCTGCAATGTCTGGTAAAGTAAGGACTTAAACTGTGCTACCTGTCCTTTATATCCTACTGTATTAACGTTAGCTAAATTATTTGCTATAGTATCTACATTTGTCTGCTGGGCATTCATACCTGTTGCCGCTGACCACAAACTCCTAACCATATGCTACCTCCTTAAATTTTACCAAGCTGGTTAACTGCAATATCTAATGTGCTATCGTACGTCGTAATTACTTTCTGATTGGTTTCATAAGCACGGGAAACCGTGATCATATTCACCATTTCCGAAACCATGGAAATATTGGATGTTTCCAGATAGCCCGAATACACCTGTGTCTCTACTTCGTCCAGCTCCCGGGCCCCTTCAATGGGCTGGAAATAGTTCTCTCCAAAACGTTCCAGATAATTATAATCCTCAAAGTCTGTGACCTGAATCGTAGCCACCACGCTGCCACCCTGGATGATTTCGCCGCTGGTATTGATTTCTGCACTTAACAGCGGATCAAGCTTTATGGGTCTGCCGTCCACATCCAGCACTGCATCGCCGTCCCTAGTCACCAGCTCCCCTCTCTGTGTCAGGGTAAAGCCGCCGTCCCTGGTATACTTGGTGGAAGTCTCTCCCTCTTTGTTTGTGTAAGATACGGCAAAGAATCCTGCATCAGACAATGCCAAATCAAAGGTATTTTCCGTATTCTTGATAGGTCCCTGGGAAAAATCTGTATATCCCTCACCAATTTTTACGCCCGGATGATGATAACCCATCCTTCTTGTAATCCCTGCCCCTTCCGATGTATCCTTGATTTTAAATGCAAGGATCGAATCAAATGACTGGCTGGTAGCCCCTTCTTTTTTGTAACCATTGGTACTGGCATTCGCCAGGTTGTTGGTGAGCACATCCATTCTGTGCTGTTCATTGATCATGCCCGTATAGGCAGTATATAACCCCTTAACCATTCCTACGCCTTTCCGTCAATTGTCCAGCCCGGATATTGACTTTTTATTTATTAATCCTCCCTGTATCCTGCAAGGAATTCTACATATTTACCTGTCCCGATAGCCACGGCCGTCATAGGATCTTCCGCTGTCATGGTATTAATTCCCGTTTTCTCAGCAACCAAATCTTCAAGTCCACGCAGCAAACTGCCGCCTCCTGTTAAAACAATCCCTCTGTCCGCAATGTCCGCTGCCAGTTCCGGCGGCGTTTTCTCCAGAACGCTGTGAATTGTTTCAATAATCTGGGCCGTAGTCTCCTTCAATGCTTCTTCTGTTTCTTCAGAAGAAACTTTCACCGTCTTTGGAAGCCCTGTCACCAGGTTACGCCCTCTTACATCCAGATAATCTACTTCGGGGCGCTTGAACGCAGAACCGATTTTAATCTTAATATCTTCGGCAGTCCGCTCACCAATCAGCAGATTATGCTTTTTCCTCATATATCTTACGAGTGCTTCATCAAAATCGTCACCGGCAATTTTAATGGACGCGCTGACAACTGTACCCCCAAGAGAAATCACTGCTATATCGGAAGTACCACCGCCAATATCCACGATCATATTGCCGCAGGGCTTCGAAATATCAATTCCTGCGCCAATGGCCGCCGCAATCGGTTCCTCAATAATGGTAACCTCCCTCGCCCCAGACTGGAGTGTCGCATCTTCTACCGCTTTCCTCTCCACTTCTGTTACGCCGCTGGGAACGCAGACTGCAATTCTCGGCTTCCTGAAAGTCTTCTTGCCCAGAGCCTTCTGGATGAAATATTTCATCATCTGCTCTGTCACTTTATAATTGGAAATAACGCCCTGGCGCAGAGGACGGACAGCTACAATATTACCGGGAGTTCTTCCCAGCATCAGCCTTGCATCTTCCCCGATTGCCATGATTTTATTTGTATCTCTATCAAAAGCTACAACAGAGGGTTCCTTAAGAACGACCCCTCTCCCTTTGATGTAAACCAATATGCTGGCAGTTCCTAAATCGATTCCAATATCTGTGTACTGCATAAATTCGTACCCCTTTCCTAATACAATAAGCTGCTCGCAAAGCGTGGCAGCGTTTGTTTAAAATTTACAGTGCCATTTCTCCCAAACGGAACTGAATGTATCTCTCATTTCAATGTTATAATTTCCAAAATCAAACACATATAGTTTTATTATAACCCATAGAAATACATTTTCAAAGGGGTTTCATAAAAAATTAATAAAAATGGACACAGCATTTAAAACGGTTCCGTCCGTTTTCTATCCTGCATCCATGCTTTAAAATTTTTATCGGTATTTTTCCAGATTATCTTTATACTTTTTCAACATTTTTTTCACATACATTCCTGTATAGGAGTCTGGGTTTTCAGAAACCTCCTCCGGCGTTCCCTTTGCTACCACCAATCCTCCCCTGTCACCGCCTTCGGGTCCCATGTCGATAAGGTAATCCGCAGTTTTGATTACGTCAAGATTGTGTTCAATAACCACTACTGTGTTTCCGCCGTCCGCAAGCCTGTGGAGAATTTCCACCAGCTTATGCACATCCGCAAAATGCAGGCCCGTGGTAGGTTCATCCAGAATATAGATGGTATTTCCCGTGCTTCGTTTACTCAGCTCCGTGGCCAGCTTAATCCGCTGGGCCTCCCCGCCTGAAAGCGTAGTGGAAGGCTGCCCCAGTTTTACGTAGGAAAGCCCTACATCATTTAACGTTTCTATTTTTCTCCGGATGGAAGGTACATTCTCAAAGAATGTAACCGCTTCCTCCACCGTCATATCCAATACATCATAAATATTTTTACCTTTATATTTGACATCCAGGGTTTCCCTGTTGTAACGCTTTCCGTCACAAACCTCACAGGGCACATACACATCAGGTAAAAAATGCATTTCTATTTTGATGATTCCATCGCCTCCGCAGGCTTCACACCTTCCACCCTTCACGTTAAAGCTGAATCTTCCCTTCTTATACCCTTTTGCCTTGGCGTCCGGCGTCCCTGCGAACAAATCCCTTATCATGTCAAAAACTCCTGTATAGGTGGCAGGGTTTGACCGGGGCGTCCTTCCTATGGGTGACTGGTCAATGGCAATTACTTTGTCCAGCTTGTCAACTCCCGAAATGTTCTTGTGCTTTCCGGGAATGGTTCTAGCCCGGTTCAAGTCCCTGGCAAGCCTTTTGTACAGGATTTCATTGACCAGAGAACTTTTTCCCGATCCTGAAACTCCCGTTACACAGGTCATGACACCAAGAGGGATATTCACGGAAACATTTTTGAGATTGTTTTCCTTTGCACCTGTAATAGCCAGCCAGCCTTTGGGGCTGCGTCTGCTTTTAGGCACAGGAACCTGTTTCTTTCCGCTCAGATACTGCCCCGTAACAGATTCTTCCACTTTCATGATTTCCTGTGCAGTGCCCTGTGCCACCACTTTTCCTCCATGGAAGCCGGCTCCCGGCCCGATATCCACAACATAGTCGGCTTCCAGCATAGTGTCTTCGTCATGCTCAACCACAATCAGGGTATTGCCAAGGTCACGGAGATTTTTAAGCGTATTCAGCAGTTTATCATTGTCTCTCTGGTGAAGGCCAATGCTGGGCTCATCCAGAATATAGCACACACCCACCAGTCCGGAGCCAATCTGGGTTGCCAGACGGATACGCTGGGCTTCCCCACCGGAAAGGGTACCCGTTGCCCGGGACAGGGACAAATAATCAAGCCCTACATCTATCAAAAATCCTACTCTGGCATTGATTTCCTTGAGAACCTGTTTCCCAATAAGCTCCTGCTGGCTGGTAAGCTGCATTTCTTTAAGGAATGCATAAAGGTCACGGACTGACATGGCTGTAATCTCAAAAATATTCTTTTCGCTGACTGTAACTGCCAGAGATTCCTTTTTCAGCCTCATGCCTCCACACTCTTTACAGGGCGTAATTCTCATATAAGTTTCATATTCCTGCTTAATCACATCAGAACCTGTCTCCCTGTATCTGCGCTCCATATTTTTAACCAGACCTTCAAAGGCCACCGGGTAAACGCCTTCACCCCGCTGCCCTTTGTAATGGACTTTCACTTCCTTTCCCCCAGTACCGTGAATCAGTACCTGGAAGATATCTTCCGGCAGTTCCCCCACAGGCATATCCAGGCTGAATTTATACTCTTTTGCAAGAGCCTGCAAAATCGCATTGGTAAAGCTGCCCGGGTCACTGCTGGACTGCCATCCCATCACCTGAATAGCCCCGTCCCTGATACTCATGGTTCGGTCAGGAATCATTAATTCGGGGTCAAACTCCATCTTGTATCCTAAACCAAAGCAGACGGGACAGGCCCCAAAAGGGTTATTAAAGGAAAAGCTTCTGGGCTCAATCTCACTGATGCTGATACCGCAGTCCGGGCAGGCAAAACTCTGGCTGAAATTGATGGTTTCCCCGCCGATTGCATCCACCATGAGAAGTCCGTCAGCAAGAGAGAGTACATTCTCAATGGAATCCGTCAGTCTTCTCTCTATGCCCGGCTTCACCACAAGCCTGTCCACTACGATTTCTATATTATGTTTGATATTCTTATCCAGTTTGATTTCTTCCGTCAGTTCATATAGATTGCCATCAACACGTACACGCACATAGCCGCTTCTTTTCGCCCGGTCAAAAACTTTTACATGTTCGCCCTTCCTGCCCCTTACCACAGGTGCCAGCAACTGGATTTTCGTCCCTTCTTCCAGTTCCATGACCTGATCTACCATCTGATCCACGCTCTGCTTCTTAATTTCCTTTCCGCAGCCGGGGCAGTGGGGAATGCCGATCCGGGCATATAGCAGCCTGAAATAATCATATATTTCCGTCACCGTACCTACCGTGGAACGGGGGTTTCTGTTGGTTGACTTCTGATCGATGGAAATTGCTGGGGACAGACCTTCGATTTTCTCCACGTTGGGCTTTTCCATCTGGCCAAGGAATTGTCTAGCATAAGAGGAAAGGGACTCCATATATCTGCGCTGGCCTTCCGCATAAATCGTGTCAAAAGCCAGGGAAGACTTCCCCGAGCCAGAAAGGCCGGTAAGTACCACAAGTTCGTTCCGCGGAATGTCCACATCAAGATTTGTCAGATTGTGTTCGCTGGCTCCCCGTATCTTAATATATTCCCTTGGGCGCATTTTGGGGGCCTCTATGTGTGTATCTGATAATTTCATCCTACTAATAACCATGCCTTTCTATTTTCTATTTTTTCTTTCTTCATCTTCAAGCTCTTTCAGTTTCTTCTTTAATTCCACCATCTTATCACGCAGTCCTGCTGCCGCTTCAAAGTTCAAATCCGCCGCCGCTTTCTTCATCTGCTTCTCCACATCGGCAATTACTTTCCCAAGCTCTTTGCGATCCATGGATTCCGGATCTTTTTCAAATTTCAGTTCTTCCTTCGCTATCATCTTGGAAATACTAATCAGGTCACGGACAGCCTTCTTAATGGTCTTGGGCGTAATTCCATGTTCTTCATTATATTTCTGCTGGATACTTCTTCTCCGGTTTGTCTCCTCAATGGCAGACGCCATGGAGTCTGTCATATTGTCAGCATACATGATAACATGGCCTTCTGAATTTCTTGCCGCCCTTCCTATAGTCTGGATCAGCGACGTTTCAGAACGTAAAAAGCCTTCCTTGTCTGCGTCCAGAATCGCTACCAGAGAAATTTCCGGAATATCCAGCCCTTCCCTTAGGAGATTGATACCCACAAGAACGTCAAAAACATCCAGACGCATATCTCTGATGATTTGGGCTCTTTCTAAAGTGTCTATATCAGAGTGGAGATACTTTACACGTATTCCCACATCGTTCATATATTCCGTCAGATCCTCTGCCATCCGCTTAGTCAGCGTCGTCACCAGAACCTTATTATGCTTTTCTGTTTCTTTATTAATCTCGGAAACCAGATCGTCTATCTGTCCTTCCACCGGGCGTACAGAAATTTCCGGGTCTAAAAGCCCTGTTGGACGGATAATCTGTTCTGTTCGGAACAACTCATGGTCACGCTCATAAGACGAAGGCGTTGCCGACACAAACATCATCTGGTCAATGTGCTGCTCAAACTCCGCAAAGCACAAGGGTCTGTTGTCCAATGCCGAGGGAAGACGGAACCCATAGTCCACCAGCGTAGTCTTTCTGGACCTGTCCCCTGTGTACATTGCCCCAATCTGCGGTATCGTAATATGGGATTCATCAACAATAATCAAATAATCGTCTCCAAAATAATCCATCAGCGTATGGGGCATGGCTCCTGCCGGCATCCCTGCCAGATGCCTTGAGTAGTTCTCAATACCCGAGCAGAATCCTGTCTCACGCAGCATTTCTATGTCAAAATTTGTTCTCTCTGAAATCCTCTGGGCCTCTAAAAGCTTGTCCTCACTTTTGAAATACCGCACCCTCTCTTCCAGTTCTATTTCAATATTTTTACATGCTTCATTGATTTTTTCCTGTGGTACCACATAATGGGAAGCCGGGAAAATTGAGATATGTTCCAGAGTAGCTCTCACCTGTCCTGTCAGAGGGTCCGTTAATGCTATTCTGTCAATTTCATCTCCAAAAAATTCAACACGGACTAAATAATCTCCGCCCTGGGCAGGGTAAATTTCCACCACATCCCCCCTCACCCGGAAACATCCTCTTTCCATGTTCAGGTCATTCCGGTCATACTGTATATCAATCAGCCCTCTTATCACCTCATCCCGGTCCTTTGCCATTCCTGGACGGAGTGATACTATCATTTCCTGATAATCATCCGGACTTCCCAGACCATAAATACAGGAAACACTTGCCACAACAATGACATCTTTCCGCTCTGACAAAGAAGCCGTTGCCGACAGGCGCAGCTTGTCTATCTCATCATTAACCGAGGAATCCTTCGCAATATAGGTATCCGAAGAAGGAACATAGGCTTCCGGCTGATAGTAATCGTAATAGGAGACGAAGTATTCCACTGCATTTTCCGGAAAGAACTCCTTGAACTCCCCATACAACTGCCCGGCAAGGGTTTTATTATGGGCTATGACCAGCGTAGGCTTCTGGAGCCGCTGGATAACATTGGCCATGGTAAAGGTCTTACCGGAACCTGTAACTCCAAGTAAAGTCTGGAACTGATTACCCTCCTTAAAGCCTTTTACCATAGCTTCTATCGCCTGTGGCTGATCCCCCGTAGGCTGGTATTCACTGTGAAGTTTAAAGCATTTTTGTTCAGTTTGCACAAAGATCACCTCCAAAATTCATAGTAAAAAAAGATGCATATATGCCACAAATTATTCAAGAAATATCTCATTTTCGTCATGGCATTTTCTCAAATCGGAGTCAAACAAGCCCTTGACGAATCCCGTTCACAATTTGCTGTTTTGCAACTCAGTGTACCTCTGTAATTCCATATGGACAAAACAGCACTGAAAGAACTTTTTTATCTTACCACAAATCACTAAATTTGTATAGATAAGAAATCGAACTTTTGTTCTTTCATCCTGCATCCAAAAGAAATTCTGTTACATCTACTACAATCTCCAACAATTCCTTTTTTGTTTGCCACAATATGTTTTGGTGGCTCTGAAGGTGGAAAATATCATTTTCGAGCAGCGCTCAAGCAGGAAACTGGTAGATCCCAAGGGGGGATAATATTCAAAACCGGAATACCAATGCTATATGTGTTCTTCAATTATAATGTTCATTATTAAACATAAATGTCACAGAAATGTCCGGGCTTTTCATCCTGTCAGCTTAGAAATAACTTGAATTATTACAAAGCTCGGACATTTTAAAAATTTTAGTCAGTACCCATATTGATTGAACTGACAATGTTCCCTAAGATATGTGTCACTACTGCAGCTTTATGGTATCCACAATGGACAGTTTCCCGATTTTTTTGATTGGCCGTCTGATCGCCAGCGCCGCAGAGCTGAAACATAAAACAATGATCAGTAGCAGAGATGTCGCCGGAAGCTGCCAGCTGGTTCCCCATTTACCGGCAATCAGGAACTGGAACATCATCTTATTCAACGGCAGGCCCAGAACACATCCGACGATACATCCCAGTACGGCATAGGTGACTGCCTCGGCAGCAATCATCTTATAAAGCTGCCCGGCCCCCATACCGATAGAACGCATCACACCATACTGCCGTGTTCTTGCCGCCACACTTGCATTCATACTGTTAAATATATTGAACACGGTAATCAGCGCAATGATGAGCAGGAACCCGTAAATGAACACTGCTCCTGTATAATAGGAACTCTGGGCTTCCGAATTTGACAGCCGTTTATCTGCAATAGAGCTATCCGGTGGAAGCAGGCTTCGTATCGCTGATACTGTCTCGTCACTGCCGCTGCCTGCAAGCTGTATATCCACATCTGTATATCCTTCCATACCAATGCTCTCTGTAAACAGCTGTTCTGAGCATATGATGTAGCCAAGGCTTCCGGCCTCACTTGACGCATTTGTGGACGAAAGGATTCCCGCAATCCTCACCTGTTTCTCCCCCAAAGGCGTATAGAGCGTCACAGTGTCCCCGGCTTTCCATTGCATGCCGTCCCGGTAGGTCACTAATACATCCCCGGTCCCTCCCGGCACAGACTCGGTATTTCCCTCGTTCAGTTCATCTTCTGCCCATTTGAACTGGTTTTCTTCAAAGGAAACCAGTGCGGCCGTTCCACCCTCGGTATCGGAAGAAACGGATAACCCACTGTATTCCATTCTCCCGAAGACACGTTTCACACCCTCGATTTCCCTGATATCTTCTATTACAGAAGGCTCCAGTCCTGCAGAAGCTATCACAGATACATCTCCCGCCCAAGGAGCTAACGCAGGCATACCCTGGTCCAGGAAGGCAACCATTACCTGAAAAGCAAGGAACAGCATGATGCTGATGGCAAAGGAACAGGTCATCAGGAATAAATTCTTTTTTCCGGACAAAGCATGGAACACGCCCATGCCTGTCTCCACATGGAACAGCTTTGTATTTGCTGCACGCTTATTCTGTGTCAGATGGAACCCTCCGCTAATTGCCGTGACAGGCGAAACCCTGGAGGCTTTTTTCGCTGGGGAAAGGGACGCAAGGAGGACAATCAGAAAGCCCACCACGCCACCTGACAGGATACCGACGATACTGAATTCAAATAGCGGAATCTCTGAAAAACGGTCCCCGCTGATGGATCTCAGCAGCAGACAGGCAGCCCACGTCACACTCTGGCCTGCCAGCAGGCCGATGGGGCCCCCCTTCGCGCTCTGTCTGAGCCCTTGCAGGATCACAAAATGCTTTACCTGTTTCCTGGATGCTCCCAGACAGCGCAGCAGTCCATAAAACTGTGTCCTCTCCAACACATTGGTGTTAAAGCTTGCGGAGATCATCACCGTTCCCGCAATCAAAACAAGGAAAACCAGGATCGCCGCAATCAGATAGAGAGCCTGCATGATATTGCTCTCGCTTTGTCCCATCAGGCCCAACAAAGCAGTATTTTCTGAGATTCGGTCATCAGAAAGGCCAAACTGGCTCTTGATTTCCTTTATGGCCTCCTGAATATGGGCACCGCTCTTAAACTGGATGCGATAGGTGGTTCCGTCTGCCGCGTTTTCATCTGCAATGGCAAGGAAGCCCTCTTCGCAGAGCGCCATCCCACAGATATCCGCTTTCAGCATGGACCCCATATCCGCAAGGGTTCCGGTAATCCGATACTGTTTTTGTGAGCCGTCCGGAACCGTAACCGCCACATTGTCGCCAATGGACAGACCCAGCTGCCCCATGGCGTTTTCATTCAGCAACGCCTCATCCGGCAGGGAAGGGTATGCCCCTGCTGTCATATCCATTTCTGTCAGGGATTCCATTGTTTCTTCATTTGCCCCCACAAAACTGACGGCTTTGCCGGACAACATCCCCGTACTGCCCTGGTAGACCCATCCTGATAAAGCCACATCAACCCTTGCCGATACCAGTTCTGCCGTCTCTGCCTCTACATCATGGAGTGCCGCATGGTATTCGCCATTGGTTTTAATAAAATAATTCTTCTGGGAACGTATCGCCATGTCCGCCATACTGAAAATCGCCATTACAAGACATACCGAAAGCGTGATGCACAGTACGGAAATCCGGTTTTTTTTGCGGTGGACCTTTTCATACTGGGGTATCAGCTCAAGATAACTTCTCATCTCGCAGCCACCCCCAAATCTTTCAGCCTGCCATCTGTCATGCGCAGTACCCGGTTCGTTGCATCCGCATGGTTCTCATTGTGGGTAATCATCAAGATTGTCTGCCTGTACTTGGCCGACATGGATTTTAAGAGGGTGATAACCTCCTGGCTGTTCTTAGAATCCAGGTTCCCGGTAGGCTCATCCGCCATGATGATGGCAGGACGGGCCGCCAGCGCCCTCCCGATTGCCACCCTCTGCTGCTGGCCTCCGGAAAGCTGGCTGGGGAGGTGCTTCCTACGCTCCTTTAATCCCAGAATCTCCAGCAGTTCCTCCACATATTTCTGGTCTGGCTTCTGGTAGTCCAGAAGCAATGGGAATGTAATGTTCTGCTCTACATTCAGTTCCGGGATCAGGTTAAAGGACTGAAAGATAAACCCGATATTCTGGCGGCGGAACACCGTAAGCTTCTTTTCGGGCATCGAAAAAATGTCCCTGCCATCGATCAACACTTTCCCGGAGGTTGGATTATCCAAGGCCCCCACCACATTTAAAAGCGTGCTTTTCCCGGAACCGGATTCACCTACGATTGCAATAAATTCCCCTTTGCCCACGGAGAAGGAAACATGGTCAAGCGCCCGGACTTCCGCTTCCCCTTTTCCATAGGTCTTGCATAGATTCTGTACTTCAAGAATATTCATATTCATTACCTGCCTTTCGGGAATTATCATACCTGATGGACCTTACTTTCACATGAATTTCATCTTACTTTTTAGTAAGGTTTACTCTTTTGTAAGATGGAAAAAGCTTAAGACAAACCTGCTGCCCTGGTGGGCCTTGCTGGTTACGGAAATCGTCCCCTGATGTGCTTCAACAATGGATTTTGCCAGCGGCAGCCCCAGACCGATTCCATGGGTATCCTGAGAAAAACGGCTCCGGTAAAACCGTTTGAAGATATTATGGATGTCCTCCTGGTGGATCCCTGTTCCGTTGTCTTCCACTACAATATTTGTAAGCAGGGGCGTCTTCTCCCAGCTGATTACTACTTTTCCGTCCCTCTGGGTATGCTCCAGCGCATTTTTTACCACATTCCCCAAAGCTTCCGACATCCAGAGAGCATCGCAATAAAGGGAGACATCGTGATTTCCAGATAACACAATCTTCTTCTCTTCCTGGGCGGCCAGTGTCTCGAAGCGTTCCGTCACGTCCCGCAGGAGCATTTCAATGTTTTCCTCCGCCTTTTCCAGCCTGACCACGCCTGCGTCCAGCCTGGCTATCTTTAAGAGCGTATAAACTACATCCTCCACCCGGCGTATTTCCCGCAGGGATTTCTGGCTGAAAGCATGGATTGTTTCGCTGTCCGTACCCTTCTGCGCTATGATCTCATCATACATCTTAATCGCTGCCAGAGGCGTTTTTAACTGATGTGAAACATCTGAGATCATATCCTGCAGAAATATGCGTGTCTGTTTTTCATGCTCTGCCTGGGCAGAGAGGATGGCGGCAAGCTCATTGATCCTGTGGAACAGGCTGTACCAGTCCCCGCTTTCCTCACTGTCAATCCTCTGGTCCGTATCTCCCTCCAGGAACCGGGTAATCACGGTATCCGCCTTTGCAAGCGCCTTTCTTTGTCTCTGGATATAAATCCAGACTGTCAAAAAAACGGCCGCAAAAACGCCAAAAAGCATACCTCCGAGCATAACGGCGGTACGCTTCTGATAAGCGGCGACATCTGAAACCATCCTTGGATCCGTATTTTCATGGTAGCCCACTTCCTTAAGGGCCTGCCTCCCGGCCTTCACGTCAGAGTCCGCTTTGTCTTTCGTAAATGCGGCTGCCACATTTGTGTCCGGGTGGTTTACCAAATACCCTGCCGTCCCATAATCATGTTCCACCATTGTTTTCTGGAAATCATTTGTCATGTAGGATAAAAGGAGGCCTAAGCCTGCCGCTGCAGCCAGGCAGATGGCAAGCAGTGAACACAGCATCCTTCTTGTTTCTTTTCCCATTCTTTTCATTTCGCTTTACTCTCCAGCCCATTTATATCCAAACCCGATTTCTGTCAGAATCTTTGTGGGGACGTTGGGGTCATCTTCGATTTTCCTCCTCAGTCTGCGGATATAAACAGAAAGAGTATTGTCATCCACATAACTGCCGTTCCCATCCCAAAGACGCTCTAGGATCATCTCCCTTGGCAAAATACGGTTTGGATTTTTCAGGAACAGGCAGAGCAGCTTATATTCTACCAATGTCAGTGGCAATTCTGCTTCTCCCTTCCAGCAGACCCGCTCCGACATATCAATCCTGATCCCATTCGATTCTAAAATCATGTCACTCTTATTAAATTGTGCCGAACGGCGAAGCAATGCGTTGATCCTCGAAAGAACCTCTCCCAATTTAAACGGTTTGGTAATGTAGTCATCCCCGCCCATGTCCAGCCCTCTTATAATGCTGATCTCTTCATCCGTAGCGGTCAGGTAAATAATCGGGACAGCAGAAGTCTTCCGTACTTCTTTACAAATATCAAATCCTGTCCCATCCGGCAGTGTGACATCCAGCAGTAAAAGGTCATACCGGCCGCCCTGGAAAAATTGATACGCCGCCTTTACGGTACGGACATTATCCACCTGAAAGCCATTCTTCTCCAATGTGTATTTCAGGCCTTCAATCAGGCTTAAATCATCTTCTACATATAATATCTTTTTTTCATTCATTTTTTATCCATCACTCCGGATTCCTCCGACATATAAAAAGTAAAATTGCAATTTCCACAGCCAACAGAGCCAGCAGGATATACAGCAGTACCGGCCAGGCCGAGACGCCTCCCGCAAGCAGCAGCATAACCACCGGAACCACATATTTCCGAGGATGATGCCACAGGTCGCTTTCAATCTTCCAGCCACGAATGGGGTAAAACCATTCCAGAAGCACAGACAGCACCGCACTCTGCAGGGCAAAGAAAACAGCCCCGGCAATCATCAGGACAGTGATACCGCCGTTTTGTATCTGCCAGCTACAGAGGAACATTACATCTGCAGCCATATTACAAGAAAAGATAAACATGCAGTATGGGATGCAAAAGCGCCGTTTCTGTCCGGGCAGGAAACGGACTGCCTGCTCCAGGTCACGGTCACAAGACAGCAGGATACAGATAGGCGTATTCAGAGATAAAATTGCAAAGCCTACCGGGACAATGGACAGCCCGTCCATTTCTCTTAAAAAATACGGCATTACAACGGCTACGCACCACATCACAGCAGTATTGGCCAGATAATTCTTGTGGCAGCTCAGATACCGGAAAAAGTACCGCCATAAGGAACCCCTCTTCCGTTGCTTAACAGCATGGCTTTTCTCACCTTCCCCCTGATAAAATGCGTATCCGTCTGCCTTCCACAAAATCAGAATAATAACTAAGCTATTCGCAAGCAGCAACAGTCTAAACCATGTACTACTTCCACAAAATAAAATTGTGGACACCATAGCAACAGCCCAGAGCCCACCCGTATACCAGTATTTTCTCAAGGAATAGACTGCGGCAGCCATAAGGACCGCATGAAGCATACTGATGACTGTAGTGGTCAAGCTTTTTTGTAACACTTGTGGCTAAAATTTATTGGATTGTTGCCGGGATGCTATCGGAACTGTC
>QXWO01000209.1 GCA_009911035.1 Lachnospiraceae bacterium
CAATAAATCCTTTACCCATATTGCATAATTCTGACTTGTAGATATTTTCCTACCTTCCAAAGTTAAATACTCACTGGACACAATCTGGTCTGGTAAATGCCATGCTTCTCCATTTCCAAGTAATAGTGCTGGTAATATAATCGTATGGAATGGAATATTATCCTTTCCATGCACATAATAATGCTTGGCATCCTCTCCCCATAACTTAGAAAAAGCATTTGCATTCTCTCCAACAGCCACTCTGCTTGCTGACAGATAACCTAATACATTTTCCGCCCATATATAAATTGTTTTATTTTCGTATCCCTCCTTAGGTACGCTTATTCCCCATTCCAAATCTCTGGTTAGCGCTCTGTCTCTTAATCCTTCGTTAATATATCGCTTTGTAAACGCAATGGCATTTTTGCGCCACTCAGGATGACTTTCAACCAGTGCTTCTAACTCTGACTGCAGCTTTGAAATAGCAATGTATAAATGGGTAGATTTCTTGAAACCAATTATCTTTCCGCATACAGCACATTTAGGTTCTATAAGAGTTTCCGGCTCTAAAACTGATCCACATGAATCACATTGATCGCCTTTGGTATCACTTCCGCATTTAGGGCATTTTCCTAATACGAAACGGTCTGCCAAAAAAGTTTTGCAACTTTCACAATAAACCTGTGGAACTTCTTTTTCATACACAAATGGACTTTCGTACAATTTTCTATGAAAATCTTTCACGAAATCTTTATGTTCATTTGCAGATGTTTTAATATAGGCGTCATAACTAAATCCCAACCTTTCAAAGCACTCTGCAAATTCCCTGTGATAAAAGTCACTGACCTCCTACGGTGTTTTGTTTTCTTGTTTTGCCCTGATTGCTACAGGAGTACCATGACAATCGCTTCCCGAAACAAAATATACCTTATCTCCTATTGCTCTATGATATCTTGCCAATATATCTCCCGGTAATAATCCTGCAATATGTCCTATGTGCAATGAACCATTTGCATATGGCCATGCACCGCCAATTAATATTTGTCTCATTTTACATACCTCATTTCTTTTCAATTTTGTAGCGATAACTTTGTTTCTTTTGCTGTTCATTTACAACATGTTTTCTGGTTCGTTGCATTTTGTACTAAAAAAGCCCTCCTCTCTGAAAAATTTCTTTTTCAGGGACGAGAGCATTCGCTTCGTGTTACCACCCTAAATTCACTTATATCTCACGATATAAGCCTTATCAACTACGGACGAGAAATGATTCATCGATAGTCTATCACTATAACGGGTGAACCCGTCGCAGCCTTGGCATAACAGCTTCGGTACGCAGCTCCGAGACCATTTTCAGTAGTTCCTTTTGTGCCTGTTCTCACCTTACCAGACTCTCTGTAACATATCTAACTACTTACTCTTCTCTTCATAGCCTTTGATATAT
>QXWO01000210.1 GCA_009911035.1 Lachnospiraceae bacterium
GTACGATAAAAACTGCATGCTTCTTCCTTTCTGGAAGCACAGAAATATACATAATCCCCCACCACTCTTGCATCCGGCGCATAATCATACAACGGAAGTGATTCCGGCAGACGGTGGCTTTCCCAATGCACCATATCCTCCGATATCCATACGCTAAGCGTCATAGATGCGAAAATATAATATTTACCTTGAAACTGAATCATCGAAGGGTCTGCCGCTTCGCGCGCCACCTGCACCGGCGCATCGCCGGACATTCCCTGAACCTGCGGTTTATTAAACTGATACCGGTAAGGTACATTTACCGGATTACAAAAATATTCCTTTCCCATAAACTATTTCTCCTTTCAGCAAAACTCAAACCACTGCCAGTCCATGCTGCCACTTCCTTTATATATAAAATATAAAGCATGTACGCCCGGCTCTATATGAAACTCCCCAGATTCCTCCTGCCAGTCCGCCGATGGGCGTACCGGAATAACCGCCCTGATTTCCCCATCCTTTTCATCCTGTACCAGCATTTCACCTTCTGCATTTCCCCGCACACTGATTTTAATCCGGCTGCTCTGTCTGATATCGAAGTATTTAAATCCGGCCCATGCGCCATCCCGCAGATTAGCAATATATTGATTGGGATTATCCTCTCTGTCTTCTCCATCCTGCGTAAAATAAGGATGCCTCTCTTCTCCTGCCGTTTTTTCTTTCTGGTACATGAAAGTTCCTCCGGCACTTGATAAATTGCAGGCAATTCGGGCTTCATATCTTCCTGTTCCCTGCAACGGTCCTCCATTTAAGCCGCAGCTTGTAACTTCTGTTTGTGTAATCCTTCCATCTTCTGCAATCTTTATCTGCTCTGCGCACATCTGTCGGGAATTACGGTGGCGGTTAGTATGCCGGTGATAAAATACATACCACTGTCCCTCTATTTCCACCAATCCACCATGGGTATTACTCAGGTAATTCACAGCCTGCTCCTCTTCTACAATGCCGATATCTCCAATACTGACAATAATACCCCCATATCGGAACCCCGTCACAGGAGATTCGCTGACTGCATAACACAAATCATGGCTTTTAACTGAGGAATAAATCATATAATACCGCCCATTAATCTTCCGCGGGCTGCTTGCCTCAAAAAATCCATGCCCCTCAAAATCCGTTCCTTCCGCCAAAACCTCCCCGGGAACTGTCAGCACAGGCTCGCTCTTTAGTGTCAGCATATCCTTATCCAGTTCGACACAATATGAACCGTCTATCTGAAACATCCCTGCAAGATATTTCCTCATGGGTGCGTCTTTCAGATAGGACAACCCCGTATACAGATAGATTCTTCCGTCATCATCTTTTAGTACTCCCGGATCGAAATTAAATACATCTCCCTGTTTTTGTCCATATAAAATTCCGTCCGCATAA
>QXWO01000211.1 GCA_009911035.1 Lachnospiraceae bacterium
AAAACCGCGTTTGGAGATAATACGGTCCACAGTCCAACGGTTCATTCCCTGCGCCATACGTTTGTTGTAAACCGGATCAACCACTGGATAAAGGCAGGCTGTGGCATGGAGCATATGATGCCTTATTTGAGCAGATATCTGGGACACAAAACAATAGAGGAAACCCATTATTATTACCACTTGGCTGCGGCGGCCACGGACATCATACGAAGCCATGATTTAGCATCAGAAAAAAACATTCCGGAGGTAACTGCTTATGAAGAAATTTAATAAACAGCTGTTCTTTTCCATGACTTACGAATATCTTGAAATATATATGCGGACCCAGATGCTGCGAAGCCCCGCTACGATTGAATCATACAGGGATGCGCTGACTGTTTTCCGCCATTATTTAAGGGATGAACTACATCTGTCTGCAGATTCCTTCGGCTTCAGCGACTGCACCAGGGATCTGGTCATGGGCTATATGGAATATTTATCCTGTATAGGGAATAAGCCCGGAACAAGAAACCAGCGTCTCACTGTGATCAAAAGCTACCTGTGGTTTGCTGCAGAAAAAGACATTACATTACAGTCTGTGGCAATCTCTGTCGGCAGGGTGAAATCCTGTAGGAATCCCAAGAAAGAAAAGCCCCTGCTGGATGATGGGGCAATGCAGCTTCTTTTAAATGCCCCGCCAGACACAAAGACAGGCATTCGCGATAAAACCCTGATGATCCTGCTGTATGACAGCGCCGCCCGGTTAGATGAAATCCTCAGCCTGCGGTTAGGTGATGTATCCCTGACATCCTCAGCCTCTTGCATCCGTGTAGTCGGAAAAGGGCGGAAAGAAAGGGTAATTGCCATCACGGAGCGGACTTCCGGACATTTGAAACAATACCTGTCTGTATACCATGTGAAGGGAACAGTAAATACAGATTTCTTATTTTATACCGTAATTAAAGGTGAATGCGGCAAAATGTCCGGGGCGAATGTCGAACGTTTTATTAAAAAATATGCTGGACAGGTACGAAAAGAATACCCCGATATTCCAGAACATGTACATCCGCATATGTTCCGCAGGACCCGGGCGACGGGCCTGTACCGTGATGGTGTTGAACTGGCTATTGTTTCACGCTTTCTTGGACATTCGCAACTGGAAACTACGAGAATTTATGCGACACCCTCAGTAGAAATGATGCGGGCTGCCCTTGCAAAAATACCGTCCGGTTCTCCAGATGAAGAAGCGCTCTGGAATACCGATGCGGATACTGAGATAGCTAAACTTTGTGGATTGCGATAAACATAATCCTGACAATTTTTTAGGAATTCCCTTTATATTGGGCAGTGTCCTGGAAAATGTCAGGATTATATTTTCCTTTGCATAA
>QXWO01000212.1 GCA_009911035.1 Lachnospiraceae bacterium
GCAGGGAAACAAACTATCAATTATGGAGGAAGGAACATGAAGTTAAGCATTGAGGAAAAGAAGATTTTATATGCCTTCGGGTGCGGGAGCCATGAGAACACCGTCCGCAGGCTGAAATGGGTCACTGCCCTGACGGTGGATGAAAAAGTGAAACGCCGGGTGCTGTGCCTGGCAAGGAAGCTGGATGACGGCGGAGCCGGGGAATGGTATCCCTGTTTTTACCGCCATCTCCGTTTGGAAATGGAAGGATATTTTGAAGCAAAGAAGCATATCCGCATGGTTGAAAAAAGCACAGACTGGGAGGGATTTTATGGGAAAGCCGTCTAAGTATGAAAAGGAAACGATTGTCAACTTCAACGAGGGTGAGAAGGAAGCCAGTATTTACACATTCAATGCGGACTTGAAGCGGCGGCTGGCGGAGTTCAGCAAAAAATATCCGCTCCTGTGCCGTTTGGAGAAGTCCACGCCGGAAGGGAGCGTGACCTATGTTCTGGATAAGTCCCGGCTGTCTATCCGGCTGGTTCCGCCTTACAGTGAGGAACGGCGGGCGGCGGCGAGGGCATACGCCAAAGAACACGGCTTCAAGTCCATGCCGGGCGGGAAGGATATTGCCTGATTTGGGGGCGTTTTACGGTCAAAACAATGGGTGCGGAGCCGGTATTTTCCCCGTGGTTCACGGTAGAGGTATCAGACATCAGGGAAGCCCCGGACGGCGGAAATGCCTGTTTTGGGCGTGTTTTTCCGGCTGTCATGGGGAATGGCTGCGGTTTCTGTAGGAAATCAGAACGAGCGCGGCGCGTTCTGATTTTCTGATACGGAAAAAGGGAGCCGTCTTTGACGTGGGCGGGCGCAGCGCACTCACGTTGGCGGCAACCTTTTATGCGGGGTACAGGGGCGCAGCAGCCCTGTTGGGGTCAAGGGGCAACGCCCATTGGCGGGTTAAGGGCGGCAGTCCTTATCGGGTCAAGGGTGAAACGCCTTGCCCAGCTAGAGTTGGCGCTTGCGCCAATTCGTACTGGGTATTACCTGACGCAAGCCCCGCAGGTTCGGCGGCTTCGCAGCCCTCCCGCCAGCCCGGGAATCGGTAAAAAGGAAAGGGGGATTTTGGATTGAAACTGACACGGCACAACGGACGCTCCGGCAAAAACGGCACGTACAACCCACGCCACAATGACCGCCGCTTTGACGTGGAAAACAGCGGTCATATTGATTCGGAGCGGGCAAAGAAAAATGTATACTGGGACTGCTACCGGGGCTATACCACCGCCGGGAGCCGGGAGGATTCTTCCCAGCCGGATTTCAGCTTTGAGCAGATAGAACTGGCTTATTACACCGAGAATTATTCGGATTTCATTGAAGCCCA
>QXWO01000213.1 GCA_009911035.1 Lachnospiraceae bacterium
GCAGGGAAACAAACTATCAATTATGGAGGAAGGAACATGAAGTTAAGCATTGAGGAAAAGAAGATTTTATATGCCTTTGGGTGCGGGAGCCATGAGAACACCGTCCGCAGGCTGAAATGGGTCACTGCCCTGACGGTGGATGAAAAGGTGAAACGCCGGGTGCTGTGCCTGGCAAGGAAGCTGGATGACGGCGGAGCCGGGGAATGGTATCCCTGTTTTTACCGCCATCTCCGTTTGGAAATGGAAAGTTATTTTGAAGCAAAGAAGTATATCCGCATGGTGGAAAAAAGCACAGACTGGGAGGAAGTTTATGGGAAAGCCGTCTAAGTATGAAAAGGAAACTATCGTAAATTTCAACGAGGGTGAGAAGGAAGCCAGTATTTACACATTTAATGCGGACTTGAAGCGGCGGCTGGCGGAGTTCAGCAAAAAATATCCGCTCCTGTGCCGTTTGGAGAAGTCCACGCCGGAAGGGAGCGTGACCTATGTTCTGGATAAGTCCCGGCTGTCTATCCGGCTGGTTCCGCCTTACAGTGAGGAACGGCGGGCGGCGGCGAGGGCATACGCCAGAGAACACGGCTTCAAGCCCTTGCCAGGCGGGAAGGATATTGCCTGATTTGGGGGCGTTTTACGGTCAAAACAACGGGTGCGGAGCCGGTATTTTCCCCGTGGTTCACGGTGGAGGTATCAGACATCAGGGAAGCCCCGGACGGCGGAAATGCCTGTTTTGGGCGTGTTTTTCCGGCTGTCATGGGGCATGGCTTGGGTTTCTGTGGGAAATCAGAACGAGCGCGGCGCGTTCTGATTTTCTGATACGGAAAAAGGAAGCCGTCTTTGACGTGGGCGGGCGCAGCGCACTCACGTTGGCGGCAACCTTTTATGCGGGGTACAGGGGCGCAGCAGCCCTGTTGGGGTCAAGGGGCAACGCCCATTGGCGGGTTAAGGGCGGCAGTCCTTATCGGGTCAAGGGTGAAACGCCTTGCCCAGCTAGAGTTGATGCCTGCGTCAACTCGTACTGGGTATTACCTGACGCAAGTTCCGCAGGTTCGGCAGCTCCGCAGCCCTCCCGCCAGCCGGGGAATCTTGAAAAAGGAAGGAGGATTTGGCATTGAAACTGACACGGCACAACGGACGCTCCGGCAAAAACGGCACGTACAACCCACGCCACAATGACCGCCGCTTTGACCTGAATAACAGCAGCCATATTGATTCGGAGCGGGCAAAGAAAAACGTGTACTGGGACTGTTACCGGGGCTATACCACCGCCGGGAGCCGGGAGGATTCCTCCCAGCCGGATTTCAGCTTTGAGCAGATAGAACTGGCTTATTACACCGAGAATTATTCGGATTTCATTGAAGCCCA
>QXWO01000214.1 GCA_009911035.1 Lachnospiraceae bacterium
TTGATTGTGTAAAAGGATTTCTGGGAATCCGGACATTGTCGTGGGATACAAAAGGCTTTCTGGTAAACGGGAAAGAAGTGCTTCTTAGGGGAGCATGTATTCACCATGATAATGGTATCCTTGGAGGGTGTTCTTTTCAAGAAGCAGAAGAGCGTAGAATACGTATTTTGAAGGAGGCAGGTTTTAATGCTATCCGGTGTTCCCACAATCCTGCATCAAAGGATTTGCTGTTGGCATGCGATAAACTTGGTATGTATGTCATGGACGAATTTGCAGATCAGTGGTTGATACATAAAAATCCATATGATTACGCCGACACTGATTTTAGAAAGAACTGGCAGCAGGATTTAAGGGCGATGGTGCTTAAAAATTATAACCATCCAAGCGTGATCATGAATTCGATTGGTAATGAAATTTCGGAGCTTGCGTTGCCGGAAGGTCAGGAGTACTGTCGGAAAATGGCTGAGTTTGCAAGAAGTATTGACCCGTCAAGACCGGTAACTCTGGGAGTTAACCTTATGCTTTGCAGTATGACGGCAAAAGGAGGAGGTATTTACGGTGAAAAGAAAGATAAAAAGGGGAAGAAGAAAGAAAACCAGAATGGAAGCCAGACGATGGACAATGCTCCTACCAGTACTTTTTTCAATATGTTGATGAATATGGCCGGCGGAATGATTGAAAAAATGGCAGCCAAACCGGCGGCGGATAAAGCATCAGAGGAAGCGTTCGCAAGCCTTGATATCGGAGGATACAATTATGCGGCTTCCCGCTATGAGATTGACAAAGATCTGCATCCCGACCGTGTGATTGTCGGTTCGGAGACACTTCCTAAAAATCTATACAAAAACTGGCAGCTTGTGAAAAAGCTTCCGCATGTAATAGGAGATTTCATGTGGACGGGGTGGGATTATCTTGGCGAGGCTGGTATCGGGACAGTCCGATACAAAAGCTTTAAAAAACCGGGGAATGATGCGCCGATTATTTCCGGCGGCTGCGGTGTTATTGATATCTGTGGGAAAATCCGTCCTGAGGTGCAGTGGAACAAACTTATCTGGGGATTAACGAATACGCCCGGAATCGGTGTGGAGCCATTGACACATGCCGGGGATCTGGGGTCTGTGTCTATGTGGCGTGATACGGATGCCGTGGGAAGCTGGTCATGGAGTGGCTGTGAAGGAAGAAAAACCAAGGTAACAGTTTATTCAAACGGAGCAGAGGCAGAACTGCTTGTCAATGGAAAATCTTACGGAAGAAAAACAACAAAAGAATGCAAGACAGTCTTTAAAAATGTGCGTTATGAAGAAGGCACGATTACAGCGGTTTCTTATGATGTACAGGGAAAGGAAATTTCCCGAA
>QXWO01000215.1 GCA_009911035.1 Lachnospiraceae bacterium
AAGCGGCAGTGCGTGTTTGCCGGGACTTCCAACACGCTGGACTTCCTGCCCCTTGACCGCACCGGGAACCGGCGTTTTTTACCGGTGCGGGTACAGGCGGAAGCGGCGGAGGTTCACATTCTGGAAGATGAAGCCGCTTCCAGAGCCTATATCGGGCAGATGTGGGCGGAGGTCATGGAGGTTTACCGGAAGGGGGATGTAAAGCTGAAACTAAGCCCGGCAATGGAGAAGTATCTGAAAGAACACCAACGGTCATTCATGCCGGAGGACACCCTAGCCACCCGGATTCTGAACTTCTTGGACGGGTACGGCGGGAAGATGGTATGCTCCTTGCAAATCTACCATGAAGGGCTGGGACACCCGGCTTATGAGGAACCGAAGCAGTATGACATCCGTGATATTAATTCCATCATGAAGAACTATGCGGCGGGCTGGAAAGCCTTTGAGAATCCCCGTCATTTCCCGCCGCCCTATAACCGGCAGAAGGGCTGGGAACGGGTGGAGCCGCCTGACAACGGAGGACATGGAAAATCAGGTTTCCAGCCTTTGCCCGAAGGGGAAGCCGTCCAGCTTGGGCTGCCGGAGGAATGGCTGGAAGCGGGAAAACCGTAGCCGGTTGTCGGCTGGTTGCCCTTCCCGTTGTCAAGCCCGTTGCCGGGAAGCCGCCTAACAAATGCCGTTTTTCAGGGCTTTTTCTTTCCCTGACAATGAAAGCAACGGAAAAACAGAAAGAAAATCAATCAGAACAGAAAACGGAAAGCCGGGTTTTGTGTGCGGAGTTTTTTAACGTCCGTTGTCAGCCCCCGTTGTCAGGCTCCCACCTGCCCGGCAGTCCACACTATCACACCCGGACGGAAACGCTCCGGGTATCTTTATGGAGGGAAATGCATATGGCAAAACAGGCAGAATATCCGGCGCAGAACCGGAAGGAAAATAAAAAAGTACAGTTTATCGTTTCCCGTGAGTTTGCGGGAAGCCAGACCATGCGGGAAGCCTTTGAGCAGCTTATTGAACGGCAGACCTGTGAACGGTTTGAGGAATGGCAAAAACGGCAAGCCAGCTAAAGGACGGAACCGGAGAAAAAACGGAAATCCGGCATAAAACAGTTGAAAGAATGGCGGGGGCATGGTATTATCATAGTATCGTGTCCCTGTTCATAGAAGGAGAACCCTATGAGCAGGAAAAATAACCTATCGAATCAGAAAATAACCGCCCTCTATTGCAGGATTTCCCTTGATGACGGCAGCCAGAATGAGAGCATGAGCATCTCGAACCAGAAACTTATGCTCAAAGATTACGCTGAAAAGAACGGTATGCCCCGGTACGAGTATTA
>QXWO01000216.1 GCA_009911035.1 Lachnospiraceae bacterium
AAGCGGCAGTGCGTGTTTGCCGGGACTTCCAACACGCTGGACTTCCTGCCCCTTGACCGCACCGGGAACCGGCGTTTCCTGCCGGTGCAGGTGCAGGCGGAAGCGGCGGAGGTTCACATTCTGGAAGATGAAGCCGCTTCCAGAGCCTATATCGGGCAGATGTGGGCGGAGGTCATGGAGGTTTACCGGAAGGGGGATGTAAAGCTGAAATTAAGCCCGGCAATGGAGAAATATCTGAAAGAACACCAGCGGTCATTCATGCCGGAGGACACCCTCGCCACCCGGATTCTGAACTTTTTAGACGGGTACGGCGGGAAGATGGTATGCTCCCTGCAAATCTACCATGAAGGGCTGGGACACCCGGATTATGAGGAACCGAAGCAGTATGACATTCGTGATATTAACTCCATCATGAAGAATTATGCGGCGGGCTGGAAAGCCTTTGAGAATCCACGGCATTTCCCGCCGCCCTATAACCGGCAGAAGGGCTGGGAACGGGCGGAGCCGCCTGACAACGGAGGGCATGGAAAATCAGGTTTCCAGCCTTTGCCCGAAGGGGAAGCCGTCCAGCTTGGGCTGCCGGAGGAATGGCTGGAAGGAGAAAAGCCATAGCCGGTTGCCGGCTGGTTGCCCCTCCCGTTGTCAAGCCCGTTGCCGGGAAGAGAGCCTGCAAATGCCGTATTTCCGGGCTTTTTCTTTTCCTGACAACGAAAGCAACGGAAAAATAGAAAGAAAATCAATCAGGACAGGAAACGGGAAGCCGGGTTTTGTGTGCGGGGTTTTTTAACGTCCGTTGTCAGACCCCGTTGTCAGGCTCCCACCTGTCCGGCAGCACACGACACACGCCCGGACGGAGCCGTCCGGGTATCTTTATGGAGGTAAATGCCTATGGCAAAACAGGCAGATTATCCGGAGCAGAGCCGGAACAAAAAGAAAAAGGTGCAGTTTATCGTGTCCCGTGAGTTTGCGGGCAGCCAGACCATGCAGGAAGCCTTTGAGCAGCTTATCGAGCGGCAGACCTGTGAGCGGTTCGAGGAATGGCAGAAACGGCAGGCCAGCTAAAGGGCGGGAACCGGAGAAAAACCGGGAATCTTGCAGAAAACAGTTGAACAAATGGCGGGGGCATGGTATTATCATGGTATCGTGTCCCTGTTCATAGAAGGAGAAGCCTATGAGCAGGAAAAATCATCTATCGAATCAGAAAATAACCGCCCTCTATTGCAGGATTTCCCTTGATGACGGCAGCCAGAATGAAAGCATGAGCATCTCGAACCAGAAACTTATGCTCAAAGATTACGCTGAAAAGAACGGTATGCCCCGGTACGAGTATTA
>QXWO01000217.1 GCA_009911035.1 Lachnospiraceae bacterium
TTAAAAGCCGCATCAACATTAGTGGCGGCGCTTGTGTCCTTTGTCAAATTTATCGGCATGGCGTTCAGTATGAAAACGGAAAAGGCATAGGTTTTATCATGCGTCACTTTGCAGAATGGTGAAAAATCGAGTATCAGCAACAGGTTAAAAACGAAATACAGGATGCGGACAGGGGCTTTCCATGAGGAAGCTCCTTTTTGCAGCCTGTTACCAACACATGAAAAAAGAAAAGGAGATGTTAAGAATGGCACATATGATAGAAACAATGTTCTCTGTAAGGGAGAAACCGTGGCATGGATTAGGCACTATCGTTATGGAAGCACCTGCATCAGCAGAAGCATTAAAATTAGCGGGGCTTGACTGGGAGGTGGTTCAGGAGCCTGTGTATACAGATAACCGGGAACTGATAAAAGGTTATAAAGCAAATATGAGAAGCTCTGACAGGAGAGTGCTGGGCGTGGTATCTGACAGGTATAAGGTGGTACAGAATACAGATGCTTTCAGCTTCACTGATGAACTGCTTGGAAAAGGAGTAAAATATGAGACTGCTGGATCTTTGCAGGAGGGTAAAAAGGTATGGCTCCTTGCAAGACTGCCGAAAGAGTATGTCATTGCAGGGGAACGCATCAGCTCTTATCTGGTATTTTCTAATACCCATGACGGTTCCGGCTCTGTAAAGGTGGCTGTAACTCCTGTGAGAGTGGTGTGCAACAATACTCTGAACCTTGCATTGGAAACGGCAAAGCGGAGTTTTTCTATGATCCACACGGGCAACATCCATGACAAGATACAGGAAGCGAAGGATACGCTCTTTATGGCGGAGAATTACATGGATAACCTTGGCATTGAGTTTGAGCAGTTACGCAGGCAGAAAATGACGGATACACAGGTGAAGGAATACATAGAATTGCTCCTTCCCATGGGAGAAGAACCGACACCCATCCAGAGTAAGAACATTCTGAAACTCCGAAGGGATATGGAGCAGCGATACTATGAGGCTCCCGACCTGCAGAAAGTGGGGAATAATGCATACCGGTTCATCAATGCGGTATCAGACTTTGCCACACACAGCAGACCACTGCGAATGACGGCGAATTATAAGGAGAACGTGTTTGCGCGAACCATTGATGGAAACCCGTTGATTGATAAGGCTTACCAGCTTGTGAAAGCTGCATAAATTGTTGCGTATATCCTTAAGCTTCCGATAAACCTTTTGGGTCTCATGCAGTTTAAAAGGAACAGAACATATCACGGAATGGAAGCTGTGAGGATGTATGTACTGCCATGAGTGGTAACCCGCAGATTG
>QXWO01000218.1 GCA_009911035.1 Lachnospiraceae bacterium
ATCCTCCGTAATTGTAGTGAAATAGTCTAACTATATTTCATTTACAATTATAGAGGAATCCAGAAGATTAGAAAATCTGCAGGAATATTTGGCGCTTACGCCTTTATTATATCACCTTAACATGTGTATGCCAACTGTATTTTATATGTTTTTCAATTTATTTTTTCCTAAACCCAAAAGACACTGCATATCTCTATACAATGCCCTGTTACATAAGAATACACTGCCTTTATAGATAGAAAAAGAGCAGCTACAAAAGTAACTGCCCATAAAGAAATCTCTTTTATAATTCACTGGCTTGTGCCAATTGGCATCGGGTAAAATCTAACCCCGACATATCAATTCACTGTCTTTCGACTATTTAATAATATCATATATTACTTTCTGTGTCAACACTATTTTCTTTTTCTATACTATTGTATGCAATTTGCGACAGATTATTACATACTCGTTTCATTTGCTCATTAGAAAGTTTTATATCATAGTATCCTTTTTTAGTATTCCCATATCTGGATAATCTTTTCTTACTTACAGACTGTATCATAAAAGTACATGCATAACATTCTTTACTTTCTTCCGGTGAAACAATCTTATTGAACATTTCATCAAAGGTTTTATAATTGTCCATATCTAAATTTCAATTCCCGTTCTTAAGACCTCTTGTACAAAACCACTAGGATCATTTTTCAAGTCCAGTAAAACAGGTTCTATAATAGTATCTGCTTTTTCTGTTATTCTCCATAAATCACTAGACGTTTTTAGCCAATCACCCGAAAAACCATTGAAAATTACAGCTATATCTATATCACTATCTTTTGTCTGCTCATTCCTGATATATGAGCCATACAGAATAATTTTATATGGATTATATATATTTCTTACTTCTTGGGAATAGATTTTTGATAATTCTATAGCTTTGTTTCTATCCATTGTAACAGCTCCTTTGTTTTGGATAAAATCTCAATACATTTTGTTTCTGTCAAAATTGCATTAATTTTTTCAACATATGAAGGATAACGACTTTCAATATTTAAAGGGTTTAAATCCATTATAAAATCTTTTGTGTATCAGAAAACATATAATACAAGGATGCTTTCTTTGATAATTCAATAAGGTTATGGATTTTTGGCGGGAAATCTCCCGCTTTAGCAATTACTGCCTTTAATCCTTTTTCTATTGTCTGATGGCACATAAAACCTACATAAAAATAACGTTTAGTATCTAACTGAAGTGCTATACTAAAGTTGTAACGGGAGTGGCTAATGAGATATAATCAAAATCACAAGAAAAGAGGTACTCA
>QXWO01000024.1 GCA_009911035.1 Lachnospiraceae bacterium
CCGCTGTATACCGAACGGTACGTACAGTGGTGTGGGAGGTCGGCTACTCAACTAATGGGTAGCCTCCTACCCGATCTGTAACTTTTGTTGGAGTGATAGGAGAAAAATGAAACGATAGTTTAAAGACAAGGAGATGTAGAACGATGAGAATAAAGCGAAAAATACTTAAGGCCAGGATAAGGACATTCATCAAAATTATCGGCATATTGCACACATCAAGGTGTATCGCAAGGAAGAAAGAAACTCCACTGCGGTACACCTTTTTTAATGGTGCGAAATTTGTCTGATTTTGGCTTTTGTTACGGTTTATCTATTGCATATTTGCGTGAAAAATCTGACTGGAACTATTCCGTTTTTGGAAGGGGGATTCCACTTGGGTTTACTGCTTCATGGAGGGCTGTTTTGAGAGCATGGCTTTCTGTTGGATTGTCAACACTTTTTCAGACAACTTTTTTAAGGTTATTTTGCCTGTATTGTACAGGGGTCTGATATCCCAAAGAGGAATGTATCCTGTGATGGTTATACCAGTTCACATAATCCCATAACTTCAATTTCAGTTCCTTCAAATCTGCAAATGTTTCATTCCGTACAAATTCTGTTTTTATAATCTTAAATGTCGCTTCTGCCACTGCATTATCATAAGGGCATCCCTTATGGATCAGGGAACGTTCTATATCAAATACCTCCAAAAGTTCTTCGATTGTCTGGTTTTAGAATTCGTTCCCGCGGTCTGTGTGAAACAGGCGGATTTCTTCAAGGCTTCCTTCCACGCTTTGGAAGGCTGCTTTTACAAGCTCTGCCGTTTTATGTTCCCCCGCGCTGTATCCTATGATTTCCCGGTTAAAGAGGTCAACAAGTATACATATGTAGTTCCAGCGTGTACCTACCCTTACATACGTTAAATCGCTTATCATAACATCCCTGTATTCTCTGTTCTGGAACTGGCGGTTCAGGACATTTTTTGTCTTTGATTCGTTGCAGGTATCTTTTTGCGGTTTGAACTGCGCTGTTGTGTAATTGGAAACGAGCCCTTCCTGCTTCATGATCCGTCCGATCCGGCGTCTGGATACCTGTTTCCCTGCGTCCATCAACTCCTTTTTGATTTTGCGTGTGCCGTAATTATTGCGGCTTGCCCGAAATATTTGCGTTATTTCAGATGCAAGCTCTGATTCATCGGGCTTTTGTTTTGCTTCGTAATAATAAGAGTTTCTGTTTACCTGTAGGACGCGGCACATTGCTGATACAGAGTATTTGTGGGCGTTTGCCTTGATCACATTTACTTTCGTCCTAAGATCAGCGCCGCTTGTTTTAAAATGTCGTTCTCCATCTTAAGCTGCTGGTTTTCCTTACGGAGTTTTAGCAGTTCTTCCTGCTCTGGGGTGCGGTTGTCCTTTTCGTGGAAAGAGCCGGAGTGTTCCGCCTGCTTTACCCATTTGTCAAACAGGGAATGGGCAATATCGTATTCCCGGCAGATGTCACATCTGCGTTTGCCAGAATGGTATAAATCTACCAGTTGCTGCTTAAATTCATCTGTGTACTTACGGGGTTTTCTTTTCTGTTTTGTTTCGGTCATATTGATTGCTCCTTTGCTTATTGGTTTTATAGTATATGACCTTAAAAATCTGTCCAGTTTATTGTAGCCTATCCATAAGATGCTTTGCAGAGCGTAAGGGTGTTTGTTACAAATGCCCTGCATCAAGGGTGCGAAATCCTCCTGGGATGCGGGCTACAGAGAGGAGGCTGGACGGTGCAGGACCAGCTTGATAACTGTATCGGCAGAGTCGGGAAGGAGTTGGGTCTCATTTGCCTGTGAGGCAAGACTTATAAAAGTGTAGTCAGGATAATTTTCAGCCGCCCACCCTTTGGTGAGGACTTCCACTTCGGCTCCCGTTGAGAGTATCCGCGCATAGCGGATATCCTTAGGCCGGATTCCTGAAAGGGGCAGAGGCCCTACAGGCTGCTGCATAATGTGCAGATAAAGGATATGGTCCCGGGCAGTGACCCGGCATCCAAAGGCAGAAACAGGAAGCGTGCTTTCCCTGCATTCGTAAATACTTTCGCCGTTATATTTCATCCACTGTCCCATTTCCCGGAGGATGTTTTCTGACTGCAAAGGTATGGAACCATTAGCGTCCGGGCCGATATTCAGCAGATAATTTCCCCCCTTTGAGACACAGTTTACCAACTGCTGGATACAAATACGGGAGTCCTTATAAACATGGTCGTCCGCTGTATATCCGAAGCTGTTATTTAAGGTCTGGCAGGCTTCCCAGCATACAGGGGAATCAGAGGGCGTCTTTAGGGGAGCCGGGGGAATGATCTGCTCCGGCACTGCGAAGTCCCCGGCCCAGGGGGAGGGAGCATCGGTAAGCAGGCTCCCAAGACATCCGCCGCTGGCTTCTAAACGGCTGTTTATGAGAATGTCCGGCTGGAGGGATTTAACCATTTCAGTCAATTCTTGTGCCCGCCAGTCGGGACCGGAGTGCCCCTCATAAGAGAAATCAAACCAAAGCAGATCAATTTTTCCGTAATTGGTACATAACTCCCTTACCTGTGCATGCATGTAGTCAAGATAGCGGTCAAAATCACATGACTCATGGAGAGCGGCGCTGGTGCCGCGCAGTGGATGAAAGGGATCTTTGAAGGCAGGGTAGTCAGGATGATGCCAGTCTACCAGAGAGTAATACAGCCCTACCCGTATCCCTTCTGCCCGGAAAGCATCAGTAAATTCACGCACTAAATCCCGCCCTATGGGAGTATTGACAGATTTATAATCTGTATAGGCAGAATCAAACAAACAGAATCCCTCGTGATGCTTTGCCGTAAGCACCGCGTATTTCATGCCGGCCTGCTTGGCTATATGTGCATAATATGCCGGGTCATAATGTACCGGATTAAATGTCTCAAAATATTCTCTGTATTTTTCCGGGGGTACCTGCCCGATACTGGCATACCATTCGCCCCTGGCAGCCACGGAATAGAGGCCAAAGTGGATAAACATGCCGAATCTTGCATCTGAAAACCATTTTTTATCTGTCATTTGCATACACCTCACTTTCAAGCAGCGCCAGAAGGCTGCTTCTGGCTTTGGCAAGTACCGTACCTTTGTCTGTATAGTCACGGAAACTGGTACATACTCTGCGGATGATCTGATCAGTTTCCACAGGAGCGGTTTCTATGGCCTGCATAAGAAGCTCATAATCTTCGGCCCCTGCCCGCTGGGCCTCAAACCGCATACTGGGCAGAGGGCCGCTTTGGCCGGGATACACAATATGGGCATCTCCGGCAGGCAGCAGGGCACCTTTATGGGGGCAACAGGCGCTGTGCCAGATGTCGCTGCCAATATAGTAATTAAAGCCCCAGTGAAGGAAGCCGGAAAGACGGTATAATGCACCCATCCAGAATACAGCGCGGCTTGCAGTAAGGGGAAGGTCCATGCTGCGGTTCATGATAGGTCCGGCGGGGAAGGCACAGGTATAAAACCACATGGTTTCCCCGGCGGCCTGTAACTTTTCATATTCAGGACGCCATTTTTCATAGGTATCCTGCTTGGGGACCCAGATATCAATGCCGCCCCCTAAGCAAGTGGTTTCCACCGCATCTATAATTGGTATCCCTGGCAGGAATTTGCGGAAAACCCCGGCGAGGATCCGGTAGGTAGTGTCATTATGGGTCTGGGGTTCATCAGCGAGCGCCTGTGTCATACAATTCTGCCAGCCGTTTTCCCTGATGATCTCCGCCCACCGGGTCAGATAAAGACGGAGCTGCAGATAGCCCTCTGTGGTCGTTATCCCCAGGGACTGGTTCCAGTTAGGATAATATTCCTGTTCATCCCATTCGTGCCAGTGGGCGATATGCCCGCCGCACAGCCACCGGGCCCCTTCCTTTCTGGCAATCTGTCCGGCCTTTTCCGCCATGGAAAAATCAAAACCTGTAAGGATTCCGTCTTCAAACACCGCTTCTCCCGGGGGAAGAAGAATGTGGGTGCAGCGCATTTCCACTTGCGTTTTTACATAGTCGGCAAATAATTTCCAGTATTTGCTGCTGCCTTTCACAACCTGATGCTGGCTGGCAAGACCGTCGTAATCAAAAAAATTCAGCATACCAAGACGGCAGGAGGACACAGACGGTACAAGGGCGGAACTGACCCTGCATTCTAAGGGGATTTTTGTTTCTAAGCTGCCTTCCCGGAGTATTAATTCTCCGGTATAAGTGCCGGGAATGGCACTGCCTTTCGCATCCACGCAAAGATAAAGGGCAAGCCGCCCTTCATCGAGTGCATCTTCAAATGGGCACAGAGCATCATAGACTTCAAAAGGGGCTTTTCTGGTGACGAAAGCCCTGCACCGCTCATAATCGGTGGTAGTCATCAGAGTACTGTCTGTATTTTCGTTTACGCCTACGGGAAGAAGTCTGAAAAGTCTGACTTCCAGGTCTGTCTCCTGATGCCAGACAAATTTCAGCCCTAAACGGCCCGAGGGGATTTCACCCAGTATCTGTGTGCCGGTGTGGCCGCCCCGGGGTACGCAGAGCTGGATATTCACCTCTTTATTGTGGGGGGAATCAGGATACAGCCAGTCAGTATCATGAAAAACGGAATATTGCATAAAATCAGTCTCCTTTCTGAAGTTTGGGTTCAATGGCAGGGATGGATATTGTGACACAGGTCCCTTTTCCCGGCTCGCTTTCACAGGACAGACCATAAGGTGCTCCGTAGGCGATAAGCAGGCGGTCATAGATGTTGTGGACACCGTACCCGCCGGAGGTTTCCGTAATGGTTCCCGCAGGGGCAGGGGAGAAATGGGTCAGCCGTGTGGCTTCATCCATTCCCATACCGTCATCTTTGATTGTAATGGTTATCACATCCAGATTCCGCCTGACACATATGCACAAACTGCCGCATTTGGAAGGCTTTTCAAAAATGCCGTGTATGATGGCGTTTTCTATCAGGGGCTGGAGGATTATTTTGATGATCAGGCATTTCCCGGCAGATTCGTCTAACTGCCACCGGGCCTGTATCCGGTTTTCAAAACGCATATTCTGGATGTCCACATAGAGCTGTGCATGCTTTATCTCAGAAGATAAAGGGATCCGCTCGTTTCCGCCGCTTAAGGACAGGCGGTAAAACTGTCCAAGGGCCTTTACCATGCGGCTGATCTGGGGGACACTGTGGGATATGGCAGTACAGTTTATCAAATCCAGCGAATTATAAAGGAAATGGGGATTGATCTGTGCCTGAAGGGCTTTCAGCTCTAAATTTTTAATCTGCTGCCCGTAAAGTACCTTTTCATTCATGAGCTGGTCTATGCGGTCCATCATACGGTTAAAATTTCCCATAAGCTGTGCAATCTCGTCATTGCCGGAAGGCTCTGGTCTGACGGCGACATTGCCTTCCTGTACTGCCTGCATGGTTTGGGTGAGAAGGGAAATTCTCTTTAAGGTGGAACGGCTGATTGCAACAGCAAGCAGATAAGCTATGACGCTTATCAGAAGCACAGCGGCCAGCAGTTCAAATCGCAGTTCGTGGCTTAAACGGAAAACATCATCAAAGGGGAGAATGGATGCCATGTACCAGCCGGACCGGGGGAGGGTGCAGCACTGCACATAATAATGCTTTCCTTCCGCCTGGATGGAGTCCCAGATACCGGTATCCGGATCAGGCAGTTCATCCACGATAGCGTATAAGGTTTCGGAAAGCGTACTGTTGGAAGAATGATAAAGAATTTCCTTATCCTTTAACAGAAGAAGGATGCCGTTTTCCGTAATGGAGGTACTTTCCGCCAGCCGTATGATACGTGAAGCGTCTGCGTCTGCACGGAGAACAGCAAGGGGTTCTTTGACATTGCGGGGATTGTAAATAACCTGCATGGAAGAAAACCAGGACTGCTCTCCCAGAGCCTGGTCATTAAAATCTGCCGGGGCAAACCACATTCTTCCGCTCTGGCCCAAAAGAGTGTCATACCATTCATGATCTGCTACCTCCCTAAGCTGGGTGATATTGCTTTGCCTGTACAGATAGTTGTTGTCAGCATAAAGGCGGATACGCTCAATGCCGGAGAGGCTGCACAGGTGTTCAAAGGTAAGGGCAAGCTTGTCTGAATCCTCCAGCCGCCGGATATAAGAATAGTCATCCGGATCATTGGAAGCCATCTGATATACCAGAGGGTCCATGGCCAGAATATCAAGTACTGCATCCAGTCTGCCAAGGGCCTGCTGTATGGAAGACGCCGTGTCTTCAAATGCATTTTGGGCAGCGATAAAGGTCTGCTCCTGTACCACGCTGCGCACGCGCAGATAGGCGTACAGGGTAAAAATTCCAAGAGGAAGCGCGACCAGAAGGAAATAGGCGCATAAGAGTTTATTTTTAAGGCTTTTTGGTACAAGGCGGGCAAACAGTCCGGGGTCATGTTTCATAGCGGTGTCTCTCTCTGTATTCTTTGGGTGAAAGTCCCGTCTCGCGGGCGAAAAGCTTTGTAAAATATTTTCCGTCAGCATACCCCACGTTTCTGGCTACTTCATATAATTTCTGCGGGGAACCGGCAAGCAGTTCTTTGGCATGCAGGATGCGGAGCTGTGTCAGCCGCTGGTTAATGGTTTTTCCGCAGCTTTTTTTGTAGGCAGCACACAGATAGGTATTGGCAAATCCAAGGTTGTGGGCAACATCCTGTACGGTAAGGCCGGAATCCTGGTAGTGCTGTTCCAGATAGCGGTCCACACGGGATACAATATCCACATCCTGACAAAGAAAGGCGGCAAAGTAGGTCTGGGAAATCTGAAGAAGGGTATCCCACAACTGTGCCAGGGTTTCCTGTTCTGCCGCTGTGTATAAATAATGATCGGCGTTCTGGGTGAGGGCCGTTATGTTGTAATTTTCTGAGGCTGTCAGAAACAGATATACGATCTGGCGGTAAAAATGGCGCAGGAAAGAAGGATCTGTTCCTTCGCACTGCTGGATTTCCCAATAGAAGCGGTGCAGGATATTTTCCGTATCCGATTCTTTCCGGTGTCTGATATTTTCGGAGAGGGTATCAAGGGAATACTGGCTGCTTTGGAAAATTTTATCGTTAAGGGGCAGCTCCCAGTTCTGGCTCCCATGGAAAAACAGCCTGCGCCGGATATCCGGCTCCTGTGTGCTTTTTAGTTTTTCCAGTTCCACAATGACTTCGGAAAGACACTGGGTGATTTCATCAAGGTCGATGGGCTTTTCCACATAGCTGGCAGCTTTCAGCCTGATCGCTCCTTTTAAATATTCTTTGTCTGAATAACCGCTTAAAAAGATAAACTGGCAGTGGGGGCAAAATTTTCGGATCTCAGCCGCCATCTGTAAGCCGTTCATCCGGGGCATCTTTACATCACTGACCACAATATCCGGCTGGCACAGACGGGCCTGCGCTATGGCTTCTATACCGTCCGAAGCCTGGAAAATATGTGTGACTTTCAGGTTGTCCCATGGAAGATGCTCTTTGAGCACTTTTCTGGGCATTGCCTCATCGTCTACAATTAATACCGTGTAATTCATACAATAACTCCTGCTATATTTCTGTCTTTATGTTAATAATATACAAGAAAATAAAAGATTTCAATTCAAAAAACTCAATTTAGTGGTCAAAATGGCAATTAACATAATTCTGTACCCCTTTCATAAATTTGTTCCGTTGAAGCCTTGGGAAAATCTCTGTTATGATAAGTTTGTCAGAAAAACCTGAAGATTATCCGGACGGAAGAAAGGGAAGGAGAAACCTATGAATGCCAGAAAACATCCTTTATTATACGATCTGCAAAAGAACCGCACCAAATGGCTGATGATTCTGCCGGCGGCAGTGGTGGTAATTCTTATGTGTTACATTCCCATGGCAGGTATCGTTCTTGCATTTAAAGAGTATAACTACCATGACGGCATTTTTGGAAGCCCTTGGGTGGGATTTAAGAACTTCCAGTATTTTTTCAAGTCAGGAAAAGCCTGGCTTACCACAAGGAATACAATACTTTATAACATTGTATTTTTATGTGTCAATACTTTTTTGCAGATCACCTGTGCCATTATGCTCAGTGAACTTGCGGGAAAAATATTTAAACGGATTACCCAGTCAGTCATGTTCCTGCCCTATTTCATTTCGTGGGTGGTAGTCGGCGCATTTATTTACAATCTTTTTAATTATGAATTCGGTGCGGTAAATACTTTTTTAAGAGGAGCTGGATTAGAGCCGGTGGACGTTTACTCAAATAAAAGGATGTGGCCTGTCATACTGGTGGTGGTCAGTGCATTTAAAAATGTAGGCTATGGTACCGTGATGTATCTGGCAAGCATTATGAATATCGATGGGGAAATGTTTGAAGCCGCTGACTTGGACGGCGCTACCATGTGGCAGAAAATACGCTACATTACCCTGCCGTCTATCAGGCCTACAGTGGTCATTTTGTTCCTGCTTGCCATAGGAACTATTATGAAGGGCGACTTCCAGATGTTCTGGCAGGTAACAGGCAATAATCCCATGGTACTTGATGTGACAGATGTAATTGACACCTATGTGACCCGTTCCCTTCTGACAATGCAGGAATTTGGAATGACAAGCGCGGCGGGGCTGTACCAGTCAGGAATTTCATTTGTTCTTGTACTGATAGCCAATTATATAGTGAAGAAAGTGGAGCCGGACTATGCGCTGTTTTAACAGCACGGGCAGGATGAAAGGAGGATTCTTCCATGCTGAAAATGAAATACAGAAAAAAAAGGGGTTATGACAGGATACTGTTCAGCTTCCTGTCCCACCTGGTGCTGGCAGTGCTTTCCGGCATCTGCCTGATTCCCTTCTGGCTGGTGATCAGCGGTTCGGTATCAGACCAGCAGTCCATCCAGCTAAACGGCTATCAGCTAATACCCAGGCAGTTTTCCCTGGATGCCTACAGGATGCTGTTTAAGATTCCGGAGGAATTGATACGTGCCTATGGAGTGACCATACTGGTGACAGCGGCAGGAACCGGGCTTGGACTTCTGGTGACAAGCATGGCATCCTATGTTCTGGCAAATAAAGATTTCCGGTACAGGTTTCAGGTTTCGTTCTTCTTTTATTTTACTTCGATTTTTGGAGGCGGGCTGGTTCCATGGTACATATTTAATACCAAATACCTGCGATTCCACAACAATATAATTGCACTGATACTACCGATTCTGGTGAATGTGACGTATCTGCTGATTTTAAAAAGTTATATGATGAGCATACCGGAATCACTGTATGAGTCGGCCTATCTGGACGGCGCAGGGGATATGACCGTTTATTTCAGGATCGCACTGCCTTTGTGTAAGGCGGGGCTGGCAACGGTAGGTCTGTTTATCGCACTGAATTACTGGAATGACTGGTATAATGCGATGCTGTTTTTGGATGAAGGACGCAGGGATCTTTACCCTCTCCAATATTACTTAAACAATATACTGACAAAGGCCCAGGCAATCAATGCAGCGGCAGCCCGCAGCGGCATTGCAGCAAGCGATGTGCCGGGAGAGCCGATGAAGCTGGCAATGACGGTAATTGCAACAGGCCCCATTGTTCTGCTGTATCCTTTCTTACAAAAGTATTTTGTAAAGGGAGTGACCATCGGGGCAGTCAAAGGATAACCGTATAAAAAGTTATTATAAATATTTTCTTAACAAAAGGAGGAAGAAGTATGTTTAGTAAGAAGAAAAGAGTCATGTCTTTATTGCTGGCGGTCATGCTGCTGACAGTTGGACTGTGTGCCTGTGGTTCAAAGGGCACAAACACCGGGGAGACTGCACAGCCTGCAGATACAAAGACAGAAAGTGCGTCAGAGGAACAAAAAGAGTCACAGGCACCGGAAGCAGAAGCAGCCGGGCCGGATATTTCACAGGAAGTTACACTGGTCATGTACCTGATCGGGGATCGTCCTGTAGACAATGACGAAGTGTTCGCAAAGATTAATGAGCGGTTAAAAGCAGAGATCAATGCAACCATTGATGTGAAGTTTATGAGCTGGAGTGAGTATGAGCAGAAATATCCGCTTATCTTCGCATCAGGGGAGGACTGGGATATTATTTATACGGCTGACTGGTGCTTCTATAATGCACAGGCTTCCAAACAGGGATTTTACGAGATAACGCAGGAAGCCCTTGAAACCTATGCACCCATGACAGCGGAAACGATGTACCCAGAAGCATGGGAACAGGCAAAAGTAAACGACAAGGTATATATGCTGCCGATGAATTATAAAGAAATTACAGCATATGTTTATATGGCAAGAGGGGACCTGATGGATAAATACGGTATTTCATCGGTTTCTACACTGGATGAGGCAGAAAGCTATATGGATGCCATTGTAAAGAATGAGCCTTCCCTGATTCCCATTGATGTGGGTTCTGACTATGATAAGCTGTTTCTCTATGACCGTATGTATAAAAAGGCAAATTGGGAAAGTGAGGAAAAAGTTATAGCAATCGGGCCCTGGCAGGTTATGGCCAGTGTCAGCGAAGTGGATGATGAAGTAAAAGTTATGGGATCTTATGATTATCCTGCATTTAAGGATACGATCGAGCGTTTAAAGGATTGGAAAGATCGTGGGTTCTGGAGTAAAAATGCGGTTGTTAACACACAGAACAATACAGAAAGTTTCCAGGCAGGCAAGTCCGCACTGGCAATGATGAATGTAAATACAGCAAAAAGTGTCTATGCCTCTGTCAGTGCAGAGCATCCCGAGTGGGATATCAGGGTCTTTGATGCACAGGACGGCGTGCCGCCGGTACTGAATTCTTATCTGGCTAATGGGATGAGCATTTTTTCCAAGTCAAAGAATCCGGAGCGTGCCCTGATGGCGCTTGATTATTTAAGAAATGATGAGGAGATCAACAGTTTGTTCTGCTACGGTATTGAAGGAAAACATTGGGAAGCAGCAGGAGAAGGCGCGCTGGTATCCCTTCCTGACAGCGCCAATTACGCTTATGACAGCAACTGTAACTGGGGTGTGCGTAATGATGCATACTGGCGTGTGATCGAGGGAGGTATTCCCAATCTGGCCGACATGAACAAGGAATGGCAGGAAACTGCAAGAAGTGATCGGTATCAGACTTTCGTATTTAATGATGAATCTGTCAAAAATGAAATCGCTGCAATGGGAGAAATTTTTGATACAGATTATAAGCTTTTAGGACTTGGATTTACAGATGACCCGGAAGCTGATATTGCCAAACTGCGCGAAAAGATGGAGGCAGCAGGGGCACAGAAGGTATATGACGAGATTCAGAAACAGGGACTTGAATTTCTGGCAGCAAATTAATATTTAGGATATCTTAAGGGCGGACGGTTGTTCCGCCCTTTTCAAATCCGTCTGGACAGGGACGGGGGTGTCCGGCCTAAGAATCCGGGCGACAGTCCTTTTTTAACGGAAAAGCAAAAAGATACACTGGCAGGTATGGGGGGCAGTGAAGGATGCGGTCTTAGTCAAATAAATGCAGCCGGATCAGATTAAAAAACTTTTCTGCCGACTATGCCCTTCGTGCTTATTCGGAGGGGATAATACAAAGCATCAGCCCACAGAAAATGGTGGTTTCAATAGATTCCGGCAGGTATCAGTGGCAGATAAGGGATAACTGTCTGTATTTTACCGGTGAAAATTACTCTTATCCCCTGCATCTTTGTCTGGAAATGGACAGCGCTCACGGTGGGCCTGCATACGGGACAGATGACCTTTATTTCTGCACACAGGAGCAGAAAACCGGGCTGCACCCGGTGATTGAGAAGCTGGATGATGAGAGGGTATGCTTCACCTTAAAGGAAGAGGAGCATTTTTCCCCGGGAAGCCGTAAGGGAAACAGGCTGGTGATGCGGCACCGTCCCCGAAGCCATCCGGCTTTTTATGTAGCAGATTCTGGTGATGTGTCCCTTGAAAAGGTAACGGTCAAAGGATAATCTGTTTTACAGGACAAAGGCTTATCCGGAACAGGAAGGGGTACGTTTTGACATCGCCAACTGTGGTATTTTTTCCGAAGAGTACCGTGTGAAGTAAAACAGACACTTGTATATTGGAAGGATTTATGGTTAAATGGGAGGTGGAAAAATTTATTTTAGATATAAGGAAATGATAAAATGAAAAAGAGAATGATTCTCCTTTCTGCGCTGCTTTTCTTAATGACAGGCTGCGGGCAGAAGGTTATTACGGTGGCAGGCATTCAGTCAGAGGAAGAAGTACAGGCAGATTACATAGAAATACAGGAATTTGAATTGAAAAAGGACGGACAGGCAGGCCAGACGGAAGAAGGAAGCTTCTGTGCCGTACTGATCCCGGAAGGGTACCATGAGTCAGGGGAAGTCCCTAATATGTATATTCATGAGAGAAGCCCTCTGGACTCCTCTAATATTTATTATTCCGTGTCGGAGGGCAGCGGAAAAGGAAGGATTTCCAAAGGGCTGAACAAGGAAAGTTACCGGAAAATCATGGAGGAGGCATATCAGAGCCAGGGACAGAATGTCAGGATAAACATTGATTCTTTTGAGGAGATCGATATGAACGGCTTTCCCGGTTATAAGATCCGCAGTACCTTCGATATTGGAGACGGCGAGATAGAGCAGCTTGCCTATCTGATACTGGCAGAAAATACCTATACCATCACTTACAGCCAGATGTCTGATGATGAACTGATGGTGGACTTTGAAATATCAGACGGGCAGATTCGGCTGGTGCGGGATGAATCTAGCCTGGCAAGAAAATAAAAAAATGAGTGAAAAATACCAAAAGACTATCTATGCCTGTTTTACAGGTTATATTGTGCAGGCGGTCATTAACAACTTTGTGCCGCTGTTATTTCTGACATTTGAATCTTCCTACAATATTCCGTTAAGCCGGATCACCATGCTTATTACCATTAATTTTGGGATACAATTGCTGGTGGACTTGTTATCGGCAGGGGTGGTAGACAAGATTGGATACCGGATTTCCATTATTTCTGCCCATGTTTTTTCGGCGGCAGGGCTGCTTGGGCTGGCGGTGCTTCCGGGACTTTTGCCGGATGCCTATGTAGGCCTTTTAATATCGGTCATGATATATGCCCTTGGAGGCGGACTGATCGAGGTGTTGATCAGTCCCATTATGGAAAGCTGTCCTACAGAAAATAAAGAAAAGGCAATGAGCCTTCTGCACTCGTTTTACTGCTGGGGACATGTGGCAGTGGTGCTTCTTTCCACGCTGTTTTTTAAGGTGTTTGGCATCGGAAACTGGAAAATTCTCACATGCCTGTGGATGATCGTGCCGCTGGTCAATGCATTTGTTTTTGCAAAGGCACCCATAGCTCCGCTGGTGGAAGAAGGCCGGGAAGGGATGTCCATACTGGATTTGTGTAAAAATAAAGTATTCTGGATACTTATGCTGATGATGATGTGTGCAGGGGCAAGTGAGCAGTCGGTGAGCCAGTGGGCTTCCACCTTTGCGGAAAAGGGGCTGGGTGTGGGCAAGACCCTTGGAGATCTGGCAGGACCTATGGCCTTTGCTGTTTTAATGGGCAGTGCAAGGGCTTTTTACGGAAAATACGGGGACAAAATCGATCTGGATAAATTTATGGCGGCAAGCGGCATCCTTTGTATGATGTCGTATCTGTGTATTTCCCTTTCGCCCTCACCGCTTCTGTCCCTTTTAGGCTGCGGCATCTGTGGATTGTCTGTAGGGATTATGTGGCCGGGGAGCTTCAGTAAAGGGGCCGCTTCCATCAGAAACGGCGGAACTGCGCTGTTTGCCCTGCTGGCCCTTGCCGGGGATCTGGGATGTTCCGGCGGGCCTACGCTGGTGGGATATATTTCAGGCATGGCCTCGGACGATTTAAAAAAGGGAATTCTGGCAGCCATCATATTCCCAGCGCTGCTGGTGGCTGGGATATTCTTGCTGAAATCCTTAGAGAGCGGTTCGCGCTTTGGTAAAAACAAACAATAATAAATGAAATATAAAAATATATTTGACGTATTTATCTGATACCATATACGGGTGAAAGATAGATGCGTCATTTTTTTTGACAAAATATTGCCGTAATTTGTTGAATTTAGCCTTTTTATATGATAAATTCTCTAGTAACAGAATTTCCAGAAATTGGAAATTATTTTTAATAAACAGAAGATTCTGGCAGATTAAGCTTGCAGTATGCGAGGTTTTAAAATGAAAAAGGAATATTTAAGCAAAAATGTATACGAGGCGCTGCAGGAGCGTTTGAAATTAATATTTGAAAAATTTGAAAGTATTTATATTTCCTTTTCGGGAGGGAAGGACAGCGGCCTTTTGCTGAATCTGGTGCTGGATTACCGGGACAGGTTTTACCCGGCAAAAAGGATCGGGGTGTTCCATCAGGATTTTGAAGCCCAGTATACCGTTACCACAGAATATGTGGAGCGGACCTTTGATAGGATCAGGGATCAGGTGGAGCCTTATTGGGTGTGCCTCCCCATGGCTACCCGGACGGCCCTGAGCAGTTATGAGATGTTCTGGTATCCCTGGGACGATACGAAAAAGGATATCTGGGTCCGGGATATGCCTAAAAAGGATTACGTCATCAATCTGGAAAACAATCCCATTACCACTTACCGTTACCGGATGCATCAGGAGGACCTGGCCAAGCAGTTCGGGCGCTGGTATAAGATGACCCACGGAAACAAAAAGACGGTGTGTCTGCTTGGTATGAGGGCGGACGAGTCTTTACAGAGATACAGCGGTTTTTTAAATAAAAAATACGGGTATGAGGGAGAGTGCTGGATTGGAAAGCAGTTTAAGGATGTGTGGTGTGCTTCGCCTCTTTACGACTGGTCGTCAAGAGATGTGTGGCACGCAAATTATGTCTTTCACTATGATTACAACAGACTCTACGACCTTTACCATATGGCGGGCCTTAAAGTATCCCAGATGCGGGTGGCTTCGCCTTTCAACGATTATTCCAAAGATGCCTTAAACCTATACCGGGTCATAGATCCGGAGATATGGGTGAAACTGGTAGGCCGTGTGCAGGGGGCGAATTTTGCAAGCATTTACGGAAAAACCAAGGCGATGGGGTACCGGAACATTTCCCTGCCGGAGGGGCATACCTGGAAGTCTTATACCATGTTCTTACTGGACACCCTGCCCACCCGGCTGCGCAACAATTACGTTAAGAAATTTAATGCGTCTATTGAGTTCTGGCACAAAACGGGAGGCGGGCTGGACGAGGATACGATCAGTGAACTGGAGCGGCACGGCTATCAGATACGCAGAAACGGGGTCTCCAATTATACCTTAAGCAAGAAGTCCCGTATCGTTTTTATTGGAAAGATTCCCGATGACACGGATGATATAAAAACAACAAAAGATATTCCAAGTTGGAAGCGGATGTGTTATTGTATATTAAAAAATGACCATCTTTGCCGCTTTATGGGATTTGGTATGAGCAAACAGCAGAAGAAACGTATTGACATTATAAAACGCAAGTACAAAAGCATAGAGGAGATGGAGTATGGAATATAGAAGCCCTGTTTATGATGTTATTTCAGTACCTGTTGAAAAGGTGAAGCCCAACACTTACAATCCAAACACGGTAGCACCGCCGGAGATGCGGCTGCTTTATGAAAGCATTAAAGAGGACGGGTACACCATGCCCATTGTGTGCTATTACAGCAAAGAAAGTGATACCTATGTGATTGTTGACGGCTTCCACAGGTACAGGATCATGCTGGAATATCAGGATATTTATATCAGGGAAAAGGGGATGCTTCCGGTATCGGTGATCAATAAATCCCTTGACCAGAGGATGGCCAGCACCATACGCCACAACAGGGCGAGGGGAAGCCACAGCGTGGATCTAATGAGTAATATCGTAAAGGAGCTTCATGAGCTGGGGCGTTCCGATGCCTGGATATCCAGACATCTGGGCATGGATAAGGATGAAATACTGCGTCTAAAGCAGATCACAGGGCTTACCGCAATGTTTAAAGATATCAAATTCGGCAGGGCATGGCGTCCTGCCGAAGATGAGGAGGCGGAGGAATAAAGTATGCTGGCGATAGGAACCCATATGTCGATCGCAGAGGGGATTGCAAAGACGGCGGAAAATGTGGTAAAAATGGAAGCGGACACCATGCAGATATTCAGCCGTAATCCCAGAGGGTCCGGCTATAAGACATATAGTGAAAAGGAGATCAGCCGCTTTTTGCAGATCAGGGAAGAACATCATTTCGGTCCGGTGCTGGCCCATGCCCCTTACACCATGAATCTGGCCAGCCCTAAAGAATCCGTATATGAGTTTGCCTGCATGGTCATAAAAGAGGATATAGCCCGGATGGACGCCCTTTCCATTGAAAATCTGGTTTTCCACCCGGGGAGTCATACAGGAGCCGGCGTACAGGCAGGGATTGGGAATATCATTGCAGGACTTGACCAGGCCGTTACCGGACAGGAAACGATCACAATACTTTTAGAGACCATGTCAGGGAAAGGAACGGAAATCGGCGCAAATTTTGAAGAACTGAAAGCCATACGGGAGGGTGTGAAGCACCCGGAGAGAATCGGTATATGCCTGGATACCTGCCATGTATTTGCCGCAGGGTATGATATTGTAAACGATCTGGACGGAGTACTTTCGGAATTTGACCGGGTACTGGGCCTTGACCTGTTGCGGGCAATCCATTTAAACGATTCCATGATGCCCTTTGGCTCCCGCAAAGACCGCCATGCGGTTATAGGCGGGGGAGAAATCGGGCTGGAGCCGCTGCTTGCCGTACTGCGTCATCCTGCCCTTAAAGGGCTGCCTTTTTATCTGGAGACGCCTCTGGATGATGAGGGCCATAAGGGAGAAATCAAAATGATAAGAGAGAAATTAGCATCAGAATGAAAAAGGATTTGACAAAGGGAAATGTAACAGGGACCATGCTGAAATTTGCAGGTCCCATGATTGTGGGAAATCTTCTCCAGCAGTGTTATAATATTGCCGATACCTTAATTGTGGGAAGGTATTTGGGGCCAAACGCTCTTGCTGCAGTGGGAAGCGCGTACACGCTGATGACGTTCCTTACTTCTATTATTATAGGGCTTTGCATGGGAAGCGGCGCGGTTTTTTCTGTCTATTACGGAAAAAGGGAAACCCTGCAGATGAAAAAGAGCATGGCCGCGTCCTTTGTGTTTATCGGGTCGGTGACAGTTATGCTGAACCTGCTGATTTTTGCCCTGGTTCATCCCATCCTGCATCTTCTGCAAGTGCCGGAACGGGTTTACGGACTGATGTATGAATATGTGTGGGTGATTTTTTTGGGCGTATTTTTTGTATTCCTTTATAACTATTTTGCCTTTCTGTTAAGGGCCTTGGGAAACTCGGTGGTGCCATTGTGTTTTTTGGGAGCAGCGGCCATACTTAACATTGGACTGGACATTTTATTTGTGGTGGGCTTCCAGATGGGTGTCTTTGGCGCCGCGGCGGCCACGGTGGCGGCCCAGATCTTGTCGGGACTGGGAATCGGCATTTACACATGGTGCAAGGAACCGGATTTACGCTTGGGAAAGGAGAAAATTGTCTTTGACAGAGAGACTGCGGGGGAGGTGGCGAGAAATTCTGCGGCGGCCTGTGTGCAGCAGTCTGTGATGAATTTCGGCATATTAATGATACAGGGACTGGTAAACAGTTTCGGCCCGGTGGTGATGGCGGCTTTTGCGGCAGCAGTGAAGATAGATTCCTTTGCCTATATGCCTGCCCAGGAATTCGGCAATGCATTTTCCCTGTTTATATCCCAAAATCATGGGGCAGGGCAGCGGGAGCGCATCCGGCAGGGAACGATCCGGGCGGCAGAGGTGTCTATGGCTTTTTGTGCAGTGATTTCTCTTGTGATTTTTTTAACAGCCCCCTGGCTGATGCGTATTTTTGTTGAGGCAGAAGAAGCGGAAATTATTGCCACAGGCGTAGGTTACTTAAGAGTGGAAGGCGCTTTTTACTGCGGCATCGGCTTACTGTTTCTTTTGTACGGTTTTTACAGGGGGGTGGAAAAGCCGGAAATGTCACTGGTGCTTACAATTATCTCTCTGGGCACCAGGGTACTTTTGGCCTACATGCTTGCCCCTATGCCCTGGGCAGGCGTCATGGGGATCTGGTGGGCGATCCCTATTGGCTGGTTTTTGGCAGATTTGGCTGGAATTACCTGTATCCACAGGATCGGAGGATATCGTATAATAGGGAAGGAAAGCCGGAAGAGGTAGCAGGAGGGACGGATGGTCGTCATTACAAAAGATTATTTTTCTATCAGGCAGATTTGTGAGTCGGGACAGTGCTTCCGGCTGGAGGAGCTTGGAAAAGAGGAAGACACAGACAAAAAAAGCGAAAGCACAGGGACAGGTACCGGCAGTGATGCCGTCCGGGAACCAATAAGCCCTATGGACGGTGAGCTGTATAGGTATGGTCTGACAGCCCTTGGAAGATATCTGGAAATCGAACAGAAAGAAAATGAAATCAAATTTGACTGTACCCAAGAAGAATTTGATCAGATGTGGCGGTCCTACTTTGATTTAGATGAAGATTATGGTAAAATAATGGGACTGATAGACGGGGAGGATGCGTACCTTGTTGCGGCGGCAGCTTTTGGGAGAGGAATCAGGATTCTTAGGCAGGATCTGTGGGAGATGATCATTTCCTTTATCATATCCCAGCAGAATAATTTGAAAAGAATCAGAAAGTGCATTGGGCTTTTGTGCCAAAATTACGGGGTGAAGAAGACGGCAAAACAGGGTACTGTTTATTATGATTTCCCGTCACCAAAGATACTTGCGCAGGTAACTTTGGAGGAGTTATATGCCTGCAATTTGGGATACCGCAGCAGGTATATAAAGGAGACTGCTTTAAGCGTTTTAAATGGGGAAGTGGATCTGGAGAGGATAAAGACGCTTCCTTACCGGGCAGCGAAGGAGGAACTTATGAAGCTGTGCGGGGTGGGAACCAAGGTGGCGGACTGTATCTGTCTGTTTGCCCTCCACCAGACCGACGCTTTTCCCGTAGACACCCATATAAACAGGGTTCTTGCCAGGGAGTATGCAAAAGGGTTTCCCCGGGGCAGGTATAAGGGATATGCAGGGACCATCCAGCAGTATCTATTTTATTATGATTTAAAAACTGGATTTAAAGGAGATAATAACAGGTAATATGAGAGCGGAAATTACAGAATTAAAGACGGCCAGGAGTCTTGAGAGAGGAAAACAGTTTTGGGAGACTTTAACTTCTATGGAGAATAACCCGCGAGTAAAGAGATTAAGAGATTTTACCCATCACAGGTTCACAAGCAGACTCGGCCACAGCCATAATGTAGCGGTTTACAGCTATTATCTTGCAAGAAAGTGGAACTGGAAGGTAAATGTGGAAAGCCTTGCAGTGGGAGCCATACTGCACGATTATTATCATTATAACAGAAAAGAGGATGGGATTGGCGGCTATACCCACATATCCCAGCATCCCAAAACAGCCCTCAACAATGCCCAGCAGGATTTCAACCTGAACGAAAAGGAAAAAAATATTATTTTGAGTCATATGTGGCCGGTTCCCCGGTCAGCCCGGCCAAGATGCAGGGAAGCAGTGCTGGTGTGCATTGCCGATAAATACTGTGCTTATCAGGAGGGCGTAAACGGGAACGTAGATATCGAAAAGATTTTCTGAATAAAATTTATGGTGAATTTAGATTATCTCTTTAGAAGTTCTTATATGTCGGTATAGCCCGTATTTTCGGGCTTTCCCGGCATTTTAGATATGGGGAGAAGTTCTCATATACTCTCAAAACCTTTTAGGTTTTCCCTCTCAACAGTAGTAAAAGAAGTAGTAAATCCGTCTGCGGCTATGCAATCAGCCTTTCCATTTCAGCCCTTGCGGAAGCGAATGTTGCGTGTGCGTAGTAGTTCAGCGTCATGGTGATATTGGAGTGTCCCATGATATACTGTAACGCTTTCGGGTTCATTCCGGCATTGGCTAAGTTGGTACAGAATGTATGGCGTAAGGTGTGGGGTGTCATTACTTTGGGTAAGGCTTCCTCATGGCATTTGTTATACTTCTTTGCAAGCCCCCGAAACATGGTAGCATAATTTACATTCGTTTTCGGGTTGCCGTCCCGGTTGAGGAAAAGGAAATTGCTGTACCCGTCAATGGCGGTCGCTTTTGCGCCCTTGCAGTTCTCCAACACGCGCCCCAACGCTTCATACACTTTTTCACTCATTGGAATCTGTCTGATACCGCTCTGCGTTTTGGGCTTCTCTATGTAGTACCCGGTTTCCGCGCTCCGTAAAAGCTGGTGGTCTACATTGATTACCCGATTTTCAAAGTCAAGGTCGGTTTCAGTCAGCCCGCAGAGTTCAGAAATCCGAAGCCCTGTCCCCAGCAGTATGATAACCTCGTCACGGTATTTCTGATAAACGCTATCACTTTGCATAAAGGATAAAAGGCTTTCTTCCTGTTCCGCTGTGAGGGGTACTTTCGGCTCTGTGTCGTCCTCGATCACGGTGTTAAGCTGGAAGTCAAAGGGGTTTTTCCTTATGCAGTCGTCCTGTATCGCTGTATAGAACGCGGCTTTTAAGGATCGCTTGTCGTTGCTTATGGTCTTATAGGATATTCCCTTTTCTTTCATGCGTAACGCCCATTCTTTCGCGTCGGACAGCTTCACACTGTCAATAGGGCAGGAACCAAGTTTATCCGCTTCCAGCAGCTTCATAAGCCGCTTGCGCCCCTGTGTGGTGTTGTACCTTACATTTCCCCGGTGGCGGGTCTGTTTTGCGTAAAGCTCGCAGACCGTCATTTTTTTACCGATTGTGTCTATCCCGTCGTCAAGGTCTTTCTGTATCTCTTTTTCCTTTTCTCTAAGGGATATGTCGTCACGTTTCCCGGCTGGGGTCTTGTCCGTAGGTACTAACTTCCAAGCGTAGACAAATTGCACTTTGCCAAAAGTATCAGTATATTTATAAGCATATCTCCCGTCTTTTCGTTGGCTCTCTCCCGAACGCAAAATGCGGTTTCTGTTATCACGTCTTTTCTCCGACATTGTTTTGCTCCTTTCCGTGTCGGAAAGAGCCTTGATATGCCTACATCTATTATAGCATATTCAAGGCTGCTTTTCACTATCTTTTTCGCTAAATTGCGTCCAGTGTGTCAATGACTTTTTCAAACTGTTTCCTCTTGATCTGAATACGGTTGCCGTTCAGAATCACCCAGCCCGCCGTAGGATTTTCCTCTGCAAGTTTCCGCAGCTTGTTTTCTCCAATGCGGAAATATTTTGACGCTTCCTCAATGGTAAGCGTGTATTTTTCCCAAATAGGCACGTCAGCATTATTCATTCTATAAATCCCCCTTTCAAAATGGGTAAATGGTTAATAGTGAAAAAAGGCTTTAATCGGACGGTTGGTAGCTCAACCTCACGGGAGTTTCACCCCTGCATGGTTCTCATGCAGCCCTACCCATTGCCTGCGACGCTTTTAACGCTCGGACTGTGGCGGTAAGGGAGTATCATTGTATATTCTGCGCTGTCGTCGCCCGCAAGCTGCTAAACTTGCTCCCCGGCGCGGTGTTGGTCGCTCGGCTGTCCCGGTGAAGAAAAGAAAACCTCTCCGGGATAGTGTCATGGCGCACCCGCCGTATAGCTCGGCGCAAAAGGGACGTACCCGATCTGCCCTATGCTGCGCCGCCGTTATCTTGCGCCGCTTTCTTTGTCAAAGTACAAAATTCAAGAGCTTATCGGCTCACGGAAGCATACCGCGCTGGCGGTATGCCCCGGTGAAACGACAAGCAACCCATAGCGGGAACACGGAAAGGGGGACGCGCCCCGCAAGGGATAGCCTGTGTTTAGCCTATGTTAAAGGCAAGTGTGCGGGTAATCAGCCGTACTTGCAGCCTGTTCTTCATTTCCTCATCAACGTAGGAATAAGTGTTGCCCGCGTCGTCTTTCAGCGTCCGGGTGCAAAGTGCCGCTATGTAGCCCTCGTAATGCTTCAAGACCGCACACATGGCTTCCGTATCACCGCCCGCCGCCGCTGCAATAACAGGGAACGGCAACAGGGCAGAGGATTTATTATTTCTGTTCATCTGTTTTTCCCTCCATATACAGTTTGATTTTTTCAAGCGCGGTTTTCCTGTGCCGGAAAATCGTACTGCGTACAACATTCAGCAGCCCGCCTATTTCCTCGTCGCTCATTTCCAAGAAGTAGGACAAAAGGATAATGTCACGCTTCTTTTCGGGCAGGGCTTGCAGGGCTTCGCCAAGCAGCTCATTTTTTACAAGCACATCATAGCCGGACACTTCAAAACGGTAATAATCGCTCTCGTATTCGTCCAGCGTATAAAGCTGTGCAAGTTCCGCTTCGCTCATTTCTGAAAAAATCACTTCATGGGCGGCACGTTTAGACAGCTCCCGGTAACAGCTTCTTGCTTCGCCTTTGAGGACTTTTTTTGCAAGCGTGTCATACTGATGTTGGATTGTTTTCATTTCAGAAGAAGATAGCTCCATAGAGTTCACCTCCTTCCTTCGTGGTGTAAAGGACAAAGGGCTTGTCCTTCCGTCCCCTTTCGCACACTATCCGTATGGAAGAAGGTGTTTTGTTGCGTTTTCCTAATGGCTTTTTTAGAAAAATGAAAAGCGCAAAAAAAGCCCGTCCACAAAAAATGTGAACAGGCAAAATAGCATTGAAAACCGTATTATAATGATTAGACAGTTCATACTTATGGGCGTAATTTCCCCCGGCGGTGGACGGGCTTTTTTTAATGTGTCAATGACCGTCAGATTTTGTCGATACGCTCTGTGCTTCATGGCGGCTACCTCCTTTAGCCGCCGCTTTAACAAAAACCGCGTATTACTTTAGAGGATAAAAGAAACGGCGGCTTTGATCTCTCAAAAGCCGCCGTGTAAGAATAGGCGCATGAAAACCTCTGCTGTACGACGGCTTTTTTCTTTTGCCGTCGTGCGGCAGATTATTATTCTATATTCATTTCTAAATGACCCGTAAAGTTATCTCCTGTAATTCCGAAATAGTTTCCACCCTCCGGCAATGTTAATGTTTCTGAATAACCGTCGCTTGCTTCAAGTAAAACTACTGGATCATCACTTCCAGAAATCCAAAATACTTGTGCTGTTCCCTCGGTAATTTCCAAGTTGCAGGAAACGGAGATGTCCTTACCATTTTCGCGCTCAATAGAAGTCCCACCAAAGAGATATTCTGTTTTGGAAAAATCCTTATAGTCTGCTACATAAGTTCCAGTGTAATGATCGTCACCATACGTCCGCTTCCCTTTAAGAGATAAATCCCCTGTCAGTGTTGCATTTCCGGCTGATTGAACAACATTATTGTATTGATTCAGAATTTCGTCTTTTGAACAACCTGTGAGGGGCAACAGCATTAAAACACTCATTAGCAGAAAAGAGGAATATTTTTTCTTATGATACATATTATCAACCTTTCTGTTAGTTCCCATTAAATATGCAGTGACTTCATTCATTTCCCGGAGCCGTATAATTACGTTGTACTGCCATAGGCAGTTCATCATATTGCACTTCGCTCCACTCAAGAACACCCCGGACAGGCATCACTGTTAAACGAATAAAAGCACCTGCTTTTAATTCTTTTGATGTTCCAAATGTAATATCTTTTTTATCACCATTTTCATTATAAGCGGGAAGTGTATAAGAATAACTCATTCCTCCATCTCCATGAAAGTTAATAACCCCGCCATTTGAATCGCCTTGCTCTATTTTGTTGTTGTCAATTTGGGCGTAATAGTAAGTGCTGCCAGCTCCCGAAAGAAACCACATACAAAAGCCGACAAAGCCTATTACAACTACTGCTGCTATTGTAATTCCAATCATTATTTTCTTCTTCATTTTTATATCCTCCATTTACCAACCCTTTTTTGTTGCAGATTTTTTGCGTTTTTTGACGGTTTTCACTGGTGCATTCCCTTTTGCGGTAAATACAAATACGGCAGAAACCAGCAAAGCGACAGCCATACTGAATAAGCAGATCAAAGCGTTCCAATGTATGTCAGAATCATAACTTCGGTAATGGATCAGCCCTAAACTTGCGGTAACGGGATAAACATTTGCCAATGTTGCATTTCCGGAAGCAAACATACCGCCATATCCATAAACAAAAGCAATAATCGTTCCAATCATGTGCCCGCTCGGTATACGGGCGGCAAATGCAATGATCGGCATGACAGCAATATACAAAAACAGACAGTTTAGAATAATCTGAACAAACGTCTGTACTGCCACCTGTGCAGAAAGCCCCGGAAATCCCATCATCAAATCAGCGATTATCGTAAATACTGCACTTACCAGCCCAAAAAGCAAAGAAAGCAATGCACATACAAGTAATTTCCCCCATAATAAGCTGCTGTAAGAAACAGGAATCGTCATAATACTTTTCAGCGTATCGTCTTTCCCTTCCCTTGCTATGATATATCCGGCAATGAGGGCAATACACATGGGAAAAATCATGGTGACATTGTTCTTAATTACCTGTTCTACAAAGAAAGGAAACGTCCAGACCGTTCCGTCCATTGCCGTTGTGGAAAACAGTGTAAGAAGAACGGAAAGCAGCATTAGGAACACACCTGCCCATATCACATGATACCGTTTTAATTTCCATATTTCAGTCTTAACCATGCGAAACATCTCATTCATCCCCTCTCTTTTTATACATATAGTCAATCAATAAAACAGAAAGCAAAGCAATAACGGTTAAAATCATGATCGTCTGAAATGTTGTTGGAATTAAATATTCCAACATCCCCACGCCGCTCATAACCCCATGTGAAGTCAAATTCCCTGCACTCCAAAGGGTTGTTAGGGGAATCGGCATCAGCCAGCACATCAGTTTAGGCAGCGCACCAAAAGAAGATTCGGCTGTCAGACTTAAAACGCTGTAAAATACACATAATAAGACAGAAAACACATACGTCTTACTAAAGAAAACTACGAGAACAACTAATGGCAGCGTTCCCGCCGTAATAAAAATTCCCATTTCAAGAGCAAAAAATAATCTGTAGACAATGCTGTTTACTTCTGCAATTACCCCTCCGCAAAGAATGCCAATAAAAGCCGATGTGAGGCTGAAAATAATTCCAAAAAAGAATAAGACAATTATTTTTGCCAAAATCATCTGTGTGCTTGTGACAGGAATGGTACGCAGATTTTTAAAGGTATCATTATCCCGTTCCATAAAAAACAGCATGGCTGCAATCACACCGATCATGCACGGTAAGAGCAGTCCCACTCCATATCCCATGACAAACTGAAAATAATCGTTAAAAATATCTATTTTGCTGTCATATTGTCCCGCCGTCTGCGGCATTGTCATCAACGCTGTTAATGGAACAGGAAACAAAAATGCAGAGAGGACAACCAGCAAAATGAATTTTTTACGTTTTAGTTTTGAAAATTCACACCTTACAAGTTTAAGCAATCCCCTCACCCCCTGTTACACGTTTGAAATAATCTTCAAGGCTTTCTTCACAAATATAGGCTTGTGATACTTCCAGCTCGTTCTCCACAAAAGCCGTTACAATCTTCCCAACAGAAATGTCTAAATTATGCAGCCGCATATTATGGTCGTCCTGTATGGTAAACTGGTTTTCATGGAAGATACGTTCTAAAATTCTTGCCGCCTGTGCTGTGTCAGAAACAGTAAAACGGATATGTTTGCTGCTCTTTGCTTCCAGTTCTGCAAGGCTTTCTTCTTCTAGCAATACGCCGTGGTCGATAATACCTATATCGTCAGCCAATAACGCAATTTCGGAAAGGATATGACTGGAAATCAAAATTGTTTTTCCACGCTCACTGCAAAGATCACGGATAAAGGAACGTACCTCTGCAATTCCGATTGGGTCAAGCCCGTTGATCGGTTCGTCTAAAATTAAAAGCTCCGGGTCGTGCATAACGGCAAGTGCAATCGCCAGCCGTTGCTTCATGCCAAGCGAATATTGGGAAAACAGTTTTTTATCTTTATAAGGTAGACCAACTAAATCAAGTGCATTTTTAATTGCGTTGCGGTTTGGCACTCCCCGCAGGGTAGCAAAAATCCGCAGATTTTCCGTTGCTGTCAGATTCGGATAAAAACCGGGAGATTCAATCAGAGTGCCGATACGGGGCAGCAGCTTTTTTTCATTCGCCGCTAAAGGTTTCCCCCAAATCGTGACTTCCCCGGAAGTGGGCTGTGTCAGCCCAAGCAGCATTTTCATTGTCGTTGTCTTTCCGGCTCCGTTTCTGCCAAGCAGACCATAGATACGTCCTTTCTGAACATGGATATTCAGATCGGCAACGCTTTTCTGTGTTCCGTATTGTTTGGTAAGATTTTTTGTTTCAATTACATATTTGCTCATTGCGAAACCTCCTTTTCATGTCTGCTATTCTATCACGCCAATCTTGCATTAACCTTGCACGAACCTTGCATTAACCTTGCAATTTGGGGAAAACAGATTTTTACAAAGAATTACTCCCGCCATGTAGGGCGGGAGCTGGTTAGTCTGTCAGAGGGAAAAGCAGGGTAAAAACGGTTCCTTTCCCCGGTACGCTGTCTACTGTTATGGTTCCGTTCAATTTTTCTACAAGCTGGTGTACGATAGACAGACCAAGACCGCTGCCTTTTTCAGACCGCCCTTTATCGCATTTGTAAAGCCGCTCGAAAATATGCTTTAAGTCCTCCTTGTCAATTCCCACTCCATTATCACGCAAAAGAATTTTTATGTTCCCGCCCTGCCCGGATAAAGAAATTTCAATTTTATCTGCGTGGCTGTGGGAGATTACATTCTGTATCAGATTGTTTAATATCCGCATATATCCGTCCGGGTCAATACTTACCCGGAAAGGCTGCTCTGGAATATCAATCGAAAAATCCACCTGTGTATCTTCAAATATCGGTATCCAGTCAATCAGTATGTTCCGTGTCAGTTCTGTTAAATCAACGGTGGATATATTCATGGAAAATTCATTTGATCCCAGCTTAAACCAGTCAAACAACACATCTATATATTCTTTTAAGTCATGTGCTTTTCGTCGGGCAGTTTCTATATAGTCGTCGCGTTCCTTTCCGCGAGCGATCCCTTTGTGTGCGGCATCTAAATATCCGATCAGTGTAGTAAGCGGTGTCCTTACATCATGGGAAAGGCTCGTCATAAGCTGCCTGTTTGTTTCTTCTGTCTGATGATAAGCTAAAAGTCTGCTTTCGTAGGAGAGGATAATATCGTTGATCTCATAAGCAAGAGGGGCTACAAGCTCATGTGTTTCTGATAAAATCCGTCTGTTTCCATTCCCTTTTTTTACATCTTCTAAAGCGTCAACCATTTCCAAAATCTGTTTTTTCACACGCCGGACAATAAGCAGGGAGCTGCAAACTGGAAAAAGGACAGCGACAATTATAATCATAATGACAATCTCTATATACACCCCTCATACCTCCTTATTGAAGCGGTAGCCAATCCCTTTTACTGTCTGTATATATTTGGGGGTTCCGGGATTTTCTTCTACCTTTTTTCGTAACCGGCTTATAATTGCCATGATATTGCTATCATCATAAACATAATCTTCTCCCCATACTTTTTCATAAATCTGCTGTTTGGTCAGTATTTTTCCTTGATTTTTGGCAAGAAACAGGAGCAGGTCAAATTCTTTTGGCGGCAGCTCAAATTCTCCGTTTACCGTGATAATGGAACGGCTGTTAAAGTCGATAGTCAGTCCGTCAAAATCAAATGTCTGTGACTGCCCCTCTTTTTGATTGAAACGGGTATAGCGTCTTATCAGTGAAACAATGCGGGCAATCAGCTCGTCCATATCAAAAGGTTTCGTTAAATAATCGTCGGCTCCTGCCCGCAGCCCCCGCACTTTTGAAGCACTGTCATTTTTTGATGTGAACATCAAAATCGGCAGGCTGTTTTCTTTTCTGATCTGTTCTAATGTTTCAAACCCGTCAAAACCGGGCATCATTACGTCCAGTATGACAAGCTGGTATTCTTTTTCTTTTAGTTGCAGCAAGCCGGATTTGCCGGAATAGCAGCAGTCAGCTTCGATACATTCCTGTAAAACGCTTTGCTTGATTAGTGTGCAAAGCTCCTTGTCATCATCTATCACTAAAATCCTATTCATGCTTTTTCGTCCTTTCTGCTTTCATGCGGGCATCTGCTGGCTTCTCCGCGTCTTTTGGTATCAGCCATAAGCGGCTGAACTTTGCTACTCCGGGTATGCGATTTTCCTCGCATAGCTTCTGTACCCGTCTTTCTGAAATGCCCCATTTCCTCGCTGCTTCCGGGGCAGAAATAAACTCTAACATCTTCATTCACCCTTTCTCTAATCTATGTCAGTATAATTATATGCGTCCAGCCGAATGACTTCAAGTGGCATTTGCATATTACGGGAATTATTTTGGCTAATCAATAGAACTGTGTAGACATATCCAAAAAGAAAGGTGAACAGTAAAATGTAATAGGGTGAATAAATATGGCAAAAAGACCAGTACCGAAATATGATTTTAAGGCTTTCGGGGCGGCAATTAAAGCCGCACGAAAAGGGCGCAAGGAGAGCAGGAAAAAAGTGTGTGACGAAATGTATATTTCCCCACGTTACCTTGCAAATATTGAAAATAAGGGGCAGCACCCCAGCGTACAGATATTTTTTGAGCTTATGCTCCGTTATGATATATCCGTAGACCAGTTTCTTTTTTCGGAAAAGGAAGCGGAGAAGTCCACGCAACGGCGGCAACTTGACGCCTTGCTTGACAGCATGGATAAAAAGGACTTGACGATTATCACCGCTACCGCTAAAGGAATACAGGAAACCAAAGGGACAGACGATTAACCGCTGTTCCCTTTTTCCGTTGTTATTTAGAGAAGTTGCAGCCGTTTTTGTGCTGCAATATTTTTTTGCGCTAAATTCAAGAGATAATGCAACAAATACGCTCTTTTTGAGGGGATAGTAAGTAAAGCAGCAAGCATAGGAAAAGAGTACCCTTTTCCGTATTTCTGCCCGCCCTGTCGGTCAGAAATTGCTTGTTGGGAAGTGTCCCAAACCCTCTATGAAAACGGAAAGGAGCGAAAACCCATGAACGGACGGAAAAGAAAAATACAGGTCAAATTCTATGTGACAGAGGAAGAAAGGAAACTGATTGAGGAAAAAATGAAGCTCGTCCCCACAAACAACATGGCGGCATATCTGCGGAAGATTGCCATTGACGGGTACATTATCCAAGTAGACCATACGGACATAAAGGCAATGACAGCGGAGATACAGAAAATCGGGGTGAATGTAAATCAGATTGCACGCCGCGTAAACGCGACGGGGAACGCCTACAAAGAGGATATAGAGGAAATTAAGGGGGTGCTTGCGGAAATATGGCGGTTACAAAGATTAAGCCTATTAAAAGCACTCTGAGCCAAGCCCTTGACTATATCGAAAACCCGGACAAGACAGACGGAAAAATGCTGGTGTCCTCTTTCGGCTGCAGCCATGAAACGGCAGACATTGAGTTTGGCTATACCCTCTCGCAAGCGCGGGATAAGGGAAATAATTTAGCCTTTCACTTGATACAGTCCTTTGCGCCGGGGGAAGTGGACTATCAGAAAGCCCATGAGATCGGGCGGCAGCTTGCCGACACTGTAACCAAAGGGCAGCATGAGTATGTACTCACGACGCACATTGACAAGGGGCATATCCATAACCACATTATTTTCTGTGCGGTGAATTTCGTGGATCATCACAAGTACGTTTCCAACAAGCGGACGTATTACGGCATACGGAACATGAGCGACAAGCTGTGCCGGGATAATGGATTGTCCGTTGTCGTCCCCGGCAAGGGAAGCAAGGGAAAGAGTTATGCGGAATATCAAGCGGAGAAAACGGGGACAAGCTGGAAAGGCAAGCTAAAGATTGCCGTTGATACGCTCATTCCCCAAGTGTCAAGTTTTGAGGAATTATTACAGCGGTTACAGGCGGCGGGCTATGAAATCAAGCCGGGAAAATATATCTCATGCCGCGCACCGGGACAGGAACGGTTTACCCGCCTAAAAACCCTCGGCGCAGACTATACAGAAGAAGCCATAAGGGAACGGATCGCGGGCAAGCGCACCCGCGCCGCCAAAGCTCCAAAGGCAGAGCGCAGGGGCGTTAATCTGCTAATCGACATTGAGAACAGTATCAAGGCGCAGCAGAGCCGGGGCTATGAACAGTGGGCGAAAATCCACAATCTGAAACAGGCGGCAAAGACTATGAACTTCCTTACCGAAAACAAGATTGAACAGTACGCCGATCTGCTCACCCGGATAGAGGAAATCACCACGGCAAGCGGACAGGCGGGGGACAGCCTAAAGGAAGTGGAGAAGCGTCTTTCCGATATGGCGGTCTTGATTAAGAATGTCACTACCTACCAAAAGACAAAGCCCCTCTATGAAGCCTACAAGAAAGCCCGGAACAGGGAGAAATACCGGGCAGAGCATGAACGGGGTATTATCCTGCATGAAGCGGCGGCAAAAGCACTGAAAGCGGCGCAGATCGGCGGGAAGCTCCCCAGCGTCCCCGCGCTGCAAGCAGAATATGAAAAGCTGAAAGAGCAGAAAGAAGCCCTTTATGCCGATTATGGCAAGCTGAAAAAACAGGTACAGGAATATGACGTTATCAAGCGGAACATAGACAGCATTTTACAGGCAGAAAAGCAGCCGGAACAGGAGAAAGGAAAGGAACGGGAATCATTATGAAAATCGTTGATATTACACCATGTTACAGAATCACATTAGAAAATGGCAGCTATGGTATGGAAACCTATATTGATACAGACAGTAAACTCCGAATTACTTTTGATGACGGAAAAACACTTACCGGCTATATAGAACGTGTGGAATATGGGACTTATCCCGATGAAAATGATACTCTGATTATAAGGGCAGAGGACGACAAACTTTATATCTTAGTGGGGAACGGAATAACGGATATAGAAGAACTGTCCGAATAAAAGAAAAGCCGGGACGCGGCAGCTATCCTCATAGCCACCGCGCCCCGGTTTTCTTATGGGTGCAGAGATTTGTTTGTTACGCAATAGAACGGCATTTTCGGGGGTAAAGGTATAAATCCCTTGCCGCCTTATTTTCCCACCCGGAAAGCCGCATAAATCAAGGCTTTTTTTGTGCCTATTGCGTCACATTCGCCCTTAGTTTTCTCATGCGCTCGGCGGTCTGTCTGCGGGTGATCCGCTTCCGGCAGTCCGGGCAGTAGACAGCCCGGTTGGAGCCGGAAGCAAAGGGCGCGCCGCATACCTTACAGCGGCGCATATCCTCCGCATGGTAAAGCTCGGCGTACAGTTCCTTATCGGCGGGCAGTACCGCAATACGGAACCATTTACAGAGCAGGGAATAAGAAATAAGCTGCGGGCATACGCACTCGTCCCCGTCGTCCAGCAAGATACAGTTCCCATTGTCATAATTGCAGCACGTCCGGCGCACAAGGGCATTGACTTTCCGGCTTTGGGGCGGCGTAAGCCGCTTAATCTCGCTCATACCTCGTCGGCGGGGTAAACGGCAAGCCCCGCAAACTCCGCTTCGGTCATGCGTGTTACTTTTTCAAGGGTACGGGCGGCAAAGTCCCGCATTTCCCCCTCCATAAAGGGCAGCGCGGCGTTCATAGCCAATATAAGCCCCTCCCTGCTGTCTGTCATGTAGATACTTAAAAGGTTGGTTTCCTCAACCGTGAAATTGCTGTTTATTCTGTTCATGCTCATACCTCCAATCCATGCTCTTTTTTCTTTGTTACCGTCTTTTTTGGGGCGGTTCTCTTTTTGTCCTGTGCAAGCTGCGCCCGGACAGAGGGGCGGGGCTTCCGTATGCCCTTATCCCGGTTCTCGTCCTTTCCGATCAGTGCGTAGGTGCCGCGCTGGTCTTTCAGTTCGGAAAAGGAAAGTGTCTTATAGGGCAGCATGGAGAAAAGCCGCTCCGTGTCCTTTGTGGACGCAAGCCGGGTAAATACCGGGGACAGCTCCACCATGAAATGAGATTTGTCCGGGCTGTTGGGTTCGGGCAGTTTTTTCATGTCTGCCACAATGCGCCGCGCTTCCCGTTCAATCAGATTGCTGTGCAGGGCTTCGATATGCGCCGGAAAGTCCCCCGGTGTCAGCTTATCCCGGCTGTGCTTTTCCTCCCGTAACAGGGATTGCAGGGCTTCCGGGTCTTTCGGCTGTATTTCAAAGCGTTCAAATTTCCCAAGCTGGGGGTCGGGATAACCGTCAAAGGGTCGGTCTGCTGGCTGTTCCCGCGTCCCCTGCTCATAAATAAGTGTCACCGTCCCCGCGTCAACCGTGTTGTCCTTGACGCGCTCATAATGTTTTTCGTAGTCCAGCTCGTACAGGTTGCCCTTGATCTTCCCGTCCTCTACCCCGGTCAGCTCCACGGCGTAAGCAAGGATCGGGTCGCGGGTCTGCTCCTTATAAAACCGCCATGTGTTATTAGGGGCGGTGTCCTTGATGAAAACGTCACGCTCTCTAAAGCAGTACGTCCCGGACGGGCGGGAAAGCCACAAGAGGGTCTTATCCTCTTTATGGGGGCTTGCCGCCTTTTCCGCAATAATCTGTCTATCAATGTCAAAGTCACTCTGATAAAATCCCGTGTTCTGCTTCATTATGGCTTCAAGGGAAGCGAACACGTCCACATCTTTAAATTTATTCAGTTTCCCCATAGGGTCAGCTCCTTTCCAAGTCCTGCGACTTATTTCTTGCCTGTTTCCTCTGCGCCGCCCGTTCCTTGTCGGCTCTAAGCTGCGCCCGGATAGAGGGCTTCTTTTCTGCCTTTTTTCCCGGCTTCTTGCCTTGTTCCTTTTCCGCTTTGAGCGCGGCGGCATACTCGGCAAGGGAAATCTGCCCGCCGCTTCTTGCTTTTGCTTCCAGCTCGTCAGCGGTGGGGGTGTTGTTGATAATACCGTCAAAATTGTTGTCGTTCTGCTCGATAGCGTCCTCGACGTGCTTTAAGGGGTTTTCCTTTTCCGGCTGCTGTGTCTGCTCCTGCAAAAACTCCGGCACTTCCTTATAGCCGAAACTGTCAACGTAATGGGCGGTGTCATGCCCGTTCTGATGAAGCACCACTATATCCGACACGGAAAGGCTGTGTCCCCGAAAGTCTGCCGGGTGGTCGATATTGAAGCGGGTAAAAATATCTTCAAGGGAAGTCCCCGGCGTAAGCTCTGCGGTGTAAATCAGATTATAATTTGCCGCTTCCACGGAAAGCCCCGCCGCCTGTAAGCGGTCGTAAGGCTCAAAATGATAGTCCCTCATACCGTCCCCGTCTTTTAGCTGGTAAATGGTAAAGGTGTCCTTGTCCGGCTCTTTCCCCGGTTCGGCGGTCTGCTGGGCTTCCTGTGATTTTGCGTAAAGCTCTTTCACGTCGCCCTGTGTCAGTTCCCCGGCTTCCAGCTTCCCCAAAAGCTCCCAGCATTTCTCCGGCGTTCCCATGTAGAGAATATCACCCAGCTTCGCCATGCCGTTATCCTGCGCGATATACTCCTGTAAGATATGGCTGTTTTCCCGGCTGTCGCTGTATGGGTTCTGCCGCACCTTATAGAATGTTTCCGGCGTGGCGGCGTTCCCCGGCTCCGCTTCCTGTGCGGCTCCCTGTGGGGTCTGTTCCGGATCGGCGGCTTTCTCCGGCTGTACTTCTTTCCGCTGTGCAAGCGTTTTTTCCGCACGTTCCAGCACATCATCACGGACAGGGAGAGAATACAGGGCAGAGGTTGAGGAAAAGCCCACGTTGTTGAAAACATAGTCAACATCGGTTTCTTTCAATGCCCCTGCCGGAAAATAGTTTTCCCTTGCGGGGGTATCGCTTACTTTCCCGTCCAGTATGTCATAGTTCAAGCCTGTTTCGATATGGGAACAGATTTTACCGTCAACGGCAAGGGTCACATAGTACCAGCCCAAATGCCCGCTGCTTCTTTCGTCCGTACCGTCGTTAAATTCCACGTTAAGCAGGGTATAGGGCTTCAATCCCTTTTGTGCGGCAATCTCATTGTCCTTTGCTTCCCGCTTCCTAAGTGCGGTTATGGCGGTTTCCTTTGTGGCGGCTATGATCTCCGGGTTATAGCGCACCAGCGCGGCATTGACATATTCACTCTGCACCTTTACGGTTTTTGCCTGCGGTGTCCTGTGATTCCCGATAAACAGGGATACGCCATTGTCAAACTTAATGGAAATGTCGCTTGTGCCGCGCCATTTCCCCGTACAGGGGGAAGTTTCTATTTTTCCCTCCGTGCCGCCAAAAGCCTGTGCGATAATTCCGATTTTGTCCCGCATGGGGAGATTTTCATATTGTGCGGCAATCTCTACCGCCTTTTTCTGCAAGTCCGTGAGGGGCTTGTCGGCGGTCTGTCCTGCCTGTTCCGGCGTAGCTGCTTTATCTGCGGCGGCTCCCTCCTGTATGGGGGTATCGGTTTTTTCCGGCTCCTGTGCTACTTCCTGTGCCTGTGCAAAAAGTTCTTTCACCTGTTCCTGTGACAGATCCCCGGCTTCCAGCTTCCCCAAAAGCTCCCGGCATTGTTCCGGCGTTCCGATAAAAAGCACGTCGCGGGGGATCGCTTTCCCGTTGTCCTCTTTTTCGTATGCCTGTAAGAAAAAGCGGTCGTGAATCCCGTCGGTCATGGGGTTGGCTTCCATTTTGTAAATAAATTCCGGCTCCGGCGTAGCGTAAGGCTCGTACCCGTTGGCGGCGTATTCCTCCACGGTCATTCCCGCGTCTGCCGCTTCCTGTGCGATTTCCTCCTTGACGTGTTCCTTGTAGGCTTGCAGCTCCACATCAAAATCCGCAAGCTGGGGGACGGGCGGCAAGTGGTATTCGCCTTGATTGATAAGCCCCCGGCACTCGGAAACATAGGATTGTATGGCGGTATGGTAGGCGGTTTCGGTGGGTGTCAGATTGTCTTTTTGCAGGGCTTCCCCGGCGGTACGCTCCATTTCAGAGAGGTTGCAATGCAGTTTCAGATAGGGGACAAATTCATTCAGAAGAAAAGCCCGGTGTTCCCTGTCGGCTTCCAGTGCTTCCTTGCCCTCATGCTCCAAAAGGAAATTGTTCCAGTTGGGATCATTGGCATAATAGGTATGGTACTGTTCGATGTGTTCCACAAGGGAACCGTCCCCGTCGCCCAAGTCCTGCCGCCCCTCGTAGTGGTCGGCTTCGCCGTTCATCACATAATCAATGCGGAACTCGGTCTTGTCGTAGCCGGGGCTTGCAAGGTTGGCTTCATCAAGCCCCGCGATAATCATATTTGCACGGGAGAGGGGGAATGTTTCGCCCTCATGTAGCTGGCTGCTCTCGCTATAAAGGATTGTGACGGTCGGCTCTGCGGTAAGGTCGGGCGGGGTCTGTGCTTCCGCTTCCTGTTCTTTTGCGGCTTCCCGTTCTTTCTGCAATTCTGCAAAATGCCCGTCAATGGTGTTGATGATCTCGGCGGCGGTGGCGCGGATTGTTTCAAGGGAAGTTTTCAGCTCCGCAAGCTCCCGCCCGCTGCTCCACCCGGCGACATACCCAAAGGAATAGTCCGACGTGTCAAGCCCGTAATGCTGGCATACCGTGTAGGCGATACTTTCCGCCTGTACCTCCCTTGTGCGGCGGTCGGGTCTGTCTGCCTGTTCCTCCTGCGGGGCGTTTAGGTCAATGTCGTGCAGCTTCGCGTGGGCGATCTCATGGATAGCGGTTTTTAAGTTCTGAAGCTGGCTCATTCCCTCGTCAATGGCAATCCGCTTTTCCTCCAAGTGGTAGTAGCCGTGTGCTGTCCCCTCGATTTTCTCAAAGCCCATAGGGACGGGAGAGGTCTTTTCCAGCGCGGCGAAAAAATCTTCGTACTGTTCCACGTCCCCGGTCAGCTCGTTTGCGCCGATGGTGGGAAGCTCCCGCCCCTCGGTCTGCGACACGTCAAAAACGGCGACGACTTTATAAGCGGGGATTTGGATTTCCTTTGTTTCCGTGACGGGCTTCCCGTCCGCGCCAATCACCGTCTTTCCCGTCTGCGGGTCTTTCTTTTCTACCTCCTGCCGGATTTTGTACGGCGACGGGGCAAGGATGCGTATGCCTTTTTCCCCGCGCATGACGTTACGCCCAAAGTTATTTTTCCATGCGTTGAATCCGGCGATAAGGGAAGCGTCGGGCTTCTGCATGGCGATCAGCAGCGTATTGTTGAAGCTGTAATTATGGAATTTTGACATGACTTGCAGATATTCCTTGTAGCGTTCACTGTCGAATAATTCCGTGATACCCTGCTCCAAGCGGTCTGTGATCTCTTTCAGCTTTTCAGCGGGCTTGTCGGCGGTGAGGATAATCGGGTTGACCGGGCGCGGCTGGGGCGGTGCTTCCGGCTGCGGTTCCGGCTCTGCGGCTTCCTGTTCCGGCGCGGCTTCGTCCTTTTCCAGCTTATCCGGCTCCGGGAAGCTCATAATGTGGTATTCCTCCGGCACGCTTCGCCCCTCAAAATGGCGTTCCCATTCATCACCGCTTTCCACAAGGTAGCCATAAGGCGTGAAAAACCCGTGTTCCTGTTCAGCGGCATTGCGCCCAAAGTCTGAAAAGTCAATCCCATTTTTCCATTCTTCGGGCATATCCACCATGCCGGATTGATTCAGATAGTAGTCGCCCAAGTCGCGCACGGTCTTTACTTCCGGGATATGCACGAAAAAGTCTGTGTTATAGGTGAAGTCAATGATCTGTCCGATATTTTCAAAACCTTTTTTCCGCTGGGCTGCGGCGTTGAGGGCGGCAAGGTCTGCGGGGTCAAGGGTATTTAGGCGTGACGCAAGAAAATTCAGTTCGTCAATCCCGGCGGCACATACCATGTCATAGGGCAATGCAAGGTGTTTACTGTCGGGGTAAGAATACCCGTTAATAAAAAAGTCCTGCGGGTTGTCTGCGGTAATGCCGACGCTTTTCATTGCTTCGTGAAGCTGTTCCGTGGTGGTCGGCAGGGAAAGCCATTCGCCGCCCGGTTCGCCTGTTTCAAAACGGCTGCGGCTGTCAATAAGGATTGCAAACTGTTCGTTTATCGGGGCTTGTTCCGTTCTCTGCCCGGTAGCCTGCTTTGCTGCCTGTTCTGCGGGGGCTTCGTCTGCCTTTGCGGTTTCCTGTTTCGGCTGCTGTATAGTCTGTTCTTCCCCCTCAACGGTATAGCCCGGTAAAAGCTGCCCGTTCACTTTGAAATGCTCTGCATACTCCTTTGGGATGGGCGGTGATATTTCTGTAAATAAATTCTGATAGGCTTTGATACGCCCATTGAGATATTTCTCCATTTCCTCCTTTGTGCCAAAAACTTTTTTGCTCTGCCCTGCAATCTTCGCCCCGTTATATCCGTCCGGGCTGTTGGTGTAAATGCTCCATGAAAGCGTCCATGAATAGGGGACAGACTGCTCCTTTTCCCGGTCATAGCGGGTATTCTCGGAAATACTGTATTGCATACGGTAAACCATGTTGCTCCTTACATGGCGGTACTCGTCCGGCTGCTCCCATTGGTTGGCTGTGTGCTGTGCTTCGGGGATTCGGACGTATTCAATCGCTTTGTCAATCAAAAGGGTCTTTCCAGCCTGTTCTTCCCATTCTTTGGACTGTTGTTGCAGACGTTCAAAAACCGTCTGCTCCGCCGCCGCGCTTTCCTCGCGCATGGCGCATAGCTGCTCCAATGGTAAGGCAGTCAGCCCGGAAATATCCGCGTTTTCCTGTGCAAAATATATTTTTCGGTTTATCTGCAACCTGTCGGCAGATTCCAGCTTGTCATTTTCAAAAGATGAATAAGACATATAATCGCTCCTTTCTGAAATTGAATTTTTAGAGGGTTTGGGACACTTCCCAACAAGCAAAATCCCCTGTCCGGCGCGCCAGCGTTGGCAGGGGATTTACGGAAAAGGGTACTCTTTTCCTATGCTTGCTAAAAAAGTTATTTTTTCTTTTGAATCTCAATCTTATAGTTGACGTACTTCCCGCCCGTATCAGCCAAAACAACGGTTCCGTCGTAGGTTTTGCCTGTTTTCGGGGAATACAAGCCCTTGACGTTTGCCTTGCCGGATTTTAAGAGCGCGGCGGCAATCTTCGCGGTAAAGGCGGTTTTCCGTTCCTCAAAGAAACGGTCGTTTTTCCACATGGTAAAAGCGCACTCCCGGTTAGAACAGTAATAATTCTTCTTGCCCTCCCGGACGGGGGAACCGCACCGGGGGCATTTGCCAAGAGAGGGCTTTTCGTCCTTATCCGTGAAATTTACTTTGCTTTTGTTGGCGTTGGTGTTTTCTGTTACCAGCTCCCGCGCCATAGCTTCAATGCCCGCCATGAAGTCCCCGGCACTGGCGGCTCCCTTTGCGATCTGCGTCAGATTGTTTTCCCATTCGGCGGTAAGCTGCGGGGAAGTCAGCAGGTCGGGCAGAATGGAGATAAGGGCGTTGCCGTTTTCCGTGGGGATAAGCTGCTTGCCCTTGCGTTCCACAAAGCCGGATTTTACCAGCTTTTCAATGACGGCGGCGCGGGTGGCGGGAGTGCCAAGCCCCCGGCGTTCCGCGTCCGGGTCGGTGTCTGCGTTCCCCGCCCGTTCCATAGCCGACAACAGGCTTGCTTCGCTGTGGGGCTTCGGCGGGGCTGTGAAATGCTCCGTCGCCTTTGCCGCCGGGGTGGTAAAGGTCTGTCCCTCGGTCAGTTCCGGCAGGGTGTTTTCGTTGTCGCCCTCTGTGTCCTCCGGGTCGGGCTTGCCCTTTAAGGTCGCCCGGAAGCGGCGTTCAAGGTCTTTCCAGCCGCCCGCAAGAACGGTCTTTCCGTGTGCCGTAAACTCCGTACCAGCGCAGGAGAAAACCGCCGTGACCGCTTCAAAGATATGCGGCTCGGCGGCAGCGAACAAAAGCCTTGCCCCGGCAAGGGTGAGGATATTTCTTTCACTTTCCGGCAGCGTCGCTATATCCGTTTTTGCAAGCTCCATAGTAGGGATAATGGCGTGGTGGTCGGAAACTTTCTTACTGTCAAGGATGCGGGAAATATCCGGGGTAAATGCCGCGCCCTCCATAAAGGGGAGCTTGCCGGATAAAAGGGAAACGGTTTTTGCCGCCGTGTCGTTCATGTCGTCCGTCAGATAATTGCTGTCTGTCCGGGGATAGGTAAGCAGCCGTTTTTCGTATAAGTTCTGTGCAAGGTCAAGGGTCTGCTTCGCCGTATAGCCGTACAGTTTATTGGCTTCCCGCTGTAAGGAAGTGAGGTCAAAGAGCTTTGGCGGGGAAGCTTTTCTTTCTTCTTTGGTGAGGGAAGCGCATACCGCCGTTTCCGCTTCGCAAGCCACTTTCAGCCCGTCAGCGGTTTTCTTATCCGAAATCCTTTCGCTTGCCGCTTCCGCGCCGGATAAGTCAAGCCGCACATGGTAGTATTTTTCCTTTCGGAATCCTGTGATTGCCGCGTCCCGGTCGGTAAGCATTTTCAGTGTGGGGGTCTGTACCCGCCCCACGTTCAAGGTCTTGTCATACAGGCAGGAGAAAAGCCGGGTTGCGTTGATCCCAATGATCCAGTCCGCTTTTGCGCGGCACAATGCGGACGCATAGAGCGCGTCATAGTCCCGCCCGTCTTTAAGGTCTGAAAATCCCGCCTTGATCGCGCTGTCCTCCATTGAGGAAATCCACAAGCGGCGCATGGGCTTATCGCACTCTGCCACATGGTAGACAAAACGGAAAATCAGTTCGCCCTCGCGTCCAGCGTCGCAAGCGTTTATAACTTCCGAAACGTCGGCGCGGTGCATAAGCTCCTTTAAGGTGGCAAACTGCTTTTCCTTGTCCTTTGATACGGTGTACTGCCATTCCTCCGGCAGAATGGGTAAGCTCTCATAATTCCATTTCTTATACTGCTCCCCGTAGGCTGCAGCCCCCGCAAGCTCCACCAAATGACCGACACACCAAGAAATGAGGTAGCCCCCGCCCTCGATATACCCGTCCTTTTTCTCTTTTACGCCAAGCGCGGCAGCGATACCCGCCGCGACGCTGGGCTTTTCCGCAATCACTAATCTATGTGAAGTCAATTAAAATTCCTCCTTTCGCTTTTCTGTTTTCTTCTCGGTTAGCTTTCTGATACAGTACCCAATACAGGGCGGCTCCCGGTTGTAGGGACAGCCCCGGCAGCGCGGGGGAATGGAAGCGGGCGGCGATTTTCCCCGCCGCCCGTCGCCCGGTTTCTGTATCATCATTCTTTCTAAGGGGTTGTCGGTGAACAGCGTCATTCCTCGTCGTCCTCCGTTTCTGTGTCGTCCCCGTCGTCGGGTTCCGGCTCGTCCTCGTCGTAATCGTCAAAATCGAAATCGTCAAGGTCTGTGCCGCCTTTTACGTCCTGCTTCGGCTTCATAATCTTAAAGTAGTAGAACGCGCCCCCGCCGCCAATAAGTGCCACAATGAGGAATACGAAAAGCCCGCCCGTATTGTTTTTCTTTTCCGGCTGCTCTGTGGGTTCCTCTGTTTCCGGCTCCGCTGCTTTGCCGCTGCAAGCGGTCAAATTGGTGCTGCATACCGGGCATAAGGTATTTACTTTCCCTGCTTCGCATTTCTCCGTACAGTTGCAGACAGCGGGCGGCTCTGTGGTGGTGTTCCCGTCCTCCATGAGTGCCATAAGGTCGGCTTCGTCCACTTGATTGAGGAAATGCACGGTATTTTCCCCCTCGTCGTCCCGGTCAATGAGGATATAAAAATAGTTGCCGTTTTTGGTTGTCACGGTGATAAGCTGCTTGTTGCCGCCGAAATCGTCTACAAGGGTTGCGTTCCCGTCCGGGGTAAGGGGTTCTTCCTTTTGCGGTTCCTCATAAATAACGCCGCTGTCGTCGGTGGCATCCTCCGCGCCCTCCGGGACTTGTGCGTAAGCGGTAACAGAAAAGCCGCCCATAAGGAGAAAGGCGGCGCATAAGGTCAAAAGCATTTTCAATGTTTTCTTATTCTTCATTCTCGGTTTCCTCCATTTCTTCATCAGTCACGCCATTATAAGCCGGGGCGGGTTCCATGCCGGGGATTGCCCCGCTTTTCAGCATGGAAGTAAGCTCCGCAGGGGAAAGGCGCATGGAACGCACAAGCTGGACGATCTGCAAATTCTCCGCTTCGGTTTTCTGTGCTTCCAGCCCTTTCAGCTTGTTCTGGTACTCGGTGATCTTCTCGCGGGTCTTTTCAATTTCCCGGTTGATACGGTCGATTTTGTTCATTGCCATAATGCAAAACTCCTTTCATAGTCAAAAAATGTTGGTTAGTTCCAGTTCATCAGCCCATAGCCTTTGATACAGCGGTAGTCAAGGGGATAGCTTTTGATTTTGCAAGCGTCCCCGGAATTGCCCTCGACGGTGTAAACGCGCTGCCCGTCCGTGCCGATCACAAGCCCTACATGGTCTGCGCTCCCGTCTAAATCCCAGTCAAAAAAGATTGCGTCGCCGGGTGCGATATTGGCATAGCTGCGGTCGCCCCATTGTCCGTGGGACTGAAACCACGGAATCCCCTGTGACTGGCAGGCGGCAAAGCGCGGCTCGCTTTTCCCGGCTTGATTGTAGCACCATGAAACAAAACAGGCGCACCATTCCACACGGCTGTTAAAGCCGTACCAGCTCCAATAAGGCTGTCCCCCTACGTTTCCTACCTGTGACTTTGCCCGGTCTACTACGGCGGTATTGCCGGGGCGTGTGCCGTTTACAAGCTGCACCCCGCTTAAATCCTCGGACGGGTTTGTGTCCGGGGAACCGCCCCCGAAAATCAAGGGCTTGTTGCCGCTGGTTTCCAAGTACACCCGGAACATTTCAAGCTGCTCCGGCGTGAGTAGCCCCGGTGCAAGGTCGGATATGGGCTTGTTCTCCAGCTTGACATGGAGAATGTAATAGTTATAAGGGACTTCCTCGGTGGTGGTTTCCCCGGTTTCCGGGTCGGTGCTGGTTTCCGTGCGGTAGCGTACCTCCACTTCCTCCGTCAGCGTGAGGGTGTATTGCAGCGAAAAGATACGCTCAATTTCTGCCTGTGCGGTTGCCGGGGTATAGGTCTGTAAGAGTGCGGTCAGATAGGACGCTAATTCATGGGGGTTATGCCCGATACTGTCAAGGTCATAACGGTATTCATCATAGCCGGGATTGTCGCGCTCGATATTGTCTATCGTGCGTTGCAGCTCCGTTTCCAGTGCCGCATAGCTGTTTTCCACGGCGACTAAATCCGCGTCCTCCGACGTGTAGGAAGTCCCCACAATGCCGTTTATCATGCCGGAAAACATAGCCCCGCAAGAGGATAACGCCGACGATACCATAATGAATAAGAGCAGCGCACCAATGGCGATACATACCCCCGCCGGGTGCCGCCCCACAAAAGCGATTGCCTTTTTGGTTTCCTCGGCGGTCTTTTTCGCGGCTTTCCTTGTGTTCTCCGCTGCGCTCTTGACCGACTTCGCGCCCTGCGCCTTTACGGTCTTTGCATACTGTTTCTTGATACGCTGTTTCTGCATATACCGGGAGAACGGATTGGACGCGGCGATCTGTGGGTTGTCATGGAGTGCCTTTTGGTAGAGGTAATTGGCGTTTGCTTTTTCCGCTGCCTTTTCTGCCTTTGCCGCCGCCCGGTAGGGTTTGAGCTTGTGGCTGCGGTAGCCTTCCCGCACTTTCCGCACCGTGAACTTTGCGCCTTTCTCCGCTAATTCCTCGGATTTGTGCGCCCCCTCCACGCCGGAATTGTCCTTTTCCACGGAATGTACCTTGTTGTGGACGAAAATACCCGCTTCCTGCACGGGGCGGGATAGCGGGTTATTGTGGGGCTTATTGTAGTTCTGCGGCTTTTCCCGTTCCTCGAAATATAATCGGGTCTTGCCTTTCCCGGTGGCTTCGTCAAAGGTACGCTCCTTGACAAGTTTCTTTTCCTTTGGGATTTTCGCCCTTGCTTCGTCCAGCTTATCAGCGGCTTTGTCGGATTTCTTGATATATTTTTCAAGCTCCGGCGTTGCCCGTTCTTCCTCGGTGAATTGCAGCCGGGAAGTGCGGGCGCGGCTTTCTGCTTCTGCCTGTGCTTTCCTTGCCGCCTGTTTGCTGGCTCTGCGGGTGTGCGCCCCGTCGATATGCTCATAAATGCGCTCGGCGGTTCCCGTGTCCCGTTCCGGCTCCGTCCCCGACGCATGGGGCAGGGGCGGCGCATTAGGGGAACTGTCCGGGGCGGTAGTGCTGCCCGGTGCGGGCGGTAGTGCCTGTATATCCTGCGCCGCCTGTTGCTCCGGCGTTTTCTTTAAGGCAGCGTCCCGCGCCCGTTTGCTGATCCGCTTTTTCGTGCCTTTGGTTTCGTTCACTTCAACGGCTCCGTCACGGGTCATTTTCTGTGTAATTTTGTCACGGGCTTTGTACTGCTTCATGGTCTGTCACCTCCTGTCTGCGGGGTTGTGGGGATTTTTCGGTGGATAGCCGCGATCCGTTCCTGTGAAGTCTGGAACCACTTTTTTTCAATCTCCACCCCGATAAATTTTCGTCCCGTCAAAAGACACGCTTCCCCAACCGGGCAGCTCCCCATGAATGGGTCAAGGCATATTTCATTTTCCAGCGTAGAGCAGTTGATGAAATGCTCAATCATGGAAACGGGCTTTTCGGTCGGGTGCCGCTTTTCTTTTCCCCTCGGTATCTTTGTTTCTATAATGGTTGAGCCACAAAAGCGGGTTTTTCTGTAATTCCCTTTGCGGTACATAAGGATAAATTCAGCCCGTTTCGGGTAATAGGTGGATGGCACGGTCATTTTCTTATCCATGACTAAAAGCTCGCAGAATTGAAAATGGTTTTCCATACAGGCTGCATGGAGTGAAAAAAGGTTCCTGTCGTTTGACATGACATAAAAATACCGCCCATGCTTCAAAACCCTGTATATTTCCGGCACCCACTTTTGAAATTCAATCCCTTTCGTACTGAATCCGTTCTTGCAGAATATTTCGCCGCCTTGATAAGATAACTTGCTGTGTTTCATGCCGCCGCCTGTCAGTTCAAACGGCGGGTCGGTAAACACAAAATCAATGCTGTTGTCCTGTATGCTCCCGGCAGCGTCTAAAAAATCAGCATGGTACAGGGTAGCAGCCCCGTCCGTATATACCGTTGCTTTTTTCATACGCCCACTTCCTCCGGCTTCGTCGTCATTACCCGGTAAAGCTCCGTATCTTTCGGGAAGCGGTCTACAAAGGGCAGAATGACGTTGCCATAGAACAAAAGCCCCTCGCCCGCTTCGGAATGGGTAACGTAAGACATCTGCTGCGGGGAAATATTGAGCTGCTTTGCAAGGATCGCACGGTCGCCAGCCGCTTGATTGAGCATGAGGACAAAATCGCTGTTCTCAAAGATATTTTCCACTTCCCGGCTCGCTAAAAGGTCTTTCACGTTCTGCGTGATTGCGGTCGGTATGCCGCCCCATTTTCTGAAACGCTTCCAAATCTCCACGGAATAGGCGGCGGTCTGCTCGTCTTTCAAGAGCAGGTGAAATTCGTCCATAAAATACCGCGTGGACTTCTGCGCCGCCCGGTTTACAGTGACACGGTTCCACACTTGATCCTGCACAATGAGCATCCCCAGCTTTTTAAGCTGCTTCCCAAGCTGTTTAATGTCAAAGCACACAAGGCGGTTGTCAAGCTCCACGTTGGTACGGTGGTTAAAGACGTTAAGGCTCCCGGAAACATAAAGCTCCAATGCCGCCGCGATACGCGCCGCTTCCGGCTCCGGCTGCTTCAAAAGCTCATTGTAAAGGTCGCCTAAAATCGGCATTTTTGCCGGGTCGGGGGAAGCAAGGAAAGGGCGGTACACGTTCCGTACAGCACGGTCAATGACGGTCTTATCAACAGGCTGCAGCCCCTCCTTGCCGCCGACGATCAGCTCACAAAGGGAGAGGATAAAGTCGGATTTCAGTGCAAGGGGGTTGTCGTCCTCGCTGTAATTGAGGTTTATATCCATAGGGTTGACGTAGTGCGGGCTGGTAGGGGAAAGCCTTATCACCTGTCCGTGAAGCCGCTGCACAAGGGGGTAATACTCGGCTTCGGGATCGCAGATAATAATGTCGTCGTCGGTAATGAGGAAAGCGTTTGTCATTTCCCGTTTCGCTGCAAAGGATTTTCCGCTTCCCGGCGTTCCCAAGATTAAGCCGTTGGGGTTTTTAAGCTGCTTGCGGTCGCAGAGAATCATGTTGTTGGAAAGCGCATTTAAGCCATAGTAAAGGCTCGCGCCCCTCTGAAAAAGCTCCTGCGTGATAAAGGGGATAAAGATTGCCGTGCTGGAAGTCGTCAAGCCCCTTTGGATGGGGATAAGGTTTTCACCGATAGGGACGCTTGACATAAGCCCCGCTTCCTGCTGGTAGTCAAGCCGGGTGAGGGCGCAGTTATATTTCTGTGCAATCCCCGCCGCCGCGAAAATGTCATTTTCCAGTTTCCGCTTCGTATCTGCCATGTTCACTACAAGAAACGTCAAGAGAAACATTCTTTCATTCCTGCTCTGTAAATCCTGCAAGAGATTTTTCGCTTCGCCGCCAAACGTGGCAAGGTCGGACGGGATTATATCCATGTCGTACCCTGCGCGGACGGCTTTCTTCTGTTCCTCGATCTTCATTTTGTCAAGGTCGGTGATTTTGCGCTTGACGGTCTTGATTGCTTCCGTCTGGTCGATACTGTGAATATGGAGATTGACAATCACGCCCGTTTCAAGGTCTAACATATCCGCTAAGATACGGTCGTTTAACTCCGGCGCAAGGATCTGTAAGAACGACACCGCGCCGATCTTTTTCCCCATGCGGAAGTAACGCCCCTCTCCGAAACGGAATGAGGGCGGGGCGATAAAGTCCTTTGTGGTAAGCCCGGACGGGGCAAGCCAGTCAAAGGAGAAGTTGAACGGCTCCCCCTCCGGGTGGAATACCCCGTGCATGGTCTGTAACCGTTCATAGCCCGTCTGCGGGCGGGCAGATACCCCCAGCACCTTAAAATTGTTCAGTACGTCCGTTTCGATCCGGGCAAGGCGGGATTTTGCCGCCGCCGGGTTATCGGCTTCGATACTGAATGTGATGTACTTGTGCTTCACAAGCCCGTTGTTCCCTTTGGAAAGCTGGCTTTTGAGCATATCCCCGTATTCCGTGCGGATCGAATTGAAAGCGTCCTCCTGCGCCGGGATATTGATAGCCTTTTCCGCTTCCTCCCGCTGCGTCCCCTGATTGATGAAAGAGAGCTGCACCGAAACGGAAGCGTCAAAGTAATTGAGGAAGTCGCACCAGTTCTCAAAAATGGCGGTTTTGTCGTCTGCCTGTGCAAGCTGGTAGTTTATATCCTCAAAGACAATGCTTTTGCTGTATTTCCGTTCCGTCACCCGGCATATCCCGTCCGGGTACATGGTAAGATAGGGGATTGTCTGCTGGGCGGTGTGCGCCTTTCCGTCCCCCTTTGCCTGTCTGATTGCGGCGGCGATCTGCTTCTTCTCCGTGCGGGTCAGCTTCCGCTTTGGCTTATTTCCGGGGCTTTTTCCCGGTGCGCTTACTTTTACTGGTTCCTTTGACAATCGCTGATACCTCCTTTTCCAGTTTCCGCTGCTTCTCTAAAACAGCGTATAAGTTCTGTGTCTGATAGGGTCGCTCCTTTGGTCGGACAAATTTTGTCTGAATGATATTCTGTATCACGACTTCAAGGGGCTGTCCGTGTTTCTCGTACATTGCCATGAGGAAGCAGGGGAGCATGACGACGATCATCACAAACGCCGCCGCGCTGGTTCCCGCGCTGTCCTTTAGCAAGAAAAAAAGCGGCAATCCCACAATGAGGGCTACCGCGAAACAAACAATCTGCCGCTTCGTAAGGTTGAAAGCGACTTTTGTTTTTATCTTTGATAAATCCTTTGGCACTGGCACATACGCCATACCGAAAACCTCCTTTCCGTCAAAGCTCTATGCTGTTTTTCGTTTCGTTCCCCCATGTGTCCCAGCCCGCCGTTTCCTGCCTTGCGAAAAGCTCTATCCGGGGAATGTCGCCCATGAGGGCAACGATTTTTTCCCGCGCAATATCCGGCTTTTTGCTGTGCTGTTCAACGGGGGAGATAATGAATTGATGAATCCCCGCCGACTTGCGCTTTGGGTGTCCCTTTGTGGCAAGTAAACAGATTTCCGCATTTCCCCGCGTCCAAAATCCCAAGCCGTAAAACCATGTATAGGACTTTTTATTGAGCTTCAGCCACACAAAGGCGGCGGTCTTATAAGTAAAGCCCCAAGCATTGATCAGCCGCAGGGCTTCGGGGAGCTGGGGGAATGTCGCCCACAAAAAAAGTGCGCTGTCCTCTGCCGCAAGACTGGCAACGGGGAGAGCGCAAAGTTCCTCTATGCTCATGGTCGGGTAATGGTGTTCCGCTGCGCCGGAAAGCCGCTTCTGTGCGTACTTCCACGGGGGATCGGCGTAGATTATGCCGTATTTCTTTTCAATGGTCTGTTACCTCCTTTCCAAGTCCCCATAGGGGTAATCAAGGCAAAGGTCAATTTATGCCCTTTGCCTGTCCGTATTATATGGGGTTCCTCCCGCGTCAAGGTCGGGTTGTATTTTCGCCGCTTCGCTCTGAAAATCTCCACCCTACCCTTGACACGGCTTTAGTGCGCCGCGAAAATGGACTTTGCAAGTGCGCCGGATTTGAACAGGGAAAAGCAGAGGATCACCGTGTAAGCCGCAATAGAGAAGATTGCGCTGTGTAAGTTGTCTGCCACCGTGATACTGTTCACCAGCACCGCGTAAATGCCGACGCACACCATAATGAGGAAGCCTTGAAAGCCGACAGCGAACAGGGCTTTTAAGTAGTTGTTGCCGATCTGCCCCCACTCCCTGTTAGTCATTGTTGCAAATGGGATAGGCGACACGGAACAGTAAAGGTATATTTCTATCATTCTGCCGTACAGGATCACCGTGATAAGCACCGACATGATTTTCATGCAAAGGCTCACAAGGCTTGTTTCCATGACAAGCAGGAGTAATTCGGGGATTTCCATAGCGTCAAGCCCGGACTGCATGGAAGCAAGGGCGGCGGCAACGTCGATATTTGTATCGCCGCTTATCACCCCCGCCGCGCCGGAAACGACGTGCTGCGCCACGTCAAACACCGCCATTGTAATGTCAAAGGTGTGGGTGACAAGGTACACCGCCACCCACGCCTTGAAAAACCACTTAAAAAACATGAAAGTGTCAACGTCGTGCATGTTGTTCTTTTCCGTTACCATGCTGATAAGCTCCACGCATAGGACGTAGGTAATGACAAGCCCCGCAATGGGTACGATCACATTCTCGGATAACGTGCGTATCATGGAGAATATGCCCGCGTTCCACCCCTGCGGGGTCTGCCCTACCTCGGCGGCAATGGTGCCGACTTTCTCGTTTACGTCCCCGAACATAGTTGACAGGTTCCCGTTAATGGCTCCGATAAGGATTTCCTTTATCCATTCCGTGATCGCGTCAAGTATGCTCTGCATAGGCTCTTACCCGCGCTTTTTAGCCGAACAGCCCGGAAAGCAGGGGTACAAGGGTCATGCCGATCAGGGCAACGCCGCCGCCCGCCATAAGCTGTTTCATGCCTTGTGATTTCGCGCCCGGATTGTCGTTGCCGTAACCCTCCATGAGATTGATTACGCCCCAAATGCCAAGCCCTGCTCCAAGAGCGATTACAAGTGTCTGCAAAACGTCTACTGCGCTATTGAAAAATGCCATGTAAAATCCTTTCTGCCGCCATGCGGCTGTCCGGCAAGCGGACAAAGGCGGTCAGCGAATGGTCGCCGCCGCATAAAAAAACCGCCCTGTGAGAAAGGCGGTGTCCCCACGCTGCGTTGGTTCTGCGGCGCGGCGGTATTCAGTTGTAAGGGTTGGGCGGTACGTCTCCCGGTAGGGGCGCGTACCATGTAGCCCGTGTTTACGTTCTTGATGTTTCATCAGCTCCTTTATTCTTTTTTGCTTTTATGAATGACAGGTAGGAAAGGGTGTGTTTCCGTAGTCGTCGGCGGTGTGGGAATGTGGGTAACTGGCTGCTTTTTTGGGGGCTGTGGGAAACGCTGTTTGCAGGACGTGGGAAAGCTGCATTTTAGCTTTTCCATGTGCTGTGAATGGCGTTTTCCATAGCCCCCATAGCCTGTTATCCACATTTCCATGCCGCAAATCCTTTAAGCCCTGTCACTGTTTCGGGGTAAGCCCCATGCGGCGGGCAAATTCCTCCGCGTAAAGCTGTGCATAGCGTCGCTGCATGGTTTCCCGCCACCGCCAATACTCCTGTATTCCTGCGTCAATAGCGGTCGCCAAGTCCAGCAGACATTTTTCAAGCTGCTTTTGTTTTTTCTTTCTGATCCGCTTATTCATTGCCTGTGTCCTCCTGTCTGTGCGCCCGGTTTTTCTCGTAAAGCCGTTCACAATCTTTGATAAATTTCCGTAAGGCAGCTTGCCGCCGCTGTTCCTCCCGGATTTTCGGGTTGACAAGCACCGTAAACCGCCGTTTGTCTGTGCCGGGGTGTCTGCCCATTAAGCTGTTACCTCCCCGGCGGGGAAGCGGACAAGCGGAAGCCCAAAGGGGTGCTGCGGGTCTGTTTCAAGGGCAATCCCGTATTTTGCTTCAAGCCGCCTGTATTTTTCTTCGCGCTCCTGTTCCCACTGGCGGTAACAGTCGGTAAGCTGCCGGACTGCCTGTGCTGTCTGCCGTTGTTCCCGTTTCTTTCTGATCCGCTTATTCACTGTCTGCGTCCTCCTGTAAATCTGCCCCGTCGATTTCGTAAACATCAAATTCCTCGTCCGGCTTCACGATAGCGGGGCGGCGTTTGATATATTTCTCCATGTCAAAGGCGTTTTTCTTGTCATAGTCAGAAAGGTACTTGTATTTCGGGTGCTTTGTAATGTCGAATTTGTCCGAAAAGAACGGGCGCACTCCGCGTACCTGTAAGATACATTTCCCTCCGTCCATGACCGCGATCTCGTCCTGTGTCATAAGCTCCTTTCCCAATTTCTGATAATTCAGCCCGTGGGAAAGCTCCCGTCCCCTCGTTTCGGACGTGTTGAAGCTGTCTATGGTTTCCTTGCCTAAAAGCTCCGACATTTCCTTTAGCGTGGATTTCTCCTTGCCGCCAAGAAAAAGGGTGGTGTCACAATTCCCTATGATCGTGTCCGCGTTATCCTTGTAAATGGCTTTTAGCTGGCTCTGTGATTGCAGAATGATTGACGCGGATATTTCCCGGCTCCGTATGGTGGCAATGAGCTTTTCAAACTTCGGTATCTGCCCGATATTTGCAAATTCATCAAGTAAGCACCGTACATGGACGGGAAGCCGCCCGCCGTATTCATCATCTGCCTTGTCGCATAAGAGGTTGAATAGCTGGGTATAGAGTATGCTCACGACAAAGTTAAACGTGTCGTCGGTATCGCTGATAATGACGAAAAGGGCGGTCTTTCGATCCCCCAGCGTGTCAAGCTCCATTTCGTCCGTTTCCATAAGCTCCCGCAGCTCTTTAATGTCAAAGGGTGCTAACCTTGCCCCGCAGGAAATGAGGATAGAGCTTCGCGTCTTGCCCGCCGATAACAGGAATTTTTTATACTGCCGGACAGCGAAATGCTCCGGGTCTTTTTCTTCCAGTCGTTCAAACATAAGGTCAACCGGGCTTTGAAATTCCGGGTCGTCCTCGCGGGCTTCGCTGGCGTTTATCATTTCAAGCAGCGTGGTAAAATTCTTTTCTTCCTCCGGGGCTTCATAGTGGATATAGCCGATAAGGGCGCAGTAAAAAAGCCGTTCCGATTTGACCCAAAAATCCTCCCCGGATTTTTCCCCGTCGCCTTTCGTGTTGGCGATTATGGTATTGACTAACTTCAAAATATCCTTTTCACTCCGCAGATAAGCAAAGGGGTTGTATTTCATGGATTTTTTGAAGTTAATCGTATTCAGTGCTTTTATCCGATACCCGTACCGCTGTAACATTTTCCCGGTTTCTAAAATTAGTGTGCCTTTCGGATCAGTGACGATATACGAAGTTGGAAAATCTTTTGACGAACATTGCATAAGCGACGGTTTAACGAAAAAGCGGGTCTTGCCGCTGCCGGAACCGCCGATCACAAGAATGTTTTTGTTGCGGGCATATTTCGGCTGTTTTGGTCGGCTGTTCATGGTGAGCCGTTCCGTCTGCGTCAAGGGGATGTTGTTTTCAAATACGGGGTCTATGTACGGCTTTATATCTTCGGCGTTTCCCCAACGCGCACTACCGTATTCAATGCCTTTGCGGTATTTCTTTGCGTTTTTGCCCTTGACGTAAACGGCAAGCCGGATAATCACCGCCCCGGCAATGCCGATCAGTAAGTCAATGGGGTGGAAGCTGGGGGCAGCGGAAGCAAAAGCGGCGGTGAAGCCCTCCCCAAGATGTAAAATCTTTGCGCTCATGTCTGCGCCGGGGGAAAGCCGGACAGCCGCGCCCACCTTGTCAAACAGGTACACAAAGAGCAGATAGGGGGCGTTTAGGATAAGCAGCTTCTTGATCTCCGGCTTCATAGCGATACCTCCCTGTCCTTGTGTTTCGTCTGCTGGCGGCTGGCGTTCAGCTCCTTTGCCTTTTCCCGGAAAGCCGCTAATGCCTTTCGGATAGAGGGCTTCTTGTCCTGCGTCAGCTTCTTTGCGGAAAACTCCTTGAAAGCGGCGGTCAGCGCGTCCGCGTCCCTGCCCTTGAAGAATACAAGGTAACGGGGCGGGGTTTCCGTCGCGTCTTTTTTCAGCGCAAAGTCGATCCCGTACTTTTTCGCGGTACTCTGAAATGCCTTGATATTGTCCTTTGTGATTTCGATATTGGAAACGCCCGTGTTCTGCTTCATAAGCTGCTTTAGGGTCTGTTTTCCGTGGGGCTGTTTGCCGATCTGCTTCTTTGTCTGCGTGAGTACGGCTTTCATAGCTTTTTGCAGCATTTCGGCGGTCAGCTTCCCGGTCTTGATATACAGGGCAACGGTTTTTTCGTTGATCTCGTCCTGCATGGGGTCGCGTCCTCCTTTCGCGTCAGTTTAGGGGGCGGCGGTCAGATACGCACCCGCAGCCCGTTAAGGTCGTCGGCTCTGATACCTACCAAGTACCATTCCTGCGCCATGTTCATTTCAATGCGGGTCGGTTTCCATTTGCCGCGTGTGAACACGTCGAAACAGTCCCCGCAATGCAGCCCGCCGTAGTAGCTGGCAAGGTCAAAGCGAATATCATAGCGGTCTGTGCGCTCGTCAAATACCAATGCTCCTGTCATTTTCTGTGCCATAATAAAATCCTCCTTTTGTGGTTTGTGGTAGTTAAAGGCTTTCGCCCTCGTTGCATGAATAATAGTCCGGGTCGCCATACTGCGGCTTCTTCGGCGCAAGTGCGCCGCTTGCCATGTCGTGAGATACAAGGGACGTGTAATAGTTCCCAATCGTGGACGGGGCATTGAAAAGGGCTGCTTTCAGATATTGCTTAATGTTGCGGATTTTGGTGGTGTTCTCCCGCATACAGTCCAGCACAAAGCGGATATGCTCACCGTCCAGTTTCATAAACTTTGCTTTTACCAGCTCGGCGGGGTAGTCGTCCCCGGCAACACGGATTGTCTTTCTCCGGGTGCATACGGTTTCAAGCATGAGGTCTACAATCTCATTCAGCCTGTCCCCGTCAAACTTCATATCCTGCATGAGAATGTCATAGCTGATATTGTCCTTGATGATTTCCCGGTAAATCTCAAAGGCTGTCTGTGGTTCCGTTTCCTTTCGTTTCCGTTCCGGCGGCGTAGCCGCTTCCCTGCAAGGTGAGGGGTTAGAGGAAAGGATAGGAATGGAATCGGTACTTTGTGGATCAGTAATTATTTTTTCTTTTTTTGGTAAGTCAGTCTTTTGTATATCTTTATTTAATTGCATTGGATTTTCCGTCGTCGGATAACCCGGTGTCGGATTTTCCAATATCGGCTTGCCCGGTGTTGGATTTTCCAATATCGGTTTATCCAATCCCGGCGGGGTGTCCTCCGGCGGCTGGGGCTGCTCGTAAATGGTGTATTCAATGGCGGTCATTTTGCCTTTCTCGTCGCGTCCCTGCCGCCGCTTGATATACCCGGCTTTTTCAAGCTCCCATACGGCGGTGCGGATTGCGTCGATACTTTCCCGGTTGATCTGTGACAGCCCCGCAAGGGTATAGTCCCAATCTTCGGGAAGTGACAGCATTTGCGATAAAAGCCCCTTTGCCTTTAAGGACAGCTCCTTATTTCGTAAATGGTGGTTGCTCATAACGGTATAGCCCTTGTTGCGTTCCACTCGGAAAACTGCCATAGCTTCATCACTCCTTTGGTTGTGGATTTGTTACGCAATAGAACGGCGATTTGCCGGGTTTAGGTATAAATCCCTGTCCCCGGCAAAAATGCGCCCGCAAAGCCGCTTGTAGCAAGGCTCTTTCTGCCCCTAATGCGTAACATGAGGGCATAAAAAAAGCGGCGTTCCTGTTCTCCCTGTTATGGGATAGAGAAACGCCGCGTCTGCGTCGTATTCAGTTTTCATTTATTTTTTCAATGCTGGTGTGCTGTGGTCTTTGGGCTTTCTGTACTCGCAGGGGGTAGGTGCATATCAAGGCTCTTTCCCTCAAAAGTAGTAAATTGGTAGTAAATTCAGCTTGAAATCCTGCTTGTATGCCCGTAAATCAAGGCTTTTTTGAGATAATCAACCATTTTGAGAAAGAAAAGTGTGTAATGAGCTGGGGCAGGGAGCGGCCGGGAAATCCGGGCAGCCCTGCTTCTTTTGATTACAATAAGCTGTCTCGCGGAGCGTGGCATCGTTTGTTACAATAAGCTGTCTCGCGGAGCGCGGCATCGTTTGTTACAATAAGCTGTCTCGCGGAGCGTGGCAGCGTTTGTTGATAAAGCGTGCTGTCCGTTGCAAACATATTCTTAAGATTTCTTTAGAAATATTGAGTCAGAAGGAAAAATGTGGTAGGTTTTAAGGAGACGGATTGGAAAGAATATAGTAAAGCGTGCCGGAGGCATGGCAGGCGGCCTGGAAGAATATCCGGCGCGGGATAGGAGCACGAATGAAAAATAAACTATATTATGTGTTGTTTCTGCTGTATGCAGTGGTTGTGGTTTTCGTTCTGTATTTGAACGGCGTGTTTACAGGGGAAGAAGGCTCTGTGGTAAACCTGATTATCAATATTGTTTTTCTGATGATCATTGGTGTGCTGTTTGTGATTTCTGCCTTTAGCTTTGGCAGGCTGAACGGGATCACGGATGAGATGATCGATTTTACGGTCAGGCTTCAGAAAGAGTATAAGGAGTCGGGAGGCAAGAACCTCTGGGGGAATTATCAGGGGCGCAACGACGTATTTGAAAATGAGGAACTCAGGGTGGCCTTTAATAAATACCGCATGCGGATAAAGAGCCTTGGAACCAAGCGGGGGATCACGGCTCCCTGTGATCTGGAGGAATATATCAATGAAGACCTTTTAGACCGGGCAGGCATGAGCTTTTTTAACTCAGGAATTTCAGGAACCCTTACAGGGCTGGGGATTCTGGGCACCTTTTTGGGATTGTCTTTGGGGCTGGGGGCTTTCAGCGGGAATGACATTTTTACTATTTCTGACAATGTGGGTTCCCTGCTTTCGGGCATGAAAGTTGCCTTCCACACTTCGGTGTACGGGATTTTCTTTTCGCTGGTATTTAATGTGGTTTACCGCAGCATTATGTCGGACGCTTATGAAAAGCTGGATGAATTCCTTGGCATGTTCCGTCAGGCGGCTCAGCCACGTTCCCTTAAGGAGGATGAAAATACTGCCGCTATGGTAGTATATCAGGCAAGCATGATGGGGACTTTGAAACAGATGCTTGATATGATGAAAGGGGACGCTGCAGAGCAGACTGCGGGAGTGGAGCGCATTGTGGATAAATTTACCGCACAGATGCAGGAATCTTTAGGGGCGGACTTTAAGGAGCTTGGGGAGGCCCTAAGGGAGACCGGAAATGCCCAGGCCGTGAATGCGGCAGATACAAGAGAAATGATCGAGGCGGTGACAGCGCTGGTGGAGGTTAACCGGAATGTGCAGTCAGCCCTTGCAAAGGTTATGGACAGGCAGGAGAAATTTTCAGACGAGCTTAGGCAGCAGAAGGAAAAACTGGCGGAAACCTGCAACGAAATGAGTGATGAAATCACCAGTCAGCTTTATGCCTTTGGCCATATGAGGAATTTATATGAAGAATAGACGAAAGAACAGAGAGGCATTTGCGGATCACAGTTATTGGCAGTCTTATTCGGATATGATGGCAGCGCTTCTGCTGATATTTATTTTGATCATTGCAATCACCCTTTCTATTTACAGACAAAAGACTACAGATTTAGACAATACCCGCATAGAGCTTGACAAGGCACAGTCCCAGTTGAACCAGACCATAACGGATCTGGAGAATTCCAAGGCGGAACTGGAAAAGTCAAATCAGGAACTGGCCTCCTCCTTGACAGAATTGCAGCAGGCTTATGCCCAGGCGGCCCTGACGGAGGAGGAACTAAATAAAGCGTATCTGGAGATTGAGAACGCACGGGAAGAACTGACTACGACCAAAGACGAACTGCAGGCTATTGTGGGAATACGTACGGATATTATCGGCGCATTGCAGTCGGCTTTTAACAATTCCAGCATGAAGGTGGATGCCCAGACAGGGTCCATCACCTTTTCTTCGGATGTGCTTTTCCGTTATAACAGTGCTACCCTGACCAGCGACAGCAGGAAGACGCTCAAAGAGATTATCCCCATGTATCTGGATGTGTTGCTGCAGGACCAGTTCAGGGGGTATATTGCCGAGATTATTATTGAAGGCCATACAGACACGGACGGGGGATATCAGAGCAACATGGAACTGTCCTATGAGCGTGCAAATGCCGTGGCGGATTTCTGTCTGGATAAGAGAAACGGGCTTACGGAGACGGAGATTGAGCAGTTACAGAAAATCCTCACGGTAAACGGCAAGTCCTGGAGCAGTCCAGTCTACAAAAAGGATGCTTTCGGGAATGCGCTGGAGGAAGTGGATATGCCTGCTTCCCGGCGTGTGGAAATAAAATTCCGGCTGAAGGAAGATGAGATGATTGAAAAGATTTCAGGGATTTTAGCCCAGGAATGACAGAGAAAAATTTTTACAGATAAGAATTAGGCGCAGGATTTACTTTCAGGTAAATCCTGCGCCTGTGTATTTCTTCCCACAGCGGACAGATGTCCCGGTAAGGGGCAGTGACTGATAACTATTTACAAGTGATGGTTTATGAGGTAGAGTGTATAAATAAGGATAAAATAATGAAAATAAAACAAAATGAAAAGAGAAAGAGGAGGTCAGGAAAATGAAACCATTGGTACTTGTTTACAGAAAATGCAGCACCTGCCAGAAGGCTTTAAAATGGCTGGATGAAAACAAAATTGTGTATGAGGAGCGGGCTATCAGGGAGGAGAATCCCACCGTCGAGGAACTAAGGCAGTGGCACAGGAAAAGCGGTCTGCCTCTAAAACGTTTTTTTAACACCAGCGGTAATCTTTACAAGGAATTACAGCTCAAGGATAAACTGGCGGATATGACAGAGGAGGAACAGTTAAAGTTGCTGGCTACTGACGGGATGCTGGTGAAGCGTCCTCTTTTGGTGACGGAGGATTATGTATGCCCCGGTTTTAAGGAAGAAAACTGGAAATCCCACATTTGACTTATTGAAAGGGAATTATTATAATAAAACGGTATATGTGTAAAAAGCGTTCATAATGAACCGTTTATAATGGAAAGAAGGAATCAAAATGACAAAAATTGATATTGTTTCAGGATTTTTAGGAGCAGGGAAGACCACACTGATTAAAAAACTGCTGGCGGAAGCATTGGGGGATACCAGGGTGGTCCTGATTGAAAATGAATTTGGGGAGATAGGAATTGACGGCGGATTTTTAAAGGAAGCCGGCATTGAAATCAAGGAGATGAACTCCGGATGTATCTGCTGCTCTTTGGTGGGGGATTTTGGCACCTCTCTTAAGGAAGTTATGAAAACCTATGAGCCTGAAAGAATACTGATCGAGCCTTCAGGAGTAGGCAAGCTCTCTGATGTGATGAAAGCAGTGCAGGACGTCATAGACACAAAAGAGGTGGCGTTAAACAGCGCGGTGGCAGTGGTGGATGCATCCAAGTGTAAAATGTATATCAAAAATTTCGGAGAATTTTTCATCAATCAGATTGCCTATGCAGGTACCATTATTTTAAGCCGTACAGGAAATATTTCAGAAGATAAACTGAATAAATGTATAGACCTTATCAGAGAGCATAATAAACAGGCGACTATTGTCACCACTGTATGGGAGGAACTGGACGGAAAAGATATTCTGGCGGCCATGGAGGGCGCTAAGGATTTAGAAGCGGAAATGATGGAGGAACTGAAAGCCCATAGAAATAAGGAAGAGGAACACCATCACAACCATGAGCATCATCACGAAGGAGAGGGCCATGGGCATCACCATGAAGGAGAGTGTCATGAGCATCACCATGAAGGAGAGTGTCATGAGCATCATCATGATGAAGAAGGTCATGAACATCATCACGATGAAGAAAGTCATGGACATCATCATGATGAAGGGGGCCATGAACACCATCACCATGAGGGGGAAGAACATGGGCCGGACTGTACCTGCGGATGTCACGACCATGCCCATGGGCATCACCATGCGGACGAGGTCTTTACCAGTTGGGGAATGGAAACGCCTGCGGCGTATAGTAAGGAAGATATTGCCCGTATTCTGGAAGAACTGGAAAAGGAAGGGGAGTATGGATTTGTCCTTAGGGCAAAGGGAATGGTCCCCGGTGCGGACGGCGGATGGGTATACTTTGATTATGTGCCCGGGGAGAGCAATGTGCGCGGGGGAAAACCGGATGTGACCGGAAAATTCTGTGTTATTGGTTCTGGGCTGAAAGAAAATAAGCTGGAAAAGCTTTTTGAAAAGTAAAAGAGGATAGAAAGAAGGTACGGGATGAAACCTGTTTATATCGTTAACGGCTTTCTGGAGAGCGGGAAAACCGAATTTATCAACTACACATTGAACCAGCCATATTTCCGCATCAAGGGGAGAACCCTGCTTATTGTCTGTGAGGAAGGGGAGGAAGAATACGATGACAAACTCCTGAAAAAGAGCGCCACGGATCTTGTTTTTATTGAGGAAGAAGGAGATTTCAATTCTTCTAGTCTGATAGAAATGGAAAAGAAGTACAAGCCGGAGCGGATTATCATTGAATATAACGGCATGTGGAATTATAAAAACATGAAACTTCCTTTCCACTGGGCGGTAGAGCAGCAGATTACCATAATCGACGCCTCCACCTTTCCCATGTATTTTACAAACATGAAATCCCTTCTTGCCGAAATGCTCCGGAAATCAGAGATGATTATTTTTAACCGCTGTGACGGCGTGGAGGATTTAAGCTCTTATAAGAGAAATGTAAAGGCAATCAATCAGCAGGCGGATATTATTTTTGAAGATTCCCAAGGGGAAGTGAACCAGATTTTCGAGGACGACCTGCCCTACAGTCTGGACGATGCTGTTATTGAGCTGGACAATGAAGGTTATGGAATCTGGTATCTGGACAGTCTGGACAATCTGGAACGCTACATAGGAAAGACTGTGCAGTTTACGGCGATGGTTTTAAAGCCAAAAGATTTCCCCACAGGATATTTTGTGCCCGGCCGCATGGCCATGACCTGCTGTGCGGATGATATGGCATTTCTGGGATTTGCCTGTGAATATGAGAAATGTGATGGATTGAGAGAGAAACAGTGGATAAAAATCACTGCCAGGGTAGAGAAAGAATATTTTGCAGATTACGGCGGTGAAGGCCCTGTGCTGAAAGCGGTTTTGGTGGAACAGACCAAAGCGCCTAAAGAGGAAGTCATTAGCTTTATATAAAAGAGGAAAGCGGCATGCAGCAGTATACAGTGATTCAATGGTTATTTTTCTTTTATTTTTACTGCTTTTTCGGGTGGATTTTTGAATCCACCTATGTTTCGGCCAAAAGCAGAAAGTTTGTGAACCGGGGATTTATGCGGGGGCCTTTTCTGCCTATATACGGAAGCGGCGCTATTATGATGCTGGTGGTTTCCATGCCCTTTCAGGATAATATTCTGCTGACTTATATAGCAGGTTGTATTGGCGCCACAGCGCTGGAACTGGCAACAGGGGTGATCATGGAAGCACTGTTCAAAGTGCGGTACTGGGATTATTCCAGCCAGAAATTCAATTATAAGGGGCATATATGCCTGTCCTCTACCATTGCATGGGGATTCTTGACCATATTGATGACGGGATTTCTGCACAGAGGCGTGGAAAAAGTGATTCTTGCAATCCCATATATGGCAGTTACGGTCATTACAATGGTTGTGACCGTATACATAATCATTGATTTCACTCTTTCCTTTAAGGCGGCTATGGATCTGCGGGATATCCTTATTGGTCTGGAGAAAGCGAAAGAGGAGATGGAGCGTATACAGAAGCGTCTGGATGTGATCATTGCCGTAGTCAATGACGAGAGGGAGACTTACCGCCAGGAAAGAAACATGCGGATAGATGAACTGATGGAGAACATAGAAGGGACATTCAGTTCCCTGAAGGAGCGGATCAAAGTCAGTCCTTCTGATTTCATGGAAGAGGTGCGGGAAGAGATTGCCGAACTGCGAAGCAGGTACTCCATAGAAAAAGAACACCGCCGCCAGTTCAGACGGCTGAAAGATTTCTACCAGAGAAGCATCATTAAAGGGAATCCGACCATGTATTCCAAACGCTTTGGCGAGGCTTTGGAGGAATTAAAGAAAGCTGTGCAGGAGCGGAGAAAAAATAAATGATCCTGGAAAGGACATGTTATGCAGATAAGGCATGATTAACGGACTTTACAAGGTATAAATCATTAAAAAAAGAAAGGATACAAGAAATGAAAAAACAGATTTATGTGGGGATGGCAGTGTTTTCCATTACTGTCATAGCGTTTCTGGGCGTATTGACAGGCAGACAGTTTTTGAGCCTGCTGGCAGGGCCGGAGCCAGCAGAGGGTGCTTCTCTGGAACAGATGGAAGGGCAGTATATTACATACAGTGTGGTCCATCCGGTAGCGTCTTTCGTGGAGGAGTATTATTCCGGCGACCAGGACAGAGTCTACAGTATGGCCTATATAGTCTATGATAAGGAGCGGCAGGCGTTTTTAAAAGTGGTGGTTCCGGAGCAGGACAAAGGAGACTTTAACAGACTGCTGGAGGCGGTCAACCGTTCTCCAGAGCTGAAGGAAAGCTGGGGGGACATGCAGGAGAAGGAGGAGCGTCCCATAGACGTGACGGCCTCTCTTATGCGTATAGAGGAATCCGGCCAGATGCGCCAGATCGAGGATGCGCTGGCAGGATCCGGTTCCTACAGTACACAGGAGATGAATGCGCTTGCCCTCTCACAGGCTGACTGGTATGTGCTGGCTGACCGGACCGTAGGGGGAATCTCTGTGCCGCATCTTTGGATTTGTGCAGTGGCAGAAGGAATGAGCATACTAGTTCTTTTCATTTGTCTGCTGCTTTTGGCAAAGAAAGGCGGGACATCCCTGGAAGGAGTCCGTCCCGGCGATACAATAGGGCAGCTTATGGAAAAGCAGAAAAGCTGGCTGGCGCCCTGGTGTGAAAAGAGCAGAAACAGGCAGTACAGGCAGGCGGTCCTTTTTTTGGCGGCCGCTATGGCCGGACTAAGCGCTCTGGGCTTTTTTGCAGGATATGATGCCAAGGAAGTGATGATCTGCCATCTTCCCCTTGGGATCACAATTGGGGAGATTTGTGCCATCGCTATATTATTAGGCGCGCAGAGCAACACTAATCCCGATAAGATTTTGAAAGGATGCAGGAAAAATCTGGGGCGTGCCCTCCCTGGAAAGGCAGAGATGGAGAAAGCAGCCGGGGAACTTCTGGATACCTCACAGGAATGGGCGGTTCTGGAAAAGGGCAAGGAGGAGGCCCGGTATGGAATAGTGGGAGAACATTACTGGATGGTTCTTACTGGAAAAGGAATGGCATCAGTGGCGGAGGCCGACAGGGTCGGAAAAATTATTTCGGAAACCGTGTCAGGCCAAGTGCGCAGCGGCAAGGTCAGGATGAACTATACCTATTATTCTGTGCAAATCAGCTATAAAGATTCGCAAAAGAAAAAAGGAGACGATGTGGTGATCAACTTTGATGCAGAGGAAACGGCAGGACACTTTATGATGCTGGTACGTAAACGGCTGGGAGAGAGGGCAGGAGACATCATAAAGTAGAAAGCGGAAATGTTGTTGTGTTTAAAGGAAAGCATATCTTGGACTAAAAAGTGTTTGAAAATAGATTGAAAAATCATGCTGATGCACTTTTTCAATCGGCAATTTGAGCCAGAGCCTCAAATATACCTTGACCGCAGTCAGAAATTTGAGATTTCCGATGCGTGTCATCGCAGTAAACTGCTCTGATATGGAGGATTAGTATGGTTAAAAAATTACGAATGGGTCAAATCATGGACAGCCTTTGGATCGTTTTGATTTGTCTGGCTCTTAGCGGTTTTATGCTCTATAAGATGGGGCCGGGGCTTATAGCCCTTATAAAGGGACCGGAGCCACTGACAGCAGAAAAAGAACTGGCAGAGATGGAAGGAAAGTATGTATCGTGGGAAGTGAAATACCCCGTTGATATATATATGGAAACTACCAAAACCACAAAAGTCAACGGTGTTTCCACAGGTACCAAAAAGCACCGTACTTCCTGGCTGGTAATTGATGAGGACAGGGGAATCTGTCTTTCCATTGAAGTTCCTGCAAAACGTTCTGATGAGATGATGGCGCAGTCCAACAAGTTTTTTGCCGCTATGGAGACAGAAACTGATGTGACAGGCAGTGGTGTGCAGGTGGCTGGATCTCTGGAAGTGCTGGAAGGAGAAGAACTGGGGTATTGCAGGCAGGTGGCCGGTTCTTACATGCTGCCAACAGAGGACAAGGTGTACCATATTCGTGACGGGAGCATTCATGGGGAGTCAAAGACCAATATTTATGGGATTTCAGCCATTGGTTCTTTCCTCTTTTTGATTGTCTTGTTTATTATTGTAAAAACTTTAAGAAATTCTGCGAAAAAGCTGATAGACAGGTATCTGGAACAGCACCAGGACGTGACCATGGAACAGTTGGAACAGGACTTCGCCCAGGCACAGGAGATCAACAAAGTGTGGGTAGGAAAGCGGTGGACATTCAGCCCGAAGATGGGACCGGATATGCAGCACCTGCTTTTTGATAATGACCAGTTGATCTGGGTCCACACCGAGTCCGTCCGGAGCGGCAGAAACGTTAACTTTTATGTGCGGTGGAATCTGATTGATGGCAGTGAGCGGCAGGTATCCCTGTCTTCGGAGAAAAAATGCGTCCAGGTTATGGAAAAATATGAACAGTTTGCCCATGTGGTCGTAGGCAACAGCGCAGAATACGGGTATATGCTGCGCAATGACAGAGAAGCATTTTTAAATTTGAAATACAGGAATAAATTGTAAAAAATTGAAAAAATGTATTGACTTTTAAGCTGCTTAGTGGTATTATACTAATCGTGGCGTAAGTCAAGCGGAAGTGTCGGAACTGGCAGACGAGCAAGACTAAGGATCTTGTGAGCATTGCGCTCGTGTGGGTTCAAGTCCCATCTTCCGCAGTAAAAAAGGAAACCTTGAAAATGATGGGGTTTCCTTTTATATTGCTTTTAAACTTGTGCTTTCTGTAGCTTTCTCTTTTCCATCTCCGCCAAAAAAGCTCTACCACCTTCATTGTAAAAATTGATTTTTTCCTGCGTTGTCATATCTTTTGTCAGTTCATAATGGTATTCCCTGATTTTATGAATATCTTCAATTGTAAAATCAGGACTGATATTCGGTTTCGTAATCATAATTATCCCTCGCTTTCCAATAATACAGAAGGATTCCATATCTCTATCATCTTATATCCTTCCAAGTTTGTAATTGCTCTTACGCCCCGGATTGTCTTTACATTTACAATATGTTTAAAATTCCATGAAATGATACAGTCGCATTCATTTATAATCGACACTCCTATATGTTGGCAATCATCAAAGCTCTTTTGTGTCAGTATTCCCATTTCAATAATCTTTTTTGCGACCTTCGTGACATCTTCTGTAATATCTAGTGTTGTAAACGGTATCTCATTCAGGCAGTCAATAAGCTGTGTCTTTTTGGGCTCCGAACATTTCTCTATTTCCCTTAATGTAACAGTTGACAAATACACATCATATTTTCAATCCTTAAACATTTCCCATAATTGTCTGGTATCTGCCATTTTCTCCGGTACATCCTTTTGTAATAAATGGCTGATAACGGATGTATCTAAGTATACTTTTAATTTCCGCATAAATCCTCCACAATGCAATTTACATGTTTTCTTCTCTATACATCATACCTTTTTCATGATTTACAATCAGTATAAAACATTGCTTTTTCCTGTAATTGCACACACAAATACACAAAAGATAATCAACAACACATTCGTTTTATCATATCTATACACCAATCTTCATATTGCCCTTGGCGGCCTGCCTCATCAATATATTCATATACGCCATCTAAATGTATTTCCCCAACTGTATAGTAGCCTAAACTCTCATATAATCTTTTCGCCGCAAAGTTATCTGTTGGATTGACATCAAGTCCCAAATAAAAAATATCGTTTTCTCTGCATAATTCCTCACATGCCAGCACCAGCTTGGAACCCACCCCATAATTCCTTAATGGCTCTATAATCAACAAATCAATCATATCTGCACATTTTTCCTGATTTGTATATGGCATGACATCTTCCTTATTATCCAATGACAACAGTACATATCCAATAGCATAGTTATTAATAAATGCACCCAAATAAACCGCTTCCCCATTTTTCTGTTGTTGAAATCTTTTCTTGTGTACAGAAACATCATTTTTCACCAACAATAAACTACGCAAATCGCTTTCCTCTATCACTCTGATTTGATATGATATAGATTTTATTTCATACAATTTTTCATGCATATTTACATCTCCTTCACTTTCGATTTATCTTGATTATACCATTTTCCCATAAATCAGACAATCGTGTGACAAATTTGCTTTTATGAACATCTGATATATAAAATTCATTCTCAATACGAAAGCGGGACATTTAGTTACACCCTGGTTACACTACGAAGATGATGTGTCGGAAAGCCCCTTTCTATCAGTATTTTTAAAATTAACAATACTTCAAGTCCCATCTTCCGCATTGGTTAAAGGTGTGGGAAACCTTAATTTTACTAAGGTTTCCCCATTTAAGTCAAAATAAATGGTTATAGTTGGTTATACTTTCTTAGTATAAGAAAGTGCTTTTTCATAGGCATCTGCCCTCTTATCCATTGAATTTCGTATAAAAGAATGATATAATCATATTGGATTTTTACATTGATGAAAGGGAAAAATTATATGGAAGAAACAATAATATATTTGGTAATCTCCTTTTTAGTATCACTAATTTTTGTAGTACTTGGTATTAAGCAATATAATTCTGAAAAACCTGTATCTCTGAATACAGGTGAGAAACCACCAAGCGAAGATGAATTGACAGATGTATTAGAGTGGAATCATAAACATGGTAAAAATTTAATAATATACGGAGGTGTGCTTTTTCTAACACTTTCTGTTTTTGTTTATTTTATTGAGAAATATGATTACATCATAGTGCAGATGATTTTAATTATTTTGGTAATTTTGGGAGAAATAGCTTGGCTTGAAATTCAACATAATATACTAAAAAAGAAATTAATAAAAAATAGTAACGACAAAAATTGATTTTTTCTGCACAAAAACTCGACAATTTCCTATTTGTAGAATAAAAGCATAAACAAGCGGTTGACAAGCGAGTTACACTTGATTAGGTGATGTGCGGAAAGCTCTTTTTTATCAGGGTTTGCAGTGTAGGGAAATTGGTTCAAGTGCCATCTTCCGCTTTCAGCGCAAATTAATTTACACTTTTTTCCAAAGGATGTTCAATCTATGCTGCCTCCAGCAGTGAATGATAGTAGGGAACTGAAAGGCAGGATTGACCACATAACAAATGGGTAAAAAGCAATTGGAATAAGAATCGATTTATTTCATCAGAAATGATAGTATGAAAAAATTATAGAAAAGGGATCTGTATATGAAACGATATGTTATGTTTGTATAGTACTGGCTATTGCAATAGTAAATAATTGCTATAGCCAATGCTATTCCTGGAAAAAAATTTTGGGAGGCAGAGCTATAGGAAAGCAGAAGAAATTCTGCACATTGAGATAATAGAACTGATACAGCAGTATGTTGATGGAGAAAATATTTATATTCCACGCAAGTCATCATATAGACAGGCATGGGGAACAGAAATCAAACTGGAACTTTTAAAGCGTGACAAACAGATTTATGATGAGTATCTTGCAGGAAGCAATATAGCGGAACTGGCTTGCAAATATTATCTGTCAGAGAAAAGCATACAGCGTATCCTAAGAATACAAAAATATTCTTGAAAAATGGACAAACAATAGGTAAATCTAAATGTGAGCTGATACCAAGGAACTGTCAAAAAATATTGCAGTTGCCTGGTGGCGGCTCACATTTTTTTATATAAAAGCGTAAGGTAGAAGGGGGATTAAAATATGCTACATCAGTACAGGGAGGAGGAAGAATTCTATCCATTGCAGCTAAGATATGTCTTGAATGAAAAGCCTACAAATTTAGAGGAAAAAGAATGGCAGGATAAAATCGTCTTTGCAATACAGGAGTATTTCAAAAATAAGCGTGCATTGATTTTGAAAGACGCTGATACGGCAATCGGGATTATGGCATTTAATGAGGGGAAGGGGAGTATTGATTTCTTTGGGGGACATCGCAGTATCGGAAAAGAGGAATGGCAAAAGCATTTTGTAAAAAGGCATTGTATGAACTTGCGCGTTGTGCAAAGATTAGTGTGACAACTTTCAGGGAAGGTGACAAAGCAGATTGAGTGCCCTTTACATAGGTTTTTCTATGGGAGTAGCCCCTGTTATCAGCTATAACTATGGGAAGTAGGATGAAAAACAGCTAAAGAATGTATTTTGCATTTGTATGCGGTTCATTGTCTTTGTTTCAATCAGTGTTTTTGCAATAGCTTTTATTTTGGGTTCGCCATTGGTTAGTATTTTTGTAGAAAAGGGAACGTTTGTTTATGAAATGGCACTACCAATGCATATTCTTACATAAGGCTGGAGAGGCACTGCTTAATTGTTCTGCAGGCTGGATTTAATCCCGCCAGCAATAGTAAACGGAATAATCATTGTCATACAGCTCTGCGCATGGAATCAGTTTACCGTTGTCATTAATAAAAAAAGTTGACTGCGGAAAATCTGTTTCTTCTCCTACATCACTTGGAAATATATCTTCTGACTGATAAAAAAAATGTTTTATTTCAGTAAACGATAATTTGCTAAAAATAATCAGAGTATCTGCATAAATAAATTGCTCATTGTTATGGTATTCCAATCCATAGACTTGTACAAAAATTTTTGCAGTTTCATCTAGGCCAAATAAATTTTCAATTAAGGCAGCATATCCTTGTTTCCCATTAAGCCGTTCACGTGCGAAAACTGTAAAATTATCTGCCGGATACAGGAAATCCTATTGTTACGGGGAGGCGTGCATTATCTTACTTTATCAGGTCTTGTAAAGCCCGTAAATGGCGCTTTTCGAGACTTTGTTGTTTTCATCAGGCTTCATCAAATTGTATCGTTTTTGTCGCAAATGGGGTATGGGAGATGCCCATAAACTATGATGTATCTATATATGTGGATGACAATGCTATGGATTGTGGGGTATTTATAGATACAGCAGCAAGGCTTATATAGGACATATTCATTGACAATATGGTATATTTGCCATATATTAAACGTAGAAAATGAATTGGAGATTACAATGGATATATTTGAGGTGGAATTTTATACTAAAGATAACGGTGAAAAACCGGCTAAAGATTTTATCCTTGGTCTGGATGTGAAAATGCGGGCAAAAGTTTTGGGAATCATTTATGTGCTTGAAGAGAAGGAAAACCAATTAAGAGAACCATACAGTAAACATTTAGAGGATGAGATATTTGAAATTCGTGGAAAAGTGGGAATAGATATAACAAGAGTGCTGTATTTTTTCTACTATGGTAAGAAAATTATTATGACAAATGGGTTTATCAAGAAAATGCAGGAGACGCCAAAACAGGAAATAAGGCTGGCAAAATCATATCGCAAAGATTATCTGGAAAGGGTGAAAGAAAATGAGTGAATTTCAGGAATTTTTAAATGAACAACTGCAGGATGATGAATTCAGAAAAGAATGGGAAGATATTCAGCCGGAAATGGATGTGATCCGGGCAATGGTAGATGCAAGGATTTCACAGAATCTTACCCAAAAAGAACTTGCTGAAAGGACTGGAATTAATCAGGCAGATATAAGCAAACTGGAAAACGGAACGAGGAATCCGTCTCTTAAGTTGCTGAAGCGATTGGCAGACGGAATGGGAATGACCTTAAAATTGGAGTTTGTTCCCAAAAGTCCGGCAAAAGTTAAATAGGAAAGAAAGACCAAAAGAAATAGATAAATAGCAGGGCGTATTATTATGTCTGGCGTTAAAAGTGCAGATACGCTTCATGTCGCTTATGCTGGTATAACAGGATCAAATCAAGAGAAGCCCACAAAACAAGGGGTTGCGCTGATTTAGTCCTATTTATTTAAGCCCATTATGGTGGAGATTAGGACAGCGCTGGACGAAAATCGAAAACCTGCATCAAAGAAGAATGCCCATCACTGATGCGGTTATCTTGTGGCTTTTAAGAAATGCGAGGTGAAAAAGAATATACGCAGTTATCTGGCTGTAAGGTAAGAACTATTCAATTATGCTTGGATAGTCCTTATTATGAAAAATATGGTATATATGTCATATATAGTTACGCATTTGGGGCAGGCAGAATTAGATTGTACAGTAACATTGCTGGAGAGAAGAAAAATAAATGCGGAACGGATATACCTGCTCGTATGAACAACAATTCTCTTATGGGAAAGCTGAGCAGGATAATCAGACAATAGGAATTTTAATTTGTAAAGATAAAGATGATGTTGTTGCAGAATATGCATTGGATGACGTATCCCAGCCGATTGGCATAGCACGGTATGAACTAACCAAAGTGCTTAGGGATGAATTTAAGAGCAGTCTGCCGACAATTGAAGAAGACAGCCGTCAAGGCGCTGTTCCTGAAAGCGGCCAATGTCATCTTTGGCGAGAGGGACACCATACCGCCTTTATGACACATCGGAACTGGAGGCGGAGCGGATTCAGCTTCAGGAGGAGATGAACATCGTGGCAGAGATGATACAGCAGTGAGTGAATGAGAATGCCCGCATTGCCCTCAACCAGACGGAGTACCAGAAAAAATATGACGGGCTGGCAGACAGAATACTCCTTATTTAAATTTTCACCTATCCTGCGTATTCCAGTGATAATCTGCAATGATTTTTTCCATTGTGATGGCTTGTAAACTGCGGCATAAATCATTCTGGATCTTTTGATAAGAGCAGTCTAATACTTTATGGATGTTTTTCCCAACAGGGCAGAAAGGGGAAGGCATCGCATGGACGCCAATCAGCTTTTTCATAAAATCCGGCTCTATCGCTTTACAGATCCGGTATAAGGTTATTTCCGGCAATGGGGCAGCCAGGGCGGCGCCGCCGGTCCCGGATTTTATTGATATCACGCCAGCTTTTTTCAGGGAACTAAGGATGTTCCGTATTGTGACAGGATTGCTGCCTGTAGATAGTGACAATAACTCACTGGTCACTTTTTTTACATTTCCATATTCATAAATAAATATAAGGCAATGAACCGCAACAGAACATTTTGTGCTGATATGCATGGAACGTCCTCCTTTTTTGCTTTTTATAGTGTAGCATACAAAAGGTGTCCTGTAAATGTTGACATTACACCTCCACATGATTATAATTGATGTAGTTCTAAAAATTACAGGAGGTATATCATGAAAGCCATTCAAATCATTTTTAGTCCAACCGGAGGAACCAGGAAGATTGCAGAAGCTATTACGTCGCAGTGGGATATCCCTGTTAATGAAATTGATTTGACCAATGCACAGAACGATTTTTCTGTGGTTGATTTTACCGGGGATGACGTTGCAGTCATTTCTGTCCCGTCTTACGGCGGCCGGGTACCTGCCCTCGCAGCCGAGAGGATCAAAAGAATTCATGGAAACGGAACATGTTGCATCATTGTTTGCGTATATGGCAATCGTGCATATGAAGATACACTCGTAGAACTGAATGATATTGCCGAGCAGAGCGGTTTCCATGTGGTTGCTGCTGTTGGGGCAGTTGCGGAGCATTCTATCATGCATCAGTATGCCACTGGCAGGCCCGACCAGCAGGATAGACGTGAACTGCAAAGTTTTGGAGAAAAAATCTTTGATAAGCTTAAGAAAGCTGGCTGTACATCTGCACTGCAAATACCAGGTAACCGTCCCTACAAAAAAGCAGGAGGAGCTGGTCTGGTTCCCAAGGCAGACAAGCGCTGTACAGGCTGTGGGCTTTGTGCCAAAAACTGCCCGGCGCAGGCGATCAGCAAGGCGAACATTAAAACGGCGGACAGTAAGAAGTGTATTTCTTGTATGCGATGCGTTACAGAATGTCCTGAATCAGCCCGTAAAGTAAATGGAGCCATGGTTTCAATTGCATCACTGGCAATAAAAAATGCCTGTTCAGAGAGAAAGAGCAACGAGCTTTATATTTAAAATCCTTCGACTTTCTTATAGAGCAAAATCAAAAGGTATGGTTGTATTGCTTAAAAGGCATAAAAATGTTATAATACAATCTGTAAAGCATGGATGAATCTGAGAGGAGTTTGCATATGGAAATCAGGGTTCTTCGCTATTTTCTTACCGTAGTAAGGGAAGAAAGCATTACAAAAGCCGCAGAAGTTTTACATATTACACAGCCGACGCTTTCCCGCCAACTTGCACAGATGGAGGAAGAAATTGGTGTCCGGCTGTTTGACAGGGGGACACGGAAGATCCGGCTGACGAATGAAGGTCTGCTGCTCCGGCGCCGGGCAGAGGAAATTCTACAGTTGGTTGATAAAACAGAAAAAGAATTGGTAGAGCAGGAAGAACAGGTAGAGGGAAAGATTTCTATTGGATGCGGGGAAGTTGCGTCTGTGCAGATGCTCCCGGATCTGATTCGGAATTTCCATCAAAAATATCCCCTTGTTACTTTTGATTTGTTTACAGCGACTGCGGATCTGGTAAAAGAACAGATGGATAAGGGACTGCTTGATTTAGGATTGCTCCTGGAGCCGATTGAGATGGGGAAATATGAGTTTATCCGCCTGGATATGAAAGAGAGATGGGTAGTTTTGATGCCGCCGGATGATCCGCTTGCAGGGAAAAAGTATGTCAAGGCAGATGAACTGGCAGAACTGCCGTTGATTCTTCCGCGAAGAATGCAGGTGCAGAGTGAATTGGCAAGCTGGTTTGGGGACTATTATAAAAATCTGAATATCTTGTTTATCAGTAATCTGAGTACCAATGGTGCAGTTATGGTAAGCAGGGGGCTGGCATATTCTTTGGTTATTGAAGGTGCGGTTCCTTTTTGGGACTCATCAAAGATTGTCTGCCGGCCGCTGTATCCGGAGCTTATGGCAACGTGTGTTTTGGCATGGAAACGGGAACAGCCATTTAGTCTGGCGGCTACAAAATTTATAGAATACTCAAAGTGCTTTTTGGGCATGAGTGAGACATAAAAATTAAGTATTTGATATGTGTCAGGAATATGATTATAATGTAAGTGCAGGGATGAGGCAGGCAGCTTCGGAACCGCACTTACATTTTTGTTTTAGGAGGGGATGCTTTTTCATGGAACCAGATATCTATGCTCTTTCCAAAGCCGGCTTCAGTAAAGAGAGGATTGAAGAAATAACCAGGTGCGATGATAAGGAGATACAGATACGGATGCTACGGAAATGCCGGTATCAATTACTGGATGAAATACATGGAAAGCAGCAGTCCCTTGACGAGATTGATTATATCATCTGCAAAATGAAAGAACAAAAATAGAAACGAATGGAGGCATTTTATGAGAAAAATATTTCACAAGGAAGCGGTGAGGAGAGCACGGAAACTTCTGCACAGGAAAACAGCGGGAAGGATGATTTTTCACACGAGGAGGATATTGCCGGATACGAGGTGGTGTTTGTAGGCTACCCGGTATGGCTTGCGTACCACAATTTGATACAATGCACCCAAGCATGACGTTGGGTGCAATTTTTAACGATAGGGATTTGGGCATTATTTTGGAAAAGTGTATAGAAGTGGCTTGAAATTAAAGGAATTCAGACTTGGAGGGATTCATCGGAGTGATTGGTCATCCTTTCTTTTTTTGCTGCTGCTGATAACATAGTCATTCAGGATGAATATGATTTGACAAAGTCTCTGATTTTTATCAAATAGTATAATCGATGTATTTTTGTTTAAGGAGAAACATTTTTTGCCCAAAGAAGAAATTTTTTCACTTTTTCTTTTCCTGTTTTTAGGTATGAAATATAATACACTACATTTAATTCAGGATCATTCATGGGAATGAGCGTTCTGTGCGTCCCATCGTTCCTTGCATCCTTTGACAGCGTTGAGGCCGTGGCTAAGAACTTTGTAGTGCGGATCAGGTATTGGGTAGTATTAAATTCATTTCTCACTAAGGTGAGGGGAAGGTGGTTCCTGGTTATAAGATTTTCTATTTGTGCCAGAAAGTATCCGCCGATCTGTGGATATAACAGTGGCTGTTCGGGTATATCTTTAATTGAAATACTTTCAAGGTCTGCCAGTCTGCTTTCTTTTGGTACGGAAAGGAAAACCTGATCCGGCAGAAATGGCTGGCTCTCGATACCTTTTCCATGAACTGCTTCCGGCGTGATCATAAGGTCGTATACACGCTCGGCCAGAAGTTTCGCTGCGTCTGTTCCTTCATAGGACTCCCCTTCTATATTGATTTCCGGATGGGCAACGGAAAATCTTGGTACACAGAACCAGTGTACACCCGGATCGCAGAAAGCAATCCGGAGGGTCAGGTTTTGCTGTGCGGAGTTAAGCAGGTCTGTTTTCATCTGTTCCACATTTCGCAGAATGTTGTTTACATGGACTAAAGCAATTTCACCGGTCTGGTTCAGATGGATTCTGTTGGGGCTTCTGTCAAACAATTCTACATTTAATTCTTCTTCAAATTTCTTTAACATAGCGCTCATGGCTGGCTGGGAAACATGTAATGTTTTAGCGGCTTTTGTCAATGAGCCGGATTCAGCGATTATCTTAAAATATTGAAGCTGTGTGGTATCCATACAAAATCTCCTTCTGACATAGCATAAGTAAAAGGTTATGCAGTATAAAAATAATGTAGTGTACATTGCCGTAAAAACCGTTATAATTAGAATTGACAACTGGCAAAGTAAGCACATTTTCATTATACCATAAATATTTTGTTATCGTCAATCTCGCTTACGATGCCATGGAAGCTGTTTAGATTAAATTTTGGAAATGATGGAGGCATGGATATGGAATTTGTAACTTTGAACAATGGGGTTAAAATGCCGATGGAAGGGTTCGGGGTATTTCAGGTGCCGGAGGCAGCGGTCTGTGAGCAGGCAGTCTGTGACGCGCTTGACGCGGGATACCGCCTGATTGATACGGCGGCTGCATATTTCAACGAAGAAGCTGTCGGGGCTGCCGTCAGGAAATGTGGTATTCCCCGTGAAGAGATTTTTGTCACAACCAAACTGTGGATTCAGGATGCAAGCTATGAAGGAGCGAAGAACGCGTTCCAGACTTCGCTTCATAAGCTCGGCTTTGACTATATTGACCTCTATCTGATCCATCAGCCCATGAGCGACTATTACGGGGCATGGCGCGCAATGGAGGAGCTGTATGCGGAAAGAAAAATCCGTGCCATTGGCGTATGCAATTTTTCCGCAGAGAGGCTTGCCGATCTGTGCGCGAATGTGAAAGTGATCCCCGCTGTGAATCAGGTGGAACTGCACCCATTTTCAGCGAAGACAGAGGCTCTCAGTGTAATGAGGGAATACAAGATACAGCCGGAAGCATGGGGGCCGCTGGCGGAAGGGAAGCATGGGATCTTTACACATCCGGTTTTGGAAAAGATCGGTGCAAAATACGGAAAGACCGCCGCACAGGCTGCTTTGCGCTGGAACATCCAGAGAGGCGTTGTAGTCATCCCGAAATCCGTCCACAAGGAGCGCATCGAAGAAAATCTGAATATCTGGGACTTCAAACTGGATGAAACAGATATGGAGGCAATCCGTAAGCTGGACTTAGGGAATGGGGAAAAGGATGACCATGCCGCTGCTGAAACCGCCAAATGGCTGAACAACTGGAAAATCCACGACTGAGAGAAGTGATGGTTTTATGAGAAGATGGAATGCGTACATTTGTATGCTGGCGTTTTTATTCCTGACTGTGGGGTGCGGGGCTGGCGGTCATGGGAATCCCTCTGTCTCAACGGCAGAGCCGGATGCAGGGGACGGATATTCAGGAACCACGCACGAAGAAACGGAAGCCGGCCTGACGGGAGGCATGGAGGAGAACATGGAGCAATTCACAATGGAAAGCGGCAAAGTTGTATATCTGTATGTCCCGCAGGCAGTAAAAGAGCAGGCGAAAGTGAGGGTTCCTATGGTGCTTTTTCTCTGCGGGACAAACTGCGACCCGGTGGATAATGCCGTGCAGAGCGGATGGTTAGAAAAAGCGGAAGAAGAAAGTTTTATTGTCATCAGCCCGGATTATAACAATTATGCCGCATACGGTGAAACGGAGTTTCTGTCATCCGTGGTTGAATATATGATACAGAACTATCCTGTTGATCCGGAACGTATCTATTCCACAGGGTTTTCCAATGGCGGAGCGGCTTCGGTTGCCCTTACGAGGGATTATCCGGAATATTTTGCCGCCATTTCCGCTATGGGATGGATGGTGGATATGGATAACAAAAACGGTATTTATGAAGCATACGATATGCCGTTCCAGGTAGTCCAGGGAGATGGTGAATTTACAGAAGAAACACCGTCGGGAGGAATGGCGGTTATGGACGATGAGAAAAAAGGAGTGCGGGCGCTTTTTCTCTATAATGAGATGATTGATACGTCCGTGGAACCGGATTATGATAAAGCGCCATATTGGGGTTATGTACCGGATGAAACGGAAACGGCCGTTTTGAACGGCAGAGAGTGGAGGTTTGATAATTTCTACAAAGACGGTTATCCTGTCCCCTTTTCGCAGCTTGTAATTGCAGAGGACAGGGAACACAGGCCAAGAAAAGAGGAAGCCGGTATAGCGTGGGATTTTTTCAGGCATTTCAGACGGGATCAGGATGGTAAGATTGTTGTCAGCGAAAATGAATGATCTTGATGAGTATTTGATGAAAGGAGAAGATGATAATGGAATATGTAAAATTGAACAATGGCGTAGAAATGCCAATGCTCGGCTTCGGGGTATATCAGATCCCGGCGGAGGATACGAAGCGCTGTGTACTGGAAGCGGTTTCTGTCGGCTACCGAAGCATTGATACGGCGCAGGCATATGCGAATGAGGCTGAGGTGGGGGAAGCGGTTAGAATCTGTGGCATTCCCCGTGAGGAGCTGTTCCTGACAACTAAAATCTGGATCAGCAATGGCGGATATGATAAGGCCCGTGCATCCATTGACGAGTCTTTGAGGAGGCTCAAAACGGATTATATTGATCTTATGCTGATCCACCAGCCGTTCAATGATTATTACGGCACATACCGTGCAATGGAAGAAGCCTGCCGGTCAGGAAAAATCCGTGCGATTGGCGTCAGTAATTTTATGCCCGACCGCTTTATCGACATTGCAGGCTTTGTGGAAACCGTGCCGGCAGTCAATCAGTTGGAAGTCCATGTATTCCAGCAACAAAAGAAGGCCAGGGAGATTCTGGGAAAGTACGGAACGCGGATTATGGCATGGTCGCCGCTGGCGCAGGGGAAGAACAATCTGTTTACGAACGAAGACCTGACAGCAGTTGGAGAAAAGTACGGCAAGACAGCGGCGCAGGTAAACCTGCGGTTCCTGATCCAGTCGGGTGTGGCCGTGATACCAAAATCTACGCATATAGAGCGGATGGAAGAAAATTTTGATCTGTTTGATTTTACATTGACAGATGATGAAATGAAAAAACTGGAAGCGCTTGATTTAGGACACAGCCAGTTTATTGACCATTACGCACCGGAGGTGGCGGAAATGTTCGTGAATGCGGGAAAAGCACATATGGTGTAATGGTAAGGAGGAGATGTTTATGAAAAGAATAGGTTCTGTTTTAATAGCCTTGCTTCTTGTATTTAGCTGTACTGCTTGCGGCAATGGGCAGCAGACAGGAGAAAATGCCATGGAACCTTCATCGAAACAAACAGAGGGGAATGTGTCAGGATCTGATGAAACAGCTTCTTCCGGTCAAACGGAAAACCATGATAATACGGTTGCCGATACAGAAAATACAACAGGAAAGACACTGGTTGTCTATTATTCAGCAACCGGAACTACAAAAAAAGTTGCTGGTTATATTTCGGCTGCTACAGATGGGGATTTGTTTGAGATCGTACCAGCCAAAATCTACACAGACGAAGATCTTGACTGGACGGATCAGGACAGCCGGGTATGCAGGGAACATGATAATGAGAGCGAAAGAAATGTTGAACTTGCTGCTGTTGCAGTTGATAACTGGAACGAGTATGATACCGTTTTCATTGGATTTGCTGGTGGTATAATAGGACTAAATCAAGAAAAGCCCCAAAATCAAGGGTTTGCACTGATTTAGTCCTATTTATTTAAGCCCATTTAGGTGGAGATAGAGGACAGCGCTGGACAAAATCGAAAACCTACATCAAAGAAGTCAGGAATGCCCGTTACTGATGCGGCCATCCTATGGCTTTTAGGAAGGTGAGGTGAAACAGAATATACGCAGTCATTTGACTGCCGGATAAGGACTATTCAGGAGTGCTTGGGTAGTCCTTATTTTATTACAACAATTCATTGGAAAAGGAGAAGATTATGGAACAGGTTTACAGGATTGGCATTGACCATGGGTATGGCAACATTTTATGCAAAGGAAAATATAATCCTGACATTTTCCAGGACACTGCCCAATATAAAGGGAATTCCTAAAAAATTGTCAG